>NZ_JACBXS010000004.1 GCF_013415485.1 Rhabdonatronobacter sediminivivens | reverse complement strand
GAAAGTGTTCCTCTCCGCCGTCGCGCTCGCCGCAACCGTCCTCTTCTGGCTTTGAATATCAATGAGTCTGGAGCCTACGGGATCCTCATCAACGAGCTTTATTCCGGTGTGCTCGTCTGGAACCGCGTGCGAATGGTGAAGGACCCCGACACCGGCAAGCGGGTGTCACGGGCGAACCCGCCCGAGGCGTGGAGGCGGGAAAAGGTGCCCGCGCTGGCGATCGTCGAGCAACCGCTCTTCGATGCGGTCCAGGCGCGTAAGCGGGATCGCAGCCATGAAGCCCCACAGCGACAGCGCAAGGCGCGCTACCTGCTGTCGGGCCTGCTCAAATGCGGATGCTGCGGCGGCGGGTTGTCGGTGAAGGACCGCGATCACGGCCGTGTCCGTATCCATTGCAGCACGCGCCGCGAATCGGGCGCCTGCAGCAACAACCGCATCTTCTACATGGATGAGATCGAGGCGGCGGTCCTCGCCGGCCTCAAGCAGCACCTCAAGGCCCCGCATCTGCTGAGGGAATTCGCCGAGGCCTACCAGCAGGAGCGTGAGCGTGCGACAGCGGACAAGCGGCGCCAGCGCATCGTTCTGGAGAACAAGCTTGGCGAGATCAAACGGCTGTTGGACCGGTCCTGGCAGGACTATGTGCACGAGCGCCTGCCGACCGAGGTGATCGGCGCCCAGATGCGTGAACTGTCTGCACGGCAGAAGGAAATCGAGGCAGAGCTTGCCGTTGTGCCGGAGGCGCCCAAGGTCGTGGGCCTGCATCCTGCCGCGTTGCGGCAGTACCAGACCTATGTCGGCGATCTGGAGGGGGTGTTCGCGGCCGGGATATCGCCCGACACCGAAGATGCCGCCGAACGCATCAGACGCCTGATCTCGAAGGTGGTGGTTACCCCGGAGGACAAAGGCTTCAAGATAAGGCTGGAAGGCCGGCTTTCCGAGCTCATGGAAGCCCCGAACCTCTATCCCAACATGCGCATACGAGCGTCGGGGGGAACGGTGGTAGCGGAGGAGGGACTTGAACCCCCGACACGCGGATTATGATTCCGCTGCTCTAACCAACTGAGCTACTCCGCCAACGCGGCGGGTCTTAGGCCAGTGCGACCTGGCCGTCAAGGGGCAAAGCGGAGGCTGCCGCGGGTGGCGGATTGTCCTGTGGCGACGGGAGCGGGAAGGGGGTATGCGGAAGACGGATGCGGGTGGCAAGCGCCTGCATTGAGCTTTTGTAGGACGGCCAAGATGATGACAGGGATCCCCGCGCCCTGGACGCGCGATCTGGTGCTGATCGGCGGCGGGCATACCCATGCGCTGGTGTTGCACCGTTGGGCCATGGCTCCGCTGCCCGGGGCGCGGGTGACGGTGGTCAACCCCGATCCTTCGGCGCCCTATACTGGCATGCTGCCGGGCCATATCGCCGGGCATTATTCCCGCGCTGCGCTGGAGATCGACCTTGTGCGGTTGGCGCGGCGGGCGGGGGCGCGGCTCATTCTGGACCGGGCCTGCGGTATCGACCCTGGCGCGCGCAGGGTGCGGCTGCGGGGGCGGCCGGATCTGGCCTATGATGTTCTGTCGGTGGATATCGGCATCACCTCGGATCTGCCGATGGTGCCGGGTTACGGAGCGCATGCGGTCTCGGCCAAGCCGCTGGGTGGCTATGCCCGGGCGTGGGAGGAGTTTGTCGCCCGCGCCACGCGGGGCGCGGTTCCGGCACGGGTGGTGGTGATTGGCGGCGGGGTCGCGGGGGTGGAACTGGCGCTGGCCATGGCCTTCCGCCTGCGCGGGGTGCCGGGGGCGCAGGTAACGGTGCTTGAGGCCGGGGCGCAGGCATTGCCGCATCTGGGCCGGGCTGCGCGGGCGCGATTGCTGGGCCATCTGCGCGCGGCCGGGATCATGCTGCAGACCGGGGCCAGCGTGGTTGGCATTGGGGCAGATCATGTGGACCTCGCCGATGGGGCCTCGGTGCCTGCGGGGCTGGTGGTCGGCGCGGCCGGGTCGCGGCCCCATGACTGGCTGCGCGATACGGGGCTGGCGTTGCAGGACGGGTTCATCACCGTGGGGCCGACGCTGCAGAGCGTGACGGACCCGCGGGTCTTTGCGGTGGGCGATTGCGCCCACATGCAGCATGCGCCGCGGGCCAAGGCCGGGGTCTATGCGGTGCGCCAGGCGCCGGTGCTGCTGGCCAACCTGCGCGCAGCGCTGGCCGAAACCGGGGTGCAGCGGCGCTACTGGCCGCAGCGCGATTACCTGAAGCTGATCTCGCTGGGGGACCGCAAGGCGCTGGCGGACAAGTGGTCACTGGCGGTCGAGGGTGCCTGGCTGTGGCGGCTGAAGGACCGGATTGACGCGAAATTCATGCAGCAATTCGCCCCGCCCGTGCCTGCCGTGCCTGCGGCGTCCAAGCTGCGCGCGGCGGGGCTGGACCAGATGCCTGGCGCCGCCAGGCCGCTTTGCGGCGGCTGTGGCGCCAAGATGGGGTCCGGGGCCCTGCAGCAGGCGCTGGCTGCGCTGCCGCCGCCGGACCATCCGGACGTCGAGGCCGGCGCGGGCGATGATGCGGCGATCCTGCGCATGGGGGACCGCCGCCAGGTGATTGCCACCGACCATCTGCGCGCGCTGGTGGATGATCCCTATACCATGGCGCGGATTGCGGCGGTGCATGCGCTGGGGGATGTCTGGGCCATGGGCGCGCAGCCGCAGGCGGTGCTGGCCAGCATCACCTTGCCGCATATGTCGCCGGCCCTGCAAGGCCGCACCCTGGCCGAGGTCATGGCCGGAGCCCATGCCGTGGTGGCCGAGGCCGGGGGCGCCATCGTCGGCGGTCACAGCGCCATGGGCGCCGAGATGGTAATCGGCTTCACCGTTACCGGGCGTCCGGAGGGGGCGCTCCTGACCAAGGGTGGCGCCCGTCCGGGGGATGCGCTGGTGCTGGTCAAGCCGTTGGGGACCGGCACCCTGCTGGCCGCCGAGATGCAGATGCAGGCGGCGGGCGATGACGTGGCCGCAGCGTTGGCCGCCATGGCCCAGCCGCAGGGGCAGGCTGCGGCCATCCTTGCGCCACGGGCGCGGGCGATGACCGATGTGACGGGCTTTGGTCTGGCCGGGCATCTGATGGAGATGCTGGTCGCCTCGGGCGTGGCGGCAGAGCTGGACCTGGAGGCGCTGCCGCTTCTTTCGGGGGCCGAGGTGCTGGCAGGTCAGGGGCACGGCTCCACCATTGCACCGTCAAACCGCGCCGTCCTGGAGGGGCGGATCACGGCGCCCGAAACTGCCCGTGCGGCGCTGCTGTTCGATCCGCAGACCGCAGGCGGGCTGCTGGCCGCGGTGCCGGAGCAGGAGCTGGCCACGCTGCTGGACGCGCTGCATGGCGCCGGGTTCGGCCGCGCGGCCGGTATCGGGCGGGTGGTTGCGGGCGCGCCCGGGATCACGGCGCGCTGACGCTGCGGGGCAGGGGGGGCGCCGCACCCGCCCGGCTGGCCGCGAATCACGCCTGCAGGCCGCTCTGGCGCGCAGGGCGATGATTTGGCCCGGCACCTGCAAGGGCAGGGCGCCCGTCGCCCCGGGGGGCAGGGCGCCGACCCGAATTGGCGCGCGGCTTTCGCGGGGTCCGGGAAGCCTTTGAAAATATGGCAGAACTGTGACGCCGTGAAAACACTTTACACAAAACGGTTCGATACCAAGCAACTCTTTACAGAAAAATCGTTTGAAAAAAAAGAGTTACCATTTTTTTGACGAAAGTGTTATGATGCCGTTAGGGAAGGATTCCGGCGCGGCCTTGCGCTGGTAAATTCGGGAGGGGTGGATAGCTGACGCGCCTTCCGTGACAGGAGGAGTATGCATGTCAGATACCGTCAAAGCCCCGTTGGTTCACGCGTCGGATGAATTCATCTCCCGCGCCCATGTTGATGCTAGCGGCTATGAGGCGATGTACAAAGCCTCGATCGACAACCCCGAGGCATTCTGGGCAGAGCACGGCAGGCGGATCGACTGGATCAAGCCCTTTACCAAGGTCAGGAACGTCAATTTCGACTTCGGCCAGGTGGATATCAAGTGGTTCGAGGATGGCACGCTGAACGTCAGCGCCAACTGCATTGACCGCCATCTGGTGACCCGTGGCGACCAGACGGCGATCATATTCGAGCCCGATGACCCGGCGACCCCTGCGCAGCATATCACCTACAAGGAGTTGCTGGAGCAGACGAGCCGGATGGCCAATGTGCTCAAGGAGCATGGCGTCAGCAAGGGCGACCGCGTGGTGCTCTATCTGCCCATGATCCCCGAGGCCGCCTATGCCATGCTGGCCTGTGCGCGGATCGGGGCGATCCATTCGATCGTCTTCGGGGGCTTTTCGCCCGATGCACTGGCGCAGCGGATCAACGATTCCGAAGCCGTGGCCGTCATCACCGCCGATACCGCTCCGCGCGGCGGGCGGCGCACGGCGCTGAAATCGAACACCGACAAGGCGCTGACCGATTGTTCTGACAGGGTCAAATGCTTCGTGGTCAAGCATACCGGCGACCAGACGACCTGGGTGCAGGGGCGCGATGTCGACCTGAAGGCCGAAATGGCCGAGGCCGCGCCCTATTGCGCCTATACCGAAGTTGGCGCCGAGGACCCGCTGTTCGTGCTCTATACCTCGGGCTCGACCGGCAAGCCGAAGGGGGTTGTGCATACCTCGGGCGGGTATCTGGTCTATGCGGCGATGACGCACCAGTACACCTTTGACTACCATGATGGCGATGTCTTCTGGTGCACGGCCGATGTGGGCTGGGTCACCGGGCACAGCTACATCATCTACGGCCCGCTGGCCAATGGCGCGACCACGCTGATGTTCGAAGGCGTGCCCACCTATCCGGATGCGGGCCGCTTCTGGGAGGTCTGCGCCAAGCATCGCGTCAACCAGTTTTACACCGCCCCCACGGCGATCCGCGCGCTGATGGCGCATGGCCCCGATCATGTGGAAAAGCATGACCTGTCGTCGCTGCGGCTGCTGGGCACGGTGGGCGAACCGATCAACCCCGAGGCCTGGAACTGGTACAACACCCATGTCGGCAAGGGGAAATGCCCCATCGTCGATACCTGGTGGCAGACCGAAACCGGCGGCCATCTGATCACGCCGCTGCCTGGCGCCGTGCCCACCAAGCCGGGTTCGGCCACCAAGCCCTTCTTTGGTGTGAAGCCCGTGGTGCTGGAGGCCGAATCCGGCAAGGAGATCGAGAGCACCGAGGCCGAAGGCGTGCTGTGCATCGCCGACAGCTGGCCCGGTCAGATGCGCACTGTCTGGGGCGATCACCAGCGCTTCCAGGAGACGTATTTCCAGCAGTACAAGGGCTACTACTTCTCGGGTGATGGCTGCCGGCGCGATGCCGATGGCTACTACTGGATCACCGGGCGCGTGGATGACGTGATCAACGTTTCCGGCCACCGCATGGGCACCGCCGAGGTCGAATCGGCGCTGGTCGCCCATGAGGTGGTGGCCGAGGCCGCCGTGGTCGGCTACCCGCATGAGATCAAGGGGCAGGGCATCTATGCCTATGTCACCCTGATGAACGGGGTCGAGCCGACCGAGGACCTGCGCAAGGATCTGGTCAAATGGGTGCGCCAGGAGATCGGCCCCATTGCCAGCCCGGACCTGATCCAGTGGGCACCGGGCCTGCCCAAGACACGGTCGGGCAAGATCATGCGCCGCATCCTGCGCAAGATCGCCGAGAACGACTATGGCGCGCTGGGCGACACCTCGACGCTTGCGGAACCGGCAGTGGTCGATGACCTGATCGAAAACCGCATGAACCGGGGCTGAGGCGATGAGCGCAAGCGACACACAGACCCGCCCCGCCGTTCTGATCCTGCTGGGCCCTCCGGGGGCCGGCAAGGGCACGCAGGCCCGGATGCTGGAGCAGGGCTTCGGCCTTGTTCAACTGTCCACCGGTGATCTGCTGCGCGCCGCCGTCAAGGCCGGGACCGAGGCCGGAAAGGCCGCGAAAGCGGTGATGGACGCAGGCGGCCTGGTCAGCGATGAGATCGTCCTGGCCATCCTGCGCGACCGCATGGCCCAGCCGGACACCGCCAGGGGCGTGATCCTGGACGGCTTTCCCCGCACCCCCGGCCAGGCCGAGGCGCTGGAAGCGCTGCTGGCCGACCAGGGGGCAAACGTCTCGGCGGCGATCTCGCTTGAGGTCGAGGATGAGGCGATGGTCGAACGCATTGCCGGGCGCTACACCTGCGCCCGGTGTGGCGAAGGCTATCATGACAGGTTCAAGACCCCGGCGGTGGCCGGTGTCTGCGACAAATGCGGCAGCACGGAGTTCACACGCCGGGCTGACGATACCGCCGAAACCGTGCGTGCGCGGCTTGATGCCTATCACGCACAGACGGCACCGCTGATCGAACACTATGATGGCAAGGGCGTTCTGAAGCGCGTCGATGCGATGGGCGACATCGCTGACATTGCTGCAGAGTTGCAGGCCATCGTGAAGGACGCATCGGCACAATAACAGCCGGTAAACCGGCGCGCGCCACGGCGCGATGACGCCCCGCCGCCCTGTGAGCTGCTCACAGGGGCCTGTGGCGGCTGTCCAAGAGGTCCTTGTCCCCGCGCGGGGGGCAGGGAAGTGAGGAGGAAAATTGGGAGATGTCTCATGTCCGAGAAAAAATCGACCGATGACTACTGGAAGGCCAACATCCGGATCATCACCATCAGCATGGTGATCTGGGCGCTTGTGTCCTTCGGGTTCGGCATCGTGTTCCGCCCGCTCCTGTCGGGCATCCCGATCGGGGGCACCGATCTTGGGTTCTGGTTTGCGCAACAGGGGTCGATCCTGACCTTCATCGTGCTGATCTTCTACTACACCTGGTACATGAACCGGCTCGATCGCGAGTACGGCGTGGACGAAGAGTGAGGGGCTGAGACATGGATCAGTTTGTCATCAACCTGATATTCGTGGGCGCGTCCTTTGCCCTCTATATCGGGATCGCCATCTGGGCCCGCGCCGGGTCCACATCAGACTTCTACGCGGCCTCGCGCGGGGTCAACCCCATCGTCAACGGTGCTGCCACTGCGGCGGACTGGATGTCGGCGGCCTCGTTCATCTCGATGGCGGGTCTCATCGCCTTCGTGGGCTACGGCAACTCGACCTTCCTGATGGGCTGGACGGGCGGCTATGTGCTGCTGGCACTGCTTCTGGCGCCCTACCTGCGCAAGTTCGGCCGCTTCACCGTGCCGGACTTCATCGGCGACCGGTTCTACAGCAAGACGGCGCGGATCGTTGCCGTGATCTCGCTGCTGGTGATGTCGATCACCTATGTGATCGGCCAGATGACCGGTGCGGGCGTGGCGTTTTCGCGCTTCCTGGAGGTGGACAACCTGACCGGGCTGATCATCGCCGCGGCGGTGGTGTTCGCCTATGCCGTGCTTGGCGGGATGAAAGGCATCACCTACACCCAGTTGGCGCAGTATTGCGTGCTGATCACCGCCTATACCATTCCGGCGGTCTTCATCTCGCTGCAACTGACCGGCAACCCGCTGCCGCAGCTTGGTCTGTTCAGCACGCATACCGAATCCGGCCTGCCGCTGCTGGCCAAGCTGGACGAGGTGCTGGTGGAGCTGGGCTTCCATGACTACACCGGCCTGCACGAGCCGCAGACCACCTTCAACATGGTGCTCTTCACCCTGTCGCTGATGATCGGCACCGCGGGTCTGCCGCATGTGATCATCCGCTTCTTCACCGTGCCGAAAGTGGCCGATGCCCGCAAATCCGCTGGCTGGGCGCTGGTCTTCATCGCGCTGCTCTACACCGTTGCTCCGGCGGTCGGTGCCATGGCGCGGCTGAACATCATCACCACCATCTACCCCGATGGCACCCAGGAACAGCCGATCAGCTATGACGAGCGGCCGGACTGGATGGAAACCTGGGAGCGTACGGGCCTGCTGGCGTTCGAGGACAAGAACAACGACGGCCTGATCCAGTACTACAACGAAGCCAATCCCCCGGCCATGGCTGCCGAGCGGGGCTGGGAAGGCAATGAGATGGTGACCTTCAACCAGGATATCCTGGTGCTGGCCAACCCCGAGATCGCGCAGCTTCCGGGCTGGGTCATCGGTCTGATCGCCGCGGGCGGTCTGGCGGCGGCGCTGTCCACGGCGGCGGGTCTGCTCTTGGCCATATCCTCGGCCATCAGTCATGACCTGCTGAAGCGAACCTTCGCGCCGGGGATCTCGGAAAAGCAGGAGCTGCTCTACGCCCGGATATCCATGGCCTTTGCCATCGTGCTGGCCACCTATCTGGGCGCCAACCCGCCGGGCTTTGCGGCACAGGTGGTGGCCCTGGCCTTCGGACTGGCGGCAAGTTCGCTGTTCCCGGCCATCATGATGGGCATCTTCTCCAAGACGATGAACTCCTCCGGGGCGATCGTGGGGATGATCGTGGGGCTTGGCTCGACCGTGCTCTACATCTTCACCTATCTGGGCTTCTTCTTCATCCCGGGCACCAACCTGCTGCCGAATACGCAGGACGCCTGGATCATGGGGATTTCGCCGCTGTCCTTCGGGGCTGTTGGTGCGGTGCTGAACTTTGCTGCGGCCTATATCACGCTGAAGCTGACCGGCCCTGCACCCGAAGAGATCCAGGAACTGGTGGAATCCATCCGCGTCCCGCGTGGGGCCAGCGGTGCCGTGGATCACTGATCCGGATCAATGACATCGGCCTGTCCCCGTGCGATACGGGGGCAGGCCACTTCATGGCCGACGGGGAGGAAGCGCCATGCAGGACCAGGACGACATCATCACCTTTCTGCAAAGCGTGCATCCCTATGACAGCCTGCCGCAGGACGAACTGGCGCGGGTCGCCAGTTCCTTCAGCCGCAGGGAATACCCGGCCGGAACCGAAGTCTATGCCACTGGCGAACCCATCCGCGGTCTGTTCCTGATCTGGCGCGGCGCGGTCGAGGTGATCGACGGCAACGGCGCGCTGATTTCGGTGCTGGGTCCGCGCAACTCCTTTGGGGAAAGGGGCCTGTTGCGCGACGGGCTGGCCGTGACCACGGCGCGCGTGACCGAGGATTCGGTGCTGCTGAAGCTGCCGGTGGCGGACCTGCGCCATCTGATCGCCAATCACCCGGCGTTTGAACGCTTTTTCAACCGCGGGCGGGGCGGTCGTGATCGCACGGGGGACCTGTCCACGCTGAAGGTTTCGGACCTGATGACCCGCAGCCCGGTGAGCTGCCCCCCCGATGCATCGGTGACCGAGGCCGCCCGCACCATGCGCGAGAACCGGATTTCTTCGGTCGCGGTTACCGAAAACGGGGCGCTGGTGGGGATTGTCACCACCCGCGACCTGACCGCCCGCGTTCTGGCCGAGGGATTGCCGGGGGATACCCCCGTCTCGGAGGTGATGACCCGTAACGTCCAGGCCCTGACCCCGGACAGCCTGGGCTCGGACATCCTGCACATGATGCTGGAACGCCGCATCGGGCATCTGCCGGTGGTGCGCGATGGCAAGCTGCTGGGGATCATCACCCAGACCGACCTGACGCGGTTTCAGGCGGTGAACTCGGCCCAACTGGTGCGCGATGCCTCGGTCGCCGAGGATGCGCAGGCGCTGGCCCGCGTGACCGATCGCATTCCCCAGCTGCTGGTGCAACTGGTGGGCGGGCACAGCGCGCATGAAGTGGTCACCCGCCTTATCACCGATGTGGCCGATACCGTGACGCGCCGCCTGCTGCGCCTGGCCGAGGCTGAACTGGGCCCCCCGCCGGTGCCGTACCTGTGGCTGGCCTGCGGCAGCCAGGGGCGGCAGGAGCAGACCGGGGTCAGCGATCAGGACAACTGCATCATGATCGACGATTCCATGGCGCCCGGTGACATGGAGTATTTCCTGAAACTGGCCCGGATCGTTTCCGACGGGCTGGACGCTGCCGGGTATTTCTATTGCCCCGGTGACATGATGGCCACCAACCCGCGCTGGTGTCAGCCGGTGCGCAAATGGCGGCGCTATTTCAAGGGCTGGATCGACACGCCCGACCCCGAGGCGCAGATGCTGGCCTCGGTCATGTTTGACCTGCGTCCCATCGGCGGCGATGTGTCGCTGTTTCGCAACCTGCAGGCCGAAACGCTGGAGGCGGCGGCGAAGAATTCGATCTTCGTGGCGCATATGATCTCGAATTCGCTGAAACATGCGCCGCCGCTGGGGCTGCTGCGCGGCTTCGCCACCATCCGGTCGGGCGAATACAAGAACCATGTGGACATGAAGCTTGGCGGCGTGGTCCCGGTGGCCGATCTGGCGCGGGTCTATGCGCTCAAGGGGCGGCTGACCCCGGTCAACACCCGCGAAAGGTTGCTGGCGGCCGAAGCGGCGGGGGTGATCAGCGTGTCCGGCGCGCGCGACCTGATCGAAGCCTATGACCTGATCGCCCGGCTGCGGCTGGAAAACCAGGCCGCCCTGGTGCGCATGGGGCGCAAGCCTGACAACTATCTGGCGCCCTCGGATCTGTCGGATTTCGAGCGCAGCCACCTGCGTGACGCCTTTGTGGTGGTGCGCACAATGCAATCGGCGGTGGGTTCGCGCACCGGAACACTGGGTTAGGACGCGCTCATGCTGCTGGAATTCATCGCCGTTGTCTGCGCGGCTTTTGCCGCCGCCGGGATTGCACTGGTCATCAATCACCTGAGCCGTGGGCGCCTGCCCACCTGGACCATGCCCTTTGCCGCTGCGGCCGGAATCGTGGGGATGATCATCTATCTGGAATACACCTGGGCGGGCCGGGTCGAAAATGCCCTGCCGCCCGGCGTGGTGATTGCGCAGCAGAACACGCATACCGCCTGGTTCCGGCCCTGGAGCTATATCTTCCCGCTGTCGAACCGCATCACCGCCGTGGATCACCGTGTCACCCTGCGCCATCAGGCGCAGCCGGATCTGGTGCTGACGGGCGTGATCCTGCAGGAGCGCTGGGCGCTGAATTTCGGCGTGCAGGTGATTTTCGACTGTGCGAATGCACGGCGCATGGACGTGACCAGCGCCACACGATTTACCGAGGAGGGAGCCCCGGAGGGGGGCAACTGGTTCCGCCTGTCGCCGGAGGATCCGGTGCTGCGCGAAGCCTGCGAAGGAGGAGACCATGGAGGACACGAAGGCTAGGGCACGCATCCTTGTCATCGAGGATGAGGACAACATCGCCATCGCGCTGGACTACCTGCTGACCCGCGAGGGCTATGAGCAGACCCGCATCGATACCGGCGCGGGGGCGTTGGAACTGATCCGCTCCATGCGCCCGGATCTGGTGCTGCTCGATGTCATGCTGCCCGAGGTTTCGGGCTATGAAATCTGCCAGTCGGTGCGCTCGGACCCGGAACTGGACCATATTCCGATCCTGATGATGACCGCGCGCGGCTCAGCCATGGAGCGGCGCAAGGGGTTGGCCATGGGCGCCACGGGGTTCATTTCCAAACCTTTCGAGCTCAAGGCCCTGCGCGAGGAAGTCCGCCGTATCCTGGCCGACCCGGACGCCGCCACCGCCGAGGCCCGCGCCGCCACCGCGGAAGCCGCGGGGAACGGGAATGCTTGAACGGCTGAGCCTGCGCATCCGCATCCTGCTGTTCTTCGTGCTGTTGGCCGTGGGCGGGATCGGCGCCATGGTGGCGGGGTTCTGGCTGTCGCTGGCCCGCGCGCCGCAGGTCGAAGGGCTGGTGGGCGCGCTGGTGCAGGCCGGGGTGTTTGCCGGGTTCATCATGCTGGGGCTGGTGGCCTGGATCTGGCTGCTGTTCGACACCCATGTCGCCCGCGCGATCGAAGCGCTGGCCAATGCCATCCGGGCGCGCACCCATGCCGCGGTTGACGGGGATCTGGACCGCGACCGCGCCCGCTATCTGGGCGATCTGGCCCCCGCCGCCGCCGAAGCCACCCGCAGCCTGATCGAAACCCGCAGCGCCCTGGCCGAGGCAGTGGCCCGCGAGACCTCGCGTCTGTCGGCAGAGAAGGCGCGGCTGGAAAAGCTGCTGGCCGATGTGCCGGTGGCGGTGCTGCTGTGCACCGGCGAACACCAGCTGGTCTTCTACAACGGCCCGGCGGTCGAATTGCTGGGCGCAGGCGGGGCGCCGGGGTTGGACCGGAACCTTCTGGAGTATCTGCGCGAAGGACCGATTGCGCATGCCTATGCGCGCCTGGTCGATGCGGGCGACCCGGACGCGGCCTCGGACCTTTTGTGCGCGACCACCGGCAGCGCCCGGCTGCTGGCCGGGCGGATGCGCGTGCTGCGCCGCACCGAACAGGGCGGGCCACCGGGCTATGTGCTGACCCTGCGCGATGTGACCGCCGACATGGCCGCCCATGCCAGCCGCGAGGCCCTGCTGGGCGAGGTCTTTGACCGTGTGCGCCGTCCGGCAGCCAATCTGCAGACCGTCATCGGCGTTGTGTCCGAGGCCCCCGATCTGCCCGAGAGCGCAGCCATGATGCCCGCCATGCTGGACGAAGTGGCCGCCCTGACCGGTGCGATCACCGAGCTTGGCCAACGCTATGACGCCGGGCGCACCGACTGGCGCCCGCTGGCCGAAACCCGCAGCGCCGATCTGTTCGACAGCCTGCGCGCGCGCTTCGAGGCCGAGGGCCGCGCCCTGACCTGTGCCGGCCCCGAACTGATGCTGCGCTGCGACGGCTTTGAACTTGTGGCCTTTTTCGACTGGCTGGGGCGCCGTGTCGCGGCCGAAGGGCTGGGTCAGGATTTCCGGCTGGACCTGATCGAAGAGGATGGCCCCGGCGCTGTTCTGGACATGTGCTGGCTGGGCAAACCCCTGAATGTCGGCGATTTCGACCGCTGGCTGGAGGAGGCCGTGGACCCTGCCGCCCCGGACCTGACCGCGCGCGCCGTGCTCAACACCCATGGCACCGAAGCCTGGACCGAGCTGCGCCCCGGCGGCGGTGCTGTGCGCCTGCCCATCCGCAACGCGCGCCGCGCTACTCGCCGACCGCCCCCCGTGGCCCGCGCCGTGGTCTATGACTTCGACTTGCTGTCCAAGGCCCGCAACGCCGCCGTGGCCGATGCCCGGCTGGAGGATCTGACCTATGTGGTGTTCGACACCGAAACCACCGGGCTGACGCCATCCGCCGACGAGATCGTCCAGATCGCCGCCGTGCGCCTGGTCAACGGCCGGCGCGTGCGCGGCGAGGTGTTCGACACGCTGGTGGACCCGCAGCGCGCGATCCCGGCCAGCTCGACCTCGGTCCACGGGATTACCGAGGATATGGTCAAGGGCGCCCCCACCATCGCCGAGGCCGGGCAGCGTTTCCATGGCTTTGCGCGCGGGTCGGTGCTGATCGCCCATAATGCGCCCTTTGACATGGAATTCCTGCGCCGGCATGAAACCGCCATCGGCGCCAGCTTCGATCACCCGGTGCTGGACACGGTGCTGCTGTCGGCGGTGGTCTTTGGCCAGACGGAACAGCACTCGCTGGACGCGCTGACCGCGCGGCTGGGCATCACCATCCCCGAGGAAGCCCGCCACACCGCCATCGGCGATACGGTCGCCACGGCGGACGCGTTCCTGCGGCTGGTGCCCATGTTGCAGGCCCGCGGGCTGGTCACCTTTGGCGACGTCCTGCGCGAGGTGCGCCGCCATGGGCGATTGCTGAAGGATCTGAACGCGAAGGGGTGAAGCATGTCCCTTTGTGGGACCTCGGGCTAAGCGCTGCCGTGAGGTTTGAGGTGTCACGGCTGGCGTCCGGCGCTTTGGAAAGGGCACATTTCCAGAGAATGGTTGCATCCATCAAGCCATGACATGCAGCGTATTTGTCCTTGATGCCTGGATAATGAGTTTCACGCTTCGATCTTGATCAGGCATTTGTGACCGCCTAGGGTTCGGGCGTTTTCAGGTCCACCGCTTTGTGACCCTTCTCCCACTTCAATAGGTTTGGACATGCCCTTTCCCATTTCTGATGACGCTGCTCGAATACAGTTACCTTTTGGCGAAGGCTTTACGGCGCGTGTGAGCCAGGCCTATGGCGGGACGACCAGCCATTTCGGCGCGTTGCTTTACTCCGTCGATTTTGTCTTTCTGGACGGCGACACGCTCGATGCAGCAACGATCACACAGCCAGGTGTCGTTCCAGTCCGATCTGTCGCGCCAGGCTATGTGGTCGATTGGCGCGGCGACGTCATGGACGGTGCTCCCGCATCGGTGGTTGAAAACTCTGACCTGCAGATAATCGAGGGGCAAGAGCAATCCATCGGTCCCGGCGGCTGGGGAAATTTCATCACTATTCGGCACGAGCCCGTAGATGCCCCCGCGTTCTATGCCAGCTACCTGCATCTGAGCGCGGGCTCGCTGCCTGCGGGGATCGCGGAAGGGATGCCGATAGAAGGTGGGCAGCAGCTTGGATTTGTCGGAAATACAGGCCTGCGCACATCGACCCATCTGCATGTCCATTTCGGAAACGAGCTCATCACCAGCGGCGACGGTCAGGGCTATGGCGGCAGCAGTGATCCGGGGTCCAGCCAAGCTGCGAATATAAGTGTTCTGGCCAGTTCCGGTCTGGGCTTTGAACGTGAGACGGTTGGCGCGGAGCCGGCACCTGTATTCTTCGAGGCCTGGCAAGACGGCCTGCCTGTCAGAAGTGCTAGCGAACTTGTGACGAGTCTGCCCTTCGCGGGTGCAGACGGGGCACATGCGGAACCGCTCGACTTCCTCATACTGAACCTGAACGGGCGGTTTGCCCTGTACAACCGGGACGATGATGAGGTCACCCAGACCGGCAGTTTCGGGCGGCAACTGACCGATATCGCGCAAGGGGTATATGGCGAGTTCTACGCCACCGATTTCAGCCGGGTCTTTCGGGTCGACCCCGAAACCGAGCAGCTGGAACAGCTTTACAGCCTGCCGTTCGGCTCTGTGAACGCCCTCACCGTGTTTGAAAACAACGGCGCGGCCCAGGCTGTGCTGGCTGGCGGCGGGCGCTGGTATCAGATGTATATCGACACCGGGGTGGTGATCGCCAATGGCCTGCTGCCTTCGCCGTATCAAAGCGCGGGCGATGTGATCCTGCTGCGTGATGGCGATGGAACGCCGACGGAATTCGTCTTTGCCGTCAGCCGTTTCGGGCAGGATGCGTTCGTCCGCTACGGTATTGACAGCGATGGCGTCATCAACCCCGAGGATCCCCGGATCGACGAGCATCCGATCAGCAGTCTCTGGGGGCTGGCCAATGGCCGCGACGGGGACGCGTTCTTCGGCTTTGCGGGCAGTGAGATGTCCAGCTTTGACCCGGACACGCTGGCAGGACAATCACTGCGCAACTTTGCGGATGTGAACCTGACCAATATATCGGGGGCGACGCGGGTGTCGGCGCCACGGCATGGCCTGCTCGATGGCACCGAGATGCTGATCCAGCCGCTGCTGCCCAGCGTGGACAGCCCGCACGGGACTGCCGCCAGCGTCATGATCGACCCTGCGACCAGCATCCGCAATCTGTCCGACCTCTTTCCCGGGCTGGTCCCGGGCCCGGTCCCCGCCACGGTCGAGATGCGCGGCGAGGTGCTGAACTACACCATCCGGGCCAATTTCGGCGGGCGGTATGCCACGGCGCAGGATGAAGACCCCTACAACGGCTTTGCCTTTACCTTTGAAGGGCTGCGCGACAACCCCGCAATCGCGTTGCGCAGCGCCGAGGTGATCGCCGCCGGCACCACGCTGGAGGGGTTCGATGATGCCCGGGTTCACCATGATGCCGACACGGTCTATCTGGATTTCAACGCCATGAGCTACGGCGCGCGGGCACGCCTGGGGGTTCAACTGGGATTCGATATCGAAGCCCAGCCCGGCGACGGCCCGGTTGCAGGTGGCACCGGTCCGGATCATCTGCGCGGGACGCCCGGGGATGATGTCTTTGTCGCGTCGGCTGGGAATGACATCTATGACGGCAATGGCGGGACCAACACGGTGATCTATGCCGGTCTGCAGGCGGATTATGCAGTGCAGCGTCTGGGCGATACGGTGGTGGTCGAAGACCAGCGCCATGCCTTTGTCAGCCAGGGCCGCGATACCCTGCAGAACATCCAGCAACTTGCCTTTGCCGACGGGGTGATCCGGCTGGAGGATCTGCCTGCTGCCGAGGGCCCGGTGACGGTTCGGGTTGACGGTCTGGTGCAGACCCTCTGGGGGGCGCCGATGCAGGGGGTTGCGCTCAGCATGGCCGGAGCGAACGCCGAGACCTCCGCAAGCGGCGCGTTCGAGCTGGATCTGGCGCCGGGTGGTGACGGGGTTCTGGATGCCGCGCGCGCCTATGACAGTGCTGGGGATCCGGCGATCCGGGCCACTGATGCGCTGGAAGTGCTGCGCCTGGCCGTCGGGCTGGAGCCCAGCTTCGGCCCCGCCCGGCCGGAGCATTTCATTGCCGCCGACTTCAATGGCGACGGCCGGGTCAGCGCCACCGATGCGCTGGAAATCTTGCGCCACGCTGTGAGTCTGCCCGGCGCCTACAGCCCTGAATGGGTTTTCGTGGATGCCGATGCAATGCACGAGGCCGGGCGCGAGGCTGTGCGCTATGATCAGGGCATCGCGCTGAACGCGCTGGAGGCCGACATTTCGGTGGCCATGACCGGCATCCTTCTTGGCAGCCTGTCGGAAGTCGCCTGAACCTTCGGGCGTGGGTCAGGGGCGCGGTTGCATCCCTTCGCGCCACAGGATGATGAGCCCCCCGGCGATGATGATGCTGGCACCGGTGACGGTCCAGCCGCCGGGGATATCGCCCCAGATCAGCCAGCCCACCCCCGAGGCCCAGATCAGCGCCGTATAGTCAAAGGGCGCCACCACCGCCGCCGGGGCCAGCCGGAAGGCCTGCCCGATCAGCGTGATGCCCAGGCTGCCCAGCACGGCAATGGCGGCGAAAAGCGCGTAATCAGCGGTCTGCACCGGCACCCACACGGCAGTGGCGAAGGGCAGGGCATAGAGCCCCGGAAAGCCCACCGCGAAGAGCATCATGGTCCAGAGCCCCTCATCCCGGCCGATGAAGCGCGCCATCATCATGAACAGCGCGTAGCAGGAGGCCGTGCCCAGCACCATCAGCGATGCCGGTTGAAACGCCGCGCCCCCCGGCTGGACAATCACCAGCACGCCTGCAAACCCAACCAGCACCGCCGCCCAGCGCCACGGGCCGACCCTTTCGCCCAGGATCGGCACCGAAAGGGCGGTGATGAAGATGGGGGCGGAAAACACCAGCGCCGTGGCCTCGGCCAGGGGCAGCACGGTCAGGGCCGAGAAATAGAAGAACGCGCCGACCAGCATCAGCACCCCGCGCAGCGCATGCACGCGCAGATAGCGCGTGCGCAGCCCCGCCGTGCCCGAGATCGCCAGCACCACCGCCGCGATCATCGGCACCGCCAGAATGTTGCGGATGGCGATGATCTGCACCGGATTGTAGCGCTCGGTCAGCAGCTTGGCGATGGCGTCATTGACCACCAGGAAAGCCACGCCCGCGCAGATGGTGGCGATGGCCAGCGGCAGGTTGATCTCGGTCAGGGTGCGATCGGTGGGCATGGCGGCTCCGGCAAGGGGTGCCGCCCCGGTCTGGCAGGTCCGGGCGGCGGGGGCAAGATACCCCGCCGCGCGTTCGCTTAGCGTGCCAGCACCGTGCGCCCGGCATAGATGGCGGTCTCGCCCAGCGATTCCTCGATCCGGATCAACTGGTTATACTTCGCCAGCCGGTCCGAGCGCGCGAGCGAGCCGGTCTTGATCTGCCCGCAATTGGTGGCCACGGCCAGATCGGCGATGGTGGCGTCCTCGGTCTCGCCCGAGCGATGCGACATCACGCAGGTCATGCGCGCACGGTGCGCCATGTCCACGGCTGCCAGGGTTTCGGTCAGGGTGCCGATCTGGTTGACCTTGACCAGCAGGCTGTTGCCGCAGCCTTCGTCGATGCCGCGTTGCAGGCGGGTGGGGTTGGTGACGAACAGGTCATCGCCCACAAGCTGCACCTTGCGGCCCAGGGCTTCGGTCAGCATCTGCCAGCCCTCCCAGTCATCCTCGGCGCAGCCGTCTTCGATGCTGATGATCGGATAATCCGCGACCAGGGCGGACAGGTAGTCCACATTCTGCGCCGCGCTCAGGGTTTTCCCTTCGCCTTCCATGACATAGGCGCCGTTCTTGAAGTATTCGGTGGCGGCGCAATCAAGCGCCAGCATGATGTCGCCACCCGGGGTATATCCGGCTTTTTCAATGGATTTCAGGATGAAATCCAGCGCCTCGCGGGTGGAGCGCAGGTCCGGGGCGAAGCCGCCCTCGTCGCCGATCCCGGTCGAAAGACCTGCCGCCGAAAGCTCCTTCTTCAGGGTGTGAAAGACCTCGGCCCCCATGCGCACAGCGTCGCGCATGGAGGGCGCGACGACGGGCATGATCATGAATTCCTGGATGTCGATGGGGTTGTCGGCATGTTCGCCGCCGTTGATGATATTCATCATCGGCACCGGCAGGGTGCGTGCTGACGTGCCGCCGATATAGCGGTAAAGCGGCTGCGTGGTGAAATCCGCCGCCGCCTTGGCCACGGCCATGGACACGCCCAGGATCGCATTGGCGCCCAGCCGGCCCTTGTTATGGGTGCCGTCCAGTTCGATCATTGCCTGGTCGATGGCCACCTGTTCGGTGGCATCCGCGCCCAGAAGCGCCTCGGCCAGGTCGCCATTGACGGCCGAGACGGCCTCTTGCACGCCCTTGCCCAGATAGCGCGCCGGGTCGCCATCGCGCCGCTCGACGGCCTCATGCGCGCCGGTGGAGGCGCCCGAAGGCACGGCGGCGCGGCCCATGGAGCCGTCCTCGAGGATCACGTCCACCTCGACCGTGGGATTGCCGCGGCTGTCCAGGATCTCGCGCCCGATGATGTCGATGATGGTGCCCATGACGTCCCCCGTGGTGGTGATTGAGCGCTCTATAGCGCGGGTCAGGCGGGCTGGGAACCCCGTTGCGCACGCTCGCGCAGGATGGTGAAGACCCCGGCGCCGACGATGATCGCCGCCCCGGTCAGGGTAGCCGCGTCCGGGCGTTCGGCAAAGACCACCACGCCGATGATCAGCGCGAACAGCATCCGCGAATAGCGAAAGGGCGTGACGACCGAAACCTCGCCTGTGCGCACGGCGCCGACCAGCGCGTAATAGGCGCCCAGGCCCAGCACCAGCATGGCGGTGAATTGCAGCGCCTGCATCCCGTCCGGCAGGCTGGCCGCGCGGGTGCTGAAGGCGGTCAGCAGCAGCCCCGCCGGGATCATCGCCGCATAGGCCCAGGCCGAAAGCTGATAGCTGGACACCGCCGCCGGCACCCGCCGCGTGGCCAGATCGCGCGCGGCCAGGGCAAACACCGCCACCACCGCCAGAAGCGAGGCGGGCTCGAACCCCTCCAACCCCGGGCGGATGACCAGCAGCACCCCGAAGAACCCCGCCAGAATCGCCCCCCAGCGCCGCCAGCCGACTTTCTCGCCCAGAAACAGCACCGCGCCCAGGGTCACCGCCAGCGGCGTGGCCTGCAGGATGGCCGAGGCGCTGGAGAGCGGCGTCAGTGCGATGGCCATCACGAAGGACATGGCGGCGACCATCTCGCCCAGGTTGCGGATGATGACCGGCCCGGACCACAGCGCCGGGGGCCAGAGCGGCTCACCCCGCAGCCAGACCATCAGCCCGAAGATCAGCGCCCCGCCCACGCCCAGAAAGGCGATGATCTGCCCCACCGGAAAGCTGGCCGAGAGCAGTTTGATCAGCATGTCTTCGAGCGCGAAGAGCGCCATTGCCAGCACCATCAGCAGGCTGCCGCGCAGGTTGTCGGTCATGGGATGTCTTTCACAGGTTAAGAACCCCCTGCCTACATCAGAAGGCGGGGCGGGGGAAACGGGGAATCGCGGCGCGGGTGTTGCGCGCGGGCGCGGGGGCAGCGTGCGCTGTGCTCAGCCCGGCTTTACCCCGTGGGGCTATACCTTGCCCCAACCCGACATGCGGTCCCGTTTCCGGGCCAGCCGGGTGCAACCGAGGAGAGCCCCATGACCCAATCCGACGCATCCTGTCCGGTTCCGCAGGCGGCTGTGGAGCCCGACCTTCCGGTGGCGGAGGTGAAAGCCGCCGTTGCCGGGTTCCTGAGCGAGTTCAAGGCGTTTCAGGATGATATTCAAGTCTCACTTCAACAACAGGAAGAGCGAATGACCATGCTGGATCGCAAACATGCCCAGGCCGTGACGCGCCCGGTTCTGAGCCGCGCCGATGACGCCGGGGCGCCCCATCTGAAGGCGTTCGACGCCTATCTGCGTTCGGGCGACGAAAACGCCATGCGCGGGCTGGAGTTCGAAACCAAGGGTCTGAACACCCAGGTCGCGGGCGAGGGTGGCTATCTGGTCGATCCCCAGACCGCCGAGACGATCCGCGGCGTGCTGCATGGGGCGGCCTCGATCCGGGCGATCGCATCGGTGGTGACGGTCGAGGCGACCTCCTTCGATGTGCTGGTGGATCATTCGGACGTGGCCTCGGGCTGGGCGAGCGAGACCGGCGCGGTGGTGGAAAGCACCGGGCACGCGATCGACCGTATTCCGGTCCGCCTGCATGAGCTGTCGGCCATGCCCAAGGCCAGCCAGCGCCTGCTGGACGATTCGGCCTTTGACATCGAAGGCTGGCTGGCCGCGCGCATCGCCGGGAAATTCGCCCGGGCCGAAGCCAAGGCCTTTATCGACGGCGATGGCGACGACAAGCCGCGCGGCTTCCTGGATCATCCGAAAGTGGCCGAGGACAGCTGGTCCTGGGGCAGCCTGGGCTATATCGCCACCGGCAACAATGGCGATTTCGCCACCACCAATGCCGCCGATTCCATCGTCGATCTGGTCTATGCGCTGGGCGCGGGCTATCGCGCCAATGGCACCTTTGTCATGAATTCCAAAACCGCCGGTGCGGTGCGCAAGATGAAGGATGCCGATGGCCGCTTCCTGTGGTCGGACGGTCTGGCCGCGGGAGAGCCCGCGCGGCTGATGGGCTATCCGGTGCTGATCGCCGAGGACATGCCGGACATCGCCTCGGGCAGCTATGCGATTGCCTTTGGCGATTTCGGCGCGGGCTACACCATCGCCGAGCGTCCGGACATGCGCGTGCTGCGCGATCCGTTCAGCGCCAAGCCGCATGTGCTGTTCTATGCCACCAAGCGCGTGGGCGGCGATGTGTCGGACTTCAAGGCGATCAAGCTGCTGCGGTTCTCGCAGGACTGATGCGGTGGCCGGGGGCGTGCAGCCCCCGGCGGCCCCAGCGGGCGTGATTTTCGCAAGATGAGGAGAGGGGCGCGGCGGTCAGTTGGGATCGCCGCGCCGGGGCGGCGCGCTTTGGCGTGCAGGCAAGGAAGGGCGCTATGGAGCTGATCGAGACAGGCGGGTTTGCACCGGAGGCGCTGCCGGTGGTGGCGTTGCGCGAGCATCTGCGCATGGGCAGCGGCTTTGCCGATGATGCCAGCCAGGACGGGTTGCTGGCCCAGTATCTGCGCGCGGCCATGGCCACGGTAGAGGCGCGGACCGGCAAGGTGTTGCTGGAACGCGGGTTTGAGCTGCGGGTGCAGGGCTGGCGCACGCCCGACGCGCAGGTGCTGCCGGTGGCGCCGGTGCGCGAGGTGCAGGAGGTGGCGCTGCTGGACCGCGCGGGTGGGGAAACCCTGGTGGACCCTGCGCGCTGGCGTCTGCTGCGTGACCAGCATCGCCCGGTGCTGGCGCCCATGGGCGTGGTGTTGCCGGTGATTGGCTGGGGCGGGGGCGCGGTGATCCGGTTCACCGCCGGGTTCGGCCCCGAATGGGCGGATCTGCCCGCCGATCTGGCGCAGGCGGTGCTGATGCTGGCCGCGCGTCACTATGAGGACCGCGAGGCAGGCGGCGCTCTGCCGATGGCGGTGGCCTCGATCCTGGAGCGTTGGCGCGTGCTGCGCACCGGGGGGCGGGCATGAGCGCGCCGCGGCTGACGCGCGCGCTGGTGCTGGAGCACCCTCAGGCGGCGCCCGATGGTGCGGGGGGCCAGGCGATCACCTGGAGCGCGCTGGGGATGCTCTGGGCCGAGATCCGGCCCGGCGCGGGCAATGAGCGGATGGGCGCCATGGGCCCCGAGGCGGCGCAGCGGCTGCGCATCACCCTGCGCGCCGCGCCTGCGGGCAGCCCGCGCCGCCCGCGCCCCGGCCAGCGGCTGGTCGAAGGGCCGCGGCGCTTTCGCATTCTGGCGGTGGCCGAGGCCGACCCGACGGGCCGGTATCTGGTCTGCACCGCGCTGGAGGAGGACCCGGCATGAGCTATGCGATGGCAGCCGCCCTGCAGGGCGCGATCTATGACTCTCTGGCAGGCGATGCCGTGCTGTCGGACCTGGTGGCCGGGGCGATCCATGATGCCGCCCCGCCCGCCAGCGCGCCCGGCACCCATGTGCTGATCGGCGCCGAGCAGGTTCTGGACCGATCAGACCAGAGCGGCGCGGGGGCCGAGCACCGGATGGTGATCTCGGTCATCTCGGACGCGGCGGGGTTTCTGGAGGCCAAGCAGGCGGCGGGGCGGATTTCCGATCTGCTGGCGGGCGCCGATCTGGCGCTTCAGCGCGGGCGCCTGGTGGGGCTGTGGTTCGACCGGGCCGAGGCGCGGCGCCTGCAGGGCGGGCGCACCCGGCGGATTGACCTGCGCTTTCGCGCGCGGGTGGAGGATGCGGGCTGAACCGGCCCCTTGAGCAATGCAAGGCGGCGCGGGCCGCACAACAAGGAGTGAACCCATGGGGGCGCAGAACGGCAAGGATCTGCTGATCAAGGTGGACATGACCGGCGACGGCCAGTTCGAGACCATCGCGGGGCTGCGCGCCACGCGGATCAGCTTCAACGCGGAAACGGTGGATGTCACCAGCCTGGAAAGCGCGGGCGGCTGGCGTGAGTTGCTGGGCGGGGCGGGTGTGAAATCGGCCTCGATCTCGGGCTCGGGCGTGTTCCGCGATGCGGGCACCGATGAACGGGCGCGGGCCATCTTCTTTGCCGGCGAGGTGCCGGTGTTTCAGGTGGTGATCCCCGATTTCGGCCTGGTCGAGGGCCGGTTCCAGATCACCGGGCTGGATTACGCCGGCAGCCATAATGGCGAGGCGACCTATGAAATCGCGCTGGCCTCGGCCGGGGCGCTTGATTTCGTGGCGCTGTGAGCGGGGGGCGGAGAATGGCCAACCCTCATGCGGGCGAGGTGGCGCTGTGGATCGACGACCGCCGCCATGTGCTGAAGCTGACCCTGGGCGCCCTGGCGGAACTGGAGGCCGCGTTGCAGGCCGACAGCCTGATGGCGCTGGTCGAACGGTTCGAGGGCGGCGCCTTTACCAGCCGCGATGTGCTGGCGCTGATCGTGGCCGGTTTGCGCGGCGGCGGCTGGCAGGGCACGGCGGATGACCTGCTGTCGGCCGAGATCCGCGGCGGCCCGGTCGAGGGCGCGCGGGTGGCCGCGCTGCTGCTGGCGCGGGCGTTTTCGCGCCCTGACCAGGCATGAGCGCGCGGCCAGGCATGGACTGGGCGGCGCTGATGCGCGCCGGGCTGCGCGATCTGCGCCTGACCCCGGCGCAGTTCTGGGCGCTGACCCCGCTGGAACTGGCGGTGATGCTGGGCTTCGAGGGCGGCGCCCAGCCCCTGACCCGCGCGCGGCTGGAGGAGCTGGCCGCGCGCTACCCCGACACTGCAGGAGCGCAGCAAGATGACGGACATGACCGAGTTTGAAAACCAGCTGGCCGCGCTGGAGCTGCGGCTGGGCAATACCAGCGGCATGGTCGCGGGGTTCGAGGGCGAGCTGGCTGGGCTGGAACGCTCGCTGGCCATGACCGAGCGCCAGGTCGAGGGGCTCTCGCGCTCCTTTGGTGGCGGCTTGCGGCGCGCCTTTGACGGGATGGTGTTCGACGGGATGCGGCTGAAGGATGCGCTGCGCGGGGTCGCGCAGACCATGTCGGCCTCGGTCTACAATCAGGCCATGGCGCCGGTGCAGAACGCGCTGGGCGCGGCGCTGGCGCGCGGCGTGGGCGGGCTGATGGGGGCGGTGATGCCCTTTGCCCAGGGCGGCAGCTTTGCCAACGGCCGGGTGATGCCCTTTGCCAAGGGGGGCGTGATTTCGCAGGCCACGGCCTTTCCCATGCGCGGCGGCACCACCGGCCTGATGGGCGAGGCCGGCCCCGAGGCGATCATGCCCCTGAGCCGCGGCCCCGATGGCAAGCTGGGGGTGCAGGCCGCGGGTGGCGGGGGGCGCGCGATCAACGTGACTTTCAATATTTCAACCCCCGATGTCGAAGGCTTCCGCCGCTCGGAAAGCCAGATCGCCGCGGAAATGGGCCGCCTGCTGGCCCGGGGACAGAGGAACCGCTGACATGGGCTTTCACGAAATCCGCTTTCCGGCGAATCTGAGCTTCGGCTCGCTTGGCGGGCCTGAGCGGCGCACCGAGGTGGTGACGCTGACCAACGGCCATGAGGAACGCAACAGCCCCTGGGCGCAATCGCGCCGCCGCTATGACGCGGGGCTGGGGTTGCGGCGGCTTGATGATGTCGAAGCGCTGATCGCGTTTTTCGAGGCGCGGCGCGGGCGGCTGCACGGGTTTCGCTGGAAGGACTGGGCGGATTACCGCTCCGCCCCGGCCTCGCGCCCGGTGACAGCGACGGATCAGCTGCTGGGCATGGGCGACGGGGTGCAGCGCGCGTTTGCCCTGCGCAAGGGGTATCGGTCCGGCGCGCAGGTGGAATGGCGCGCGATCACCAAGCCGGTGGCCGATACGGTCATGGTGGCGTTGGGCGCGGATCTGATGGCCGATGGCAAGGGCTGGGCGCTGGACGCCACCACCGGGGTGATCCGCTTCGACACGCCCCCGGGCAAGGGGGCCGAGGTGCGCGCGGGCTTCGAATTCGACGTGCCGGTGCGGTTCGACACCGACCTGATCCAGGTCTCGGTCGCCAGTTTCCGCGCCGGCGATCTGCCCCGCGTCCCGGTGGTGGAGATCCGCGCATGAGCCTGCAAGAGCATCTCTCCAGCGGCCTGACCACCGTCTGCCGCGCCTGGCAGCTGACCCGCGCCGATGGCACGGTGCTGGGCTTCACCGACCATGACCGGGATCTGAGCTTTGACGGCGTCACTTTTCGCGCCGATGCGGGCATGAGCGCGCGCGCGCTGGACAGCAGCACCGGCCTGTCGGTGGACAATTCCGAGGCCATGGGCGCCCTGATCGACAGCGGTTTGACCGAGGCCGACATCCTCGCCGGCCTCTATGATGGCGCGGCGCTGGTGATATGGGAGGTCAACTGGGCCGACCCGTCGCAGCGCCGCGTGGCCTTTCGCGGCACCATCGGCGAGATCACCCGCGCGGGCGGCGCCTTTCAGGCCGAATTGCGCGGGCTGACCGAACCCCTGGGCCAGACGCGGGGGCGGGTGTTCCAGACCGGCTGCGGCGCGGTGCTGGGCGACAGCGCCTGCGGGTTTGACCTGTCGCTGCCGGGCTTTGCCGTGGATCTGCCGGCCGAGGTGGTCCACGCGGGCCAGAGCTTCGACTTCGCGGATTTGCCGGGGTTCGAAGATCGCTGGTTCGAATTCGGCCGCCTACGGGTGCTGGAGGGCGCGGCGGCCGGGCAGGTGGGCGTGATCCGCAGCGACCGGCTGGCGCCGGGCGGGCAGCGCAGCCTGCAGCTTTGGCAGCAACTGGGCCGCGCGCCCGCGCCGGGCGATCTGCTGCGGCTGGAGGCCGGCTGCGACAAGCGCGCCGCCTCCTGCCGGTTGAAGTTCAACAACCTGCGGAATTTCCGGGGCTTTCCCCATATCCCGCGTGAGGATTGGCTGCTGGCCTATCCCCGAACCGACGGCGTCAATGACGGCGGCCGCCTGCGCGGGGGCGACGACACATGACCGACACCCAGCTTGCCGAGGCCGTGGTGGCCGAGGCCCGCGCCTGGATCGGCACGCCGTTTCGGCACCGGGCCTCGGTCCGTGGTGCGGGCTGCGATTGTCTGGGGCTGGTGCGCGGGGTCTGGCGGGCGGTGCATGGCGCCGAACCCGCCGCCCTGCCGCTGTACCCCCAGGGCTGGGACAGCGCTGAGGGCGAGGCCCTGCTGCTCGGGCTGCAGACCGCTCTGGCCCCCGCCAGTGGCGCGGCGCAGGCGGGCGATGTGCTGCTGTTCCGGCTGCAGCGCGGCATGGCGGCGCGGCATCTGGGCCTGCGCAGCGACCGCCCGGGCGGGCCGCATTTCATCCATGCCTTCATCGGGCATGGGGTGGTGGAAAGCCCGCTTGGCGGGGTCTGGGCGCGCCGGATCGTGGCGCGCTTTCGGCTGCGGCCTGTGATGGCCACCGGGACAGGCGGGACAGGGGTGTGATGCAGCCGCGCGCGGTGCATCCCCCGGATCGGAAAGGATAACGCAATGGCAACTCTGGTTCTTTCGGCGGCAGGGGCGGCGCTGGGCTCGGGCGTGGGGGGCACGGTGCTGGGCCTTTCAGGTGCGGTGATCGGGCGCGCGGTGGGGGCGACCATCGGCATGGCCATCGATCAGCGCCTGATGGGGCCGGGCACGCAGGTGGTGGAAAGCGGCCGGGTGGACCGCCTGCGCCTGACCGCCGCGGGCGAGGGCGCGCCCCTGCCGCGTGTCTGGGGCCGGGTGCGGCTGGGCGGCCATGTCATCTGGGCCACGCGGTTCGAGGAAACCCGCACCACCAGCCGCAGCGGCGGCGGCAAGGGCCGCCCGCGCGTCAAGGTCGAGGAATATTCCTACGCCATCAGCCTGGCCCTGGCCCTGTGCGAGGGGCCGATCCTTGGCGTGGGCCGCATCTGGGCCGATGGCGAGGAAATCGCCCCCGATGATCTGGACCTGCGTGTCTATCATGGCGACGACTCCCAGACCCCGGATCCAAAGATCGAGGCCGTCGAGGGCCCGGGCCGCGCCCCGGCCTATCGCGGAATCGCCTATGTG
This sequence comes from Rhabdonatronobacter sediminivivens, assembly GCF_013415485.1. Taxonomy (GTDB): domain Bacteria; phylum Pseudomonadota; class Alphaproteobacteria; order Rhodobacterales; family Rhodobacteraceae; genus Rhabdonatronobacter; species Rhabdonatronobacter sediminivivens. Next base: position 131,517 of record NZ_JACBXS010000004.1, on the reverse strand, counting down.
GTGATCGAGGATCTGGAACTGGGCCGTTTCGGCAACCGCGTCCCGCAATTCAGCTTCGAGGTGCTGCGCGCCGCCCAGGCCGAGGGCGAACCCACCCTGGACCGCGTGGTCGAGGCCGTGGCGCTGATGCCCGGCACGGGCGATTTCTCGCTTGCCGAAACGCCGGTCACGCGCGATCTGGGCCTGGGCGCGGCGCAGGCGATCAATACCAACAGCCCCCAGGGCCGCGCCGATCTGGAGGTCGCGCTGGACCAGCTGGTGCGCGAATTGCCGGGCTGCGGCTCCAGCCTGCTGATCGTTTCGTGGTTCGGCGATGACCTGCGCGCGGGCCGCTGCCGGGTGGAGCCGAAGCTGGAACATGCCGACGCCAAGGATCGCGGCCTGTCCTGGTCCGTCAGCGGGCGCACCCGCGCCACCGCGCCGGAACTGGCGCGGCTGGACGGGCGGCCGGTCTATGGCTCCACCCCCGCCGACGCGGCGGTGATCGAAGGGATCAACGCGTTGCACGCGCGCGGGCAGAAGGTGGTGTTCTATCCCTTCCTGCTGATGGGCCAGATGGAGGGCAACGGCCTGCCCGATCCCTGGTCCGACGCGCCTGATCAGCCGGTCCTGCCCTGGCGCGGTCGCATCACGCTGGAGGCCGCCCCTGGCCGCCCCGACACCCCCGATGGCACCCCCGCCGCCCAAACCGAGGTCGCCGCTTTCTTCGGCACCGTGGCCCCGGGCGATTTCTCGATCTCCAACGGCGCGGTCAGCTATGGCGGGCCGAATGAGTGGTCCTATCGCCGCTTCATCCTGCATTGCGCCGCACTTTGTGCGGCGGCGGGCGGAGTGGATGCCTTCTGCATCGGCTCTGAAATGCGCGCGCTGACCCAGATCCGCGGCCCCGGCCACAGCTTCCCCGCCGTGGCCGCCCTGCGCGCCCTGGCCGTCGATGTGCGCACGATCCTTGGCCCGGATGTCAAGCTGACCTATGCCGCTGACTGGTCCGAATACTGGGGCTACAGCGATGGCACCGGCAACCGCTATTTCCACCTGGACCCGCTCTGGGCGGATGAGGCGATCGATTTCATCGGCATCGACAATTACATGCCGCTGTCGGACTGGCGCGATGGTCAGGACCACGCCGATGCCTATTGGGGCAGCATCTACAACCTTGATTACCTGCGCGCCAATGTCGCCGGGGGCGAGGGCTATGACTGGTATTACCCCGATGCCCGCGCCCGCGCCGCGCAGGAGCGCACCCCCATCACCGATGGTGCGTATGACGAGCCCTGGATCTGGCGCTACAAGGATCTGCGCAGCTGGTGGGAGAACGAACACCATGACCGGATCGACGGCCAGCGTGCGGTCACGCCCAGCCCTTGGGTGCCGCGCTCGAAACCCTTCTGGTTCACCGAACTGGGCTGCGCGGCCATCGACAAGGGCACGAACCAGCCCAACAAGTTCCTGGATCCGAAATCCTCGGAAAGCAGCCTGCCGTATTATTCCACCGGGCGGCGTGATGACCTGATCCAGATGCAATACCTGCGCGCAATGGCCAGCTACTGGGGCGACCCGGCCCATAACCCGGTGTCCGACCTCTATGGCGGCCCCATGGTGGATATGTCCCGCGCCCATGTCTGGGCCTGGGATGCGCGGCCGTTTCCGTGGTTCCCGGGCAACCGCACGCTCTGGGCCGATGGCGAGAACTGGGCGCGGGGTCACTGGCTTTCGGGGCGGGCGCTGAACCAGCCGCTGGCGGCGGTGGTGGCCGATATCTGCGCGGCGGCGGGCGTGCACCATGTGGATGTCAGCGCCCTGCACGGGGTGGTGCGCGGGTTCGCCGTGGCCTCGACCGACAGCGCGCGGGCGATGCTGCAGCCGCTGATGCTGGCCTATGGGGTGGATGCGGTGGAACGGGACGGCACGCTGGTCTTTCGGCTGCGCGATGGCCGCGCGGCGGGCACCCTTGCGCTGCCGGACCTGGCCGAGCGTGACGGCGGCGCGCTGGAGACCACCCGCGCGCCCGAGGCCGAGCTGATCGGCCGCGTCCAGATCGGCTATACCGAGGCCGAGGCCGATTTCGACCAGCGCGTGACCGAGGCCCGCTTCCCCGATGAGGCGCAGACCGTGGTGTCGCGCAGCGATCTGCCGCTGGTCCTGAACCGGGCCGAGGCGCGCAGCATGGCCCAGCGCTGGCTGGCCGAGGCCCGCGTCGCCCGCGATGGCGCGCGTTTCACGCTGCCGCCCTCGCGCGCTCATGGGCCGGGCGATGTGGTGCGGCTGGAGGCAGGGGCAGGGCAGGGGCTCTATCGGATTGACCGGGTCTCGCAGGGGCTGAGCCGCGCGGTCGAGGCCGTGCGGGTAGAGCCTGCGCCTTATGCGGCGGCGGATGTGGTGGATGAAGGCAGCAGCTTGCGCCCCTTTGCGGCACCCGTGCCGGTGCTGCCGGTGTTCCTGGACCTGCCGCTGATGCGCGGGGATGAACTGCCCCACGCGCCGCATCTGGCGGTGGCCTCCCGGCCCTGGCCGGGAGCGGTCGCGCTCTATGAAGGCGCCCTGGGGGCAGAGCTGGAGCTGAACCGGCTGCTGGTCTCACCCGCTACGGTCGGGGTGACGGAAACACCCCTCGCCTGGGCGCCGGCGGGCCGCTGGGACCGGGGCCCCGCACTGCGGGTGCGGCTGGGCGGCGGGGCGCTGGCCTCGGCCAGCGCGGCGGCGGTGCTGGGGGGCGCGAACCTGATGGCCATCGGCGACGGGCAGGCGTGGGAGCTGTTCCAGTTCCAGCAGGTGGCGCTGATCGCCCCGGATCTGTGGGAGTTGTCCCTGCGCCTGCGCGGCCAGCAAGGGACCGACGGGGTGATGCCCGCGCAATGGCCCCCCGGCAGCACCGTGGTGCTGATGGACCGGGCGCCGGAACAGATCGACCTGCCGGGATCGGTCCGGGGGATGGCGCATCGCTACCGGATCGGCCCTGCATCGCGGCCCGTATCCGATCCCAGCTATACCGAGGTCACGCGCGCCTTCGACGGCGTGGGGCTGCGCCCCTACGCGCCGGCGCATCTGCGGTTGCGTCCGCTTGCGGGGGGGGATCTGGGGATCAGCTGGGTGCGCCGGACCCGGATCGAGGGTGATAGCTGGCAGGGATACGGGGTGCCCCTGGGCGAGGAGTTCGAGCGCTACCGCCTGCGCATCCTGGGCGGGGATGGCGCCCTGCGGCGAGAGATCGAGATCGGCCAGCCGCAATGGACCTACACCGCCACCCAGCAGGCTCAGGATGGGCTGGACGGAGGGCTGAGCGTCACGGTGGCCCAGATCTCGGCCCTGTTCGGCCCCGGACCGGAAGCGAGCATCGATCATGAACTCTGACCGCGTGTCCCGCCCCGTTGCGCCAAGCGCCCCGTGTCGCGCCCACCCACCCACCCATGCGCGCCCCGGACCCCTTGGCGCAACGGGGCGGTGGTGTGCGGGGTGCCAGTGCCGCGCAGACGGATGGTGGCGATGCGTCCGGTAACCCATGGAGATATTGCCGCCACCGCGCGGGTGCTGATGGTGACACCCCAGGACGCGCGTCCTGAGGTGCTGCGCGCAATCATCACCGACGCACAGCGCGCCGACCGCTATCGCCGCCTGTGGTCTCGGGTCCATCCGGCGCTGGGCAACGGGACGCTCATGGCCGCGGCCTTGCGCCATGATCCCGGTCCCGAACCCGCGGCGGGTGACCCGGCATATCTGGCCGCCATGCTGATGGTGATCGAAACGCTTCTGGACCTGCACACGCACCGATGCCCTCCATGAGCAGCCCCCCTGCGCGCCGCCTGGGCGGAGCGCAGGGTGGGTGGGTGGGGCGGTCCGCCCAGGCGGCGCGCAGGGGGGGCGTCAGCAGAACAGGTCGTTGGTCAGTGCAAAGACCATCAGCGTGATCAGCAGTGCGAAGCCGATGCTCATCAGGATCCGGAGTGCGCGGTCCGAAGGTGGTTTGCCGGTCACGGCCTCCCATGCGTGAAACACCAGATGACCCCCATCAAGGATGGGAATGGGAAACAGGTTCAGCAGCCCCACCGCCACCGACAGCACCGCGATGAACCAGATGAAATCCGACAGCCCGTCGCTGGCCATGGCGGCGGAGGTCTCGGCGATGCCGATGGGACCGGCGATGTTGCAGGTGCTGATCACGCCTGTGACCATGTAATACAGCCCCTCAAGGCTGGTGCGGATCACCAGCCAGGTCTGGGCGCTGGCCATGGCCGTGGCCTCCAGCAGGCCCGGGGTGCGGGTGGCGTGGTCGAAGACCGACCCCGAGGTCAGGCCGATCAGCCAGCGGGTCTCGAACCCGCCGCCGGGCAGGGGCAGGTCGGTGCTGCGCGGGGCCAGGTCAACCTCGAACACGGTGCCATCGCGCCAGACCTCCAGTTGCATCGGCTCCCCGCCCGAGGCATCGGTGGCCACCCGCAGGTCTGCAAAGGCCAGCATGCGCTCACCATTGGCCGAGATGATCACATCGCCTGCGCGCAGCCCGGCCGTGCGCGCGGCCGACTGCGGGCTGACCGATCCCACCAGCGGCGGCTGCGGATAGGGGCCTGCGACCTCGATCACCTGACCGCCGCGCAGCACACGATAGGGAACCAGTTCGGATGGCGCCAGCGCCTCGGCTGCGGTGTAGAATTCCGAAAGGCTCTCGGCCTCGACCCCATTCACGGCCAGGATGCGGTCGCCCGGGCGCAACTCGATCCCTTCGGTGGGCAGGGGGGCGATCTCGCCGATCACCGGGTCATCGGTGGCCACGCCCTGCACCATCATGTAGCCGCCGAACACCAGGATGGCGAAGATGAAGTTGAACACCGGCCCCGCCGCCACCGTGGCCGCGCGTGCCCAGAGGGGCGCGCCATGCATGGTGCGCCGCCGCGCCTTCGCATCCATCTCTGCCATGGCCGCATCATCCGCCCCGCTTGATGCCGCATCGGCATCGCCTGCGAATTTGACATAGCCCCCCAGCGGAATGGCGGCGATCTGCCATTGCGTGCCGCGCTTGTCGGTGCCTTTCAGCAGCACCGGGCCGAAGCCGATGGAGAACACATCCGCATGGATCCCCGACCAGCGTCCGATGATGTAATGGCCGTATTCATGCACCGCCACGATGATCGACAGCGCCACCACAAAGGCCGCCAGGGTGAAGAAGAAACTGCCGAAGGACGGCAACAGCCCCATGAAATCCAATAGCTTGCTCCTGCGTTCAGCGAATGCCGCCGCTGGCGATCAGCGCCCTGGCGGTCTGTCTTGCCATGTGGTCCATGGCCTGCACGGTATCAAGGCTTTTTACCGGCGCGGCCAGGTCCGGGCCTGCGGCAAGGTGCTCCAGCGTGGCCGCCACCAGGGCCGCCATATCCGCAAAGCCGATCTGCCGCGCGATGAAATGGTCCAGCGCAACCTCCTTGGCGGCGTTGAAGGCGGCGCCTGCGTGTCCGCCGGTGTCCATCACCTCACGCGCCAGGCGCAGCGCGGGGAAGCGCTTGGGGTCGGGGGCCTCGAAGCTCAGCTGGCCGATTCGGGCCAGGTCCAGCCGCTCTACCGGCACCGGGCCGCGGGCGGGCCAGTTCAGCGCGTAGCCGATGGCGTGGCGCATGTCGGCGGGGCCGATATGGGCCATCAGCGCGCCATCACTGAAGCCCACCAGCGCGTGGATCAGCGATTGCGGGTGGACCAGCACCTCGATCCGCGCCGGGTCGATCCCGAAGAACTCCCGCGTTTCAATGAGTTCCAGCGCCTTGTTGAACAGTGACGCGCTGTCGATGGTGATGCGCTGGCCCATGGACCAGCTGGGGTGGTTCATCGCCTCTTCCAGCGTGGCGCGGGCCATGCGGCTGGCGGGCCAGTCCCGGAACGGCCCCCCCGAGGCGGTGATGATCACCCGCTCCACCGCCGCGATATCCTCGCCCACCAGCGCCTGGAACACGGCCGAATGTTCGCTGTCCACGGGCAGGATGGTGCCGCCATGGGCGCGGGCGGTGGCCATGACCAGTGGCCCGGCGGTGACCAGCGATTCCTTGTTGGCCAAGGCCAGAGTGGCGCCACGCTCCAGCGCGCGCAGGCCGGGGGCCAGCCCGGCGGCGCCGACGATGGCGGACATGACCCAATCGGCGGGGCGCTCGGCGGCCTCGATCACGGCGGCCGTACCGGCGGCAGCCTCGATCCCGCTGCCCGAGAGCGCGGATTTCAGATCGGCGTAGCAATCGTCAAAGGCGGTGACGGCCAGTTCCGCCCCCAGCGCGCGGGCCTGTTCGGCCAGGCGGGCCACGTTGCGCCCGCCGCTCAGCGCCACGGTGGTCACGTCGCTGCGGCGCTGTAACAGATCAAAGGTGCTTTCGCCGATGGAGCCGGTGGCGCCAAAGACCGAAACCCGCCGCATCGTCCCCGCCTCAGTCAAGGATCACCGCGCCGATCACGCCGGTTTCGGCCAGCAGCAGGAACATCACCGCCGCGGTGATCATGGCGTCAAAGCGGTCCATGAACCCGCCATGGCCGGGGATCAGCGCCGAGCTGTCCTTGACCCCCGCATGGCGCTTCAGCGCGCTTTCGGCGATGTCGCCCGCCTGACCGGCCATGGCCAGCAGCACCGAGGCCAGCAAGATCCCCGACCCCGCGCCCAGCGGGCCCATCATCGCCCAGCCCACCCCCAGCGCCAGAACCCAGCCCGCCACGGTGCCGGACCAGGTCTTTTTCGGGCTGACCCGGGGCCAGAGCTTTGGCCCGCCGAACATGCGGCCCGCAAAATACCCGCCCACGTCCGAGCCGATCACCACCAGCACCAGCCACAGCACCCATTCCCAGCCAAAGGCCCCGCGCATGACGATCAGCGCCAGCCCCGCCAGCAGGATCAGCGCCAGATAGCCCCCTGCAAGCGCCCGGTCCCGGGCAAAGCGCCAGGCCAGCAATGCCACGGCCAGGGCCAGCACCCCCAGCAGCGCCAGCCCGGAGAGCTGATTGACAAAGACCAGCAGCGCCACCCCGGCGCTGAAGCCGCTGGCCTCGGCCTTGCCGAAGGGGGCGCCCGCATCCAGCATCCGGGCCAGTTCCCAGACCATCAGCGCCACCAGCACGCCCACCAGCCCCTGAAACACCCAGCCCCCGGCCCAGACCGCGCCGATACCGATGGCGGCCATGGCAACCCCGGACAGCGTGCGGTCGCGCAGATCGCCGAAGCTGGCCGCCATTACTTCGCCCCGCCAAAGCGGCGTTCGCGCAGGCCGAATTCGTGCAGGATTTCGGTCATCTTTTCCGGGGTGAAATCCGGCCAGAGCGTTTCGGTGAAGGCATATTCCGCATAGGCCGCCTGCCAGGCCAGGAAATTCGAGGTCCGCAACTCGCCCGAGGTCCGCACCACCAGGTCAGGGTTGGGCAGGGCATGGGTGTCCAGATGCGCGCTGATGGTGGCATCTGTGATCTGCGCGGGGTCCAGCCTGCCGTCGCGCACCTTTTCGGCGATGGCGCAGGTGGCGCGGCGGATTTCATCGCGCCCGCCGTAATTGATGGCCACGGTCAGATGCACGCGGTCATTGCTGGCGGTCTCGGCCTCGATCCAGTCGAAGATGGCGCCCAGCTTCGGGTCCAGCTTGCTGCGGTCCCCGATGATGCGCATGCGCACGCCTTCGCGCGCCATACGGTCGGCCTCACGCTTGATGTAGCGCGCGAACAGCGACATCAGGCCCAGAACTTCCTCGGTGGAGCGTTTCCAGTTCTCGGTCGAAAAGGCATAGAGGGTGAGGTAGCGGATGCCGACTTCGGGGCAGGCGCGGACCAGTTGACGCACCCGTTCGGCACCCTTGCGATGCCCCACCAGCCGCGGCCAGCCACGTTCCTGGGCCCAGCGGCCGTTGCCGTCCATGATCACCGCCACATGCAGGCGGTTGGTCAGGGCCGGGTCTTCGCCTTCGGCCGGCTGGTCAAAACTCATGTTCAAAATGCCGCTTTCGCTGGGCAGGGTCAGACCTGCATGATTTCCGTCTGCTTGTTTTCAAGCGCCTTGTCGATATTGCTGATGAAACGGTCGGTCAGGGTCTGGATTTCCTCGGACCACAGTTTCTGTTCGTCTTCGCTCATGCCGGCGGTCTTGGCCTTCTTGATCTGGTCCATCCCGTCGCGGCGCACGTTGCGCACGGCCACCCGCGCGTGTTCGGCATATTGCGCGGCCACCCGGGTCAGTTCGCGGCGGCGTTCCTCGTTCAGCTCGGGGATGGGCAGCATGATGATGGTGCCGTTGAGCTGCGGGTTGATCCCCAGCCCGCTTTCGCGGATGGCTTTCTCCACCTTGCCCACCAGGGATTTGTCCCAGACATTGATGGTGACCATGCGCGGTTCCGGCACGTTGACGGTGCCCACCTGGTTGATGGGGGTCATCTGGCCATAGGCTTCGACCATCACCGGCTCCACCATCGACGCCGAGGCGCGCCCCGTGCGCAGTGAGCCGAATTCGGACCGCAGCGAGGCCATGGCGCCATCCATGCGCCGTTCCAGGTCATCAAGATCGATTTCCAGATCGTTGTCGGACATGTCTTGCACTCTTTCCTTCATGGCACCGTGTATCACAGCACCCGTTTTGTCTGCGTTATAGACCAGTTCGATTCGGCACAACAGCCCGGGTGCAGGGGGTCATACCGTGACGCGGGTATAGGTGCCTTCACCGCGCAGGATGCCGCGAAAGCCCCCGGGTTCATCCAGCGAGAACACGATCAGCGGCATCCGGTTGTCCCGGGTCAGCGCAATGGCCGAGGCATCCATGACCTTGAGGTTGCTGCGCAGCACCTCATCATAGGTGATGGTGTCAAAGCGCCTGGCCTCGGGGTTGGTCTTTGGGTCGCTGTCATAGATGCCATCGACCTGCTTGCCCATGAAGATCGCCTCGCAGGCCATTTCCGAGGCGCGCAGGGCCGCCGCCGTGTCGGTGGTGAAATAGGGGTTGCCGGTGCCGCCGGCAAAGATGCAGACGCGCTTCTTTTCCAGGTGGCGCACGGCGCGGCGGCGGATATAGGGCTCGGCCACCTCATCCATGCGAATCGCGCTGATCACGCGGGTGTGGATGCCCAGCGCCTCCAGCGCGGATTGCATGGCCAGCGCGTTCATCACCGTGGCCAGCATCCCCATGTAATCGGCGGTGGTCCGTTCCATCCCCTGTGCGCTGCCCTGCAGCCCGCGAAAGATGTTGCCGCCGCCGATGACCATGCAGATCTCCACGCCCAGCTGGTGGACGGCCTGCACCTCGGCGGCGATGCGCTGGACGGTGGGCGGATGCAGCCCGTAGCCCAGATCGCCCATCAGCGCCTCGCCCGAGATTTTCAGCATCACGCGGGCATAGGCGGGCTTGGTCTGGCTCTCGGAGGCAGAATCGGGCACAGGATCGGGCATGGGGCGGGCACCTTGTTGTGTCTGCCTCAGCCGGCAGAAGGGAATTCTGGATCAGGGCGGAAAATGTCGGAAAACGGGCCGGTGTTCAACGTGAAAGCGCGCGCCGCCGGGCGCGATGGTGCCCAGCGCGCAAGGGCCCGCGCATGAGCGGCGCGCAGCCCCCCTGGCCCGGGCCGGACCCGGACCCCGCCCGCCCGGTGCTGCTGGCCGGACCCACCGCCAGCGGCAAATCGGCCCTGGCGCTGGGGCTGGCGCTGCGGCAGGGGCGTGCGGTGGTCAATGCCGATGCGCTGCAGGTCTATGGTATGTGGCGGGTTCTGACCGCGCGCCCGTCCAGGGCCGAAACCCGGCAGGTGCCACATCTGCTCTATGGTCATGTGGGCCGGGGCGACTATTCCGTAGGCCATTGGCTGCGCGAGGTTGCAGCCCTGCTGCGCGATCATCCCAACCCGGTGATCGTTGGGGGCACGGGGCTGTATTTCAACGCCCTGACCCGCGGGCTGGCGCCGATCCCGCCGGTGCCCGCCGCGGTGCGGGACCGTGCCACCGCCCGGTTGCGGGCGGAAGGTCCGGGCGCCCTGCTGGCAGAGCTGGACGCGGCCACTGCAGCGCAGATCGACCGGGCCAACCCCGCCCGCATCCAGCGCGCGTGGGAGGTTCTGTCGGCCACCGGGCGGGGGCTGGCCGACTGGCAGGCGGACACCCCGGCGCCGCTGCTGCCCCTGTCTGCAGTGGCCGCCGCACTGGTGCTGCGCCCGGACCCGGAGTGGCTGGGCGCGCGAATCGATTCGCGCTTCGACACCATGCTGGCCCAGGGCGCGCTGGAGGAAGTTCGCGCCGTGCTGGCTGACTGGGACCCCGCCGCCCCCTGGGCCCGAGCCATCGGCGCGCCAGAGCTGGTGGCCCATCTGCAGGGCCATATGTCGTTGTCCCAGGCGCGCGATGCCGCCATCCGTGCCACCCGGCAATATGCCAAACGCCAGCGGACCTGGTTTCGCAACCGCATGGCGGGGTGGCAGGGCGTGACGCTGCCGTGACCTGCTGGCCACGCCGGGCAGCCGGATTCCGGCGCCTGCGTGCAGATTCCGCTTTGGATGACGGGCGGGTGTCCCTACTCTGGGCCTGTCCGCGGCGGAGAAGGCAGCCATGACCCTGATCCCGGAAACCCCCTCGCGGCTGCGCGTGCAGCCCATGTCCCGCCTGACCGGCGGCCCGCGCTGGCAGGTCGAGGCCATGCGCGCCCTGCGGGAACCCGTGCTGCTGTGGTTTTCCATGGGGCAGGGGCGGATCACCATCGCCGGGCGCACGCGCGGATTTCATGCCAACAATGCCATCTTCCTGCCGCCCGATACCATGCATGGCTTTGCCGTCACGCATCGGGCCAACGGGGCGGCGGTGTTCTTCGGCCGTGACTGCGCGCTGGACCTGCCATCGGTGCCCCATCACTTCCGCCTGCGCGAGAAATCCGACCAGTCCGAACTGGCGGCAATCATCGACAATATCCAGCGCGAAGTGGCCAGCACCCGGACGGGCGGCATGGTGGCGGCCCGGCATCATCTGGGGCTGCTGGGGGTCTGGATCGCGCGGCAACTGGATGAGCGTGAGGACGCCCACACCGGCGAGGGGCTGCTGCGCGCCTCGGAGCGCCTGGCCGCGCGCTATGCCGCATTGCTGGAGCGCGAGTTCCGATCAGGGCTGTGCGTGGCCGATTACGCCCGCGCGCTGGGGGTGACACCGACCCATCTGACCCGCGCCTGCAAGGCCAGTTGCGCGCGCACCGCCCATGACCTGTTGCAGGACCGCCGCCTGTTCGAGGCCCGCCGCCTGTTGCTGGATACACGGATGCCGGTGCAGGACGTGGCCCGCGCGCTGGGCTATTCGACGCCGGGCTATTTCACCCGGAATTTCCAGTTGCATGCGGGCCAGACCCCCAGCGCCTTTCGCCGCAACGGCGGTGCCGCGCCCGGCGATGCGGTGCGGATGCGCGCGGTGTGACCGGGGGCCGGTCCGGCGATGCCGGGCCGGGACATGCCCTCAGACCTCGCCGCGCAGGATCTGGTCCATGGTGATCGAGGGTTGCGCGCAGCCCGCCTCGCCCACGATCCGGGCGGGCACCCCGGCGACGGTGGATTTCGGCGGCACATCCTCCAGCACCACCGACCCGGCCGCAATGCGCGAGCAATGGCCCACGGTGATATTGCCCAGCACCTTGGCGCCCGCGCCGATCAACACCCCGTCGCCGATCTTTGGGTGGCGGTCGCCGTCTTCCTTGCCGGTGCCGCCCAGGGTTACCGAATGCAGCATCGAGACATTGTCGCCCACCACCGCGGTTTCGCCGATGACGATGGAATGGGCGTGGTCGATCATGATCCCGCGGCCCATGCGCGCGCCGGGGTGGATATCGACGCCGAAGACCTCGGACACGCGCATCTGCACGAAATAGGAAAAATCCAGCCGCCCGCGGGCATGGAGCCAGTGGGCGATGCGATAGGCCTGCAGCGCCTGATACCCCTTGAAGAACATCAGGGGTTGCAGGAAACGGTTGCAGGCGGGGTCACGCTCATAGGTGGCGACCAGATCGGCCCGGGCGGCGGCGCCGATGCTGGGATCGTCGGCCATGGCCTCATCGGCGATTTCGCGCAGGATCTGTTCGGACATCTCGCCCGAGGCCAGTTTCAGCGAGAAGCGGAAGGCCAGCGCCTTTTCGAAGGTGGTGTGATGCAGGATCGACGAATGGAACACCCCGCCCAGCAGGGGTTCGGCCGCCACGGCCTCATGCGCCTCATCGTGGATGCGCCGCCAGACCGGGTCCAGCGCCTTGATGCGGGCCTCGCGCTTTTCCATCGGTCGTCTCCCATCGCTCCGGCGTGCCTGTGAAACACCAGATAATCGCCCCGGCGCCGGTGTAAAGGGCGCGCCTGCCTCAACCTGCCCGGCGCGCGGGGTCATCGGGAACCGGCAGCGGCTCCACCTCCTCGGCATCGAAGAGTTTCCCCATGCGTTCGGTCGCGGCCATCAGCATCGCCTGCTCCCAGTCATCGAGCGCATCAAACCGGCGGATGAACCGGTCATGCAGCGGGTCAGGGGCTGCGTCCAGCAGCGCGCGGCCGGGATCGGTCAGGATGACCCAGACCATGCGGCGGTCCGCCTGGCGGCGTTCGCGGCGCACCAGGCCGCGCACCTCCAGCCGGTCGATCAGCGCGGTGACGGTGGCCTGCGATACCCCCAGCCTGCGCGCGATGTCGCGCGGCATTTCATGGCCGGTATCGGCGAGCGCATGAAGCACCAGCATCTGTGCGTTCGACAGCCCCGAGGACCGGGCAATGGCGCGGTCATTGCTGTCAAGCGCGCGCAGGATGCGACGCAGGGCGATCAGGGTGGGGTCGGCGCGGCTTTTCACGGGGTCTTCCTGTAGTGACACGCACCAGATTGCTGCGCCCGCGCGCGAAAGGCAAGAGCGCGCCGCACCCGGCGGCGCAGGTATCTTAGATGGACAAATGATTAGGTTAAGGAAATAAAAATTTCCAGATTGCCCGAAAATCGGGCGCAGGAAGCCCGTGATATGCTTGATTTGCAACCGAAAAATAGTCAACAGGTCGGTGTTTCGCCGCAGGGTTGCAATGATCCTCCAGTCCCTTATATTTAGTTCAACGAAGGAAAAAGCCGGGACGTAGAACCAATGACTGCCCAGATTCGCAAGATTATCGAAACACCTAAAGGTCGCCTGCGCCTCCGCAAGCCGTCGAAATCCGACGGTTCGGACGTGTGGGACCTGGTCGCGCGCTGCAAGCCGCTGGATGAAAACTCCATGTACATGAACCTGATCCAGTGCGACCATTTCGCAGATACCTGCGTGCTGGCCGAACAGGATGGCAAGGTCGTGGGCTGGGTGTCCGCGCATCTGCCGCCGGGCCGCGAAGATACGATCTTTGTCTGGCAGGTGGCTGTCTGCGCCTCGATGCGCGGCACCGGACTGGGCCGGCACATGCTTGCGGCCCTGGTGGAGCGTCAGGTCTGCAAATCCGTGCGCCAGATGGAAACCACCATCACCCGGGACAATGACGCCTCTTGGGGGCTGTTCCGTGGCTTCGCCCGCCGCCTGGGTGGGGATCTGAGCCACGCCCCCCATTATGAGCGTGAGGCCCATTTCGGTGGCGCCCATGCCACCGAGCATCTGGTCACCATCACGCTGGATGCCGCCGCCGACCGCAAGGCTGCCTGATTTTTCCGAACACGCGATGCTGCCATGGCGCATGCTCTGCGGAGCGTGCGCCGGCGGCTTCTCTTTTCATCATGACAACCAGCGAGGTTGACGCCATGACCACCGATCCGAAACCCGAGACCGACATCTATACCCGCCGCGAATCCGAGGCGCGCAGCTATTGCCGCAGCTTCCCGGTGGAGTTTGCCGCCGCACGCAACGCCACCCTGACCGACCGGGACGGGCGCGAATACATCGACTTTCTGGCCGGATGTTCGTCGCTGAACTATGGTCACAATGACCCGGACATGAAGGCCGCGCTGGTCAATTACATCGCCAGCGACGGCATCACCCATGCGCTGGACATGCACACCGGCCCCAAGGCCGCCTTTCTGGAAACCTTCGAGCGGCTGATCCTGAAGCCGCGCGGCATGGACCACAAGGTGATGATGACCGGCCCCACCGGCACCAATGCGGTCGAAGCCGCGATGAAGCTGGCCCGCAAGGTGACCGGGCGCGAGACGGTAATCGCCTTTTCCAACGGTTTCCATGGCATGACCATGGGTGCCCTGGCCGCCACCGGCAATGCCGGCAAGCGTGGTGGCGGTGGCATGTCGCTGCACGGCGTCACCCGGATGCCGTTCGAGGGCGCCATCGAGGGCGTGGACAGCCTCGCCTATATCACGGCGATGCTGGAGAACCCCTCGGGCGGGATCGATGCGCCTGCGGCCTTCCTGATCGAACCGGTCCAGGGTGAGGGCGGTCTGAACGCTGCCAGCGCCGAGTTCCTGAAGGGGATCGCCGCGCTGGCAAAGAAGCATGGTGCGCTGCTGATCGCCGATGACATCCAGTCCGGTATCGGGCGCACGGGGCCGTTCTTCAGCTTTGAAGGGATGGGGATCGAGCCTGACCTGATCCCGCTGGCCAAATCGCTTTCGGGCTATGGTCTGCCCTTTGCGGCGCTGCTGATCCGCCCGGATCTGGATATCTGGAAACCGGCCGAGCATAACGGCACCTTCCGCGGCAACACCCATGCCTTTGTCACCGCCCGCGTGGCGCTGGAAAAGTTCTGGGCCGATGATGCCTTCCAGAAGCAGACCGAAGCCAAGGCCGCGGTGCTGACCGAACGGCTCAAGCGGATTGCCGACCTCATCCCCGGCGCGCGCGTCAAGGGGCGTGGCATGATGCAGGGGGTCGATGTGGGTTCGGGCGCGCTGGCCGCCGACATCTGCGCGCGCTGCTTCGCCGAAGGGCTGGTGATCGAAACCTCGGGCGCGCATGACGAGGTGGTCAAGGTGCTTGCGCCGTTGACGATTCCGCAGGCGCAGTTCGAAGCCGGGCTGGATATCATCGAAGCCGCAGCGCAAGATGCGGTTTCCGAAACAACACGCATTGCAGCGGAGTAACCGAAATGATCGTGCGCGACTTTCACGCAGAAAAGAAAACCGACCGGCGCGTGGCTGCCGAACAATGGGAATCGGTGCGCCTGCTGCTGGCCGATGACGGGATGGGGTTTTCCTTCCACATCACCACCATCGCCGCCGGGAGCGAGCATACGTTCCATTACAAGAACCACTTCGAAAGCGTCTATTGCATCAGCGGCAAGGGCACGATCGAGGATCTGGCCAAGGGTGAGGTGCATGAGATCCGCCCCGGCGTGATGTATGCGCTGGACCAGCATGACAAGCACACCATCCTGTGCGAGGAAGAAATGGTTCTGGCCTGCTGCTTCAACCCGCCGGTGACGGGCAAGGAAGTCCACCGCGAGGATGGCTCCTACGCAGCGGCGGACTGATTTCGAGCCGGGCAAAGGGGGGCCTTCAGCCCCCCTCACCAGCCCCGTGACCGGGGCTGGTTTCACCCCCCGAGAGTATTTCCTGCAAGAAAATGAGGGCAGCCTGCGCGCTGCTGAAAAGGACCATGGCACACACAGTTGAAAAGATCGGTGGCACCTGCATGAGCCGGAGCCGCGAATTGCTGGACACCCTCTGGCTGGGCGGGCGCGAGGGCGCGGCGCTTTATGGCCGGGTGTTTGTGGTCTCGGCCTATGGGGGGATCACCAACCTGTTGCTGGAGCACAAGAAATCCGGCGACCGGGGTGTCTATGCCCATTTCGCCAATGACGATTCCGGGTCCGGCTGGGGTGAGGCGCTAAAGGCCGTGGCGGCTGAGATGATGCGCATCCATGGCGAGATCCTGGATCATGATGGCGACCGTGAGCGTGCCGATGCCTTTGTGCGCGACCGGATCGAGGGCGCGCGGGCCTGCATGATCGATCTGCAGCGGCTCGGCTCTTACGGGCATTTCCGTATCGACACGCAGATGATGACCCTGCGCGAGCTTTTGTCGGGCCTGGGTGAGGCGCATTCGGCATTTGTCACCGCGTTGATGTTGCAGCGCGCAGGCGTGAACGCGCGGTTCGTGGACCTGACAGGCTGGCGCGATGAAGGGCATCCGACGCTGGCGGAGCGGTTGAACAATGCCATGGAAGGCATTGACCTGGATAGCGAATTGCCGATTGTGACCGGCTATGCGCAGTGTTCCGAAGGGCTCATGCGCGAATATGACCGCGGCTATTCCGAGGTGGTCTTTGCGCATCTGGCGGCCCACACGGGTGCCGGGGAAGCTATCATCCACAAGGAATTCCATCTGTCTTCGGCTGATCCCAAGGTCGTCGGGCTGGATGCGGTGCGCAAGATCGGGCGGACCAGTTTCGATGTGGCCGACCAGTTGTCGAACCTGGGTATGGAGGCGATCCATCCCAATGCGGCGCGGGTGTTGCGCCGGGCCGATGTGAAGCTGCGGGTGAAACATGCGTTCGAGCCTGAAGACCCGGGCACGCTGATTGGTCCCGAGGGCGGGGCGCCCGGCCGGGTGGAGATGGTGACCGGGCTGCCGATCTTCGGCTTTGAGCTGCATGAGCCGGACATGGTGGGCGTCAAGGGGTATGACGCGGCGATCCTGGAGGCGCTGACGCGCCATGACCTGTGGATCGTGTCCAAATCCTCGAATGCCAATTCGATCACGCACTGGCTCGATGCCTCGTTGAAATCCATCCGGCGGGTGGAGCGCGATCTGGCGAAGAAATTCCCCAATGCCGAGTTCTCCACGCGCCCGCTGGCCATGGTGGCGGTGATCGGCTCGGACCTGAGCGATCTGGCCATCGCCCGGCGCGGGCTGGAGGCGCTGGAGACGGCGGGTATCCGCCCCCTGGCGTTGCAGCAGGGGTTGCGCCGGACCGAGGTGCAGTTCCTGGTAGACCGGGACCGGATGAATGACACCATCGGGGTGCTGCACCGCGCCTTTATCGAGGATGCGGAAGCGGCAAGCGACACCACCCCGGCGGCGATTGCCGCCGAGTGACGCCGCCGGGGTGCGGGAAAGGGCGCGTCTGCCACGGGCAGGCGCGCCTTTTGCGTGGTGCCTGCAGTATGGGGTCAGGGGGCTGGCACCTGCGCCTCCAGCCGGGCCAGTTCGCGGCGCAGGCCGGTGGTCAGGGCCTCGGCCAGGCGATTGAGGCGCCCAAGGCGCCGGTCATCGCCGTGGCGGATCAGCCAGAAGGCGCGGGTCAGGCTGAAGGCCTGCGGCAGCACGCGCACCACCCCCGGCGCGGCGGGCAGGGCAAAGTCATGGACCACTGCCACCCCCGTCCCCTGCCGCACCCAGTTCAGTTGCACCGACACCGAATTCGACGCCAGCCCCACCGTCTGCACGCCGATTTCGGACAGATAATCCAGTTCCTTGTCAAAGATCATGTCAGGGATATAGCCGATCATCCGGTGGCCGCGCAGATCGTCCATGCTGCGGATGGGCCCGTGGCGGTCCAGATAGCTGCGCGCGGCGGCCAGATGCAGGCGGTAATCGGTGATTTTCTGCACGCTCAGGCGCCCGGCCTCGGGGGCGGATACGGCGATGGCCATGTCGGCCTCGCGCCGGGACAGGTTGAAGACGCGGGGCAGGGCGACGATCTGCACCTCCAGCCCCGGGTTTTCGTCACAGATGGCGGCGACCACCTGCGGCAGCAGGTAATTGGCGCAGCCATCCGGGGCGCCAATACGCACACTGCCGCGCAGCCCGCCGGGGCCGCTGTGCAGCGCATCACGCGCGCCCGCCAGCGCGGTTTCGGCGGCCTGGGCGTGGGTCAGCAGGCGCTGGCCTTCCTCGGTCAGTTCGTATCCCAGGGGGGAGCGCGTAAACAGCCGCGCGCCCAGGTCGGTTTCCAGCCGCGCAATGCGCCGACCCACGGTGGCCGGGTCCAGCCGCAGCGCGCGGCCCGCGCGGCTGAGGCTTTCGCCCCGCGCCACGGCCAGGAACACCCGCATGTCATCCCAGTCGCTCACGCGCTTCCTTTGCAGAAATGCAAGACCTCTTTGGGAAACTGCCCCTATGCAGGGCAAAATTGCAAGGGTATCCTGCGCGCGAAGTTATCAGGAGGGGAATTCCATGCAGGAACTGACGCATTGGATCAATGGCAAGCACGTCAAGGGCACATCGGGGCGCTTTGCCGATGTCTACAACCCCGCGACCGGCGAGGTTCAGGCGCGGGTGCCGCTGGCCAGCCGTGAGGAGCTGGACGCAGCGGTGGCCGAGGCGGCCAAGGCGCAAGTCGCCTGGGGCGCCACCAACCCGCAGAAGCGTGCCCGCGTGATGATGGAGGCCGTGCGCCTCATCAACCGTGACATGGACAAGCTGGCTGAAAAGCTGTCCAGCGAACATGGCAAGACCTTTCCGGATGCCAAGGGCGATGTGCAGCGCGGGCTCGAGGTCATCGAGTTCTGCATCGGCGCGCCGCATCTCTTGAAGGGCGATTTCACCGACAGCGCCGGCCCGGGCATCGACATGTATTCCATGCGTCAGCCGCTGGGTGTGGCCGCGGGGATCACGCCCTTCAACTTTCCGGCCATGATCCCGCTGTGGAAGATGGGCCCGGCGCTGGCCTGCGGCAATGCCTTCATCCTCAAGCCCTCTGAACGCGACCCCTCGGTCCCGCTGATGCTGGCCGAGATCTTCCAGGAGGCCGGGCTGCCCGATGGCGTTCTGCAGGTGGTCAACGGCGACAAGGGCGCCGTGGATGCGATCCTGGACAACGAGACGATCCAGGCCATCGGCTTTGTCGGCTCCACCCCGATCGCGCATTACATCTATTCGCGCGGCTGCGCCGCTGGCAAGCGGGTGCAGTGTTTTGGCGGCGCCAAAAACCACATGATCATCATGCCTGATGCCGATATGGACCAGGCCGCCGATGCGCTGGTGGGCGCCGGTTACGGCGCGGCGGGCGAGCGTTGCATGGCGATTTCCGTGGCCGTCCCGGTGGGCGAGGGCACGGCCGATGCGCTGATCGAACGCCTTGTGCCGCGGATCGAAAAGCTGAAGGTCGGCCCCTATACCGCCGGGGATGACGTGGATTACGGCCCCGTGGTCACCAAGGCCGCGAAGGAAAACATCCTGCGGCTGGTGGAAAGCGGCGTCGAACAGGGCGCGAAACTGGTGGTCGATGGCCGCAACTTCCGCCTGCAGGGCTATGAGGACGGCTTTTTCGTCGGCCCGCATCTGTTTGACCACGTCACGCCCGAAATGGACATCTACAAGCAGGAGATCTTTGGCCCCGTCCTGTCCATGGTCCGTGCCGCCAGCTACGAGGAAGCCATCGGCCTGGCCATGGACCACGAATACGGCAATGGCACCGCCATCTTCACCCGTGACGGCGACGCGGCGCGCGATTTCGCCAGCCGCATCAATATCGGGATGGTGGGGATCAACGTGCCGATCCCGGTGCCGCTGGCCTATCACACCTTTGGCGGCTGGAAGAAATCGGGCTTTGGGGACCTCAACCAGCACGGGCCGGATGCGTTCAAGTTCTACACCCGGACCAAGACCGTGACCTCGCGCTGGCCCAGCGGGATCAAGGAGGGCTCGGCCTTCAACTTCAAGGCCATGGACTGATCCCATAGCCTGACAGCGCAAAGCCCCCGGAGCATGTCCTCCGGGGGCTTTTCTGTGGGACGGCGCGCTTGGGCCAGCCCCTGTCACGGTGCCTGGGCCATCGGTATACGTGCGCTGAGGGTGGGGGGCTTTCCTCGACGGGGGCGTCGCCATGACGCGACGACAAGCGCTTGCGTCAGGAGCAAATGAAAAACCCCCGGGTTCACACCCGGGGGTCATTCTCTGGTCCATCGCGCGAGGCGTTACCCTGCAGTCTGCGCGTGGATCATGTCCGTGAACTCACCCACGGCGATGGGCAGCATCACGCGGCCTTCGGGGTCAACCTCGGCGGCCCCGCGGTAGGTGACGCGCCGCACATCGACGTCCAGCGTCGGATCGAGCGAGATCGACAGTTCCGCAAGCCCGGCTGCCGACGGGTCGGCGCTCAGCACGGTGCCGATGGGCATGCCGTCGCTGCCGAACACGGTGACCACCTCATTGGCGGCCATGGCCTCGGTCATCGAATGCAGGGCGTTGTCGATTTCGGGGGTGGTGGCGGCACGCTCCGTGCGCTCGGGCGTCTGGGTATCCAGATTCGGATCTTCAGTGCCAGCCAGACCAGTCACACCCACATCGTCGCGGGTGGCGTCCTCTGCTTCGGACATGCCAGCCGGATCGGCTGCGTCTTCACGGGTGGTGGGCAGGTCTTGTGCAATCGCACCGCCCGCGATCAGAGTTGCGGCTGCGGCCGAAGTCATCAGTTTCGACAGGTTGGTCATCAGGTGTCCTCCTGTTTCCTTTGCAATCCGGGTGCGCTTCTTGCGCGCCCCGTTGCACAACTGACGCAAAGGCCCCGCCTTCGGTTTCATGGTTTTCAGGATTTTTTTGCGGTTTTCCGAATGACCCGAGGTTACCCCGCGCCCGCAGTCCGGGGCGCCAGAGGTTGCCTCAGCCCGCCACCGGGCGCATCGTCGCGCGGTACTGCACGATCTTGTCGCGGTATCCGGCGGCCGAGCGTTCCAGCCGCGCCAGCGCCTGCGCGTCCAGCGTGCGCACCACGCGGCCGGGGCTGCCCATGACCAGCGAATGGTCGGGGATTTCCTTGCCCTCGGTCACCAGCGCGCCGGCGCCGATCAGGCAGCCGCGTCCGATCTTCGCGCCGTTGAGCACCATCGCCCCCATTCCCACCAATGAGCCATCGCCCACGGTGCAGCCATGCAGGATCGCCCGGTGGCCGATGGTGCAGTTGCGCCCCACATGGACCGGATAGCCCGGGTCGGTGTGCAGCACGCAGAGGTCCTGGATGTTGCTGCCCTCGTCGATGCGGATGGGTTCATTGTCCCCGCGCAGCACGGCGCCGAACCAGACCGAGGTCCAGGCCCCCAGGGCCACCTGGCCGATGACCATGGCATCGGGGGCGATGAAATGCTGGTCCTGCGGGGGCAGGGTGGGTTCGTGGTCCTTGTAGGCCAGGATCATGGGCGCGCTCCGCTCAGCCATCCAGCGCGGCGATGGCGCGGGCCAGAACCGGCACGCTCTGCGCGTTCAGCCCGGCAATGTTGATCCGCGAATCGCCCACCATGTAGATGCCATGCTCCTTGCGCAGGGTCGCCACCTGTTCCGGCGTCAGGCCCAGGCGCGAGAACATGCCCCGGTGCCGGGCGATGAAGTCATAGCAGTCGGAATTGGTCAGGCGGCGCAGCTCCTCGGCCAGCTGGGTACGCAGACCCAGCATGGAGTTGCGCACATCCTCAAGCTCGGCCGCCCAGTCGGCGCGCAGATCGTCGCTGTCCAGCACCGTGCTGACCAGCCGCGCGCCATGATCGGGCGGGAAGGAATAGTTGACGCGGTTGAGGGTGTTGAGGTTGCCCTGCACCACATCGCGGTCCGTGCCCTTGGCCGAAAGCGCCATCAGCACGCCCGCGCGCTCGCGGTAAACGCCGAAATTCTTGGAGCAGGAGGCCGCGATCAGAACCTCGGGCAGTTGTTTGGCCAGCAGGCGCGTGCCGAAGGCATCGGCCTCCAGCCCGTCACCGAAGCCCTGATAGGCAATATCGATCCAGGCCAGCGCGCCCTTGTCCCCCAGCAGATCGGCCACCGCCAGCCATTGATCGGCGGTCAGGTTGGCGCCGGTGGGGTTGTGGCAGCAGCCGTGCAGCAGCACCACATCGCCGCGCTGCACCCCGGCCAGATCGGCCATCATGGCGTCGAAATCCACCTCGCCGGTGGTGGTATCGAAATAGCGGTAGCTGGTCTGCGGAATGTCCAGGTATTTCAGGATCGCCGGGTGGTTGGGCCAGGTGGGGTCCGACATCCAGACCGTGGCCCCGGGCGCGGTGTTGCGGATCAGTTCCGCGGCGATGCGGATGGCGCCGGTGCCGCCCGGCGTGGCGACCGAGGCCGTGCGCGCGGGGTCATGCGCCTCGCCCAGCACCAGCTTCGCCATGGCGGCGTTGAAGGCGGCGTCTCCGGCCAGGCCGACATAGGCCTTGGTGGTCTCGGCCTCCCAGACGCGGGTGGCGGCGGTGCGCACGGCGCGCATGACCGGGGTGCGGCCTTCGGGGTCCTTGTAGACGCCGACGCCCAGGTCGATCTTGTCCTCGCGCGGGTCGGCGCGGAACTGTGCCATCAGCTCGATGATCTTGTCGGCGGGCGGCGGGGTGAGGGTTTCGAACATGGCGAGTCCTCTGAACTTTCAATCCGGTTGCGGGGTTGGGCGCACAGTAAAGGCGATTGGCGGCAGTGACAATGCGGACAGGGGGCTTTGGCGCAGGCTGCCAAGCGTGTAGGCTGAAGGCATAGGCAAGGAGGGATGCGGATGCGGTTCTGGGCAATGATGGCGGCGTTCATGCTTTGGGCGGGGCAGGCGGAGGCCGAGCCCCTGCCGCAGCTGTTCGATGTGACGGGGGTGGCGGCGGATGACACGCTCAACATCCGCGCCGCGCCCACCGCGCAGGCCGAGGTGATCGGCACGCTGGCCCCGGATGCGCGCGGGATCGAGGTCACGGCCCGCGACAGCCGTGGCACCTGGGGGCGGATCAATGTGGGCGAGGGCACGGGCTGGGTGTTCCTGCGCTACATGGCGGCGCGTGGGGTGCATATCGACAATTACAACCTGCCGGTGGGGCTGCGCTGCTTCGGGACCGAGCCGTTCTGGAGCCTGCACCATGACGATGGCGATCTGATCTATGAGGCCATGGGCGAAGAACCCGAGCGCTTTGCGCTGGAAATCGCCCAGGATGCCATGTTGCGCGATGATCTGCGCCGCATGATCCGGGCCGAGGGCGGGGTTGTGGCCTATGTCCATGCGGCGCCGGACTGCTCCGACGGGATGAGCGACCGGTTGTTCGGCCTTGGCGTGGGGCTGATGCCCGGCCCGGAGGCAGCCCTGCTGACGGGGTGCTGTTCGCTGGCCCCGGCGGTTCCCGTGAAGTAGCGCCCAGTTTCGGGGGCGCGCTGGCCCCCGGCGTGGTGCCGGTGCGCCCCCGAGCCGCGCCCACCCACCCACCCTGCGCGCCTCGGGGGCGCGGCCCTGCGCGGGCGCAGGGCCGGTTCTGTGGCTGCCGGGTGTGGCGAAAAAACAAGTGTGCCGCGGTGTGCCGGGCGGGGCATTTGCCTTTCGGCTGCAGGTGCAGAATATGGTTGGCCATGGCTGATCGCAGCGGAGTAGCGCAAATGCCCCCCATCCCGGACCATTCCCTGCGCTACGCCCTGGTCAACGAGCTGCACGCCCGCCCCTTTGCCACGATCGAGGCCCCTTGCACCGCCGTCTATGTGGCCGTCAAGCGCCCGAGCGAGGCGGCTGGCCGCGACAAGGCCGAGGATCGCGCGCACCTGCTGTCCCTGCTGGCCCGCCACGGCGCCGCTCATCCCGCGCCCGAGGCCACCCATCACACCGCCGATCTGGGCCGCCATGTGTTGAAATGGGAGAGCCACACCGAATTCGTCACCTATACCGCCTTTGAGCCCGGCGTGGGCGAGCGGCCCTTTGACCCGCGCGCGCTGGAGGTGTTCCCCGATGACTGGCTGGCGGCGGCGCCGGGGGTGCGGGTGACCTCGGTCCTGTTGCGGGTCGATTACATCCCCGAGACCGAGGGCCGTATCGCAGCACTACTGGCCGATTGGTTCGTGCCCGAGAGCCTCGCTGTCTCACGCGTGCTGGACGGGGCGGCGATCATCGCCAGCGATTTCCGCATCGACCGGGCAGGCCATATCCGCATGGCGGTTTTTGTGCGCCGGGGCACGGGGGGGCGGCGGATCGGGCGGATCATCCAGCGGCTGTGCGAGATCGAGACCTATAAATCCATGTCCATGCTGGGGCTGGCCCGCGCGCGGGAGCTGTCGCCGCGCATGGGGGCGCTGGATGAGCGGCTCAACCGCATGACCCGCGCCATGACCCAGGATGAGGCCAGCGCCGAGGACACGTTGCAGGCGCTGCTGGAGATTTCGAGCGAGCTGGAGAACATGCTGGCGGAATCGTCCTTTCGCTTCGGGGCCACCGGCGCCTATGAGGCGATTGTCCATCAGCGCATCGATGTGCTGCGCGAGGAGCGGTTCGAGGGCCGCCAGACCTGGCGCGAGTTCATGATGCGCCGCTATGACCCGGCCATGCGCACGGTGAAATCCGCCGAAACCCGGCTGGCCGTGATGGCCGAACGCGCCATGCGCGCGGGCACGCTGCTGGGCACGCGGGTGGATGTGGAACGCTCGGCCCAGAACCAGAAGCTGCTGGAAAGCATGGACCGGCGCGCCGATCTGCAACTGCGCCTGCAGCACACGGTCGAGGGGCTGTCGGTGGTGGCGATCAGCTATTATGGCGTCAACCTGGCCGCGAACATGGCCATGCCGCTGGCCGAACCCTTGGGGCTGAGCCGCACGCTTGTGCTGTTTGTGCTGACGCCGCTGGTGGTGGCCGGGGTGTGGGCGGCACTGCGGCGCATCCGCAACCGGATTTCCGGGCCTTCGGGCTAATCCCCGGACTGGCGCAGGAAGCGCGCGCCGATCAGCGGGGCGAGCGAGATCACCATAACCAGCCGCACCACATGATGCGCGACGATGAAGCCCAGATCCGCGCCAACCACAATCGCCAGCACCGCCAGTTCCGCCTGCCCGCCGGGGGCGAAGGACAGGAAGGCCTCGACCGGGGGCGCGCCGCCCAGTTGCCGTGCGATCACCGTGAACACTGCCGCCAGCGCCGCCAGGATCACCGCGAAGGCCGCGCCCACGGCCACGTCATGGCGCAACTCTCGCAGGGTGACGCCGACATATTGCACGCCGATCCCCAGTCCGATGAAATACTGCGCGGCCTGGATGGCCTCGGACGGGGGGCGGAAATGCAGCAGGTCCAGCAGCGACAGCGCCGCGGTGACGATCATCGGCCCCAGGATCGGCGCGCCGAACAGGCCCAGCTTTTTCGCCACCTGCCAGCCGATGATCGCCGCCGCCGCCATCAGCGCCAGTTCGTGGGCGGGCACCTCGGCCGCCGGGGCGCCGATGGCCCCGTCCAGCGTGACCCCATAGGCGAAGGCCAGGATGATCGGCGCCAGCACCACGATCATCAGCACCCGCGTGGCATGGATCAGCGCCAGCGCGCGGGTGTTGGCCCCGGCCTCCTGTCCAAACAGCACCATGTCCTGGAACCCGCCGGGCATGGCCGCGTAATAGGCCGTGGGCCGGTCATAGCCGCCGAAGCGGCGAAAGAAGGGCACGCCGATCAGCCCGATCAGCAGGATATAGGGCGGCACCAGCGCGATGGTGGTGGCCATGGTCGGCAGTTGCGCCAGCAGCGCGGGCGTGATGCTGGCCCCGACCGCCACCCCCAGGATGGAGCGTGAGCCATGTTCCACCAGCTTGTTGCCCTTCAGCTGCACCCCCAGCAGGGCCGCGCCCAGGCAGGCGAACATGGGGCCGAACAGGAACGGCAGCGGCAGGTTCAGCGTGTGAAAGACGGCCACGCCCAGCGCGGCGATCAGCATGGTTTTCAGAAGCGCTGTCATGGGGTGGCCTGTCGGGGTTGACTCACGGTGGGCCAACTGTATACATCTGGATACACACACGCAACCCCCTCCTTCCCGGTCCGCCCATGCCCCGCCGCCCACGCAATTCCGACCCTGCTCCTGCCCCCATGATCGAGGCCTCGCAGGGGCAGGGGGCCTATCAGCGCCTGCTGGAGGAAATCCGCCGGGGCCAGATCCTGCCCGGCGCCCGCCTGCGCGAGATCGACCTGGCCGCGCGGCTGGGCATCAGCCGCACGCCCGTGCGCGAGGCCATCCGCAAGCTGGAGGCCGACGGGCTGGTAGAGCATGTGCCGCGCCACGGGGCATCCCTGCGGCGCCTCAGCTATGCCGAGGTGATGGAGCTTTATGACATGCGCACGGTG
This sequence comes from Rhabdonatronobacter sediminivivens, assembly GCF_013415485.1. GTDB lineage: Bacteria > Pseudomonadota > Alphaproteobacteria > Rhodobacterales > Rhodobacteraceae > Rhabdonatronobacter > Rhabdonatronobacter sediminivivens. Next base: position 105,634 of record NZ_JACBXS010000004.1, on the reverse strand, counting down.
CTGGAGGGCACGGCGGCGCGGCTGGCGGCGCGGGCGGCCTCGGATATCGAACTGGCCGAGCTGGCCGAGATCAACGCCCGCATGACCGCCGCCACCGCTGACCCCGCGCAAGTGTCGCGGCTGAACCGGCAGTTCCATGCCGGGATCCTGAACGCCGCCAAGAATCGCTTCCTGCGCAATGCCATGGACAGCATGAGCCGCACGCTGCTGATCCTTGGCCCCTCGACCCTGCTGGACGCCGAACGCGCCGAAACCGCCGCCGCCGAGCATGAGGCCCTGCTGCGCGCCCTGACCGCCCGCGACGGCCCGGGGGCCGAGGCCGCCATGCGCGCCCATATCGAGGCCGCCCACCGCACCCGCCTGCGCCAGCTGCGCGAGGCGCCCGGGATCTGGGGCGACGATGGCGCCCCGGACCCCGGCAGTGCCGGTTAGCGCGGGGCGCGTCAGCCGGCCCAGATATGGGCGGGGATCATCACCTCGCCGCGCGCGATCAGCCGGGCGGTGCGCAGGATACCGGCGCTTTTCACCTCCAGCCCCTGCGGGCCATGGGCGAAATCCATCAGCACATCCATATGGCCCATGGGGTGTTCCACCCGCATGTTCGCAGGGCTGGAACCGGGCATCCGGGCCAGCCCCTCAGCCACCGATCCGGGCAGCAGCGCGCAGGCGGAAATGCATTGCCCGCCGGACACGGCCATGGTCGGATGGCAGGCCCAGGGGGTCAGATAGCGCGCACTGATACTGGCCTCGGGCGCCTGCGGCGCTGCCAGCAGCCCCACTTTCGGCGTGACCGAGGCTGCGACATCCCCCAGCCCCATGCGCCGCCCGGCTTCCAGCCGGATCGCCTCGATCCGGGCCATCACCTGCGGGTTTTCATCAATCTGGGCCTTGGTCTCATACCCCGTCAGGCCGAAATCGGCGGCGCGGGCGATCATCATGGGCATGGTCACGTCAATCAGCGTGACCGCCACCCCGTCGATCACATCGCGCGCCGCGCCGCTGGGCAGCATCGCCCCACAGAGCGTGCCGACCGTGTCCATGAAGTTCAGATGCACCGGCGCGGCGGTGCCGGGGATGCCGTCGATCTCCGCGTCGCCCGCGTAGCTGACCCGCCCGCCGGGGGTCTGGACCACAGCCTCGACCCGCGCGCCGGTGTTGACGGCGCGGATGCGCAGCCGGGTTTCGTCGCCCGTGGCCTGCACGATCCCCATTTCCAGCGCCGCCGCCCCCACGCCGGACAGGATGTTGCCGCAGGTGGGGCGAAAATCCACGTCCAGCGCCGTGGTGGGCGAGACCTGGGCGAAGAAGTAATCCACATCCGCCCAGCCATCGCTGCCAGCCGCGAGCATGGCGACCTTGTTCGTCACCACCTGCCCGCCGCCCATGCCATCGGCATTCACCGGCTGGCCCGCGCCCATGGCGGCGTTGAGCACCCTGGCCAGGGTTTCGCGGTCCTGCGGCAGGTCGCTCTGGCGGAAATACAACCCGCGCGAGGTGCCCCCGCGCATGAGCAGGAAGGGAAGGGCAGTCTGGGTCATGGTCGTCCTTGTCAGCTGAAGGGCCAGGGCAGGCGATAGAGATCCTGCAGCAGGCCACCGGGAAAGCGCATGTTCAGCGAATACGCCAGCGTCAACACAAAGCCCGCCGCGCCCGTGGTCAGCAGGGCGGTCATCAGCAAGCTGGCCCGCGCGCGGAACTGCAGGAAGGCGATGAAGAACACGATCAGCGCGATGAAGAAGCCGAAAATGGCGGTGAGCGCCACCAGCGCCGCCAGCCAGAACAGGCTGGCCAGCATCGAGCGTTCGGGCGGGTCTTCGTCGGTGCCGATGCCGCTTTCTGCGTCCACTGCAGCGGGGGTATTCACGCGCCCGAAGGCCAGGAAAGCGATCACCCCCAGCGTGAACAGCCCCCCTGCCGAGGCCATGACCAGCGGGAATACCTGTCCCAGGAAGGACTGTTTCAGCGCGTCCTGCACCGCCAGCACAAAGCCCACCAGCATCAGCCCGGCAAAGGCTAGCTGCGGGGCGCGGGCGCGGATATTCTCGGCCAGCCCGGGTGCATGGGCGGGCTCTTCGGCCAGCAACTCTTCGCGCGAACTCGACGAGGCCTTGGAGCGCACGCCCAGCCAGATCGACCCCAGCGTCAGGCCGATGATGATCATCACCCCGGTGCGGGTCAGAAACTCCCACCCGTAGAACTGGACCGCCTGATACAGGTAGGTCTCTGCCTGAGTGGCCAGCACGAAGCCGATCAGCAGCGCCGGGCGCGGCCATCCGAAGCGGCGCATGTAGATGCCCAGCACGCCCAGCACCAGAAGCGCGACCATGTCCTCGATGATCCGGGTGGCCTGGAAGGAGGCAAAGCAGATCACCACGATCATGAACGGCGCCAGCAGCTTGAACGGGATCAGCGTGAGCCGCGAAATCGGCACCGCCAGCAGGATGCACAGCCCCGCGCCAAGGACATTGGCCAGCGCCAGCGACCACACGATTGTATAGGTCAGGTCCAGATTGGTGCCGACCATGGACGGCCCGGGCTGGATGCCCAGCAGAACCATCCCGCCCAGAAATACCGCCATGGCACCGCTGCCGGGGATGCCGAACAGCAGGGTGGGCAGCAAGCCGCCGCCCTCCTTGGCGTTATTGGCGGATTCGGGTGCGATCACCCCGCGCACATCGCCCTGGCCAAAACGGGGGTTGTCCTTGGTTGATTGCACCGCATGGCCATAGGCGATCCAGTCCACCACCGTGCCACCCAGCCCCGGAATGGCGCCGATGATCGCCCCGATGGAGGAACAGCGCAGGGTCAGCCACCAGTTGCGCGCCACGTCGCGCAGGCCTGAGAACCAGCCCGCGCCCAGCCCGGTGTTCCCCGCGATGGAGCGGTCCCGGCGCATCAGGTCCACAATCTCGGGCACCGCAAATAGGCCCAGCCCGATGATCACCAGCGGGATGCCGTCATAGAGATAGTCCACCCCATAGACCATGCGGAATTCGCCCGTGGCCGGTGCCCCCCCGATGGAGCCGATCACCAGCCCGACCCCGCAGGCCGCCAGCCCCTTGACCAGGCTCTTGCCCGCCAGCACGCCCACCATGGACAGCCCAAAGACCGACAGCATGAACAATTCGGCCGAACTGAAGGACAGGATCACGGGGCGCGCCACCAGCACGAACCCGGTCAGGATGACCGCGCCGATGATGCCGCCCACCAGCGAGGCCGAAAAGGCGGCGGCCAGGGCGCGGGCGGCCTCGCCGTTCTTGGCCATGGGAAAGCCGTCCAGCACCGTTGCCTGACTGGCCGAAGACCCCGGTATCCCCATGAGAACACTGGCAAATGTGTCGGATGTGGGGATGACCGCGATCAGCCCGATCAGCATGGCCAGCGCGCTTGTGGTGTCCAGCCCGTACAGGAACGGCAGCACCAGCGACAGCCCGGCAATGCCGCCCAGCCCGGGAAACACGCCGATCATCAGCCCCACCAGGACGCCGATCATCATGTAGCCGATATGCTGGAACGTCAGGATATCGCTGAGGGCGGACGCGAAGATTTCAAGCATGGCTGACCCTTTCGGCAAGGCTGCGCGGGGCTGCGGGCAAACGTGGCCCGGTCAGCGGCGGCAGGGCGGGATACAGGCGAAAAGGCCCCGGCACGGTGCCGGGACCTTCGCGTGTTTCAGGGCGTCCGGATCAGTCGCCCAGACGAACGTTGTATTCGTCCTGCAGCATGTCCACGACCATCTGGCGCACACTGTCACCGATGTTGGTGCCGGCGCGGAACAGGGCCTCGGCGGCGGCATCGGTCACCTGACCGTATTCGCCCAGGGCGTCGGTAACCGTGGCCTGATACTCGGGGTCGGCGAAGACATCGCGCCAGGCCTGGCGATAGACCTCGACCAGCTCGTCCGAGGCGCCCGTGGGCAGCACGACCATCTTCTGCGCGGCGAACCCGGCGGTGTTGAACGCCTTGTAAGCCTCATAGAGGTCGCCCGAGGGGGCCTCGCCATGCACCATCTCATAGACCTCTTCCAGGATCGGCAGATCGGGGAAGGTGGGGTCACGCTGGGGGTTGCCCTCTTCGTCCAGCACGCCCCAGCTCATCAGCGGGATCGCCGTGCCTTCTTCAACCAGCGGTGTCACGTTGTTGATGAAGGCCGAGGAGGTCTGGTAGTCGATGTTCGTCTCGCCGCGCTCGAAGGCCAGGCGGCCATCGCCGCGCCCGCCAAAGCCGAAGACATAGTTCACATCCAGCCCCAGCAGCCGGAAGGCCAGCATCGGCACCAGATCAAGCGAGGTCGCGCCCTGGCTGGCATAGGTCAGGCGCTGGCCCTGCAGATCGGCGATCTCCTCGACCGAGGAAATGCCGGTCGAGGGCGAGGTATAGGCCACCCCGCCGGTGGGGCCGACCATGACCACGGACCAGTCCTGGTATTCGTAGCGCACGCGCGGATCGCCCAGCAGATAGGGGAATTGCGTGGAGCCAGAGGTGCCCAGGATGGTCAGCCCGTCGGCCTGCGCGCGGGCTGCGAACAGGTTGGTGCCGCGGGTCGAACCGCCGCCGGGTTCGTTGACCACTGCAACGGTGGGGTTGCCGGGCAGGTGCCGGGACAGGAACGGCGCGTTGAAGCGTGCCCAGGTGTCCGAGCCGCCGCCAGTGCCGAAGGGAATGATCCATTCCACGGTCTGGCCTGAAAAGTCATACTCGGCCTGCGCGGCGCCCGGAAGGGCCAGGGTGGCAGCGGCCATGGCGGCAACGCCAAGGGCGGCGCGGCGGGTGAAGCGGGTGATATCTGTCATTCTTGGGTCCTCCCGGTGGTCTGTTGTTGCGCGCGATGGGCCGAAAGCCGGGACCGGATCATCCCGGGACGGGTCACCGCAGCGTGAGCGTCTTTCTATGTCGCAATACTGTCGGTAAACTGTCAAACGTTGATTTTCCGGGCGCCCGCGGTGCGGGTTGCCCAATGTCGGGGCGGGATGGACATGCGGATCGTGCTGATCGAGGATAACGCCATGCTGGCCCGCGCCGTGGCACAGGCGCTGGAGGCTGACGGCCATGCCGTGGACTGGATGGCCTGCGGACTGGAAGGCAGCGAGTTTCTGGCCCGCGAAGGGGGCGATCTGGCGATCATCGACATCAACCTGCCCGGGCGCAGCGGCTTCGACATCATCCGCGAATTGCGCGCCCGGGGTGATGCGCTGCCGGTGCTGGCGCTGACCGCCCGCGACGGGCTGGTTGACCGGGTGGGCGGGCTGGATGCGGGCGCGGATGACTATGTCACCAAACCCTTTGACATGGAGGAGTTGCGCGCCCGCGTCCGCGCCCTGGCACGCCGCCGTGGTGCCCCGCTGGCGCAATGCGAAACCATTGGCGCGCTGGTCTTTGACCGCCAGGCCCGCAGCCTGCGCGCGCCGCATGGCGCGGTTGCGCTTTCGCGCCGCGAACTGGCCCTGTGGGAGGCGCTGCTGGATCACGCGGGCCGCGTGGTGTCCAAGCCCGCGCTCTGTGACCGCATCTACGGCACCGGCGCCGATGTGGAGGAAAACGCGGTGGAGTTGCTGGTCTCACGCCTGCGGCGCAAGATCGAGGGCGGCGGCGTGCAGGTGCGCACCATCCGGGGGCTGGGCTACATGCTGCAGCCGCAGCCGACATGAGCCGCCGCCGCCCCCCGCCGCGCGAGGCAATGGCCACCAGCCTGCGCACGCGGCTTTTTGTGATGATCGTGCTGCCGCTGGTGGTGGTGGCCGTGCTGGCCAGCGTGGTGCGCTTTGTGCAGGCGCGCGAGATCTCGACCGCGCTTTATGATGAAACGCTGAAGGTGGTGGCCCATGCCATCGCCCGCGAGGTGGTGCTGACCCAGGGCGATGTCCTGGCCGATGCGCTGCTGGACTCGCTGGTCGGGGCCACGGGGGATCCGATCTTCTATCGTGTCGCGGCGGCGGACGGGCGGTTTGTGGCCGGGTATAGTGACGCGCCGGTGGACCCGCTGCCCGCCGACCTGCCCGGCGGGCAGGCGGTGTTCTTCGATGCCAGCTATCTGGGCGATCCGGTGCGGGTGGTGGTGCAGCGTGAATTCATCGCCGACCCGGTCTTTGATGGCTGGACCACGGTGCAGGTCTGGCAGACGGTGCGCCAGCGCGAACGGCTCAGCCTGCTGATGCTGACCCAGGCGGGCCAGATGCTGGCGCTGATGCTACTGGCGGCGGGGCTGCTGGTGTGGTTCGGCATCAATCGCGGGCTGGCGCCGCTGGACGGGCTGCGTGGCGCCGTCGCCCTGCGCAGCCCCGATGAGCTGCACCCCATCCGCCGCCCCGTCCCCCCCGAGGTTGCGCCATTGGTGCGCACCATCAACAGCCTGTTCGCACGCCTGCGCGGTGAGTTGGAGCGCCGCGATGCGTTCATCGGCAATGCCGCGCACCAACTGCGCAACCCCGTCGCCGCCATCCAGGCCCAGGCCGAGGCCGCGCTGGAGGCCCGCGACCCTGCGGACCGTGCCGCCCGCCTGACCGATCTGACTGCAGCCGCCCGGCGGCTGAGCCGCATGAGCCGGCAGTTGCTGAATTTCGACATCGCCTCGGCGGCGCCGCTGCGCGCGCAGCGGATCGATCTGGGCGATCTGGTCGCCGATGTCGCCCGCCGCCATGTGCCGCGCGCGCTTGCCGCCGGGGTCGAGGTGGGATTCGACGCCCCCGACCATGCGCTGGAGGTGCAGGGCAACCGCGTCCTGCTGGAAGAGGCCGTGGACAATCTGATCGACAACGCCCTGAAATACGGCAGCCCCGGCGGCGGCGCGGTGCATCTGCGGCTGACGCGCGCGGGGGATGAGGCCTGGCTGGAGGTCAGCGACAGCGGCCCCGGGATCGCCCCGGTGGATGCCGAAAGCGCCTTTGAACGCTTTGTGCGGCTGGACGGGGATGGCGCCGAGGGCTGCGGGCTGGGCCTGCCGATCGTGCGCGCGATTGCCCAGGGCCATGGCGGCCAGGCCGAATTGCTGGAGGTGGAGAAAGGGTGCACCCTGCGTCTGCGATTGCCGCTGGACCTGCAGGCGCTGCCTGCTCTGGCAGCGCAGTAGGGGGGCCAGCCCCCCATCGCCCGTTCCGGGCGATTCCCCCCGGAGTATTTTTCGCAAGATAAATGAGCGGTTTTTTGGGGGGCGGTGGGCGCCGGAGGGTGGCTTGCCGGTCCGGGGAAAGCCCTGCGCGCCGCATGTGCTGCGGGGGCGGCGCGCCGATACCCGGCCCCACAGCTGCGGTTTCCGGGCGTGGGGACCCCCACGGCGTTTCCGACAGGATGAAGGCGCAATGCTGGAGGTCGGATCTCTGCGCCCGCGGCGCAGTCGGTCCGCCCTGTCCAGTCAGGTTGCGGTTGGGGGCACGTGTTGCAATCGGTGGCGGGGGCATTCCCCTTGGGCGGCGGCTGCACTACATGGGGAGGGTCGCAGAACCGGAGGATTGCATGACCGAACCCCTTGCCCCCCTGACCCAGGCGCTGCTGGAGGCCGCAAGGCGCGCTGGCGCCGAGGCCGCGGATGCCATGGCGATTTCCGGCGTCTCGCAATCCATCGACGTGCGGGCCGGGGTGCTGGAGCAGGCCGAGCGCGCGGAAGGGGTGGAGATTGGCCTGCGGGTGCTGATGGGGCGGCGGCAGGCCTGTGTTTCGGCCTCGGACACGCGCGCGGGCACTTTGGCCGCCATGGCCGAACGCGCCGTGGCCATGGCGCGCGAGGCGCCCGAGGATCCGCATCTGCGGCTGGCCCTGCCCGAGGAACTCTCGGCCCGGCGCGATGGCGCGGGGCTGGAGCTGGACGACCCGGCGCCCGAACCTGACCCGGCGGCGCTGGAAGAGGATGCGCGGCGGGCGGAAGCGGCGGCGCTGGCGGTGGCGGGTGTGTCGCAGGTGCAGGCGGCCTCGGCGGCCTGGGGGCGGCGGCAGGTGTGGCTGGCGGCCAGCAACGGGTTTTCGGGCGGGTATGCGCGCAGCTCCCGCCATCTGTCCTGCGTGGCGATCACCGGCGAGGGCACGGGGATGGAGCGCGACTGGCATGCGGAATCGCGCGTGTTTCAGGCCGATCTGCCCGAGGCCGAGATGGTGGGCCGCATTGCCGCCGAACGCGCGGTGGCCCGGCGCGGGGCGCGCAAGCCGCGCACCGGCGCTTTTCCGGTGCTCTATGACGAACGCATCAGCGCGGGGCTGATCCGGCATCTGCTGTCAGCCATCAACGGCACGGCGATTGCGCGCGGGTCCAGCTGGTTGCGCGATGCCATGGGGGCAGAGGTGCTGCCCGCCGATATGTCGCTGACCGAAAACCCGCTGCGCAAGCGGGTCTCCGGCTCGCGCCCCTTCGATGCCGAGGGGCTGGCCAGCGGCGCGCGGGTGTTGGTGCGCGACGGGGTTCTGGAAAGCTGGGTGCTGGATCTGGCGACGGCGTCGAAGCTGGGGCTGCAGAGCACCGGCAATGCCGTGCGGGGCGTGGCCGCGCCGCCCAGCCCGTCGGTGGGCAATGTCACCCTGACCCAGGGCGTGGCCAGCCGCGAGGATCTGCTGCGTGACATGGGCACGGGGTTGCTGGTGACCTCGCTCATCGGGGCGTCGATCAACCCCACCACGGGGGATTATTCGCGCGGGGCCTCCGGGTTCTGGGTGGAGAATGGCGAGATCGCCTGGCCGGTGAACGAATGCACCATCGCCGGAAATCTGCGCGACATGTTGCAGCGGGTCACGCCCGCCAATGACGCGCGGCTGCATCTGTCCGATCAGGTGCCCAGCCTGCTGGTTGAGGGGCTGACGATTGCCGGAGAATGACCTGAGGCTGCTGCACGAGGCGGCGCAGGCCGCCGGGGAGATCGCCGCGCGCCATTTCGGCCAGGGTGTGCGCCGCTGGGAAAAGGGCGGCGGGCAGGGCCCGGTGACCGAGGCCGATCTGGAGATCGACGCCATGTTGCGCAAGCGCCTGCTGGCCGCGCGCCCCCGCTATGGCTGGCTGTCCGAGGAAACCGCCGACAGCCCGGCGCGGCTGGATTGCGCCTCGGTCTTTGTGGTGGATCCGATCGACGGGACGCGCGCCTTCATCGACGGGCAGAAGAGCTTTGCCCATGCGCTGGCGGTGGTGCGCGATGGCCAGCCGGTGGCGGCGGTGGTGCATCTGCCGCTGATGGATCTGACCTATGGCGCGGCGCTGGGGGGCGGGGCCTGGCTGAACGGACGGCGGCTGGCGGTCCCTTTGCGCCGCGGTTTGGAGGGGGCGCGGGTGCTGGCCGCGCGCCCCATGCTGGCGCCGGAATTGTGGCCCGGCGGCGTGCCGCCGGTGGAGCGCCATTTCCGCCCCTCGCTGGCCTGGCGGCTGGCGCTGGTGGCCGAAGGCGCGTTCGACGCCATGCTGACCCTGCGCAAGACCTGGGACTGGGACATCGCCGCCGCCGCGCTGATCGCGCGCGAGGCAGGCGCGGTGGTGAGCGACCGGCACGGGGCGGTGCCTGTCTTTGCCGGGCTGGACCCGCGCAATGACGGGATCGTGGCGGCAGGGCCGGGGGTGCATGCCGATCTGATGGGGCGACTTGGCCCGCCGGCCGTGGCCTAAGCGGGCGCCGCAGTCGGTGGTGGTGCTCAGCCCCGGTTCAGGCGTGCCGCACGGCCGCCACGGCGCTGGCGCAACTGCCCCGCGCGGGCAGGCAGGGTGGCCATGATGCTGCGCCGTTCCTCGGGCGTCAGCCGGGACCAGGCGGTGATTTCGTCAATGCTGCGCAGGCACCCGGTGCAGAGCCGGGATTCGGGATGGATGACGCAGACCTTGATGCAGGGGCTGTCGATTTCGGCGCGTTTCCAGACGTCATCGCTCATGCTGTGGCCCGCGGTAAGAGAGGGTGATCTGGCAGCGATATATGCAGCGTGCCGCCCCTGTCCAGCGGGGATTTTCCCGCGGGGACGTTGCGTCCCTGCGCCAGCCGCGCGATGATATGCCCCTTTGGATACAACCCGGACCCGCCCGCATGCGCATGACCGATCAGGCAAGATACTGGAGCATCGCGGCCCTGGCCTTTGGCGCGCTGCTGTGGGTGCTCAATGATGTGCTGCTGCCTTTCGTGGCCGGTGCGGCCATGGCCTATTTCCTGGACCCGCTCACGGGGCGGCTGATGCGGCTGGGCCTGCCGCGGGCGGCGGCGGTCAGTGTGATCCTCTTTGGCATGATCGGAGCGGCCGTTGCGGTGCTGGTGGGGGTCATTCCGCCGCTTGTGGCTGAAGGGGGGCGGCTGATCCAGACGCTTCCGGACCTGACCGAACAGGCGAGCGAGGCCATATCCGACCGCTTTCCCGGATTGCTGGCCGAAGACGGGATGCTGATGCAGAACCTTGAAGGGATCGGCGAGGCCCTGCGCGAACGCGGCATGGCCATCGCCGAAGGGGCGCTGGGGGCGGTGTCGGGGCTGATCGGCGTGGTGATGTTCATCGTCATCGCGCCGGTGGTGACCTTTTACCTGCTGCTGGACTGGCCGCGGGTGGTGGCACGGGTGGATGCGCTGCTGCCGCGCGATCACGCGCCGGTGATCCGTGACCTGGCCCGGCAGATGGACCGGGCGCTGGCGGGGTTCGTGCGCGGGCAGCTCCTGGTGTGCCTGATCCTGGCTGTGTATTATGCCACGGGGCTGATGGTGGTGGGGCTGCAATTCGGACTGGTGATCGGCGTGGTTGCGGGGGTGATCTCGTTCATTCCCTTCGTGGGGGCGATCATCGGGGGCGTGATGTCGATTGGCCTGGCGCTGTTCCAGTTCTGGGGTGAACCGGTGCTGATCATCGCCGTGGTGGCAGTCTTTGCCTTTGGCCAGTTTCTGGAGGGCAATGTGCTGGTGCCACGGCTGGTGGGCGGGTCGGTTGGATTGCATCCGGTCTGGCTGCTCTTCGCGGTATCGGCCTTTGGCACGCTGTTCGGCTTCACCGGGATGCTGGTTGCGGTGCCCGTGGCCGCGGCCGTGGGGGTGCTGGTGAAATTCTCGGTCGCGCGTTACATGGAGAGCGCGCTCTACCGCCCCAGCGATGATCCGCCGGGCGGGCATGAGCGCGATTGAACCGAAGGCCGCCATCATGATGACGCCAAAGCAGATACCGATGGGCCTGCCCCTGCCGGCCGCCATGGGGCGCGAGGACTTTTTTGTCACGCCCGCCAATGCCCAGGCGCTGACCACGGTGGAAGGCTGGCCCAACTGGCCGCAGGGCAAGCTGGTGCTGACCGGCCCCGAGGGCGCGGGCAAGACCCATCTGGCCCATCTGTGGGCGACCGAAGCCGCAGGGCAGGTGCTGCCTGCACGCGCCGTGTTGCTGGGCGACCCGGATGCCCTGATCGCCCGAACAAAGCATATTGCGCTGGAGGATGCCGAAGCCCTGGTCGGCCTGCCTGCCGCCGAAGAGGCGCTGTTTCATCTGCACAACATGATCCTGGCCGCGCAGGGGCGGCTGCTGATCACTGCAAAGACCCCGCCTGCGCGCTGGGCGCTGGGCTTGCCGGACCTGGCCTCGCGGCTGCAGGCCACGGCGGTGGTGGCGCTGGCCCCACCCGATGATGCGCTGCTGGAGGCGGTGCTGGTCAAGCTCTTTGCCGACCGGCAGCTGCAGGTCACGCCCAGCCTGATCGCCTATCTGCTGCCGCGGATGGAGCGGTCACTGGCCGCCGCACAGACGCTGGTGGCCGATCTGGACCGCCGCGCCCTGGCCGGGCGCCGCCCGGTCACCCGCCGCCTCGCCGCCGAGGTTCTGGATGAGGAGAGCGGCGGTCTTGCGGAGTGACCTGCGCCCCCGCGCAACGGGGGCAGGGGGGCTCCCGCCGGTCGGGCGCGCATCGAAGATGCGCTGCTCCCGTTGGGCCGGGCTGCGTGCCCCGCTGGGGCACGCAGGGGCGCCCGCGGTCAGTCTCCGGAAAGCAGCTTGCCGGGGTTCAGGATCCCATTCGGATCCAGGGCGCGCTTGACCTGGCTCATGACCGCCCAGCCCGCGCCATGCTCGGCCTGCATGTAGCCGGTCTTGCCCATGCCGATCCCATGCTCGCCGCTGACCGTGCCCCCCAGCCGCAGCGCGCGTTCGGCCATGGCCGCGGCCAGGGCCTTGGCGCGGGCCCAGTCATCGCGGTCCCCCTTGCGCGGCATCAGCAGGGCGTGAAAATTCCCGTCGCCCACATGGCCCAGAATCGGCCCGGGGATCCCGCTGGCCGCAATCTCGGCCGCCGTTTCCTCGACCGCCTGCGCCAGGCATGAGATCGGCACGCAGACATCCGTGGTCAGCGGGTCCGTGCCGGGATAGAGCGCGCGCGCGGTGTAATAGGCGTTGTGGCGCATCTTCCAGAGCGCAGCGCGATCCTCGGCCCGCAGCGCCCAGCGGAAATCCGAGCCGCCGGCCTCGGCCACGATCTCGCCAAAGGCTTCGGCCTGTTCGGCCACCCCGCGCGCAGAGCCATGGAACTCCACCATCAGGTGCGGGGCCTCGGGCAGGGAAGCGTTCGACTGGCGGTTGAATATGGCGGCAAAGGCCGCGTCCAGGAATTCGATCCGCGCCATGGGGATGCCGGACTGGATGGTCGCCGTCACCGCCGCCACCGCCGCGGCCATGTCCGGAAAGGCACAGGTGGCAGCGCTGATCGCCTCGGGCTGGCCCTGCAGGCGCAGTGTCAGTTCGGTGATCAGGCCCAGCGTGCCCTCGGCGCCGACAAACAGCGCGGTCAGGTCATAGCCGGTGCTGGATTTCGGCGCCGCCGACCCGGTGCGGATCACCCGGCCATCGGCCAGTACCACCTCCAGCGCCAGCACATTGGCCCGCATGGTGCCATAGCGCACCGCCGTGGTCCCCGAGGCCCGGGTCGAGGCCATTCCCCCAAGCGAGGCATTCGCCCCCGGGTCCACCGGAAAGAACAGACCCGTGGCGCGCAATTCGGTGTTCAGCGCCTCGCGCGTCACCCCGGGCTGGACCACGGCATACATGTCCTCCTGCGCCACCCGCAGCACCCGGTCCATGCGCGAAAAATCCACCGTCACACCGCCGCGCGGCGCCAGCGCATGCCCTTCCAGCGAGGTCCCGGCCCCCCAGCCGACAACCGGCACGCCGTGTTCGGCGCAGATACGCAGAATTGCGGCAACCTCCCCGGTCGCACATGGATAGGCGACGGCATCGGGGGGCATGTCCTGAAACACCCCTTCGGACCGGCCATGCAGCGCCAGATCGGACGCGCCTGTGCTCAGCCGGTCGCCCAGTAGCGCGCGCAATGCCGTGATCGCGGCGTCATCCACCATGACCTTGCCCCCTTCATGCGCGCCCGTCTGCCCCTTCATCCTTGCCCAAATATCCCGGGGGAGTCCCCGCTTGCGGGGACGGGGGCAGCGCCCCCAGCGGCGCCAGCCATGCGGCGATCAGACCCGCTCGACCGTGACCTGGCCGGCGTCAAAGGCGATATGGCCCGCAATCTGTGCCATGGCCTCGGGCGGGGACTGGTAGCTGTAGGCGGCATTGTCCATCTGTCCGCCCGGGCTTGTTATATGGAAATGCGTCGCCGCGCCGCGCTGGGGGCAATGGCTGCCCTGATCCGAGGGTTCCAGAAAGGCCATGGCGATATCGCCGCGCGGGAAATAGATCACGAAGGGGGCGTCACCCTCGATCACTTCCAGCGCTTCGCGGCTTTCGCCGATCACGGCGCCTTCGGCCCGCACGACCCAGGTGCCCTCGGCGGGGTAGATGCGAATCTCTTTCATGGCTTTTCCCTCTCGTTTCGGCAGTGTTGTATCGCGGCTTTGGCGGGAAACAAACCCCCGGGGCCGCCGCGGGCGGGGCAGGGGCGGCACGCGGAAAGCCGCGCGTGGGGCGTGGCGGGGTTTCCCTGTCCGGAAAAGCGGTGTATTTCACCCGCCAGTACAGGGCATTCCACGCAAACGAGAGGGCAGCACAGATGCGCCGAGTTGTCGTCACCGGATTGGGCATTGTCTCTCCGCTGGCCAGCGGGGTCGAGGCAACATGGGAGCGTCTGCTCGCCGGTCAATCCGCCGCCGGGCCGATCACTCGCTTCGATGCCTCGGCGCTGGCCACCACCTATGCCTGCGAGGTCCCGCGCGGCGATGGCAGCGATGGCAGCTTCAACCCCAGTGACTGGATCGCGCCGAAGGAGGCGCGCAAGATCGATGAATTCATCCTTTACGGGATCGCCGCCGCCGCCCAGGCGGTGCAGGATTCCGGCTGGATGCCCGAGGATGAGGACGCCCGCGAACGCACCGGGGTGATGCTCGGATCGGGGATCGGCGGGCTGCAGACCATCGCCGAAACCGCCAATCTGATCCGCGACAAGGGGCCGAAACGGGTCTCGCCCTTCTTCATCCCCGGCTCGCTCATCAACCTGATCAGCGGGCAGGTCAGCATCCGCTTCGGCTTCAAGGGGCCGAATCATTCCGTGGTCACGGCCTGTTCCACCGGCGCCCATGCCATCGGCGATGCGGCGCGGCTGATCCAGTGGGGCGATGCCGATGTGATGGTCGCGGGCGGTGCGGAAAGCGCCATCTGCGAAATCGGCATCGCAGGCTTCAACGCCTGCAAGGCGCTGAGCACCAAGCGCGCCGACAACCCGCAGGCCGCCAGCCGCCCCTATGACGCCGACCGCGACGGCTTTGTCATGGGCGAAGGCGCCGGGGTCGTGATTCTGGAGGAGCTGGAGCATGCCCGCGCGCGCGGTGCGAAAATCTATGCCGAGGTTCTGGGCTATGGCCTTTCGGGCGATGCCTATCACATCACCGCCCCCTCCGAAGACGGCGACGGGGCGTATCGCTCCATGGTCAATGCCGTCCGGCGCGCCGGGATCGCGCCCGGCGATATCGACTATATCAACGCCCATGGCACATCGACCATGGCCGATGTGATCGAACTGGCCGCCGTCGAACGCCTGCTGGGGGATGCGGCGTCCAGGGCGACCATGTCTTCGACCAAATCCTCCATCGGGCATCTGCTGGGGGCTGCAGGCGCGGTCGAGGCGATCTTCTCCATCCTGGCCCTGCGCGATCAGGTGGCCCCGCCCACCATCAACCTGGACAACCCTGCGGTGGAAACGCCCCTTGATCTGGCCCCCAACGCCGCGCGCAAACGCGATATCCGCATCGCGCTGTCCAACAGCTTCGGCTTTGGCGGGACCAATGCCAGCCTGATCTTCGGGCAGGTTGCGGAGTGATGTTTCGCCATATCGCAGCCAATGCGCTGACGCTGATGATCGTGGGTCTGGCCGTTCTGGGCGGCGTGATCGCCTGGGGTCAGCGCGAATTCGTCGCTCAGGGGCCGCTGGAAACCGCCATCTGCCTGCGGGTGGAGCCGGGCGCCACATTGCGTGGCGTCTCGCGCTCGCTGGAGGAGCAGGGCGCGATCAGCAACCCTGCGGTGTTCCGCATCGGCGCGCAATACACCGAACGTGCCGGTGGGTTGCGCTTCGGCTCCTATCTGGTGCCCGAAGGCGCCTCGATGGATGAGATCATGGATATTGTCACCCGCGGCGGGGCATCGACCTGCGGGTCCGAGGTGCTGTTTCGCGTGGGCGTGACCAGCGCCGAAACCATCCTGCGCGAACTGGACCCCCAGACCCAGCGCTTTGTGGAACTGGCCCGCTTCGGCACCGATGTCGAAGACCCGCCCGAGGAATACGCGAGCTTTGTCCAGCAAGGCGATATCCGCTATCGGATCACCGTGGCCGAAGGCGCGACCAGCTGGCAGATATGGGATGCGCTCAACCGCGCCGAGTTCCTCTCGGGCGAGGTTGAGGAGGTCCCCGACGAAGGCTGGCTGGCCCCCGACAGCTATGAGGTGCAGCGCGGTGCGGACCGTGGCGCCCTGCTGGCAGACATGCGCACGCGCCAGGAACGCATCCTGGACGATCTGTGGGAAACCCGGCAGGAGGGGCTGCCCTATGACAGCCCCTATGAGGCGCTGATCATGGCCTCGATCATCGAAAAGGAAACCGGCGTCGCCGATGAACGCCGCCAGGTGGCCAGCGTCTTTGTCAACCGCCTGCGTGTGCCCATGCGGCTGCAGACCGACCCCACGGTGATCTATGGCATCACCCAGGGGCGCGGCACGCTGGGGCGCGGGATCCGGCAGTCCGAACTCAACGCGGTGACACCCTACAACACCTACCGGATCGACGGGATGCCGCCCACGCCCATCGCCAACCCGGGCCGCGCCGCCATCGCCGCCGCGCTGGACCCCGATGACACGCCCTATATCTACTTTGTCGCCGATGGCACCGGCGGGCACACCTTCAGCACCAACCTGGCCGATCACAACCGCGCCGTCGCCCGCTGGCGCGAGATCGAGGCCGAGATGCGCGCGCGCGAGCAGCAGCAGGGGAACTGAACTGTGGCGGCAGGGGGGCTTTTCATTCCCCGGCGGGCGTGAAATAGGGAAGCGCCAGACGATCCCCGCCACAGGAGGTGCGCCATGGAGATTCGCGAGGCTCTGACCTTTGACGATGTGCTGCTGGTTCCCGCAGCGTCAGATGTTCTGCCGCTGGAGGCCGACACCCGCACGCAGGTCACGCGCACCATCCAGCTGAACATCCCGCTTCTGTCCAGCGCCATGGATACGGTGACCGAGGCCCGCATGGGCATCGCCATGGCCCAGTCCGGCGGCATGGGGGTGATCCACCGCAACCTCGATATCGACGCCCAGGCGCGCGAGGTGCGCCGCGTGAAGCGCTTCGAATCCGGCATCGTCTACAGCCCCATCACGCTCAGCCCGGACCAGACCCTGGCCGATGCGCAGGATCTGCAGGACCGCTACAACGTCACCGGCTTTCCGGTGGTGGATGAGCGCGGCCGCGTGCTGGGGATCGTCACCAACCGTGACATGCGCTTTGCCACCGATGCGCGCACGCCGGTGCATGTGATGATGACCTCGGACAATCTGGCGGTGCTGCGCGAACCCGCCGACCGCGAGGAAGCCCGCAGCCTGATGCAGGCGCGGCGGATCGAAAAGCTGCTGGTCACCGATGCCGAAGGCCGCCTGACCGGGCTGCTGACGCTCAAGGATATCGACAAGGCGGTGCTGAACCCCACCGCCTGCAAGGATGAGCTGGGCCGCCTGCGCGTGGCCGCGGCCACCACCGTGGGCGATGCAGGGTATGAGCGCTCCATGGCGCTGATCGATGCGGGCGTGGATCTGGTGGTGATCGACACCGCGCACGGCCATTCCGCAGGCGTGGCGCAGGCGGTGGAGCGGATCAAGGCACAGTCGAATGCGGTGCAGGTGGTGGCGGGCAATGTGGCCACCGCCGAAGCCACCCGCGCCCTGATCGGGGTGGGCGCCGATGCGGTCAAGGTCGGCATCGGGCCGGGGTCCATCTGCACCACGCGGGTGGTCGCCGGGGTGGGCATGCCACAGTTCACGGCGATCGTGGATTGCGCAAAAGCTGCGGGCGATGTGCCGGTGATCGCCGACGGGGGCATCCGGTCCTCGGGCGATTTTGCCAAGGCGATCGCGGCGGGGGCGTCCTGCGCCATGGTCGGCAGCGCCATCGCCGGAACCGATGAAAGCCCGGGCGAGGTGATCCTCTATCAGGGCCGCAGCTACAAGAGCTACCGCGGCATGGGTTCGCTTGGCGCGATGGCGCGCGGCTCGGCAGACCGCTATTTCCAGAAGGACGCGGCCAGCGACAAGCTGGTGCCCGAAGGGATCGAGGGTCAGGTGCCCTACAAGGGCACGGCGGCCACGGTGATCCACCAGCTTGTGGGCGGTCTGCGCGCCGCCATGGGCTACACCGGCAACGCCACCATCGCGCAGATGCGCGGCGGCTGTGAATTGGTCCGCATCACCAATGCCGGCCTGCGCGAAAGCCATGTCCATGACGTGCAGATTACCCGCGAAAGCCCGAATTACCGGGCGGGGTGAGGGCGCGCACCCGTGGCGCAGCCCTGGGCTGCGCCCGTCCGCAGCCTGAATGGCCGGTTCGAGCCCGGAGCGGTCGCTCCCCGGCGCGGAATCAAGGGCGTCAGCCCGCCGCGCCTCGCCGGGCCGCCCCCCGGCACGGCGACTTGGCTGCCACAACTGCATAGCCTGGAAGTTTTGCGGATCTGGCTGCCATAAAGCACGATAGCTCACAGCACGGATCGCCGCACCGCGGCCCGACGCAGCGCGGCTTCGCACCCAATGACCAACGGCAGAAAGGTCCCGCATAGCTGCCATGGTCGGCTTGGTTCGGCGGGCGTGGCGGTTATGGGCGCTCAGATCGACGTCATGAGCCCCTTTCGGACGGTCGCGCGCTGCAGGTGCTCCGTGCCGATCACATCCTCATTCCGGGCGGTCATGGTGGTTGTCAGCCACCCTGAGGCCCCGGGTGCGCCATGCCCCTGCTGACCCCCCGGCCCCGCGGTGCGGCCAGCGGCAGGACCAGGTTTGTGCCTGCCCGACCGCAGCGCTCCTGCCAGCCTTTCGCCGGGGAGCCGTTGGTGGCCGCCAGCGCAGAACCCCTGATCATTGCAGACCGCCACGCCCGCATGCAAACCAGGCGTCAGGCGAGGCGGTAGCGCTGCTTGGCCTCATCGATGGAAATCAGCTTGCCCTGTGCCTCGTCCCAAAGATGCAGGCCGACGGTGCGCAGGCTGTCACAGATGGTCAGCCGCTGGACATCGGCCAGTTCCGCATGGTGGCGAATGACCTCGGGCAGGCGGTAGAAGGGAATGCGGCTGTAGAGGTGATGCACATGGTGGATGCCGATATTGCCCGACAGCCAGCGCAGCGGCTGGGGCAACACATAATGCGAGCTGCCTTTCAGCGCGGCATCGTGCAGATCCCAGTCCTCGCCCTTTGACCAGTGGGTTTCCTCGAACTGGTGCTGAACATAGAACAGCCAGACCCCGATGGTTGCCGCAATCACCGAGGTGGGCAGGAAGATCACCAGCACCGGCCAGAACCCCCCGAACCAGATGATCAGCCCCAGTGCAATGCCGATCATCGCATTGGTGCCCATGGCCGATGTCCAGTAGCGCCAGCCCTGGTTCATCAGTCCCAGCGGCAAGCGGTTCTGCAGGATGAACAGATAGCTGGGCCCCAGAACGAACAGCACCAGCGGATGGCGGTAAAGCCGGTACATGAACCGGCCAAAGGGGCTGCGGGCGCGGTATTCCTCGACCGTCAGGGTGACCACGTCGCCGATGCCACGATGGTCCAGATCGCCGTGATGGGCGTGGTGGATCGCATGGGTGCGCCGCCAGACGGCATAGGGCGTCAGCGTCAGCACGCCCAGAATTCGCCCGATCCAGTCCTGTGCTGTGCGGTTGCGCAGAAAAGCGCCATGCCCGCAATCATGCTGGATGATGAAGATGCGAACCAGAAACCCCCCGTTCAGGACCCCCACCGCCAGCGCCAGCCACGGGCTGATGGACAGTGCCGCCCATGCCAGCGCCCAAAGCGCAAGAAACGGCACAAGCGTCACCGCAAGTTCGAACAGGCTGCGCCGGGTCGACGGATCACGGTATCTGGCGAGAACGGAAAGCCATTCGCGCGCCGAGCGGTTGGCAACAGTATCGGAAAGATCGGTCATCGCGGCCTGCATAGGGGCGCCGGTGCACCGGCGCAGAATGGTTGGCGTTGACCAGGCAGCGCTCGGAGAGCGGGGTAACCCATCGCTCCGGATCTTGCAACAGTGCAGTGGCATTTGCAGCCAGGATCAAGTGACGCGCGGCAGGGCCGCAGCCGGTCAGATCCTGTTGGACCCGGCACGCTGGATTGACCGCAAGTTTCGGATGGTGTCACCCACCTGCAGCCAACGGCCGCCCTGGGCCTTGGCAACCGGGGATTGGGCGCCCTTCGGTGGCCGCTCAGCCCACGAAGGCCTTTTCCACCACATATTCCGCCGGTTCGCTGTTGGCGCCTTCGCGCAGCCCGGCGGCCTCCAGGATGGTTTTCATGTCGGTGTTGAAATCCAGCGAGCCGCAGACCATGCCCCGGTCGATCTCCGGGTCCAGCGGCGGAAGCCCCAGATCGGCAAAAACCTTGCCCGAGGTCAGGTTGTCCGTGATCCGCCCCATGTGGGGGCTCTGGTCCTGGGTGGTGGTGGGGTAATAGAGCAGCTTGTTGCCGACGAATTCCCCGATCAGCGGGTCTTCGGGCAGGCTTTCGACAAGCTGGCGGCCGTATTCCAGCTCGGCCAGTTCGCGGCAGGTGTGCATGAAGATCACCTGCTCGAACTTCTCGAATGTCTCGGGGTCGCGCAACAGGCTGGCGAAGGGGGCGATGCCGGTGCCGGTGGCGAACAGCCACAGCCGCTTGCCGGGCAACAGCGCGTCATGGACCAACGTGCCCACGGGTTTGGGGCGCAGGATGATCTCATCGCCGGGCTGGATGTGCTGCAGGCGCGAGGTCAGGGGGCCGTCGGGCACCTTGATCGAGTAGAATTCCAGTTCCTCATCCCAGGAGGGGGAGGCGATGGAATAGGCCCGCAACAGCGGCTTGCCAGTGTCGCCCAGCAGGCCCAGCATCACGAATTCGCCCGAGCGGAAGCGCAGGCTGCGCGGGCGGGTGCAGCGGAAGGAAAACAGCCGGTCCGTCCAATGGGTGACGGCGGTGACGGTCTGGGCATCGGGGAGCGCCTTGACGACGGGGGCGATCTTGCTCTGTTCGGTCATTCGGCTGTCTTTTCCATTGCTGGGGCCATCGATTGCGCCCGCCATGTTCCTGCGCAGGCCGTGAGCGGTGATAGCGGGCTGCCGCCCCGCCGCCATGACCCAGATCAAACTTGCAGGACAGATACGCCAAACACCGGTTGCGGGCAAGCGCACAAACGCCGCGCCTGGGAAAAAATTCCGGAGCGGCGCGAAAGGTCTTGCCAATATGGGATATAATTCCGTATCCGGGCATGGGAACCAGAGGGGGCAAGCATGTCCGTGCGGATAGATGACCTGGACCGGCGCATCCTGGCCGAGTTGCAGGACGACGCGGCGCAATCGCTCGATGAGATCGCGCGCAAGGTGGGGTCCAGCAAGACACCGGTATGGAACCGCATCCGCAAGCTGCGCGAGGCCGGTGTGATCAAGCGCCAGACCGTGATCCTGGAGGCCGAGGCGCTGGGCCTGGAGGCCTGTTTCTTCGTGCTGGTGCGCACCTCGGAGCATGAGGCCGACTGGCAGCAACGCTTCCTCAACGCCGTGCAGGCCCGCCCCGAGGTGCTGGAAGCGCACCGGCTGGCGGGCGATATCGACTATATCCTGAAGGTGCGGGTGCCCAATGCCCGCGCCTATGACGCCTTCTATCAGGCGCTGATCTCCGAGGTGAAGATCCACAACGTGACCGCGCTGCTGTCGATGGAGGAGATCAAATCCACCACCGCGCTGCCGCTGGAGCCTCTGGGCTGAGCGCGCTCACGCCCGGACCTGCAGCGCGGCCAGCCCGTGAAAGTGATAGGTGTCGCCATAGCGCGGCGGGGCGGCCAGGCGCAATTCCGGGCAACGTTGCGCCAGGATCGGCAGGGCGGTGGTCAGTTCCAGCCGGGCCAGCGGTGCGCCCACGCAGAAATGCAGCCCCGCGCCAAAGGCCTGATGCGGTTTCGCCACGCGCAACGGGTCGAACACATGCGGCGCGTCCCAGTGCCCCGGGTCACGATTGGCGGCGGCCAGCAGGCAGGCGACCTGGTCGCCGGGGGCGAAGCGGTGGCCTGCGACCTCGATGTCCTCATAGGCGAAACGGGTAAACAGGTGCAGCGGCGGATCGTAGCGCAGGACTTCCTCGGTGATCGGCGCGGCCATGTCCGGGGTGCGGGTCTGGGCCCAGTAATCGTTTTCCAGCAGCGTCTTGACCCCGTTGCCGATGCTGTGGACCGTGGCCTCATGCCCGGCGTTCAGAAGCAGGATGCAGGTGCTGATCAGCTCATCGGTGCTCAGCCGGTCGCCATCGGCCTCGGCGGCGATCAGATGGGTCAGCAGGTCATCGGCGGGCCGGGCGCGGCGCTCGGTGATATAGCTGCGCATGAAATCGGAAAACGCGGTGGCCGCAGCCGCGGCCGCCTCTTCGGTCGCCCGGTTGCGCCCGGCCATATACATGGCGACCATGGTGTTGGACCAGGCCAGCAGATCGTTCTTCATCTCTTCGGGGACGCCCAGCAGGCGCGCGATTATGATGACCGGGATGGGTTGGGCGAAATGGGGCAGCAGGTCGAAGGGGCCTTCGGGAAAGCGGTCGATCAGCTCATGGGTCAGGGCAGCGATCTCCGGCTCCAGCGCGGCAATCCGGCGCGAGGTGAAGGCCCGCGTGACCAGCCCGCGCAGCCGCGTGTGGCGCGGGGGCTCCAACTCCAGCATGGAGTGATCCTCGACCGCGTAGAAGGGGCGCAGATGGTCCGGCACGGGCTGGCGCTGAGCGGCGGGGATTTCACGGCCAAACCTGCGGTCGCGCAGGATGGCATTGACGGCGGCAAAGCTGGTGGCGCAGGGCATGCCATAGTCTTCCCAGTGCACGATCGGCCCCAGCGCCCGTATCCGGTCATAGAACGGATAGGGGTTCTGCGCCAGCTCCGGGTCGGTGGGCGATTGTGCGATGGTTTTCATGGAAGGCCCTGTCTTGCTGCTTGTGCCCCGGTATTGCGGCGCGGGGCGGTCAGGGTCAAGCGGGGTCGGCTGTTGCCTTTTCGGCCCGGATCGGGCAGGGGGGGTTGCGGCGCCTTGTCCATGTCCGGCCGATACCCGGCCCTTGTTTTCGGTGCGAATTGCATCTAGTTATATGCATATGTCACGCGGCGCCAATCCGGCGCAGGCAGGGGCGCGAAAGCCCCGAAAGCGCATAGGCAGCGCCCTTACTTGCATGGGGAACGGACCATGGCCACTGAAGCGACCGAACTTGACCTGCTGACCGAGGAACCCTCGGACGATCAGGATTGCGACAAGCTGTCGCCTGCAGACATGACGGCGCAGGCGCAGGCGGCGTCGAATTTCCTCAAGGCGCTGGCCCATGAGGGGCGGCTGATGATCCTGTGTCACCTGTCCGCGGGCGAGAAATCGGTGACAGAGCTGGAGCAGCTTCTGCATTCGCGCCAGGCGGCGGTCAGCCAGCAACTGGCCCGGCTGCGGCTGGAGGGGATCGTTTCATGCCGGCGTGAAGGCAAGGCGATCTTCTATTCCCTGGCCGACCCCAAGGCCGCGCGCATGATCGGACTGGTCTACGAGATGTTCTGCGCCCAGGCCGAATCCTGAGCCCG
The DNA here is from genome assembly GCF_013415485.1 of Rhabdonatronobacter sediminivivens. GTDB lineage: Bacteria > Pseudomonadota > Alphaproteobacteria > Rhodobacterales > Rhodobacteraceae > Rhabdonatronobacter > Rhabdonatronobacter sediminivivens. The sequence continues at coordinate 82,458 of NZ_JACBXS010000004.1, read as the reverse complement.
GCGCCGTCGGCGCGCACGGCCCCGCGACACTCCACAAGGCGGTTGAGGCTTCCGGGCGGTGACACCACCCCCGCGCACCACCCCAGGCGCATGGGTCGCGCCCTTGCAGGCGCGGGCGGGCGGCGGGGGCTCATGACGCCGATCTGAGCGCCCAAAACCGCCACGCCCACCGAACCAAGCCGACCATGGCAACTATGCGGGACCTTTCTGCCGTTGGTCATTGGGCGCGAAGCCGCGCTGCGTCGGGCCGCGGTGCGGCGATCCGTGCTGTGAGCTATCGTGCTTTATGGCAGCCAGATCCGTAAAACTTCCAGGCTATGCAGTTGTGGCAGCCAAGTCGCCGTGCCGGGGGGCGGCCCGGCGAGGCGCGGCGGGCTGACGCCCTTGATTCCGCGCCGGGAAGCGACCGCTCAGGGCTCGAAGCAGCCATCGGGTATCGTGTATGTTGGGCAGACCCGTTGCACAGGGGGCAGGGCGCGTCCGCGCCCCGCCTCGACCCCTCACCCCGCATGAATCATCGCACTGGCGTTCCCCCGCGCCTGCGCCAGCACCAGCCGGTTGAGCGCGTTGATATAGGCCTTGGCCGAGGCCACAACCGTATCGGTGTCCGAGGATTGCCCGGTGAAGACCCGGCCCTCGTGCTCCAGCCGGACGCTGACCGTGGCCTGTGCGTCGGTGCCTTCGGTCACGGCATGGACCTGATAGAGTTCCAGGTTTGCGTCATGCGGGAACAGCATGCGGATGGCGTTGAAGGTGGCATCGACCGGACCGTCGCCGGTGGCGTCGACGAATTTCTCCTCCGCGCCGATGGTCATGGTCAGCTCGGCCTCCTGCGGGCCGTCGGTGCCGCAGATGACGCGCAGCCGGCGCAGTTGCAGATGGTCGTCGGCGCCGCTGGCGGCGCTGTCCTGGATCAGCGCGATCAGGTCCTCGTCATAGATTTCCTTCTTGCGGTCGGCCAGCGCCTTGAAGCGGACGAACACGTCCTTCAACTGGTTGTCGGCCAGCTCATACCCCAGTTGCGACAGCTTGGCGCGCAGCGCCGCGCGGCCTGAATGCTTGCCCATGACCAGGTTGGTGGCGCTCAGGCCGATATCCTCGGGGCGCATGATCTCGAATGTCTCGGCGTTTTTCAGCATCCCGTCCTGATGGATGCCGCTTTCATGGGCAAAGGCGTTCTTGCCCACCACCGCCTTGTTGAACTGCACCGGAAAGCCCGACACCGCCGACACCAGGCGCGAGATGTTCATGATCTTGCGCGTGTCGATCGACGTGGCATAGGGCAGGATGTCATTGCGCACCTTAAGCGCCATCACCACTTCCTCCAGCGCGGTGTTGCCCGCCCGCTCACCCAGCCCGTTGACGGTGCATTCGATCTGGCGCGCGCCCGCTTCCACCGCCGCCAGGGCGTTGGCCGTGGCCATGCCCAGATCGTTGTGGCAATGGGTGGCAAAGATCACCCCATCGGCGCCGGGGACGCGTTCGCGCAGCATGGCGATGATCTCGGCCGATTCGCGGGGGTAGGTGTAGCCCACGGTATCGGGGATGTTGATGGTGGTGGCGCCCGCCTTGATCGCGGTTTCCACCACGCGGCACAGGTAATCACGCTCGGTCCGGGTGGCATCCATGGGGGACCATTGCACATCCTCGCACAGGTTGCGGGCGTGGGTCACGGTGTCATGGATGCGCTGCACCATGCCGTCCTGATCCAGCTTGGTGATGTCACGGTGCAGGGGCGAGGTGCCGATGAAGGTGTGGATGCGGGGGCGCTTGGCCTCGCGGATGGCCTCCCAGCAGCGGTCGATATCGGCGAAATGGGCCCGGGCCAGCCCGCAGATGCTGGCGCGCCGGGCCAGGCGGGCGATCTCGCGCACGGCCTCGAAATCCCCTTCCGAGGCGATGGGAAACCCGGCTTCGATGATATCGACGCCCATCTCGTCCAGAAGCTGGGCGATCTCCATCTTTTCGGCATGGGTCATGGTGGCGCCGGGGGATTGTTCGCCGTCGCGCAGGGTGGTGTCGAAGATCAGGACGCGGTCCTGTTCCTGGGATGGGGTGCTCATGGCGTTGTTCCTTGATGTCCTTGGCCCTGAAAGGGCTGTCATGGAGGTGCATATCGGGGGTGCATGTCCGGGCGCTGGTCACCTCTGAGCGGTCGCGCCCTGGGGCACGCTCAGAGGCAGATAAGAAGCAGGATCGGGCGCGCCCGCTGCGTGCGGCCGGCCGCCCCGGGGGCGATATGCAAGGACCGTTCCATGGGCGCAATCATACGGGGCGCGCCGGAAATGAAAAGCCCGAAATTTGCGCGCTATGTGAACAGCCGGGGGCTTAGCCGGGCAGGCGCGCGCCCAGCACCGCCTCGGCGGCCAGGCGGCCCAGTTCATCGCCGCATTTCGCCGCCCGTCCGCAGCCGCCGGTGGCCACGGCCATACGCTCATCCAGGCGTCGGATCACGGGGCGGTCCCGGGCGGTGAAGACAGTGACGCAGGCTTCGGTATGGGTGGCCTCAAAGCGCAGATCCGGCATCAGTTCGGTCAGGATGCGGGTCTGATAGGCGCCGACCTCGGCCGATCCGGCGCTGCGGAACCAGTCGCTGACCGCTTCGGTATCGGTCAGGACGCGATCATCCGGGTCGCCCCCGATCTTGATATAGGTGCGCCCGTCCGGATAGCGGATGGGCGGCAGGACATAGGGGACATCCCCCGCGGGGGTTCGATAGACCAGCGCGGGCATCGCGGCCAGCCGCGCGGCCTCGGCCGCGTCCAGGGCGAAGAAGGTGATCGTGCGGGCATGGACCGCCAGCGGCAGGGGGTCCGCCAGCAGGTCATTGGCCCAGCCGCCGGTGGCCAACAGCACCCGGTCGGCGCGGTGGCTGCCCGCTTCGGTGCTGAGGGTCACGCCCCGCGGGGCGGGGTCAATCGCGCGCACCGTGGCTTCGACCAGTTCGGCCCCGTGGTGGCGGGCGGCCTGGGCCTGGGCTGCGACCATGCGGCGGGGGTTGAGATGGCCCGCGCCGGTCGCCTCATGGCGGGTGTCGATGCTGTCGGGGAAGGCGAAGAAGGGAAAGCGCGCGGCCAGCGCCGCCCCGTTCAGGGTTTCGGCGGCAATTGCGGCCTCTGCCTGCACCGCCGCCACATTGCGCATGAATTCACCCGCCGCCGGGCCGGCCATCATGGCGCCCGATTCGGTAAAGAAGGGGATGCCGCTTTCCGCTTCGATCTGCGTATAGCGCGCGATCGAGGCGCGGCTGACATCGCTCCAGTAGCGGTCGGCATCCAGCGCGCGGGTGATGCGGCCTTCATCCCAATGACTGGCAAAGACACCCTGATGGGCGGGTTTGTCCTGCGGCTCCGGGGCGCCGATCAGCAAAACCTCATGGCCCGCCTGCGCCAGATGCCGTGCGGCGGCCGATCCGATGGGCCCGCGCCCGATAACTGCGATGGTCATGCTGCCCTCGTCCGTGATTGCGCCGTGACGATACAGGCGCGGGCGGGAATGAAAAGCCCCGGGGCGCGCTCAGGTGCCTTCCGGGCCGGGGCCGGTAGCGGTCAGGGGGCGGGGGCGGTCAGGGGGCGGGGGCGGTCAAGGGGCGGGGGCGGTCAGGGGACAGCGGGCCAGCACCCAAAGCCCCGGCAGGCAGGCAAGCGCGGCCGCCAGGCCGAACAGGATGCTGGCCGCCACCGCCGCCCCCGCGCCGACCCCCGCCAGCGGCCAGAGCGTGGCGGCCACCCCTTCGCGCAGGCCCCAGCCGTTGACCGACACCGGCAGCAGCATCGCCATCAGCGTCAGCGGGATCAGCAGCAGCGCGTCAGGGGCCGACAGCACGACCCCCGCCGCGGCGGCTGCCGCCCAGAAGCCGCCGATGTTGCACCCCAGGATCAGCAGGCTCAGCCCCGCCTGCGCGCGCCATCCGCGCCGGTCCAGCCAGACCAGCCGTGCCGCCCGGAGCGCTCGGCGCCACAGCCCGGCGCGGCTGCCGGTGGCGCGGCGCAGCCACCACAGCGCCGCCACCGGCACCCCCACAGCCGCCAGCGCCACCCCCCAGGCCCCGGGCCCTGGCCAGAGCCAGACCCCCAGCCCAAGCGCCGCCGCCAGCGCCAGAAACACCTGCCCGGTCAGGCGTTCGATCACCACGCTTTGGGCTGCGACCTCCAGCCCGGCGGTGTGGCGGGCGCGGGCGGCGCGGCCGATATCGCCCAGCACGCCCCCGGGCAGAAGCGTGTTGCCCAGCACCGACAGGAAGTATTCGCCCACTGCCGCGCGCCGGGTCATTGCCAGCCCCAGCGCCCCGGCCGACAGCCGCCAGCGCAGGGCTGACAGGATGATCTGCGCGGCCAGCAGCCCCGCCGCCAGCGCCACCCATCCCGGCGCCGCCTGGCGCAGGTGCTGCGTGATCTCGGCCCCGCCCAGAACGGCAAGCAGCAGGGCCAGCGCCCCCAGCGTGACCGCCAGCCGGGCCAGCCCCTGCCAGCGCCGGCGCCTCATTGCAGGCCGCTGCCGAAGATGCGCAGCAGCGCGTCGCGCAGGTCATCCATGGGCAGGGTCGGGGTGGCGGGGTCGGGGATCATGCCTTCGGTCCAGCCCAGCGCCTCGAACCGCGCGACCAGTTCCGGCGGGCCGATCACATGCACCGGCACGTCATAGCCATCCACCCCCGAGATGAAGCGCGCGGGCTCATGGTCGCCCAGGGCGATGATCAGCGGCGGATCATCGGCATGGCGCGCGGCCCAGGCGCCCAGCGTCTGCAGGCTGTAATCCACCGCCAGGCGGAATTTCTCACGCACGCGGTCATGGTCACGCCAGACGACCTCGGGCGGGTCGCCGGTGCTGGCCCATTGGTTGAAGACCGTGCCATCGCCGATCTTGTCCCAGTCGATCACCGGCGGCACCGGCAGGAACGGCGCGTGCGAGGATACCAGCGCCACCTGCGCCAGCAGGGGCGCGCGGCTGCCCTGCGGGGCGCTGCGCTCCAACCGGTCCAGCGCATGCAGGGTGAACTGGTCCGGCATGGTCACCCAGTTGAACGGCGCGCCCGCATAGCCCAGGTCAGGGGCGTTATAGATGGCATCGAAGCCGAAGAAGGCGCCTTCGGGCCAGGGAAAGACATGGGCGGGTTTGATCGCCACTGTGCGCAGGCCCGCCTCCCGGGCAAAATGGAACAGGGTGCGGCGGGGGCTGGCCAGCAGCGCGCGGTAACGCCCCTGCGTGTCCAGCCACATCCCCGAGGCCACCGACCCATGCGCCAGCCAGCTTTGCCCCCCCACCATCGGTGCCCGTGCCCAGCCGGCGCGCATGGCCAGCCCGCGCCCGGCCAGATCCGCCTGAATGTCGCGCAGGGTGCCGGTATGCGTGTCGATATAGAGCGGGTTTTCAAAGCTGGAGCGACCGTAGCTTTCGACATAGATCAGGATGATGTCACGGTCCCTGGCCAGATCGAACAGCGGCCCGGCGTCGGTCATGGGATCCTGCCGTGCGGCACGGCGAAAGGCGGCCAGATCGGCGCGGGTGTCCCGGACCTGCAAGGCGCGCTCCCAGGCCACGCGGGCGGTGAAGGCCGCGCCGGGGAGGGCCTGCGCCACCGGGGCGGGCAGGGTCCAGGCGCGCCGGGCCTGGCCGATCTCGGCCAGGGCCAGGGCCAGGGCGGGGACCAGCAGCACCGCCGCGCCCCACCGCCCGCGCTCCCGGCCCAGGGCGGCCCACACCCCTCCGGCCCACCACAGCGCCGCCGCACTCACCACCAGCACCAGCCCCGCCAGCGCCACGGCCAGAACCGCCTGCATGGTGCCGAAACTGCCGCGGGCAAGCTCCCATGCGGCGGGGATCAGGTTGTAATCCACCACGATGTTGAAGCCGCGGTTGAAGGCGATGAAAGTGCCGAAATCCGCCAGTTTCAGCAATGCGACCCCCAGCAGCACCCCGGTCAGCGCCGCGCGCAGCGCCAGCCCTGCCGGGCCCGGCCCGGCCAGGATCAGCGCCGCCAGCAGCGCCGGAAGCTCCAGCGGGAACATGCCCAGTGCGCCCCAGGTCATGGCTGCCGGGTGGTTGGGCTGGATCAGGATCAGATAGAAGATCGCCGCCGCCGTCAGCAGGCGCAGCAGGCCCTGTGCCGCCATCACGGCGCCGCAAACCGTGGCACCGCGCGCCCGCGCAGGATCAGCCAGCGGATATCGATTGCAAAGGACATCAGCATGGCCAAGAGGATGCCAGCGCCCAGTCCCGAGGACAAGGGCGGGGCCACCAGCGGCGCCAGCAGGGCGACCTGCACGCTCATCTGCAAGGCTGCCATGACCTTGCGCCAGCGCCGGTCCGGCAGGGGCGCGCGCAGCACGGGCCAGACCGCGCCCGCCAGCAGGAACGCGGGGCGCAACAGCCCCAGCAGCAGGAACCAGGCGCCGACCTTGTCCGCCTGCGAGGCCAGCGCCGCCATGACGATGGCAAAGATCACATCGGATTCCACATCGAACCGCGCCCCGAAGCGCGAGCGCAGCCCCGAGCGCCGCGCCAGCCACCCGTCCAGCCCGTCCAGCGCCAGCACGATCACCGCCAGCGCCAGCACCGCCCAGCCGAATGCGCCCCCGGCCGCCAGCGCCTGCGGTGCCGCCACCAGCCCGGCCAGCACCGCAATCCCGGCGCCGCGGGTCATGGTGATCATGTTGCACAGGCCCAGACGGTCATGGGGGTAGCTCTCGGACCCCAGACCGCGCAGGATCAGCGCGCCCCCCGCGACGCACAGCGCCAGGGTCACGGCGGCGGGCAGCGCAGCCTGCACGGCGTCGCCCGCCAGCGCCAGCCCGGCACTGGCCGCGCAGGCCAGCGGGGTCAGCACCGCCAGTGCAAGCAGCCCGTGGTGCTGCGGCCCGCGCAGGGGCCCGGTATATGCCGTAAGGGTGGTGTTTCGGGTCATGGTCATCGAATGTAACTAGTTCCGTGACGCGCGGATCAACCTGGCGCGGTCACGAAGTGGTGAAAGCCCACCCGGCAAATCACCGCCCTTACAAGTTGCCTGCGCCCTGTCCGCACTAATTACCATAAAATTCGTGCAACGACCCCGCTGGCGTGCGAGTTTGTTGGGGCAACCATGCGCAAGGCGCCTCTGCGCGCCCCGGAAGCGCGGCAGCATCAGGAGGTATGCCATGACCCATCAGACCCCGGACGCCGGTCGCCCGCCGGTTGTGCGCTACGCCGTGCCCGTGCGCTTTCTGCACTGGCTTGTCGCCATTCTGATCATCGGCACGATCCCCATCGCCAATGTGATGCAGCGCGAGGGGCTGGAGCGCGCGACCCAGGATCTGCTGTTCATCCTGCACAAGAATGGCGGCGTGATCATCTTCCTTCTGGTGGTGCTGCGCATCCTGTGGCGGGTGGCCACCCCCGCGCCGCCGATGCCTGCAACCATGCCGGGCTGGCAGCAGGCGGTGGCGAAGCTGGCGCATTGGGGGCTTTATGCCATGCTGCTGGTGATGACCGTCAGCGGCTATATCCGGGTCCGCGCCGGGGGGTTCCCGGTGGAGATGCTCGATGCGCTGGGGGTGCCCGCGATGGTGCCGCGCTCGGACTCGCTGGCGGAAACGGCGCAGGCGATCCACAGCACGGGGCGGTTCGTGCTCATCGCGCTGATCCTGGCGCATGTGGGGGCGGCGGTGCAGCATGCGCTCAAGCGCGATGGCGTGTTTTCCCGCATCTGGCCGCCGGTCGGGCGCTGATCCATGGACCGTCCCCGCGCCCCCATGACCCTGACGCCCGCGCGCTGCCGTCAACTCTGGCTGGCGGGCGCGGTGACGGGGGCGCTGGTGTCGCTGTTGTGGCTGGGGGTGGACCTGCCGGCCACCAACCCCTGGCTGGCGGGCGTGGTGCTGGCGCTGTTTGCGTTCAACGCCTTCTGGCTGGCCGGAGCGGCGATCACGGCGCTGATGGGGCGTGGCGGTGTGCCTGCATCGCCATCGCCGCGGGCGGCCCCCGCGCGGGCGCGCACCGCGGTCCTCTGGCTGGTCTGCGGCGAGGACCCTGACCCGATTGCTGCGCGCATCGCCGTGTTTCGGCGCGGCCTGCGCCGGGCGGGGCTGCAGGGGGTGTGCGATATCTTCATCCTCTCGGACACCGCATCGCCGCAGGCCCGCGCCGCCGAAGCCCGGGTCTTTGCGCCCCTGGGCGTGCGCTACCGCAACCGGGCCGAGCCAGAGGGGCGCAAGCCGGGCAATCTGCAGGACTGGATCGCCGCGCATGGCGCGGATTATGACTCGATGCTGGTGCTGGATGCCGACAGCGGTTTCAGCGCCGAACGGCTGGCGGGGTTGCGCGCGCGCATGGCCGCGGAACCGGACCTGGGGCTGATCCAATGCGCCATCCGGCTGCGTCCGGGCCAAAGCCGCCTGGCGGGCATGCAGCGGCTTTCGGCGCGGCTGTGCGGGGCGGGCTTTGCCCATGGGCTGGCGCGGCTCAGCGGTGACGCGGGCAATTACTGGGGCCATAACGCGCTGATCCGCACCCGAGCCTTTGCCGAAGTCACGCCGCTGCCCGCGCTGCCGGGGCGCGCGCCGATGGGGGGGGTGATCCTCAGCCATGATTTCATCGAAGCCGCCGCCCTGCGCCGGGCGGGCTGGAAGGTGGTGATCGATCCCGAGGCCCGCGGCAGCTTCGAGGACAGCCCCGAGAGCGTGCAGGCCCATCACCGCCGGGACCGGCGCTGGGCGCAGGGGAACCTGCAGCACCTGCGCCTGATCGGTGCGCGCGGGCTGCATCCGGCCAGCCGCCTGCACCTGCTGGCGGGGATCCAGAGTTACCTCTCGGCGCCGATCTGGCTGATGCTGGTGGTGATGCTTGGCTCCGGTGCTGTGCATGCGACCTGGGCCGCGCTGGCACCGCTGGGGGCAACGCTGGCGCTGCTGATGGTGCCGAAACTGGCCGGGCTGGCGCGCTGGCGACAGGGGCGGATGACGCCTTCGCGCCGGGCCACGCTGCGCCGCGCGCTCTGGGGCGAACTGGCCCAGACCACGCTGTTTGCGCCGCTGGCCATGATCCGGCGCACGGGGTTCGTGCTGGCCGTCGCCGCCGGGCGCGACAGCGGCTGGCAGCCCGCCGGGAGCGCCGCCTCGGCCACCGCTGCACCCGGCCGCCCTGAGGCCATCGCGGGCGGCGTCATCGCCCTTGCCGTAACGGCGCCACAGATGATGTTGGGCGGAGGCGCCGGTGCCGCGCTTCTGGCGGCGACCGTGGTGGTGCCGGTCGTTGGCCCGTTGCTGGCCGCGCCCTGGCTGATCCGCTGGTTCGATGCTCCGCGTCCCGGCACCAATGCCGTGGCCGCGTATTATGACGCCAGCACCCGGCGGTTCCTGGCCATCGGCGGCAGCGGCGCGGCGCTGGCGATCCATCGACCGCTTTGGGCCGAGGGTCTGGCAGGCGTGGAGGCGGCAAGCGCGCATGTCAACACTCTGGTCGCCACGGCTGCCGAGGCCGCCCTTGGCCGCCTTCCCGCGCAGGTCTGTGATCTGGGCTGCGGGGTCGGGGGCACGTTGCTGCATCTGGCCCGGCGCTGGCCCGGGGCGCATCTGACCGGCGTCACGCTGAGCGCCGAGCAGGTGCGCCTTGCCCGCGGCTTTGCCCGGGCGCGCGGGCTGGAGCGGCAGGTCCAGGTGGTGCAGTCGGATTTCACCTGCCCGCCGTTGCTGCCGCGTGCCGATCTGGTCATCGCCATTGAAAGCCATGTCCACACCGACAGCGCCGCGGGCTTCCTGCGCGCGGCCCGCGCTCATCTGCGCCCAGGGGGTGTGCTGATCATTGTCGATGACATGCTGGCCACGGACCCTGAGCGGCTGGACCCGCGCGGGCAGGGGCTGGTTGCGGCCTTCCGCCGGGGCTGGCGGCTGGGGCATGTCTCGCCTGCGGCGGGGCTGATCGCCGAGGCCCGCGCGCAAGCGTTCGACCCCGTCGAACAGCGCGACCTCAGCCCGCTGCTGCGGCTGGACCGCTGGCGGGACCGGGCGCTGCGGCTGGCCGGGCCGCTGGCCGATGCGCTGGGGCTTGGGCGGGTGCCGCTCTTTGCCAACATGATCGGCGGCAATGCCCTGACCCAGGCGCATCGTGCCGGGATCATGGGCTACCGGATGGTCGTGCTGCGCGATGCCGTCGCCCGGCGCGCCACCCCGTCGCCGCAGCCCGGGCGCAGCGCGGCATGAGACGGCGGGCGTTTCTGGCCAGTGCCGTGGCGGCGCTGGGGCTTCGGCCCGGACCGGCCCCGGCGCAGGACATCGGCGCGGCGGGCAGCCCGGATGCCATGATCGCCACCGCCCGGCGGTTGGCCGAAACCCCACATGCGCCGCCAGAGAACCTGTTGCAGCCGCCTTTTGATGCGCTGACCTATGACAGCTACCGCGCCGTCCGGCCGCGCGCGGGCGGGGCCGCGCAGATCCCGCTGGGCGGCCCGTTCCAGGCTGATCTGCTGCCCCCCGGCTGGCTGTTCCGGGACCCGGTGGCCGTCCAGTTGCCCGGCGCGGCACAGCAGCACCCTTTCGACCCCGCGCTTTTCGACTTCGCGCCCCGCTATTTCCCCGATGGCCCGCCCCGGATGGACGCCGCCGACATGGGCTTTTCCGGCCTGCGCCTGACCGCGCCCATGAACGCCCCTGACCAGCGCGACGAGATCGTGGTCATTCAGGGCGCCAGCTACTTCCGCGCACTTGCGCGCGACACGGCATACGGGCTTTCGGCCCGCGCGCTGGCGCTGGGCACCGGCGGCCCGGCCCCCGAGGAATTCCCCGTCACCCGCCATATCACCATTTTTGGCGCCGATGCGGCGTCGGTGCAACTGGGCTGCCTGATCGACAGCCCGCGCGCCGCCGCCGCGCTGATCTGCGATCTGCGCCCGGGCCGCGAAGGCGCGCCGGATACGGTGATGGACCTCTCGCTCCACCTCTTCGCGCGTGAGGCTCTGGCGGATGCGGGCATCGCGCCGCTGACCTCGATGTTCCAGCATTCGGACCTTGGCCCCGGTTTCATCGATGATTTCCGCCCCGCCGTGCATGACAGCGATGTGCTGGTCATCGACAATGGCGCCGGAGAGCGCCTCTGGCGGCCCCTTGCCAATCCCGCGCAGCTTCAGATGTCCGCCTTTGTCGATGAGGGGCCGCGCCGCTTCGGCCTGCTGCAATCGTCCGATCGCTTTGAGCGGTTCCGCGATGCCGAGGGCGCCTATGATCGCCGCCCCTCGGCCATGGTCGAACCCCTGGGCGACTGGGGCCCCGGCGCGGTGATGCTGCTGGAGATCCCCACAATCGACGAATATGCCGATAATATCGTGGCCTTCTGGCGCCCCGCCGCCGCGTTGCAGCCGGGGCATGCGCATCGCTTCGACTATCGCCTGCGCTGGCAGCCGCCGGGGCCGCAGGCCTTGCCGCGGGGCGCGCAGGACCTGCCGCTGCTGCCGTTGCGCAGCGCCTCGGGGGTGGAGCCGGTGAACCGGGCGGGGCGGCTGTTCGTGATCGATTTCCCGGCCGTTGCGGGGGCAGAGGCCCCGGACCCGGCAGCGCTGCGCCTGGACATCGACGCGGACCCGGGCGCGAAGATCGACGGGCAGGCGCTTTATGTGCTGACCCCCGAACGCGGCACCCTGCGCGCCAGTTTCGTGCTCACCCCGGACGACGGCGTGGACCTGGCCGAGTTGCGCCTGCGTCTGCGCCGACGCGACAGCGGCGCGCTGGTGGCGCCGGTCTGGCTGTTTCGCTGGACGCGTGCGCGCGATGGCGGCGCCTGAACCGGCGCACGGCGGCAGCACCGGACGCCGGACCCCTGCCGCAAGCGGGGGGCACGCCCGGCAACTTGCGGGGGCCGCGCCTGACACTAGGTTGAACAGCGACGAACGCGACAACAGGGAGAATGACAATGACACGGTTTCAGATCTCGCGCCGGCACCTGATGGGCATGGGGCTGTCCGGGCTGGGCGCCTGGACGCTGGGCATGGGGCCGCGGGCGGCCTTCGCGCAGACCGATGTGGCGCTGCAGCTGTCCTGGCTGCATTCGGTGCAGTTTGCGGGCAGCTATATCGCCGATGAACGTGGCTTCTGGGCGGACCGGGGCCTGAACGTGCGGCTGGACAGCGGCGGGCCGAACGCGCCGGTGGAGCCGCCGGTGGTCTCGGGCACCGCGCTGGTGGGGATTTCGGCGGCCGATTATACCGCCGCCGCCGTCCAGCAGGGGGCGCCCTTCAAGATCATCGCCGTGGCGATGCAGAACAACCCCTTCGCCATCACCTCGCTCCCCGACAACCCCGTGAACAGCCCCGCCGATCTGGAGGGCAAGCGCATCGGCATGGCCACCGCCAACACGCCCGTGTTGCGCACGCTGGCCACGCTCAATGACGTGGATTTCGACGCCATCACCATCATCCCCACGCAATATGACGCCGCCCCCCTGATCGCCGGAGAGGTGGATTGCCTGCTGACCTGGTCCACCGACATTCCGGTGTCCATGTATGTGCGCGGGATTGATCCGACGGTCATGCTGATGGCCGATTTCGGCTATACGCTGCATTCGCAGACCTACATCGCCACCGAGGACTCCATCGCCAACCGCCGCGCCGATCTGGTGGCGCTGATCGCAGGTGAGGTGCAGGGCTGGGAGGAATACCGCCGCGACCTGGAGGCCGCCACCGATCTGACGCTCGCGCGCTTTCCGGACGCCGGGCTGGACCGCGACACCCAGCTTGAACAGGCCCGCCGCCAGGTGCCGCTGATGTTCTCGGACCTGACCGATGAACACGGCTTCGGCTGGTGGACGGATGAGACCGTAGCGCAGAACATCGAGACGCTGGACCTGCTGGGGATGCCGGTCAGCGCCGATCTGTGGGACCGCTCGATTCTGGAAGAGGTGCATGGCTGACCAACGCGCAGGGCGCGGCCCCGCGATCACCTGCGCGGCGCTGGCCAAGACCTTCGGCACCGGCCCGGCGGCGGTCGAGGCGGTGGCGCCGCTGGACCTGACCTTTGCCGCGGGGGAACTGACGGCGCTTGTGGGCCCCTCGGGCTGCGGCAAGTCCACCGTGCTGCGCATGGTCGCAGGGCTGGAGGCGCCGAGCGCGGGCACCGTCACGCTGGACGGTGCTGCGCCTGCCGACCTTCAGGGCGAAGGCGCGCTGGCCATGGCGTTTCAGGATGCCTCGCTCCTGCCGTGGCGGTCGGTGCGCGGCAATGTGGCGCTGGCGCTGAAACTGGCGCGCAAGCCGGTGGATCTGGCGGCGGTGGATGCGATGATCGCGCGGGTGGGGCTGGCAGGCTTTGAAAACGCCCGCCCGGCGGAACTCTCGGGCGGGATGCGCCAGCGCGCGGCCATTGCGCGCTGTCTGGTCACGCAGCCGCGCGTGCTGCTGCTGGATGAGCCCTTTGGCGCGGTGGACGAATTGACCCGCGCGCGGCTGAACACGGACCTGCCCGCGCTCTGGCAGGCGCAGGGCACCACGGCGCTGCTGGTCACCCATTCCGTGCGCGAGGCGGTGGCGCTGGCCGACCGGGTGGTGGTGTTCTCATCCCGTCCGGCACAGGTGGTGGCAGATCTGCGCGTCCCTGATCTTCTGGCGCTGGACAGTGCCGAGGGCCGCACCCTGATGGCCGAGGTCACCGCCGCCCTGTCGCAGGGCTGGGCGGATGATCCGGGCTCGGGGCGACATGCCGCGCAGTAGGGCCATGGCGGGCGCGGTCACACTGGCCGTGCGGTTGCCGCGCCTGTCGCGCGAAGGGGCGCAGGCGGTGGGCGGCGCCTTGGCGGCACTGGTGCTGTGGGAACTGGCGGCGCGCGGGCTGGCGGGCAGTTATCTGCTGGCCGGGCCGGTGGATGTGGCGCGCTACCTGCAGGCCAACAGCGGGCTGATGGGCCGTGCGCTGGCGATCACGCTGGAAAACGCCGCCCTCGGCTTTGTGGCCGGGAACCTGGCGGCGGTGGCTCTGGCGCTGGTGGTGGTCCTGATCCCGCGCAGCCAGCCGGTGGTGGCGGGGTTTGCGCTGGTGGTCTTCTGCCTGCCGCTGGTGGCCACCGGGCCGATCCTGCGGGTGCTTTACGGCCCCGGGCCGGGGCCACAGATCACGCTGGCCGCGCTGGCGGTCTATTACACCACCTTCATCCCGCTGATGGTGGGCCTGCGCGCGGCCCCGGCCAGTTGGTTCGACCTGATGCGCGTCTACGGGCGCGGGGCCTGGACGGCGTTCGTGCAGGTGCGGGTGATGGCGGCGCTGCCCTATCTGCTGGCGGGGTTGCAGATCGCGGCCCCGGCGGCATTCCTTGGCGCCATGGTGGGCGAGTTCACGGGCGCCGAGCGCGGCATGGGCGTGCTGGCGCTCCGCGCCATGCGCGGGCTGGACGTGGAGGCCACATGGGCGCTGGCCACGGTGGCGGCGGTGGTGGCCATGCTGGCCTATGGCGCGCTGGGCTGGGTGGCGCGCGCCCTGGCCCCTGCGCGCCCCGAGGTGCTGCTGGCCCCGCCGCCCGCCACCGCCCTGTCGGGGCGCGCGGGGCGGGCGTTGCGCGGCGCAGGGGTGGCGGCGCTGACGCTGGTGCTGATGCTGGCGCTGTGGTGGGGGGTGATGGAGGCGTTCGGTCTGAGCCGTTTCTTCGCCAAGCGCCCGGATGATCTGTGGGCCTTTCTGGTCAGCGCGCCGACGGCGGCCGAGAACCGCGCGATCCTGTGGGAGGCCAGCGCCCAGACCCTGACCTATGTGCTGCCGGGCTATCTGGCCGGGCTGGGGCTGGGGGCAGTGCTGGCCATGGTGCTGGTGCTGGCGCCGGGGCTGGCGGGCGCGGTGCTGCCGGTGGCGGTGGCGCTGCGCTCGGTCCCCATCGTGACCACGGCGCCGCTGATCGTGCTCGCACTCGGGCGGGGGGCGGCGGGGACCATCACCATCGTGGCGGTGATGATCTTCTTTCCGGCGCTGGTGGCCTGTTTGCAGGGGTTGCGGCAGGCGCCGGGGCAGGTGCTGGACGTGATGGCCACCTATGGCGCGGGGCGCCTGACGCGCCTAATCCATGCGCGCCTGCCAGCCATGCTGCCCGCCTTCTTTGCCGCCGCGCGCATGTCGGTCCCGGCGGCAGTGCTGGCGGTGACGGTGGCCGAATGGCTGGCTACGGGAACGGGGCTGGGGAACCTCATGGCGCTGACGGCCTCGACCTCGAACTACAATCTGCTGTGGTCGGCGGTGGTGCTGGTGGCGCTGGGCTCGGCGGCGGGCTATGCGCTGGTGGGCGCGGTCGAACGCCGCGTGCTGGCCCGCGTGGCCCCGGAGCAGTTGCGATGACCCTGCACGCCGCCTTTGCCATTCCCGGCGACCTGAACACCCGCACCGGCGGCTATATCTATGAACGCCGGATGCTGGAGACCCTCAACGCGATCGGCCTGCCCACGGCGCATGTGGCGCTGATGCCCTCATGGCCCCATCCCACGCCGCAGGCCGAGGCAGAGCTGGCCGAAAAGCTGCGCGCGCTGGCACCGGGGACGCCCTTGATTCTGGACGGGCTGGTCTTCGGGTCGATGGACACCGCGCTGCTGGCGTCGCTGGACCTGCCGGTGGTGGCCATGCTGCACCATCCGCTGGGGCTGGAGGCGGGGTTGCCCCCGGATGTGGCCCGCGCGCTGATTGACCACGAAACCGCCAACCTGCGCCACGCTGACCACGTGGTGGTGCCCAGCCCGCACACCCGCGCGATCCTGATCGAACAGTTCGGGGTGGCGCCGGAGAACATTTCCATCGCCCTGCCGGGCTTTGACCGCCCCACGCCCCCGGGGACCCCGGTGCCGAAGGCCGCGCCTCCGCTGATCCTGTCGGTGGGCATTATCTGCGAACGCAAGGGGCATGATGTGCTGCTGGCGGCGCTGGACCGGCTGCGGGACCTGCCGTGGCAGGCGGCCATCGTCGGCCTGACCCATGACAGAGGCGTCGAGGCCGCGCTGCATCGCCAGCGCGCCGCTCTGGGGTTTGACGCGCGCGTCACTTTCACCGGCGTGATCCCTGCGGCGGCGCTGGACCGGCTGTGGCGGCAGGCGCATCTGTTCGCGCTGGCCACCCGCTACGAAGGCTATGGCATGGTCCTGTCCGAGGCGCTGCTCCATGGCCTGCCGGTGGTCAGCTGCACCGTGGGCGCCGTGCCGGACACCCTGCCGCCGGGCGCCGGGATCCTGACCCCGCCCGATGACCCCGCCGCCTTTGCCACCGCGCTGGAGCGGCTGCTGACCGACCCGGCCACCCATGCCGCCATGGCCGCCACCGCCCGTGCCGAAGGCGCCGCGCTGCCGCGCTGGGAGGAGGCTGCCGCGGTCATGGCCCGCGCGCTGGCGCGTGCTGCGGCGCGGGCCGCGGGGCGGGGCTGAGGGACTCGACTCAGGGCGGGGTGACGCCTAGAACGTAAAGCGAACATTCCTGATCGGATCCTTCGCCCATGTCCTCGCCCCCCCGGCGTATCCTGTCGCTCTGGCTGCCGCGCTTCGCCTCGGACCGCGAGGGGCGGGGCATGGCCCCCGATGGCCCCTTTGCGGTGACGGCGATGCAGGCGGGGGCGGCGCGGCTGGTCTGCGTCAACCCCGCCGGGCGGCGCGGCGGCGCGCGTCCCGGCCAGGCCCTGGCCGAGGCGCGCGCGCTGTGCCCGGACCTGATCACCCGCCCCCATGACCCCGCCGCCGATGCCCGCGCGCAGGCGGCGCTGCGGCGCTGGGCGGGGCGCTATTGCCCCTGGGTGGGCACCGAAGGCCCGGACGGGCTGGTGCTGGACATCACCGGATCGGCGCATCTGATGGGGGGCGAGGGGGCGCTGCTGGACGATCTGCTGGCGCGGCTGGGGCGGATGGGCTTTGCCGCGCGCGGCGCCATCGCCGACACGCGCGGCGCGGCCTGGGCGCTGGCCCGGCATGGCCGGCAGCCGGGGCGCATCATCGCGGCGGGGCAGGGGGCGGCAGCGCTGGCGCCTCTGCCGCCCGCCGCCCTGCGGATTGCCCCCGAAACAGCCGAGGCGCTGGACCGTCTGGGCCTGCGCTGCATCGCCGATCTGACCGCCCTGCCGCGCGCCACGCTGGCCCGGCGCTTTGGCCAGGCGCTGCTGCTGCGGCTGGACCAGGCACTGGGGGCGGTGCCCGAACCCGTCGCCCCGCGCGACGAGGCGCCGCTGCCTGCCGTCCGCCTCAGCTTCCCGGACCCGATCGGCCTGCGCGGGGACATCGACGCCGCGCTGCTGCGCCTGCTGGAGCGGCTCTGCACCCATCTGCAGGCCGCCGAACTGGGCGCGCGCCGCCTGCGGCTGGACCTGCTGCGCGCCGATGGCAGCCGCGCCGAGGCCCAGATCGGCCTGGCCCGCCCCATGCGCGACGCCACGGCCATGGCCCGGCTGTTCGACCGCGCGCTAGAGGATGTGGACGCGGGTTTCGGCATCGATGCGCTGCGGCTGAGCGCCCCCGTGACCGAGCCGCTGGCCGCCGCCCAGATCACCACCGGCGGCCAGATGCAGGCCGATGACCTGTCCGACCTGCTGACCCGGCTGGGCAATCGCGTGGGGTTCGAACGGCTGACCCGCTTCCTGCCCGCCGACAGCCACATCCCCGAACGCAGCTTTGTCACCGCCTCGGCCGCCCATGCCGACCCGGTGGCGGACTGGCCCGCCGCCCCGCCGCGCCCGCTGCTGATCTTCCCGCCCGAACCGCTGGCCGCGCGCGACAGCCGCGACCCGCCCCGCCGCTTCACCTGGCGGCGCCAGCGGCTGCAGGTGCTGCAGGCGGAGGGGCCGGAACGGATCACCCCGGAATGGTGGCTGGACGATCCCGCCTGGCGCAGCGGATTGCGCGACTATTGGGTGGTGCAGACCCGCGAAGGCCCGCGCCTGTGGCTGTTCCGCACCCCGCAGGTGGGGGGCTGGGCGGTGCAGGGCGTGTTTGCCTGATCGCCCCGGGCGCTGCCGTGGTGCCCGGTATCTGGTATACCATTGCTGCAGGTGCAATGCTGCCTTGCAGCATTGGCAATGGAAATGTCAGCACTCATGCCCTAACTTGAATGGCAGGGAGGGGACGACACACAAACATGAGGCGTTCCCATGGCTTTTATTTCGACCGACCACCGCAACCGCGCAGAAGGCTCTGCTGTCGCTGATTTCTTTGCCGGGCTGGCCAATGGCTTTGGTGCCTACCTGGAGCGGCGCGCCCGCACCGACCAGATCCGGGCCCTGAACCGGCTGAGCGATGACGAACTGTCGCGCATGGGCCTGACCCGTGACCAGATCCCGTTCCATGTGTTCCGGGACCGTTTCGGCCTCTGATCCGAGGTCGGCGGCACGGCCTTCGGGCGGCCCCGGGTGGTTTCCCGGACAGACCTGAGCACATGCTGCGCGCATTGCCCCATCGGCAATGCGCGCTGCCCTTTCCGGCTTCCTCCGATCCTGTTGACTTCGATGTGACCCCGCGCGCATCCTGCGCCAGGCGAAAAATGCTTGTGCAAGGCGCGGCACCTTGCAAAAGCGAGAGCGGTTTTTTCAGCCTGCATCAACCGGGGAGCCGTCGCATGACCACCGAAACCACCATTGCCCAACTGTTCGACCGCTGGAACGCTGCCCTGCAGACCGGCGATCCAAAGACCGTGGCGGCGCTTTACGCCCCCGATGCGGTGCTGTTGCCCACGGTGTCGAACAAGGTGCGCCGCTCTCCGGCCGAGATCGAAGAGTATTTCACCCAGTTCCTGAAGAAGCGCCCCCATGGCACCATCCACCAGCAGAATATCCGCATCTTCGGCGATCTGGCCATCAATTCCGGGGTCTACGACTTCGACCTGACCACCGAGGAGGGCCTGGTGCAAGTCCTGTGCCGCTACACCTTCGTCTATCGCGCCGAAGGCGATGACTGGCGCATCATCGAACATCATTCCTCGATGATGCCGGAATATGTGGACCGCCCCGGCCCGCCGAAGTGATCTGTTCAGCCCGCATTTACCCAGAGGCGGAAAAAGCCGTCAGACCCGGCACAACCGCAAGGATTTGTTAGCGCCGGCGTTGCATCCTGCCCATGGGTGAAATGAACTATGGGCGGGTGCTTCGATGATGGTGCTTCCATTCGATGCGATTGAAACGATCCTGGTGGACAGACGGCGCATTGCCACGCTGTGCCGCATGCACGGCCTGCGCGATGCCGAATCCTATCTGATGGAGCGGGTGGGCGCGATCGCCCAGGATCTGACGCATCTCCAGGAGGTGTATCACCACGGCAGCGCCGCCACCATGGCCAAGCAGGCCCAGGCGCTGTCGGATGCGGCATCCGAGATCGGCCTGACAACCCTGGCGCGCGTGGCCCGGGATGTGGCGATCTGCGCGCGCAGCGGGGACGGGGTGGCCTTTGCGGCCGTATGGGCACGGCTTGGCCGCGCCGGAGATCATTCGATCCGTCAGTTGTGGACGGCCTCGGGCCTGCAGATGTAGCACTGCGCCTGCACCCGGGGCAGGACATGCGATCCCGCCCGCGGCAGAAAGCGAAACCCCGCGCCCAGACCGGGCGCGGGGTTTTCGCAGCTTCGCGCTGATGCTGGCGTCAGGCGGCCTGCGCTTCGGCCGCCGCTTGGTTGCGGCGTTCGCTTTCCTCGCGCGACAGCGCGACCGAGGTCCGCACGCCGCGGCCCACAAATTCCATCAGCCCCTTCACCACCCGTTCGTTCGGGTCGATCCCGGCGCAGGACAGAACCTCACGCCCGTCACGGGACCGCGCCCAACGGGCGATCTGTTCAGGGCCATTGCCGTATTTCTTGTCATCGGCGATGGCATCATCCAGAGCAGCCAGCACCACGGCAGCGAACAGTTTCCGTGCACGGGCGCCCTGCTCGTGATTGAATGCCGTGCCATCCGTGGTGTCGAACATCATCCTGGTCCTTTTTTCTTGTTCTTGCACTTGCAATTTACCGTCCGACGTCTCTACGCCTTTGGCAGTGCGATTCGCTACGGCAGTGACGCATACCACCCATGCGTCCGGCGCATGGCTGCGGAGCACGATCCTGATCTTGCGTCATGCCACGGCCCCAGATATAGGGGCAGGCAATTATATCACAAGCCACGCCAGGGTGAGAAATGCCGAAAATCAACGGAAACGAAATCCGTCCCGGGAACGTGCTTGAGCATGACCAGGGCCTGTGGGTGGCGGTCAAGGTCAATCATGTGAAGCCGGGCAAGGGCGGCGCCTTCGCCCAGGTGGAAATGAAGAATCTGCGCGACGGGCGCAAGCTGAACGAACGCTTCCGCTCCGAGGACAAGGTCGAACGCGTCCGGCTGGAGCAAAGGGATCAGCAGTTTCTTTACGAAAACGATGATATGCTGGTCTTCATGGATATGGAAAGCTTCGAACAACTGGAACTGCCTGCCGATATCCTTGGCGAACGCCGTCCCTTCCTGCAGGACGGGATGATGGTCACCATCGAATATTATGGTGAGGAGGCGCTGAATGTCACATTGCCGCAAAAGGTCACCTGCACCGTGGCCGACACCGAACCGGTAGTGAAGGGACAGACCGCCGCCAACAGCTACAAGCCCGCCGTCCTGGACAATGGCGTGCGGGTCACTGTGCCGCCCTTCGTCGGTGTGGATGAAGCGGTGGTGGTCAATACCGAAACCTTTGAATACGTCGAGCGCGCCTGATAACCGCCTGTTCACCGCCCGGGGGCGCGCGCGGACTGCACCGAGGAATTCCGCAATGCGCCGTCACGCCCTGATGTTGCTGGCCCTGACGCTTGCCGCCGTCCCGGCCGCCGCGCGCGATCTGACACTCTCGCTGTCCTGGCCGGATCTGGACAGGCTCCCCCCGGGGACCGAGGCGCTGTTCGAGCTGCGCAATGCCGAAGGCGAATTGCTGCGCAGCCGTTTCCTGCCCCTGCCGCCGGATGAAAGCGCCTTGCATACCGTGCTGGAGGACGTCCCCGGCCCGGTGGCGCAACTGCGCGCCGGGATCGTCAGCAATGCACAGGTGATCGCCGCCACCCGCGCCGTGACCCTGCCCGAAACCCGCTCGCTGACCCTGGAGCCGCTTCAGGCCGGCGCCCTGTCGGCCACCAGCTTCAGCCAGCCGCTGCGCTGCACGGCCGGCCCGGCGGATTTCCTGGCCCTTGGCGCCGATGCGCTGCGGGTGCGCCATGACGGCATGACCTATGTGCTGCCGCGGCTGGAAGAGGGCCCGCGCGGCTGGTTCGGGGCCAATGACTCTGATGCCTGGCTGCATGGCAACATGCTCAAGATCACGCTGAGCGGCGCGGATCTGGGCGAATGCCGTCCCGCGCTGCCGCCGATCCTGTTTCCCTTTGATGCCGCCGGGCAGCAGGGGGAATGGGTGCTGCGGATCACCGAAGACGCGATGAGCCTGCGCATGGCGGGCGATGATGCCGAAACCACGGTGGCGCGGCCGCCGGTCGTTGCGGTGGCTGGGCGGCTGGAGCTGGATGGCCAGGGCCTGGGCGTTACCCTGTCCGAGGGGCTGTGCCATGACCGGGTCAGCGGCATGCCCTTTCCGGTCATTGTGGGGCTGGACCGGGGGGCGGATATCCTGCCCGGCTGCGGCGGTGATCCGCTGATGCTGCTGCGGGGGGCGGAATGGCACGTGATCAGCCTCTTTGGTATCGCCATCGACCCCGGCCAGGCCGAGATGCCGGAGCTGACCATGCGGTTCATCGATGGCCGGGTGTCGGGGCGGGGGGCATGCAACCTCTATCTGGGCGATGTAGCGGCGGATCGCGCGGGGCTGCGCTTTGGCCAGATGGCCAGCACGCGCATGGCCTGCCCCGCGTCCCTGCAGGCGCTGGAGCGGCGGTTCCTGGACGCGCTGGACCAGATCACCCGCTTCGATATCGGGCGTGAGGGCATTGCCATCTTCTACGCCGGCCAGTCCCCGGTGATGACCCTGCGCCGCTGAAGGCCGGTTTCCCCGCAGGCGCCGGAATGCTATGGCAAGACTGACAGGGCGCCGCAGTGAACAAGAGGAGTTCGGCGAAGATGAAGGTCATCGTCTGCGGTGCCGGACAGGTGGGGTGGCAGATTGCGCGCCATCTGTCCGGGGAAGCCAATGAAATCACCATTGTGGACAACAACCCCGTGCTGGTGCGCCGCGCCACCGATGCGCTGGATGTGATGGGTGTCACCGGCTTTGCCAGCCACCCCCATGTCCTGGAGGCCGCGGGTGCCGAAGATGCCGACATGCTGATCGCCGCCACCCATTCGGACGAGGTGAACATGGTCACCTGCCAGGTGGCGCATTCGGTCTTTGGTGTCACCCGCAAGATTGCCCGCCTGCGCGAACAGACCTATCTGGAGCCGCAATACGGCAGCCTGTTCCGGCGCGAGCACATGCCCATCGACGTGGTCATCAGCCCCGAGCGCGAGGTGTCGCAGGCCGCTCTGAAGCGGATATCCTATCCGGCGACCTTTGATGTCGCCGAATTCATGGACGGGCGGGCGCAGCTTATCGGGATTGCGCTGGATGCGGATTGTCCGGTGCTGAAAACCCCCCTGCGGCAGTTGAGCGAGCTGTTCTCGACCCTGCGGGCCATTGTGGTGGGGGTGCGCCGGGGCAAGCGGCTGTTCGCGCCCGAACCCATGGATCAGCTGTTCGAAGGCGACGAGATCTACGTCTTTGCCGAAACCGCGGATACCGAACGCACGCTGCAGATCTTTGGCAAGCCCACGCCGCATCTGCGCCGGGTGGTGATCATCGGGGGCGGCAATGTGGGGCTGGCGGTGGCGCAGGCGCTGGAGGCGCGCACGGAACGGGTGCGGGTGCGCATGATAGAGCGCGCCCGCGCCCGCGCCGAACGCGTGGCCGATGCGCTGGAGCGCACCATCGTCCTGCATGGCGATGGCATGGATATCGAGCTGCTGCGCGAGGCCGAGGTCCACAGCGCCGATGCCGTTCTGGTGCTGACCGAAGATGACAAGACCAACATGCTGGTGCCGGTGCGCACGCGCTCGCTGGGCTGTCCGCTGGCGATCTCGCTGATCAATGACCCTTCGCTGATCCCGCTGTCGGGGCCGCTCCGGATTGACGCGCATATCAACCCGCGCGCGGTCACGGTGTCGTCGATCCTGCGCCATGTGCGCCACGGGCGGGTGCGGTCGGTCTATTCCATCGGCGACAGCGAGGCCGAGGTGATCGAGGCGCAGGTGCTGTCCACCTCGCCGCTGGCGGGCAGTGCGATCCGCGATGTGGATTTCCCCGAAGGCGCGTTGCTGGCCGGGGTGCTGCGCAAGGACAGCTATTTCCGCCCCAGCGGTAGCACCCGGCTGGAGGTGGGCGATATCGTCGTGATCTTTGCGCTGTCGGGGGATGTGGCGGCGGTGGAGCACCTGCTGCAGGTCGCGGTCGAGTATTTCTGAATGCGGGCCCTGTTGCGCAACGCTGCCCTGCTGCCGATCCTTATCGGCGGGGTGGGGCTGGCGATGCTGCTGCCTGCCGCCATGGCCTTTGCCACCGGGCAGGCCGCCATCGGCCGGGCGTTCCTGCATTCGGCGGTGCTGGTGCTGGTGGGGGCGCTGTTCCTGGCCGTGGCCAGCGCCGCCCCGGGCGCGCGCACAGGGCGGCGGGTGCGGCGGGTGCTGGATGATCCGCTGTCGGTGGTGATCCTGGCCTATGCGGTGCTGCCGCCCCTGATGGCCATCCCCTTGGCCGAGGCGCTTCCTGGCCTGGGCTTCTCGCGCGCCTGGTTCGAGATGGTTTCCAGCTTCACCACCACCGGGGCCAGTGTCTTTGACGCCCCGCGCCGGATCCCCGATGCGGTGCATCTGTGGCGGGCGACCGTGGGCTGGCTGGGCGGCGCGTTCGTGCTGGTGGTCGCGGCGGCATTGGTCGCGCCCATGGCCCGGGGCGAAACCCAGGCCCAGGCCGAATTGCACCGCCATCAGGCTGCAGCGCCAGGATCATCGACGCAGGGCCATTCGGAAACGGCCCCCCGCATCCGGCTGGGGCGCGAAATCCGTGCAGTCATGCCGGCCTTTGCGGCGGTGACGGGTCTGTTGTGGATCGCGCTTGTCATGGCCGGAAACCCGGGCCTGCTGGCCATCATCCAGGCCATGTCCACGCTCTCGACCTCGGGGATAACCATGGCGCGCGGTCCCGGCCCGGCCGGGTTCTGGGCCGAGGCGCTGATCCTGGCCGGGCTGCTGCTGGCCCTCAGCCGCCGCAGCTTGCCGGGCGCGCCCGCGCCCCATGACGCGCTGCCCCTGTGGCGTGACCCGGAGCCGCGCCTGGCGGTGGTGCTGGTGCTCCTGGTGGCGGGGGTGCTGCTGCTGCGCCACTGGCTGGGCGCGCACGGGCTGGGCGAAGGCGGCAATCTGGGCGCTGCGGTCCATACCTTGTGGGGCGGGCTTTTCACGGCGCTGTCGTTTCTGACCACCACCGGCTTTGTCAGCAAGGACTGGCATGTGGCCTGGGCCTGGTCCGGCATGCCCCCGCCGGGGCTGATCCTGCTGGGGTTGGCCATGGCGGGCGGCGGGGTGGCGACAACCGCCGGCGGGCTGAAGCTGTTGCGCCTTCATGCGCTGATCCTTCAGGGCCGACGCGAGCTGGACCGCGTGGTCTATCCGTCCTCGGTCGGGGGGGAGGGGGTGAGGCGCCGCGCCCTGCGCCGGGAGGGGGCCCTGGCCGCCTGGCTGATCCTCATGCTGTTCCTGTTCAGCACCATCGCGGTGGTGTCCCTGCTGACGGTCCTGGGCCTGCGCTTCGAGGATGCGCTGGTCTATGCCATCGCCGCGATCACCACCACCGGCCCCCTGACCGATGTCGCCGCCGATGTCCGCCTGTCCTGGGGCGAACTGGGCGAGGCCGCCCGCGCCGTGCTGGCGCTGGCGATGGTTCTGGGGCGGCTGGAAATCCTGCTGGTGCTGACGCTTTTTCTGGGGCCCGCGCGGCGCTGATGCCACTGCAAAGCTGCCGCGGCGGCATTTTGGGCTGGAATCTCTGGCCTGTCCCCTTCATACTCGCCTGCGGGGAGATAAGGGCAAAGCCCGAATTACCGGAAAGAAAACCAGAAAAAAAGGCAATGATATGGCCGGTGACAAACAGAATCTGCAGGATGCATTTCTCAACCACGTGCGCAAGAACAAGGTCGCGGTGACCGTGTTCCTGATCAACGGGGTGAAGCTTCAGGGTGTGATTACCTGGTTTGACAATTTCTGCGTGCTGTTGCGCCGGGACGGCCAAAGCCAGCTTGTCTACAAGCATGCGATTTCGACCATCATGCCGGGCCAGCCAATCACGCTTTATGAAGGCGACTGAGGGATTGCGTGGGCATTGACGTCGCCGAACTGGGGGGCGAAGGCGGCACGCGGCCAACCCGCGCGCTGGTGCTGCACCCGGATATCCGGGGTGCGGGGCGGGCGCGTGATGCGGCCGACGCTTTGGCCGAGGCCATGGCCCTTGCCCGCGCGCTGCCGGGGCTGGAGCTGACCGGCGGCGATGTCGTGCGCCTGCCGCGCGCGCATCCGGGCCAGTTGTTCGGCAGCGGCAAGATCGAGGAACTGAAGGCAAGGGTCGAGGCCGAGGAGATTGAACTGGTTCTCATCGACGGGCCGGTCACGCCGGTGCAGCAGCGCAATCTGGAGCGCGCGCTTGGCGTGAAGCTGCTGGACCGCACCGGGCTGATCCTGGAAATCTTTGCCGACCGCGCCCAGACCCGTGAGGGCGTGCTGCAGGTGGAACTGGCAGCACTCAGCTACCAGCGCACCCGTCTGGTCCGCGCCTGGACCCACCTTGAACGCCAGCGCGGGGGCCTGGGCTTCGTGGGCGGGCCGGGCGAGACGCAGATCGAGGCCGACCGCCGCGCCATTGACGAACAGATGGTCCGCCTGCGCCGGCAGTTGGAAAAGGTCGTGCGCACGCGCGAATTGCACCGCGCCGCCCGCCGCCGCGTGCCGTTTCCGGTGGTGGCGCTGGTGGGCTATACCAACGCGGGCAAGTCCACGCTGTTCAACCGGCTGACCGGGGCCGAGGTGCTGGCCAAGGACATGCTGTTTGCCACCCTGGACCCCACCATGCGCGCCGTGGACCTGCCCGGGGCGGGGCGGGTGATCCTGTCGGACACGGTGGGCTTCATCTCGGACCTGCCGACGCAACTGGTCGCTGCCTTCCGCGCCACCCTGGAGGAGGTGCTGGAGGCCGATGTGATCGTCCATGTCCGCGATATCTCCCACCCGGAGAGCGAGGCCCAGGCCGCCGATGTGCTGGCGATCCTGACCGATCTGGGGGTGCGCGACACGGTCCCGGTGTTCGAGTTGTGGAACAAATGCGATCTGCTGTCCCCCGAGGAGCGCGCCGCCGTCGAAGCCCGCGCCGCGCGTGATCCGCGCGTGCTGACCGGGTCTTCGCTGACCGGCGAGGGGCTGGCGGCGCTTTACACCGCCATCGGCGCGCAACTGGACGGCGCCCGTCACCGGACGGTGCTGACCCTGGCCCATGACGAAGGCCGCGCGCGGGCCTGGTTGCACCAGCAAGGCGTGGTCGAGGCCGAGGCGGCCGGGGAAGAGGGCGTGACCCTCACCGTGCACTGGACCGCCCGGCAAGAGGCGCGATTCGAAGGGATGCGCGAGGCATAGCCCACACCTGGCGCCCTCACCTGGCGCCCACGCCCGGCGCCATGGTTTGCACGCCATATGCCGGTCAGAGGCAACCCGGTGCGCCTGCGGGGTGCCGCGCCACGCCCCTGCGCGTTCAGTCGCCCAGCATCCAGACTCCATCGGGGAAAAAGGCGTGGAAGGCAAAGGCGAAGGGAATGTCATGTGGCAGGTCGCGCCCCTCTGCATCACGCACCCGCACGGTGCCCACATCGCGCCCGTCCGCAATGGTGCGGCTGTCCAGCGCCGAGGCCTGCCCGGGCGCCCAGTTCAGCACCACCCCGGCCTCGCGGATCTCGCCCGCCGCGCGCAATCGCGCAAAGGTCCAGGCGCGATCTCCGACCCGCACCACGCGGGCCAGCGGGTGGATCCCGTGGGGTGGGTCCTCGCCCCGGTAAAGGAACGGCCGCGCCGCGCTGTCATAGCCCACATAGGGGTTTGACCCATAGGCGCGGCGCCAGTCCGGTTGATCCATCACCAGCCCGTCGGGGTTGCGGTCGCGGAATTCGGCCCAGCTTTCCATCCAGCCCGGCAACTGGGTCAGAACCGCGCCCGCGTGGGCGCCCACCACGCCTTTGCCAACAGCCTGTTGCCACCAGCTTTTCGTTTCGCGGTCATACATGATCATGTCGGAATGGCGCAGCTTGCCGGACACGCCGAAGCTATGGCGCACCCCATCCACGCGGGCGTCGAAGACCATGGCCGAATTGCACAGCGGGCAATAGGTCACCGCAATGGGCAACCCCTCCACCACGTCATTCACGATCTCATGCCACATCAGGTAGCGGATGGGATAGGCCCGGGCAGGCGCGTCCGGGGGATCATAGGTCAGCACGGGTTCGCGGTCATCAAGCCGGGTTTCCTGCGCCGCCGGAAGATGCGCGGGCGCCCATATGGCCGGGATGCCATCCTTGGGCGGCCCGCCCGCGATGACCTCGTCGAATGCGATTGTCGTGCGGGTGAAATCGGTCTGCGGCCATTCGCGCACCCATTGCGCCGGATCGGCCAGGGCCGCAGTGGCGCAGATGGCGAAGGCCGCAGCGATGAGGGGGGTCGGCAGGCGCATGGGGATCCTCCAGGCTGGATGCGGTGCAATCAGCACGTCCGCGCCGGTTGCCGAAGCGGCAGGGGCGCCGGCGCGGGGGTGACAGTCCGGAAATGCGCGGCGGGCAAGGCGTGCATGGGGCGGCTGATCCTTTCGCAACCCGCGCCCCATGCGCCGCGCTTTTGCCCGGGTCAGTTCCGGACGCGGTATTCCGGCTCCATGAACAACAGGTCATCCGTATCCATGCCCCCGCCCATATGGCAGGCAGCGCAGAAATACATGCGGTCGGAATTCTGGCCAAGCGTTCGGCCCATCAGCGACCCATCGGGCATGATGGCGGTATAGATCCAGTCGTTGGTGTCGGGCGACTGGCCCGCTTCGGCCTTTTCCATCAGGAACAAGGTCTGCCAGAGCGCCTCGCCCGCGTCACTG
The DNA here is from genome assembly GCF_013415485.1 of Rhabdonatronobacter sediminivivens. GTDB lineage: Bacteria > Pseudomonadota > Alphaproteobacteria > Rhodobacterales > Rhodobacteraceae > Rhabdonatronobacter > Rhabdonatronobacter sediminivivens. The sequence goes on along the minus strand of NZ_JACBXS010000004.1, from coordinate 54,407 downwards.
ACGCTGAAGGTGGGTTTGGCGATGATGCCGCCCGGGGGGATCGCCTCGACATCCTCGAACAGGCCGTATTGCGCAGCAGCGATGTCATTGGCGTGGTTGGTGGCAAAGCGCTCGCCATGGGTGAAGCTGATATAGGGCGTGGCGGCGAAATTCGTCCATCCGGCGAAATCGCTGCCTTCGCTGCGCTCGGAATCGGTCCAGGAGGCCGGGATCAGGTCACTGCTGCCGTCCAGCGCGGCCTGTTCGCTCATCGACTCCATCAGGCAGGCATAGAGGGCCTGCAGTTCCTCATCGCTGAGCTCAGGCGGGGGGGCTGCGGCAGCACAGGGTCCGCATGGGGCGCAGGCTGCACATGGATTGGCGGCGGCGCAGGGGTTCGCTGCGGCGCAGGGGTTTGCTGCGCAGGGATTGGCGGCGCAAGGGTCGGCGGCGCAGGGGTCCGCTGCGCAGGGGTTGGCGGCGCAGGGCTCCGCCGCGCAAGGATTGGCCGCGGCTTCCGCCAGACGCGGAACGAAACAACCTGACGCGGCACCTTCGGCCGCGCCACAGGGGCCACAGGGACCGCAGGGGCCGCAGGGCGCACAGGGATCTGCCGCCGCACAGGGATTGGCAGCACAGGGGTCGGCAGCACAGGGGTTTGCCGCACAAGGATTGGCCGCGCAGGGATCGGCGGCACATGGATTGGCGGCGCAGGGATCGGCGGCACATGGATTGGCGGCGCAAGGGTTGGCAGCGCAGGGGTTGGCAGCGCAGGGGTTGGCAGCGCAGGGGTTGGCGGCACAGGGATTTGCAGCGCAGGGGTTGGCAGACCCTTCGGCGAAAGCGGGGTTGCCGCTGGCCAGTGTGATGACGGTCGCCCCGCCCAGCGTGCCCGCGCCCAGCATCAGTGCGACACTCAGCGCCGTGCTGGAGCGCAACCCCGCGCGCAGTTTCAGGCCTCTGCGGTCTGGCATCAGCTTGGCCATGTGATCCTCCATGTTCTGTATCCCGTATCCGAACGCCACCCGAATGACAGCGTTCACCAAAGGGGTTCGCCCCGACCCGCCGCCGGGTTACAAGGAAAGTTCACCCGCCCGTGACAAAATAAAGTCAGCCGCATTGGCCGCGTTTGCCTGTAATCTGGCCGCAAGCGGCGGCATCGGGACAGGCGCATGACGGCACCGGCAGATCAGGCAAAGGCGAAGGGGGCGCCCCCGCTCGAAGACCTGATGCAACGGGCGCAGGCCGGGGATGCGGGGGCCTATCATCGGCTCCTGTCGGAGGTGGCCGCCCGAATGCGCCGCCTGGTGCAGCGCCGTGCACCATGGCTGAAGCCCGAGGATGTGGAGGATATCGTGCAGGACATACTGCTGTCGCTGCATCAGGCGCGCAGCACATGGGACCCCGCGCGCCCGTTCCTGCCGTGGATTGTCGCCATCGCCCGCGCCCGGCTGGCCGATAACGCGCGCCGCTACATGCGCCGCATGCGCATTGATCTTGCCGCTGCGGAACTGGCTGAAACCTTTTGTGACATCCCGACGAACAGCCAGGCAGAGACTGTTGTGAACCTGATGTCGGTGCGCAAGGCCATGCATGGGCTGACACCGGCCGAGAAACAGGCTGTGGAACTGCTGCGCCTGCGTGAGATGACCCTGGCCGAGGCCGCCGAAGCCAGCGGATCGACCGTCGCCGCGCTGAAGGTGGCAATCCACCGCGCGATGCTTAGGATGAAGGGCACACTCTGGAAGGACTGACCTGCGTGGCTAAAGGCACCGATACCGAAGGCGATACCGCCGCCCTGATTGCCCGGCTGGCGCGCGATGCAGCCCCCGTGCGCGCGATGGCGCATCCGCTGCGCCGGGCGATGACATGGGCGGTCATCGCGCTGGCCTTCGGCGCGGCGATGGTCTGGGCCATCGGCCCGCGCCCCGACCTGGCCGAGCGGGTGTCCGATGCGCGCTTCCTGCTGGAACAGGGCGCAGCCCTTGCCACGGGGGTTGCGGCGGCGATAGCGGCCCTGGCCCTGACCATTCCGGGCGCGCCGATGCTGTTGCGCCTGCTGCCGGTCATCCCTGCTGCGGTCTGGGTCGGCACGCTGTCGCTGGGCTGCCTGCGGGACTGGGCGCAGATGGGGGCTGCGGGGGTGCGGATCACACCGGACCCGGCCTGCTTCGTCTATATCGCGCTGATCGGATCGTTGCCGGCGCTGGTGCTGCTGATGATGCTGCGCCGGGGCGTGCCGCTGGCCCCGCGCTGGACCACGCTGCTGGCGGGCCTTGCCGCAGCCGGGATCGGCAATTTTGCGCTGCGCTTCTTTCACACGCAGGATGCGGCCCTGATGGTGCTGGTCTGGCAGGTGGGATCGGTCGCGGTTCTGGCCCTGCTGGCCGGGCTGGCCGGGCGCATACTGCTGCCATGGCGCGCGCGCCCCGTATGACAAAGGACGCAAAGATGATCCTGCAAGACGCTGCACCAGACCCTGCGAGCATTGATTTCAGCCAACTCCCGCGCGAGGATTTGCGGGCCATGCAGGCCGCGGGACATGAGGTCGCCGACTGCATGCGTGTGCTGCGCAAGGTCAATCTTAATATCGTGGGCGAGGTTCTGAAGGGGCAGGGCCAGTTCGTGCGGCTGACGCATTATCCGCAGGGCGATGTCTATGACCGCGACACCCACGCGCAGTATTACTACCACGCGCATCGCAGTGGCGAGCATGGGCATTTCCACCTGTTCCTGCGCGCCAGGGGCATGCCCCCCGGCTGCGCCCCCGCCCCCGAGGCTGCCGGGCGCGACTGGCCCGCGGGCGATCAGGCGCTCTCGCATCTGATCGCGATTTCGATGGACAGGTTCGGCGCCCCGACGGGGCTGTTCACCACCAACCGCTGGGTCACCGCCGAAACCTGGTATCCGGGCGCAGACGTGATCCGCATGCTGCCGCATTTCGCCATTGATCACGCCTGGCCAAGCTGGCCCACGAACCGCTGGCTGACTGCCATGGTGCGGCTGTTCCGGCCCCAGATCGAAGCCCTGGTCCACGCGCGCGACACCGCCCTCGCCGCCCGGCGCGAGCGTTATCCCGACCGCGATGTCTATGAGGACCGCGATTTCGAAGTGCTCAGCGAAACGGCCATCGACATCGACGCCCAGAGGCAGGCCATCGCGCAGGCGCTGGGCCGGTAACCGGCGGTCGGGTGCGTCGTCAAAGGGGCGGCGGCATCACTCGCTCACGGTTTCCAGGAACCGCTCCAGCCAGTGAATGGTGTAATCCCCGCGCAGGATGTCCTCCTGCTCCAGCAGGGCAAAGAACAGCGGCACGGTGGTGTCCACGCCATCCACGATCAGCTCACCCAGGGCGCGGCGCAGGCGGGCCAGCGCTTCGGGGCGGTCGCGGCCCTGGACGATCAGCTTGGCGATCAGGCTGTCGTAATAGGGGGGGATGGTATAGCCGCCATAAAGTGCTGAATCCATCCGCACGCCCAGACCGCCCGGCGCGTGAAAGGTGTTCACGCGGCCCGGACAGGGGCTGAAGCGGGGCAGTTTTTCGGCGTTGATGCGCACCTCGATCGCATGGCCCTGGGGGGTCAGCTCCGCCTGGGTAAAGGACAGCGGGTGCCCGGCGGCCACGCGGATCTGTTCGCGCACCAGGTCCACGCCAAAAACGGCCTCGGTCACCGGGTGTTCGACCTGCAGGCGGGTGTTCATCTCGATGAAATAGAACTCCCCGTCCTCATAGAGGAATTCGATGGTCCCGGCGCCGCTGTAGCCGATGCGGGCCACTGCATCGGCGCAGATCTGGCCGATGCGGGCGCGGGTTTCGGCATCGATGGCGGGGCTGGGGGCTTCCTCGAACACCTTCTGGTGGCGGCGCTGGAGCGAGCAGTCCCGTTCGCCCAGATGCACGGCATTGCCCTTGCCATCGCCAAACACCTGGATTTCGATATGACGCGGACGGCCCAGGTATTTCTCGATATAGACATCGGGGTTGCCAAAGGCGGCCTTGGCCTCGGCCCGGGCGGTTCGAAAGGCGGTTTCCAGCTCATCAGCCGTGCGCGCCAGCTTCATGCCGCGCCCTCCGCCCCCGGCGGTGGCCTTGACGATCACCGGATAGCCGATCTCGGCGCCCACCTGGCGCGCGGTGTCCAGGTCGGGCACACCCCCATCGGACCCCGGCACGCAGGGCACGCCCAGGGCCTTCATGGTGTCTTTGGCGGTGATCTTGTCGCCCATCATCCGGATATGTTCCGCCGAGGGGCCGATGAAAGTCAGGCCGTGATCTTCGACCACCTGCACGAAGGGCGCGTTTTCCGACAGGAAGCCATAACCGGGGTGGATCGCCTCGGCCCCCGTGATCTCGCAGGCCGAGATGATGGAGGGGAAGTTGAGGTAGCTGTCCATGGACGGTGCGGGGCCGATGCAGATGGCTTCATCAGCCATGCGCACATGCATGGCATCGCCATCGGCAGTGGAATGCACGGCCACCGACGCGATGCCCATTTCGCGGCAGGCGCGGATCACGCGCAGGGCGATTTCGCCGCGATTGGCGATCAGGATCTTGGAGAACATGGCCCGACCGCCCGCTTATTCCACGATGACCAGCGGCGCGCCGTATTCCACGGCGCTGCCATCGGTCACCAGAATGCGCTTGACCGTTCCCGCGCGCGGGGCGGGGATGTGGTTCATGGTCTTCATGGCCTCGATGATCAGCAGGGTCTGGCCCTCGGCCACCTGGGCGCCAACAGTGATGAACGCATCCGCGCCGGGCTCGGGCGACAGATAGGCCGTGCCCACCATGGGCGAGGTCACGGCGCCGGGGTGCTCGGCGGGGTCGCCGCTGGTCCGTTCGACCGCTGGCGCTTCGGACACCGGCGCTGTCTGGGCCGGAGCGGCCGGCGGGGGGGCATAGGTCGGGGCAGGGGCGGGCGGCGGTGCCGTCATGCGCGAAACCCGGACATTCAGGCTGTCACTTTCGCCGTATTCGCGCTTCACATTCAGCTCGGTCAGATCGTTTTCATTCAGCAGTTCGGCAAGGGCCCGGATAAAGGCCACGTCTGCATCATTGCGCTCTTGGGTCATTGCCGTCCTCGAAAGCCTCGGTTTTCCGGCGGATCGGTAGCCTGAACGCCGGTTCGCGCGCTTATACGTCAGTGTTTGCGCCCTGTGAAGCTTCATTCGCGGTGATCGCGGATCTGCGATCACCGCGCAAAGGCCTGTAAAGGGAATTGTCAGGGCTGTTAATCGCTGTAAACTCCCTGCGGAGGAGGACAGGCGCATGCCCCGCACGGCATTGACCGGCACCCGTATACGGGCCCGACGCACGGCGCGCGGCATGCGTCAGGCCGATCTTGCGCGCACCGTGGGCGTGTCGCCCTCCTATCTGAACCTGATCGAACACAACCGCCGCAATGTCGGCGCTGATCTGCTGGGAGAGCTGGCCAAGGCGCTGGGGGTGGCGCCGGATTCGCTGCTGGAGGGCAGCGAGGGCGAAGTGATGGAGGCCGTGCGCGCCGCCGCCGCAGGGCTGACCCATCGCGCCAACAGCGCCGACAAGGGGCCGCTTGGCACCCTGACCCCCCCCGAGCTGGAGCGAATCGAGGAATTCCTGGGCCGGTTTCCGGGCTGGGCTGCGGTGCTGGCCGCCACTCATGCCCGGGTGGATGAGCTGGAGCGCGTGGTCGAACAGCTCAGCGACCGCATGGCGCATGACCCCTATCTGCCCGCCGCACTGCATGAGATCGTCTCGGCGGTGACCTCGGTGCAGTCCACGGCGGCGATCCTGGCCGATGGCGAGGAGATCGACCCCGACTGGCAGCGCAAGTTCCTTGCCAATCTGCTGGCCGACAGCTCGCGCCTTGCCGATGGGGCCGAGGCGCTGGTGAATTACCTCGATGCCTCGGGGGCGGGGGAAACCGGGCTGGCCGCCCCGCAGGAAGAGGTCGAGGCCTGGCTGGCCGCGCGCAACTATCACCCGGCCGAGCTGGAGGCCGATTGCGCCTCTGACCTGCGCGCGCTTGTGGCCGATCAGGTAGAGCTGTCCTCGGACGCGGCGCGGGCGCTGGCGCTGAAATGGCTGCGGCGTTTCCAGGCGGATGCGCGGGCGCTGCCGCTGGACCCGTTTCTGGCAGCGGTCGCAGAGTTGGGGCTGGCACCGGACAGGCTGGCCCTGCGGTTTGATGCGCCGCTGGCGCAGGTGCTGCGCCGGATTGCCTGCCTGCCGCAGGGGGCGGGGGTGCCGGATGTGGGGCTGGTGCTGTGCGACGGGTCGGGGACGCTGACCTTTCGCCGCCCCGTGGACGGTTTTGCGCTGCCGCGGTTCGGGGGCGCCTGTCCGGTCTGGCCGCTCTTTCAGGCGCTGTTGCGCCCCGCGCAGCCGCTGTGCGTGCCGGTGCAGACCGGCGGGCGGATCGGGCGCCGCTTCACCGCCTATGCCTGCGCCGATACCCGCGGCACGGCGCGCTTCGATGCCCCGCCCGTGGTCGAGGCGACGATGCTGCTGGTTCCGGACAGCCTGCCCACGGGGGATGCGCCGACGGCCAGGCCGCGCCGGGTCGGTCCCAGTTGCCGCATCTGCGCCGAAAGGGACTGCCCCGCGCGGCGCGAACCGTCGATCCTGGCGGGCGGCGCATTGGCTGAGGGCGCCATGGGCACGGGGGGCGCCCTGGCGTCGGCCGAAGGCGGGTTTTGACATGGCGCCGATTATTCTGAATAGTCGGGCGCAACACGCAGACGATCGCGGCCAGCAGAGGGGGAGCTGATGGGCAGGCGCGTGCTGGTGATCGAGGATGAGGCGAATATCTCCGAGGCGATCCGCTTCATCCTCTCGCGCGACGGGTGGGAGGTGCGCACCCATGGCGATGGCGCCGACGCGGCCGAGGTGGTGGCGCGCCATGCGCCCGATGTGCTGATCCTGGATGTGATGCTGCCCGGGCGCAGCGGGCTGGAGATCCTGCGCAGCCTGCGCGAGGTGCCGCAGACCCGGGCGCTGCCGGTGCTGATGCTGACCGCCAAGGGCCAGAGCGCGGACCGCGCGGCCGCCGAACGCTACGGCGCCACCCGCTTCATGACCAAACCCTTCGCCAATGCGGAACTGGTGGCAACGGTGCGCGCCATGGGGGCGGCATGACCCGCCGGCCCGAGCCGCTGTTCCTGGCGCGCGAGACCTTTCGCCGCCGCCGCCTGATGGATGCCGCCCGCGTGCTGCCCTTTGCGGGGTTGTTTCTGGTGCTGCTGCCCATGCTCTGGCCCGTGCCCGTGGGCGAAGCCCCGAATGCCGCGCGCGAAGGCGTTTATCTGTTCGTGGTCTGGCTGGCGTTGGTGGTGGCAGCCTGGGCGCTGTCACGCCGACTGGTCGCGGTGATGGAGCCCGACCCCGCCGATGACGGCAAGGAGTTGTAGCGCATGTCGCTCAACCTTCTGGTCTTTGCCTGCCTGGTCTATGTGGTGTTCCTGTTCCTGGTGGCCTTTGCCGTGGAACGCAGGGCTGCGCGCGGCCAGGTGAGGTGGTTGCGCTCGCCGCTGATCTACACCCTGTCGCTGTCGGTCTATTGCACCGCCTGGACGTTCTACGGCGCGGTGGGCTATGCGGCGCGCTCGGGGCTGGAATTCGTGACCATCTATCTGGGGCCGACGCTGGTTTTCGTGGGCTGGTGGCTGCTGTTGCGCAAGCTGGTGCGGATCGGCAAGGCGCAGCGGGTAACCTCCATCGCGGACCTGATCTCGGCGCGCTATGGCAAGTCGAACCTGCTGGGGGTGATTGTCACGCTGCTGTGTATTGCCGCCGCCACGCCCTATATCGCGCTGCAACTGCAGTCCATCGCCCTGGCCTTTGCCGCCTTTACCGGCGGCCCGGCGAACGGGCCTGTGGTGGGGCAGCCGGATCTCTTTGCCTTCTGGGTGGCGGTGGGGCTGGCGCTGTTCACCATTCTCTTTGGCACGCGCAACCTGGACGCCAATGAACAGCACCCCGGCGTTGTCACCGCCATCGCGGTGGAGGCCGTGGTCAAGCTGCTGGCGCTGGTGGCGGTGGGGGTGTTCGTGGTCTGGGTGCTGGCCGATGGCCCCGCCGATATCCTGAGCCGGATCGAAGCCGCCGCCCGCCCCGAATGGCAGATCCAGCCCGGCCGCTGGCTGGGGCTGATCTTTCTGGCCGGTGTGGCAATCATCTGCCTGCCGCGCATGTTTCAGGTGCTGGTGGTGGAAAACGCCGATGAACGCCACCTGGCCACGGCCTCCTGGGCGTTTCCGCTGTATCTCTTTGCCATGAGCCTGTTTGTCCTGCCCATCGCCGTGATCGGGCTGGATATCATGCCGGCCGGGTCCAACCCGGATCTGTTCGTGCTGACCCTGCCGCTGATGCTGGGGCAGGACGGGCTGGCGATGCTGGCGTTTCTGGGCGGGTTTTCGGCGGCGACATCCATGGTGATCGTCTCTACCATTGCGTTGGCGACGATGGTGTCCAACCACATCATGGTGCCGCTGTGGCTGCAGCTCAAGCGGGGCAGCCCGGCCAGCCGGGGCGACATGCGCGGGCTGGTGCTGAATGCGCGGCGGCTGGCGATCTGCGTGCTGCTGGGGCTGGGCTATGTCTATTACGCCGTTACCGGCGGTTCGGCGGCGCTGGCGGCGATCGGGCTGATTGCCTTCGTGGGGGTGGCGCAGATCCTGCCTGCGCTGCTGGGTGCGCTCTACTGGCGCGGGGCGAACCGGATCGGCGCGGGGCTGGGGCTGGGGATCGGCTTTGCGGTCTGGCTGTTTGCACTGTTCCTGCCCAGTTTCGGCCCCGGCGTGTTCCTGTCGGCGCAGGTGATGGAGCAGGGGCTGTTCGGTCTGCACTGGTTGCGGCCCTATGCGCTTTTTGGCGTGACCACCATGGACCCGCTGCTGCACGCGCTGTTCTGGTCGCTGGCGCTGAACACGGTCGCCTTCATCGCCGGGACGCTGCTGGGCTTCCCCTCGCCGCTGGAGCGGGTGCAGGCGGCGCAATTCGTCAATGCCTTTGACGTGCAGGCGGGCGCGCGCGGCTGGTCGCAATCGGCGGCCGAGGCCGAGGACCTGCTGGCCATGGCGCAGCGCATCCTGGGCCATGCCGAAACCCAGCGCTTCTTTCAAAGCCACGCCAGCGCGCAGGGCAAGGCCGGGTTCCTGCCCGACACCACGCCGCAGTTCCTGGACGCGCTGGAGCGCAAGCTGGCGGGCTCCGTCGGCGCGGCCACGGCCCATGCGATGATCGCGCAGGTGGTGGGGCGGGCGATCGTCTCGGTTGAGGATCTGATGGCCGTGGCCTCGGAAACCGCGCAGATCATGGAATATTCCAACCAGCTTGAGGCCAAATCCGACGAGCTGGAACGCACCGCGCGGCAATTGCGCGAGGCCAATGACATGCTCACCAAGCTGAGCGTGCAGAAGGATGCGTTCCTCAGCCAGATCAGCCATGAATTGCGCACGCCGATGACCTCGATCCGGGCGTTTTCGGAAATCCTGATGGATGCCGAAGGCATGGACCCCGAGGAGCAGACCAAATACGCCCGCATCATCCATGATGAAACCATCCGCCTGACCCGGCTGCTGGACGATCTGCTGGACCTGAGCGTGCTGGAAAACGGGCAGGTCAATCTGGACATTCAGGAGGCAAAGCTGGGCGACCTGATCGACCGGGCGATCCTGGCCTCGAACTCGGTCCAGCCGCAGCGCGACTTCCGCATCCTGCGTGACCGCGATGCCGAAACCCTGACCGTGACCACCGATACCGGGCGTCTGGCACAGGTGTTCATCAATGTGCTGTCGAATTCCCGCAAGTATTGCGATGCCGACCGGCCGGTGATGCGGATTTCCGTCTCGGATTTTGACGGGATGATTCAGGTCGATTTCGCCGACAACGGGTCCGGGATTCCTTCGGAGAAACAGGCGCTGATCTTCGAGAAATTCGCCCGGCTGACCGATCAGATGCAGGCGGGCGGCGCCGGCCTGGGCCTGGCCATCTGCCGCGAGATCATGAACAATCTGGGCGGGTCGATCAGCTACGTGCCGGGGCAGGGGGGCGCGGCCTTCCGCGTCAGCTTCCCGCAGGTGCTGCGCCCTGAAGGCGCCGCCACGCCCGAAGCGCAGGGCAAGGCGCAGGGCGCTGAGGCTGCGCAATAGCGGGTGTCAGCCGTCCTCGGGGTCGAAGCGGCGGGCGCGGGCCATGAAGATCAGCGCAAGGGTCGTGCAGGCCAGCGTGCCCAGCACCGGCGGCAGGGGCGTCTGGTTATAGGCCATGGTGATGGGCACGGCGATCCCCACCGCCAGCACAGTATAGATTGACCCGATCACCGCCGCCCCCATGCCCGCGATATGGCCCAGCGGCTGCAGCGCCAGCGCGTTCAGGTTGCCGAAGGTCAGCCCCAACGAGAAGAAGACCACGCACATATAGCCGAAGAAGAGCGCGAAATCGAAGGGCGCGGGCAGGCCCAGTGCCATCAGCCCCGCCACGGGGACAGACACCGCCACCTGCAGCGCAAAGGCCGAGGTCGCCAGCTTGCGCATCCCCAGCCGCATCACCAGCCGGGCGTTGACGATATTCGATGCCCCCGCCATCAGCGCCAGCGCGGCGAACCAGAAGGGGAAGCTGGCGGCGCGGTCGAAGACATCGTCGAAGATCAGCGGCGCGCTGGACAGCCAGGTGAACATCGAGCCAAAGGCGCAGGCCAGCACCACGATATAGGCGCGCACGGCGCGGTTGCTCAGGATCTCGGATATGGCGGCGGCCATGAGGGCGGGGCGCAGGGGGCGGCGGGCTTCGGGCGTCAGGGTTTCGGGCTGGCGCAGGGCCAGCCAGCTGGCCGAGGTCAGGCCGAAGAGGCAGAAGGCCAGGAAGATCGCGCGCCAGTCCCAGATCCAGATCAGCCCCGCGCCAATGGCCGGGGCCACCGCCGGCACCAGGATGAAGAGCGTCATCACGATGGAGACCACCCGCGCCATCATCCGCCCCTGATAGCGGTCGCGCACCATGGCCAGCGCCACCACCCGCGGCGCCGCCGCCCCCAGCCCCTGCACGAAGCGCGCCGCCAGCAGGGTTTCCAGCGTCTCGGCCCGCGCGGCCACCAGCGCGGCCAGCACGAAGAGCCCGATCCCCCAGATCATCACCGGCTTGCGCCCCAGCGCATCCGACAGCGGCCCGCAGACCAGCGTGCCCAGCCCCATGCCCAGCACGAAGGTGGTGACGACCAGTTGCGCGCGATGGGCGGCATCGGGGGCCAGTTCGGCGCCGATGCGGGGCAGGGCGGGGAGCATGGCGTCGATGGCAAAGGCGATGGTGGAGAACATCAGCGCCATCAGCGCCACGAATTCGGCGAAGCGAATGCCGGGTTGGGCGGGGGTGTCGGGGGTGGTCTGGGTCATGGTGGGGTGCCTGCCGGACGTTGGCGCGGATGGCGGGCCGGGGCTGGGGGGCTGTCTGCCCCCCGCCGCCCGTTCCGGGCGCCTCCCCCCGAGGATATTTTTGCAAGGGTGAAAGAGCCAGGGGGTATGGACGGGCTGGTCATGGCTGGGGCTGCCCGGTGGCGATGTCGTCGATGACCCGTTGCCAGAGGTCGGTGGTCTGGGCGCCGGGGACGGCGTATTCGCCGGCGACGACGAAGAAGGGCACGCCGGTGATGCCGCGGGCGCGGGCCTGGCGGTCGGCCTCGGCGGTTTCCCGGCGTTCGGCATCCGAAGCCAGGAGCCGTTCGGTGGTGGCGCGGTCGAGGCCCGCATCGGCGGCGAGACTGGCGAGCACCGCGCGGTCACCGATATCGCGCCCTTCGCGGAAATAGGCGCGGAAGAGGGTGGCGACCATGGCGTTCTGGCGGCCCTCGAGGCCTGCCCAGTGAATGAGCCGGTGGGCATCGAGGGTGTTGGGCGTGCGGGTGATGGCCGGCAGATCGAGGGTCAGCCCTTCGGCGCGGGCGCGTTCCACCACCGGCGCATAGGCTTCGAGCACGGCCTGCGGCTCGCCGAATTTCAGGCTGAGGTACTCTTGCCGGTCCATGCCTTCGGGGGGCATGTCGGGATTGAGCTGGAAGGGGTGCCATTGGATGGCGAAAGGATGTTTGGGGCGGCTTTCGAGGGCACGGTCCAGCGCGGCCTTGCCGATCAGGCACCACGGGCAGATGGGGTCGGACCAGATATCAAGCCGGATCATGCGCGCGCTCCCAGTCCTGCCGTAGCACCCGGCGCAGCAGCTTGTTGTTGGCGCCGCGGGGCAGGCTGGCGCGGTGGATATACATCCGGGGCTGCTTGTAGCGCGCCAGGCGCGTGCTGGCGTGGGCCTGCAGCGTGGGTTCGGGGATGGGCGTGTCGGCGGTGTAGAAGGCGGCGATGACGGTGGTGCCGGGTTTGACCTCCAACTCCACGGCGGCGCTGTCATGGATGGCGGGGTGGGCGTCCAGCGCGGCCTCGATCTCTAGCGGCGAGACGCGGTAGCCGCCGGCGTTGAGCATGTCATCGGCGCGGCCCAGATAGGTGATGGCGCCATCGGCGGCCATGCTGACCGTGTCGCCGGTGGTGAACCAGTCGCCCGTGAAGCGCGCGGCGGTGGCCTGCGGCGCATGCCAGTAGCCCAGCATCAGGCCCGGATCGCTGCGGTGCACGGCCAGGGTGCCGGGGGTGCCGCGCGGCGTGGGCTGGCCTCTGTCATCCAGCACGGCGATGGTGCGGCCGGGCTGGGCGTAGCCGATGGCGCCGTCGGGGGCGGGGCGCGCGGGGCTGCCCGAGACATAGGTGGAGCATTCGGACATGCCCAGCGCCTCGAAGATGGGGGTGCCGGTGGCGCGCTGCCAGGCCTCGGCCATGGCGGGGGGGAGTTTTTCGCCCGCCGAGAGGCCGTGGCGCAGGCGCGGCAGGTCCAGCCGGTCGGTGCCCTTGAGCATCTGCCGGTAGACGCCCGGGGCGGCGGCGAAGAGCGTGGCGTCAAAGCGGCGCAGCAGCAGCGCCAGTGGCGCCCCGGGTTCGGGGATCAGCGCCGTGGCACCGATGGCCCAGGGATCCATCAGCCCGGTGCCCATGGTGTAGGTCCAGTTGAAGGCGCCCGCGTGCAGCAGCCGGTCATCCGGCCGCAGGCCGTACCAGCCGTCCCACATCATGCGCCGCGCGCGCAGGGCACGGTGGGCATGGACCACGGCCTGCGGCACACCCGATGAGCCCGAGGTGAAGACCATGTATCCGGGGCGGTCCGGCGGACCCATGTGCCAGGCGGCGGGCGGCTGCTGGCGCATGGCGCGCAAATCGGTCAGGGGCAGGACCGGGGCGGGGTGGTCCGGCAGGGCGACCCCGTCCCCGGCCACCACAAGCGCGGGGTCCAGGGCGCGGGCCATGGCCGTGATCTCGGGGCCGGTCAGCTGGGCCGAGGTCGGCACCGGCACCAGCCCCGCGGCAATCGCGCCCAGAAAGGCGATGGGGAAATCGACGCTGTTGCCCAGCCGCAGCAGCACCCGGTCGCCGGGTTTCAGGCCATGCGCCTGCAGGCCGGTGGCGGTGCCGCGAACCGCTTCGGTCAGGCGGGCGAAGCTCCAGCGTTCGGCGCCGCTGGCGCGCAGCACCTGCAGCGCGATCTTGTCCGGGCAGGCAGCGCCGGCGGCCAGCACGTCCTGCGCCATGTTATAGGTCGCAGGCACGGTGGGCAGCGAGGAGGAGACAACGGACAGCATCCGTGTTGCCTAAGCCCGCGTGGGAGCGGATGCAAGGCATCATCCCCAAGGCGCGCGCGGGCGCGGGATCCCCACAGGCGCGCGCGGGGGCGGCGGATGGGGCCGGTGCCGGGCGGCGTTTCAGTTGGCGTAATCGTCGCCTTCGTCGTCAAGAATGGCCATGAGTTCGGCCAGGTGCCGGTCACCCTGTCCGGGATAGTCTTCCAGCTCCTGCGCTGTCTTCTCGGCCACCTCATGGCTGAGGATGCGCAGCGGCTGACCGGTTTGCAGCGCGCGGATGTAGGTCTCGGCGGCGCGTTCGAAGTAATACATCCGGTTGAAACAATCGGCCACGCTGTCGCCAAGGACCAGCACGCCGTGATTGCCCATGATCATGACCTGCTTGCGCGGGTCCTGCAACTGCGCGGCGCAGCGCTCGCCTTCGTCTTCCATCGCCAGCCCGCCATAATGATCGTCGATCACATAGCGGTTGTAGAAGGTTGCGCAGTTCTGATCGATCGGGGGCAGGGTGCTGTCGGCCAGGCTGGCCAGAACGGTTGCATGCATGGAATGCACATGCATGACGCAGCGATGATGCGGGCACCGCCGGTGGACGGACCCGTGCAGGCCCCACGCGGTGATGTCGGGGGCATCGGGGTGGTTCAGCGCCTCGGGGTCATTGGCGTCAAGCAGAAGCAGGTCGCTGGCTTTCACGCGGCTGAAATGGACCTGATTCGGGTTCATGAGGAACTGCGTGCCGCTTTCGTTCACGGCCAGGCTGAAGTGATTGGCCACCGCTTCATGCATGTTCAGCCGCGCCGTCCACCGGAACGCTGCGGCGAGTTGCACGCGCTCCTGCCAGTGGTCCATGTTGGGTTGCAATCTGGTGACGGACATTGGGGCGACCCTTTGCTGGTTTCGACAGGCTGCGCAGGCAACCGCAAGTTTTGCGCACCTAACCACGCCATGGCGTCCGGCACAATGTCGCGTTGCCCCGGGCCGGTGGCGAGGGGGTGTTGCCCCCCCTTGTGGCGCATGCGGGCTGCGTCACCATGCCGATGGCTGATCCGTGGGCTGCCTGCGCCGCCCCGGGTCAAATGCCGTTTCGGGCGTGTTTTGTGGCAAGATATCTGGACAGTCCGGGCATAATCTATACCACATGCACGGGTGGGAGGAGTTGCGAAAGCAGCCGCGCACGGCCAGGGCCGGGGCGCTGTGCATTGGCGCCCCTCCTGCGCAAGCAACTGATCCCGTTCCGCACTTTGGGATCACATAACCTGAGGGGGGAGTCCCGTGAAAAAATTCCTGACCACCACAGCACTCTGTGCCGCCATGGCCGCGCCAGCCGCGCAGGCGCAAGAGACATGGAACATGCAATCCACCTATCCCGGGTCGCTCACGCAGCTGGGCACGCTGGGGGTGCGCACCGCAGAGCATATCACACGGATCACCGATGGCGCGATAACGGTGGAGTTCCATGAGCCGGGCGGTATCGTTCCGGCACTTGAAGTGTTTGACGCGGTGGGCACGGGTGCAGTCGAAGCCGGCTGGTCCACACCCGGTTTCTGGGCGGGCCGCGTGCCGGCGCTGCAGCTGCTGGCCTCGGTGCCGTTTGGCCCGCAGGCGGGCGAATACCTGGCCTGGGTCAAGTTCGGCGGCGGCAGGGAGCTGTTTGACGAGCTGTGGGAGCCGCATAACGTCAAGTCGATCCATTGCGCCATCATCGCCCCCGAGGCCGCAGGCTGGTTCCGGCAGCCGATCGAGACGGTCGAGGATTTCGAAGGCCTGACCATGCGGTTCTTTGGCCTGGGCGCGCTGGTCATGGAAAAGATGGGCGTGTCCACCCAGCTTCTGGCACCCGGCGACATCTTCCCCGCGCTGGAACTGGGCGCCATCGACGGCGCCGAATTCTCGATGCCGGCCATCGACCTCAACCTGGGTTTCTATCAGGTGGCGCAGCACTATTACTTCCCCGGCTGGCACCAGCAATCGACCCTGCTGGACCTGATGATCAACCTGGATGTGTGGGAAAGCCTGGACGAAAGCACCCAGTTCAAGATCGAAACCGTGTGCAATGCGAATATCGCCTATGGTCTGGCCGAGGGCGAGGCGCTTCAATACGGCGCCATCGCCGAGCTTGAAGAGCGCGGCGTCACCATCCACACCTTCTCGGACGAGATCCTGGAAGCGCTGGAAGCCGCGTGGCTGGAAGTCGCCGATGAACAGGCCGCAGCAGATCCCGATTTCGCGCGCGTCTATGAAAGCTACAGCGCCTTCCGCGAAAACTACAGCCGCTGGGGTGAGCTTGGCTACCTGCGTTGAGCAACCCTTGATGCTGATCTGATCCAGACACCGGGCCGCGCAGCCAGCGCGCGGCCCGCCCGCCATCCCGGCTGCGGGGACGGCTCAGAGCGTCACGGTCGGATCGTCAAAGCCCTGCGGGATGATCAGGTTGTCGGGGCCAAGGTCATGGACATCGCGCGCACCGCAGAGCGCCATGGTGGTGTCCAGTTCCTTGTGGATCACCTGCAATGCCCGTGTCACCCCCTCTTCGCCCATCGCCCCCAGGCCATAGGTGAACGCCCGGCCGATATGGGTGGCGCGCGCGCCCAGCGACAGGGCCTTGAGCACATCCTGCCCGGAGCGGATGCCGCCGTCCATATGCACCTCGACCCGGTCGCCCACCGCATCGACGATCTGCGGCAGCATGCGGATGGAACTCATCGCCCCGTCAAGCTGCCGTCCGCCGTGGTTGGAGACGATGATCGCATCGACGCCCAGATCGGCGGCCTTGATCGCATCCTCGACATCAAGGATGCCCTTCAGGATCAGCTTGCCGCCCCACATGTCCCGGAACTGCGCCACGCGGTCCCAGTCCAGCGTCTCGTCAAAGGCCTCGGCGGTCCAGGCAGAGATCGACCCCGGGTCGGTCACCCCCTTGGCATGGCCCACCACATTGCCGAAGGCGCGCCGTTTCGTGCCCAGCATGCCCAGGCCCCATTGCACCTTGGTCATGATGTTGGCCAGGTTCCTCAGGGTCAGCCTGGGCGGTGCGGACAGCCCGTTGTGCAGGTCCTTGTGGCGCTGGCCCAGCACCTGCAGGTCCAGCGTGATGACAATCGCCGCGCATTGCGCCGCGCGCGCCCGGTCGAACAGGCGGCGCATGAAGTCTTCATCCTTGAGCGTATAGACCTGAAACCAGAACGGGCGCGTGGTGTGTTCGGCCACATCCTCGATCGAACAGATCGACAGCAGGGACAGCGTGTAGGGCACGCCGAATTTTTCAGCCGCGCGGGCGGCCTTGATCTCCCCGTCCGCGCATTGCATCCCCGTCAGCCCCACCGGCGCAAGCGCCACGGGCATGGCGGCATCCTGTCCGATCATGGTGGTTCTGGTGGAACGGTTCGACATGTCCACCGCCACGCGCTGGCGCAGGCGCAGATGTTTGAAATCGCCGGTATTGGCGCGCAGCGTCTGTTCGCTCCAGGACCCGCTTTCCACGAAATCGCAGAACATGCGCGGCGTGCGGCGTTGATAGAGGCGGCGCAGATCCTCGATTTCGGCGATGACGGACATGGGTTGTTCCTGCACAGGGAGAGGTCCCGGAGGCTTACTGACCACGCCGATCACTTACAACCGGGTTTCTTCCGGCGGTGCCCGGCCGGGCGGCGACTGCGGCATGGCTGAACGGCCCATGCTGCGGCAGTTGCGGCCCGGGCGTTGGAATACGGGGGTCAGAGGCGCCGGATGGCGGTGCCAAAGCCGGTGACATTGACAGCCTTTGGCCCGAAATCCACCTGGAACTGACACCCCGCGACCATGTCGGCGCCAAGCTCCTGCGCCCACAGGCGCAGCCCGTCGCGGCAGGCCGCCATGGCCTCGCCCAGGTCGGGTTCGTTCAGGAACCCCCTGGCAGAGACACCGACCGCGGCAACGGTTTCGATCACCTCATGCGGGTCCTGCGGCGGGTATGTGGTCAGCTGGATGGTCATGGGGTGGTGGCCGCCGCGTCCTGCCCGCGCCTGCGGGCCGGTCCGGCGTTCGGCGCGGCTGCAAAGGCGCGGGGCAATGTCATCGGAACGCTCGTTCGTCCCCGCCGCCGCCGCTCATGCCGTGCCTGCCCGACAGCGCTGCGGCTCTTGCCGCGATGCCACATCTCGAACGCCGTCACGTCCGGGCGCAAGGGCCGTCGCTCCCCCGGCGCGCTCATGGCAGCGGAATATGTTCGTCCCGGTCCTGGGGGGGCAGATCGAACAGCCCCTGTCCCCATCTGGCCGCGCGCCATTCCTCCTTCGCGGCCTCGATCCGCTCGCGCGAGGAGGCGACGAAATTCCACCAGATATGGCGCGGCCCGTTCAGCGTGGCACCGCCCAAGGCCATCAGCCGCGCGCCCTGTTCGCCCGCGCGCACGGTGATCCTGTCGCCGGGGCGAAAGACCATCATGCGCCCGGCCTCGAACACCTCGCCCGCGATCTCGACCCGGCCCGAGGTGATGTAGAGGCCGCGATCTTCATGGTCATCGGGCAAGGGAAAGCGCGCGCCGGGCTCCAGCAGGACATCCAGATAGAATGTTTCGGAATACATGGTGGCCGGGGCCCTGGCGCCATAGGCCGTGCCCAGGATCAGCCGCGCCTTGATGCCGGTGTCGATGATCTCGGGCAGATTGCCTGCGCCGTGATGTTCGAAGAACGGGGCGTCATCCTCGCGGTCCTCGGGCAGGGCGATCCAGGTCTGGATGCCGAACAGGCTGGACGGGCTGTGCCGGGTCAGTTGCGGGGTGCGTTCGGAATGGGTCACGCCGCGACCGGCCATCATCCAGTTCAGCGCGCCGGGGCGGATGATCTGGTCGGCGCCGGTGCTGTCCAGGTGATGGAACTCCCCCTGATAGAGATATGTCACCGTGCCCAGTCCGATATGCGGATGCGGGCGCACATCGATGCCCTGGCCGGTCAGGAATTCCGCAGGCCCCGCCTGGTCGAAGAAGATGAACGGCCCCACCATCTGGCGCTTGGGGGCGGGCAGGGCGCGGCGCACCTCGAACCCGCCGATATCGCGCGCGCGGGGGACGATCAGCGTTTCAATGGCATCCACCCCCACATCATCGGGGCATCCGGGGTCCAGGGTCGGGTTCCAGCTCATCGCATCCTCCTGTTTGGCCGCCAGCCTATGGGGTGGTGGCGGATGCGGCAAGCAAAGCCTGTTCGCCCGCGCCGAACACGGCATTCGCCCGATCCGCGGTCGTGATGCGCAGCGGCGATCCCCATATCCGCGCCTGAACCGGCGCATGCGCCACAGAACGGAGGATCTTCCATGCCATCCGGGATTCACCACCTGACCGCGATCACGGCGCGGGTGCAGGCCAATGTCGATTTCTACGCGGGCTTTCTGGGCCTGAAGCTGGTCAAGCAGACGGCCGGCTTTGCCGATGGTGAACAGTTGCATTTGTTCTATGGCGATGCGGCGGGCAGTCCCGGCAGCCTGATCTCCTTTCTGGTGTGGGAGGCGGGCGCGCGCGGGCGCAGCGGTCACGGGCAGGTTCTGGAGCTTGCCCTTGCCGTGCCGCCCGCCAGCATCGGCGACTGGCTGGCCCGCGCGCTGCAGGCGCAGATCCCGGTCGAAGGCCCTGCGCGTGAATTCGGCGAGCCGGTCCTGCGCCTGCGCGACCCGGACGGGATCATTGTCAAGCTGGTGGGCGCAGAGCTTCCCGCCGTGGCCCCGCTGCCGGAACCGGGCGCACCAACGCGCCTGCGGTCTGTGACCCTGCTGAGCGCGCAGCGCGCCGCATCAACCGCATTCCTTGCGCGGTTCGGGTATCGCCCCGGCCCGGTGGACGGGCCCGTGCAGCGCATGGTGTCGGATACCGATGTGATCGACCTGCGCGATGGCAGCGGTTTCGTGCCTGCAATCCCCGGGACGGGGATGATCGACCATGTGGCCTTTCGCGCGCGTGATGCAGAGGCCCTGCGCGCCATGCGGCGTGATCTGGGCCGCGCGCAGGGGCTGACCGAAGTGCATGACCGGCGCTACTTCCTGTCGCTCTATGTCCGCGACCCTGGCGGGCATCTGGTCGAGTATGCCACTGATGGGCCGGGCCTTGCCGTGGATGAGGCGCCCGAGGCGCTTGGCCAGACCCTGCTTTTCCCGCCGCATGACGCTGCCCACGCGCAGGATCTGCGCGTGATGCTGCCCCAGTTCGCCCGCCCCGGCGCGGCCCGAAGGCCCCTGCGGGATCTGCCCTTCATCCACCGGTTTCACACCCCGGAGGATCCTGACGGGTCGGTCATCGTGCTTCTGCACGGCTCCGGCGGGTCAGAGGCCGATCTGATGCCGCTGGCCCATCGCATCGCCCCGCGCGCGACCCTGCTGGGCCTGCGCGGGCGCTCCACCGAAGAGGGGATCAACCGCTGGTTTCGGCGCCATGATGCCGGATCCTTCGATCAGGCCGATATCCGGGCCGAGGCTGCGGCGTTCAAGGGGTTCATGGAGCGCGCGGTCCAGAGCTACGGGCTGGATGCCGGGCGCCTCAGCTATCTGGGCTATTCCAACGGCGCGAACCTTCTGGGGGCCGTGATGCTGCTGTATCCGGGGCTGGTGGCGCGGGCGATCCTGCTGCGCGGCATTGCCGTTCTGGAGGATATGCCAAAGCCCGATCTGGCCGGGACCGAGGTGCTGCTGCTGTCCGGTGCGCAGGACCCCTTTGCCCCGATGGCCGCAGCGCTGGAGGCCAGCTTGCGCCAAAGCGGGGCGGCCCTGGACGCGCGGACCCTGCCTGCAGGCCATGAAATCGGGGCGGCGGATACGGAGCTTGCGAAAGCCTGGCTGGACGCGCAAGTGGCGGGTTGAGGGACCCCCGGCAAAACGCTCCCCGTCCGCGTGAACGGGCGGGGAGCGTCACACCGTCAGAGGACCTTTGCAAACCCCTCCATGAAGGTGGCCAGCCGGTCGCGGCTGGCGCTGTCGGTCAGGTTTCCCTCGGCATCGAACAGATCGCCCGCGCGGGATACCATCAAGCGCCCTTCGGCCCAGAAATCGGCCTTCAGGGTGCGCAGCACCGGCAGCCAGTGATCCTGCGCCATGATCGTGCCGAACCCGCCGGGCGATGCGCCGATCAGCGCCACCGGCTTGCCTGCCCACATCCGCAATCCCGGCCCGCGTGACATCCAGTCGATGGCATTCTTGAACACGCCGGGAATGCCGTTGTTGTATTCCGGTGTGACCAGCAGCACCCCGTCGGCGGCCTGAAGCTGCGCCTGCAGCTCTTCCACGGCGGGGGGCAGGCCCTGCGCCTTTTCCAGGTCGCCATCATACAGCGGCACATCACGGATCGAACCGATCTGGACCCTTGTGCCCTCTGGCGTCAGTTCGGCGGCCGCGCGCAGCAAGCCTGCATTGAGCGATGCGCGCCGCAGGCTGCCGCTCAGGCCAAGGAGTGTTTTCGGCATCGGGTATATCCTTTCGATGGTGTTCGGAGGGGCATTGCCCCGGCGCGGGGCGGTGTGCCTGGCGCAGGGGCAATGCCTGCAGCGGGATGCTTTGCGCTCATTCCAGCGGTTTCAATGCGGCCTCGATCGCGGCGCGGCGCGGTTCCAGGAACGGCGGCAGCGACAGCGCCTCGCCCATGGTCTCGAAGGGTTCATCCACCGCAAAGCCGGGCCCGTCGGTCGCCAGTTCGAACAGGTTGCCGCCCGGTTCGCGGAAGTAGAGGCTGCGGAAATAGAAGCGCTCCACCTCGCCCGAGCTGGGCATGCGCAGGGCGTTCAGCCGGGCGGCCCAGGCGCCGAGTGCGGCCTTGTCCGGCACCCGGAAGGCGACATGATGCACCGCACCCGCGCCCTGCTGCGCCATGGGCAGGCCGGGTTGCACGGCCACATGCACCTCGGCCGCTGGCCCGCCTGCACCCATCGCATAGACCTGCACATGGCCGGTGCCATCGGGGCTGGCGTAATCGCGCACCGCGCGCATGTTCATCAGGCGTGTCAGCACGGCCTCGGTCGGGGCCAGTTGCGGCACCGAAAGGGTGATCGGCCCCAGCCCGCGGATCTGATGCGCATCGGGGACCGGGCTGCGGTGCCAGGGATGCGCCGGGCCGGGGGTGTCTGCGGTAAGGCGAAAGCGCTGGCCCTCTGGGTCCTCGAACTCCAGCGTGGCGCGGCCATCTAGCTGCGTGATCCCGCCCCGGGTCAGCCCGGCGTCCTGCAGGCGACCGGCCCAATAGTCCAGACTGTCCTCGGCCACGCGCAGGCCCGTGCGGCTGATGGCATGGGTGCCGCGCCGTTCGCGCCCCACGGGCCAGTCAAAGAAGGTCAGATCGGTGCCGGGGTTGCCCGCGCCATCGGCAAAGAACAGGTGATAGGCGGATGTGTCATCCTGATTGACGGTCTTTTTCACCCGCCGCAACCCCAGGGTTTCGGTATAGAAGCGGTTGTTGCCGGGGGCATCGGCGGTGATGGCGGTCAGATGATGAATGCCGGTCAGGTCCATGAGGGGCCTCCTTTCGTTACCCTTCATATGGTGGGCACGCGGCGATTGTGCAGCGCCCCCGGCGGCAACCCGGTGTTCGAGATTGCCGAACGGCAGGGGCGGGGATATCCTGACACCATGCGCTACACGCTGGATGAGATCGAGACCTTTCTGACAGTGATGGAGCTTGGCACCGTCACCGCTGCAGCCGCGCATCTGAACCTGTCGAAATCCGTGGTCAGCAAGCGCATTTCCGATCTGGAACGCGCGTTGCAGGCGGCGCTGTTCCTGCGCAATGCGGGCCGCGTCACGCCAACTGAGGCGGCCCTGCGGCTGGCCGAGGCGTTGCGCCCGGCGCTTGGCGCGTTGACGGCGGCGACCGAAAGCGCATCCTGGGGGATGGACGGGACCGCCCCCTTGCGCGGGCGGCTGTCCATCACCGCGCCGATGAGTTTCGGCATCTTGTTCCTCAGCCCCATCCTTGCGCGTTTCGCGCAGGCGCATCCGGCGCTGGAGTTGCGGATCGACTATGACGACCGCGCCCGCGATCTGGTCCGCGACGGGTTCGATCTGGCGCTGCGCATCGGTGACCCCCGCGACAGCGCCCTGATCGGCAAGACGGTCTGCACCGACCGGATGGTCGCCTGTGCCAGCCCGGCGTATCTGGCGCGTCATGGCCACCCGGCGACACCCGCCGATCTGGCGCAGCATCAGGTGCTGAGTTACAGCCACCTGCCGGACGGGCAATTGTGGCAGTTCGAAAACGACGGAAAGCTTGCGCCCGCGCCCGTGCGCAGTCGGCTGACCCTGAACAACGGCGAGGCCATGCGCGATTTCGCCCGGGCCGGGTTGGGGCTGGCCATGCTGCCCGGCTTCATCGTTGCGCAATCCATCGCCGAGGGCAGCCTGAAACCGGTGCTGACAGACCACCCCACGCGAAAGATGGCGGTCCTGGCCCTGTGGCCGCCGATTTCCCCCATGCCCGCCAAACTGCGCGCCCTGATCGACCATCTGGCCCTGGAACTGGCAGGCGGGCGTCCCTGGGCGGGTCAGGACGGCTGACCATTGCCGGCGGCTTCTCGCTGCCGCCCCGCCGATGGGGTCATCCCTGCAGGGACGCAAACCCGGCCCCAGGGCGTTCGCTGACCCGCCGATCCACCATTCACTGCGTCTGATCCATCATGCCAGCCTGCGTCAGGCGGTGGTTTCGCGGGGCTTCTGACCCTCGGGCGTCAGCAGATGGCATGCGGCCTGCCCGCTGGCGGTGGGAATGGCATCCGGGCGCTGCTTGCGGCAGATGTCCATCACATGCGGGCAACGCGGGTGAAAGGCACAGCCCGGGGGCGGGGCGATCGGGTTCGGGATTTCACCGGTGACAGGGGTGCGCCTGCGCCCGGAGAGTGCCAGGTCGGGGACGGCATCCAGCAGCAACCGGGTATAGGGGTGCTGGGGATCGATGAACAGCCGCTTGGCATCCGAAATTTCGACCAGCCGCCCCAGATACAGGACCCCGATGCGCGTGGACATATGCCGCACCACGCTCAGATCATGGCTGATCAGCAGATAGGTCAGGCCGAATTCATCCTGCAGGTCCCGCATCAGGTTCAGGATCTGCGCCTGAACCGAGACATCCAGCGCCGATGTCGGTTCATCGCAGACGATGAATTCGGGCCTGGACGACAGCGCGCGGGCGATGGCGATGCGCTGGCGCTGGCCGCCGGAAAACTCATGCGGGAATTTCTCGGCATCGGCGGCTGACAGCCCCACCAGATCAAGCAGACGCCCCACTTCGCGCGTGACCTCTGCGCCCTTGAGAAGCCCGAAGGTGTGGATCGGTTCCGCGATGATATCCCCCACCCGCCAGCGCGGGTTGAGGCTGGCAAACGGGTCCTGAAAGATCATCTGGAAGCGGCGGCGCAGCGCGCGCATGGCCGCGCCCGAAGCGAAATCCATCACCTTGCCGTCAAAGCGGATTTCGCCCGCCGATGGTTCCAGCAGGCCCACGATCATCTTGGCGATGGTGGATTTGCCCGACCCGGATTCGCCCACCAGCGCAAAGGTCTCGCCCTTGCGGATATCGAAGCTGACATCGGCGGTGGCGGTCAGGTATTGCCGGTCCTCGCGCTCGATCACGCGGTTGAGCCAGGGCTTGGAGACGTCAAAGCGCCGTGTCAGCCCTTGGACCGAAAGAAGCACGTCAGACATCCTGCGCCTCCGTGTCATAGAGCCAGCAGGCGACCTGGCGATCCCCCCCGCGCGCGATCAGCTCCGGGCGCTCGGCCCGGCAACGTTCAAAGGCATGGGTGCAGCGCGGGTTGAACGCGCAGCCCTGCGCGATCGCGTTCAGCCGGGGCATGGAGCCGGGGATCTGGGTCAGCCGCTCGGCGGTCTGGGTCAGGGTCGGAATGGAGCCCATCAGGCCCACGGTATAGGGGTGTTCGGCGGCCTGGATCACATCGCGCACCGGGCCGATTTCCGCCAGCCGCCCGGCATAGAGCACCGCCACCCGGTCCGCCGTTTCGGCAATCACCCCCATGTCATGGGTGATCAACATGACCGAGGCGCCCCGCTCGGCGCAGATTTCCTTGAGCACATCGATGATCTGCGCCTGGACCGAGACATCCAGCGCCGTGGTCGGTTCATCGGCGATGACCAGTTCCGGCTCGGCCGCAAGCGCCAGCGCGATCACCACCCGCTGCCGCATCCCCCCCGAGAAATGATGCGGGTAATCGTCAATGCGCCGCGCCGCCGCCGGGATGCCGACGCGGTCCAGCAGGGCCACGGCGCGGGCGCGGGCCTCTTTCTCGGATACATCCATATGCGTGCGGATGGTTTCGATCAGCTGTTCGGCCACCGTATACAGCGGGTTGAGGCTGGTCAGCGGGTCCTGAAACACCATGCCGATGCGGCGGCCCCGTATGCGGCGCATCTTCTCGCGCGGCAGATTGTCGATGCGTTCACCGCGCAGCCAGATTTCGCCCGAGGCCACACGGCCCGGCGGCTCCAGCAACCCGATGATCGCCGCCCCGGTCAGAGATTTCCCCGCCCCGGATTCGCCGACCATGCCCAGAACCTCGCCTTCGGAAATATCAAAGGACACCTTGTCCAGCGCGCGCAGGGTGCCGCGGCGGGTGGGGAATTCCACCACCAGATCGCGGACGGACAGAAGCGGGGGCTTGTTGGGCAGGGGGGCCATCAGCGCAACCTCGGGTTCAGGGCATCGCGCAGCCAATCCCCCAGCAGGTTGACCGAGAGCGCCAGCGCCAGAAGCGTGATCGACGGGAAGAGGAGAATCCACCATTCCCCCGAGAACAGGAACCCCTGACCGATGCGGATCAGCGTGCCAAGCGAGGGTTGGGTGGAGGGCACGCCAACCCCAAGGAAGGACAGGGTGGCCTCGGCAATGATGGCGAGGGCAAGGCCGATGGTTGCGATGACCAGCACCGGCCCCATCACATTGGGCAGGATATGCCGGATCAGGATCTTGGCCGGATGCGCGCCGATCACGCGCGCAGCCTGCACATATTCCTTGTTCTTTTCCACCATCGTGGCGCCGCGCACCACGCGGGCATATTGCACCCAGTCCGAGAGCCCGATGGCCACGATCAGCACCCAGATCGCCATCGCCTCGCGATAGGCGGGGGGAATGAAGCCGCGCGCCACGCCAAAGATCAGAAGCGCCAGCAGGATCGAGGGGAAGGTGAGCTGCACATCCGCAACCCGCATCAAGAGGCTGTCCAGCCATCCGCCGCGATAGCCCGCGATCAGCCCCAGCGTGATCCCCAGCACCATGGCGAACAGCACCGCCATGAACCCCACGAACAGCGATATCCGCGCACCATAAAGGATGGTCGAGAACACATCGCGGCCCTGATTGTCGGTGCCCAGCCAGTAGACATTGCCGGTAAAGGCATTGGGCTCCATCGGCGGGGTGAACCCGTCCATCAGGTCCAGCGAGGCCGGGTTGAACGGGTCATGCGGCGCGATCCAGGGCGCGAAGACCGCGGCAAGGATGATCAGGATCGAGACAAAGGCTGCGATCACGGCCAGCGGCGAGTGGCGGAAGGACCAGGCAATATCGCTGTCCCAGGCGCGGGCCAGGGCATTGGGGCGGTTCCCGGGGGTGAAATCGGCCATGTCTGCCTCCTCAGTGCCGGGTATTGGCGCGGTCCACCCGCAGGCGCGGGTCCACGGCGTAATACAAAAGGTCAACGATCAGGTTGATGACCACGAACACCAGCGCGATCAGCATCAGATAGGCGGCCATCACCGGCACATCGACGAAGCGCACCGAATTGATGAACAGCGCCCCCACGCCCGGCCATTGGAACACGGTTTCGGTGATGATGGAAAAGGCGATGATGCTGCCCAGCTGCAGGCCCGTGATGGTGATGACCGGCACCAAGGTATTCTTCAGCGCATGGCCGAAATGGACGGCGCGGTTGGACAGCCCGCGCGCGCGGGCGAACTTGATGTAATCGGTGCGCAGGACTTCCAGCATCTCGGCGCGCACCAGCCGCATGATCAGCGTCATCTGATACAGGCCCAGCGTGATCGCCGGCAGGATCAGCGAGGCCCGCCCGCTTTCGGTCAGAAGCCCGGTGCGCCACCAGTTTCCGATATAGACGGTCTCCCCCCGACCGAATGACGGCAGCCACTGCAACTCGACCGCGAAGACCCAGATCAGCAGCACCCCGATGAGAAAGGTCGGCAGGGACACCCCGATCAATGAGGCGGTCATGATTGTGCCCGACAGCCAGTTGCCCCGGTTCAGCGCCGTATAGACGCCAAACCCCACCCCGAAGACGAAGGCCGCCACCCCCGAGACCAGCGCCAGCTCCAGCGTGGCGGGCAGGCGTGACAGGATCAGCTCCATCACCGGTTGCTGCAGGCGGTATGAGATGCCGAAATCCCCGGTCGCCGCGCGGGTCACGAATTTGGCGAACTGCACCACGAACGGGTCATTCAGGCCCAACGCCTCGCGCATCTCGGCGCGTTCGGCCAGGGTGGTTTCCTGCCCCACCATCGAGGCGATGGGATCGCCCACGAAGCGAAACAGCGCAAAGGCCACCAGCGCCACGGTCAGCATCACGATGACGGATTGCACCAGTCGGCGCAGAATGAAGGCTAGCATGTCAGACCCCGCATAGACAGCAGAAACGGTCAGCAATTCTGCCCTAATCAAAGGACCCGCGCGAGCTATCCCGCGCGGGCCGAATGGTCAAGACCTTCGATCAGTCGAACGTCACGGTGGTCATGCGCGGCTGGTTCTCCGGGTGGACATCCAGATTGATGCCATCGCGCATGGCATAGGCCAGAACCTGGTTGTGCACGTTGAGGAAGATGCGTTCCTCCATCACCTCGTCCCAGATCTCGGCGATCAGGGCATCGCGCTCTTCCAGGTCGGTCATGGTGGCCAGCGCCTGGATTTTCTCGTCCAGTTCCGGGTTGGAATAGCGCGAGCCGTTGAACGAACCGTAGCTGCCTTCACGCGAGTGCACCAGGAAGTCGAACACATACTGGCTGTCAAAGGTCGGAACCCCCCAGCCCAGCAGGTAGAAATCGGTTTCCCAGTTCTCGATCAGCGGGAAGTGCAGCGACCGGGTCTGCGCGTTCAGGTCAACCTGGATGTTGATCCGGGCCAGCATCCCCACCAGCGCCTGACAGATGGATTCATCGTTCAGGTAGCGGTCATTGGGACAATCGAGCTGCACCGAAAACCCGTCCGGATACCCGGCTTCGGCCATCAGCTCGCCCGCGCGGGCCAGATCGGGGTCGCCAAAGGCGTGCATGTCCTCGGTCCAGCCATTCACGAAGGGGGGCAGCGGGGCGGCCGAGGGCTGGCTTTCGCCGCGCATCACCACCTGCTGGATGGCGTTGCGGTCGATCGCCAGCGACATGGCCTCGCGCACCTCGGGGCTGGCGAAGGGGTTGCCGTCGGCATTGGACGAGGCCAGCGAGTCGGACGTCATGTCATAGCTGAAGAAGATGTTGCGGTTTTCCGGGCCGCGCACCACGCTGATGCCATCCGTCTGTTCCAGCCGCGCGATATCCTGCACCGGCACGTCCTGCACGATATCCACCTCGCCCGACAGCAACGCGGCCACGCGGGTCGCGGCTTCGGTGATCGGGGTATAGATGATCTCGGTCACTTCGGGGGCATCGGCCCAGTGGTCTTCGAAGGCGCGCAGAACGGTGCGCACTTCGGGGTCACGTTCGACCAGCATGTAGGGGCCGGTGCCATTGGTGTTGCGCACCGAATGGGCTTCTTCCCCGGCGGCGAAATTCGGCGAGGTTTCAACGCCATTTGCCTCGGCCCAGGCCTTGGACATGATGAAGGTGTTGGTCAGGTTCTGCACATAGAGCGGCGCGGGACCGGACATGCGCACATGCACAGTGGTGTCATCCACGGCGGTCACTTCCTCGACCGCGGCATGAAGCGCGGCCATGCCCGAAGGCGGCGTGCGCGCACGGTCCAGCGAGAAGACCACGTCTTCGACGGTCATGTCGCTGCCGTCATGGAATTTCACACCCTCGCGGATGGTAAAGACCCAGACGTTTTCGTCTTCTTCGCTGATGCCCCAGTCGGTGGCCAGACGCTGGGTCAGGCTGCCGTCATCGGCGCGGCCGACCAGAGTCTCGTAGATGTGATGGTTCAGCGTATGGGTCGGCCCTTCGTTCTGGCTGTGCGGGTCCATCGTCAGCGCGTCGCCCACGCGGGCCCAGCGGATCGTTTCGGCATCGGCGGTCACGCTGGTCAGTACAAGCGCCGCCGCAGCGGCACCCATCATCAGCCCGGCGCGCGCGGTGCGCAGGTTTGGCATCATGAACATGTCAGTCTCCCTGATCTGGTCATTCTCCGGTCAGGCCATGGTGGCAACCGTGAGACACTGCACAAAGTGTTCTTTCCTTTACCGCAGCGTGTCAAGATCAGAGCGGCGCAGCTGGCGTGGCGGCAGGGGCTGGGGCAGGGGCGGGGGGCTGCTTCACGCGATACCCCGGGGCATTTTTGACCCGCGCCCGCATCTGGCATATACCGCCGCGCATGACGGGATGCCTGGTGCATCAATCTGCAAACAAAAGGATATCCGTGGGGCCGGATGAGAGCAGCGTCCGAAATGATCCGCACCCTGTTGGGTGATGTCGGCAGTGTCTTTCGCGTATCGGCGGCGGTCATCGTGCTGTTTGTCGCTGCGGCGGCTGTTGCGCCCGGGGCTGTCGGGCAGGCGGCGCAATCGGTGCTTCAGGTGACGGCGACCAATCTGGGCTGGATGTATCTTCTGGTCATCACCGTCTTTGTCGGTTTCGTGCTGTTCCTGGGCCTGTCGAAATTCGGCGCCATCCGCCTTGGCGCCGAAGATGAGCCGGCGGAGTTCTCCTATTCCAGCTGGCTGGCGATGATCTTTTCGGCCGGCATGGGGGTCGGGCTGGTGTTCTGGGGCGTGGCCGAGCCCATGATGCATTACAACGCCCCGCCCATGGGCAGCGGCCTGCCGCGCACCGCCGATGCCGCGCAGACCGGGATGACCTATGCCTTCTTTCACTGGGGCCTGCATCAATGGGCGAATTTCGCCCTGGTGGGGCTTGCCATCGCCTATGTGCGCTTCCGCCACCACAGTTTCGGCCTGATCAGCGAAACCCTCAGGCCGGTTCTGGGGGACAGGGTGGAAACCGGCTGGGGCAAGGCCATCGATATCCTGACGGTCGTGTCCACCGTCTTTGGCGTGGCCACGACCCTGGGGCTCGGGGCGTTGCAGATCAACAGCGGGATATCGCGCCTGACCGATATTCCCTTCGGCTTTCCCGCGCAATTTGCCATTCTTGCGGGGATCGGCGGGTTGTTCATCCTCTCGGCCATGACCGCGCTCGACAAGGGGCTGCGGCTGCTGAGCAATCTCAACATGGTGCTGGCGGGGGCGCTGCTGATCGTCGTGCTGGCTTTTGGCCCCACCGCGTTCATCTTCGGCGTGATGACCCAGACGCTGGGGGAATACCTGGGCAATGTCGTGCAGATGAGCCTGGTGACCACACCGTTTTCCGATACCCGCTGGGTGGAACAATGGACGATGTTCTACTGGGCCTGGGGGCTGAGCTGGGCGCCTTTCGTGGGCAGCTTCATCGCGCGTATCTCGCGCGGGCGGACCATCCGCGAATTCGTTCTGGGCGTGATGATCGTGCCGGTGACGTTGAGCATGCTGTGGTTTTCGGTCTTTGGCGGTGCCTCCATCCATTTCGAGGTATTCGCCAATGCGGGCATTGCCGATGCCGTCGCCGCCGAGGTCCCCTCGGGCCTTTTCGTCATGCTTGAACAGCTTCCCCTCGGCGGGCTTCTGACGGCTGCGGCGATCATGCTGGTCTGCCTCTTCCTGATTACCTCGGCGGATGCGGCAACCTTCGTGCTGGGCATGTTCACCTCCAGGGGGGTGCTCAACCCCACAACCACCCTGCGGGTGTTATGGGCGGTGTTGCAGCTGATGATGGTTGTGGTGCTGCTGCTGACGGGCGGGCTGGAAAGCCTGCAGACCGTGTCGATCATCGCGGCATTTCCCTTCATGCTGCTGATGATCCTGATCGCGATTTCCCTGTATCGGGATCTGTCGCAGGAGATTGCCCTGAAGGCCGAAACCGACCGGCTGCTGACCATGCGCATCGAACGCCTGCTGCTGCGCGAGGATGAGCGCGAGGCCGCGCGGCAGGCCGAGGAAGACATCCACCCGACTGCGCCTGAGATGCCGCCATCCGTCGACGCTTCGGAAGATGAAGACGCGGAACCCGAGGGCAGGACCTGACCCGCGCGGGCCGCCGCGCCGGGGGCGCATCCCGCGCCTGTCTTGCCCCGATCCCCACCCTGTGCAGATGGCTATACGCCAAAGCCCCTCTGGCTGCACCCTCGCCAAGGCGTTGAACGGGCTTTCCTTCGGGGGATGGGTCGCTGTAAGGTGCGGGGTGAGGCGGATCGCCGACGCCCCCCCCTCCATCTGCCATGCCCCGCATACCCCAATTGGGGTAGATGCGCCCCGGATGCAGAGCATTCTCATGGTAAATATTAACGTTTGAGGGAAGAGCACCTTTTCCGCAGTTGTTCGAAGACGATCCCCTTGCAATGGTTTTGAGGATCCGCGGGCCTTGGTGCGCGCGGGCAATTTGAAGCAACGCTATACGACCGATCGCACGGCTTTCAGGACATGGCAGGCCGGTATTCCAGGCGTGCGCGCAGTACAGGCGCGTTCGACATTACCACACTGCGCCTGCCCCTGGTTTGGGCGGGTCTCCGCTCGGCTGCCCTGCGGGATGCGACGGCATGCGCTTTGGCCTCCTGCCTTGCGCGTGGCGGAACGTATG
The DNA here is from genome assembly GCF_013415485.1 of Rhabdonatronobacter sediminivivens. Taxonomy (GTDB): domain Bacteria; phylum Pseudomonadota; class Alphaproteobacteria; order Rhodobacterales; family Rhodobacteraceae; genus Rhabdonatronobacter; species Rhabdonatronobacter sediminivivens. Next base: position 22,989 of record NZ_JACBXS010000004.1, on the reverse strand, counting down.
AAGGGGAAGGCATTGGAAAAAGCAATTTCGAAGATTCTTGGCGCCACTCTTTTGGGGCTGATGTCCCTTTCGCCGCAGGATGCCCAGGCACAACGCCTTGAGAACGGGACGCGATTCGGGGGCTGGACGGTTGCCTGCGAGGCCCTGGCCGTCAATGAAACCGTCTGTGTGCTGTCCCAGCGTCTGGTCAGCGCCGCCGATGGCAGCCTGCTGGCCGATCTGCTGGCCTTTGCCAGCACCGATGAGCCTGCGGGCTGGGTTGCGGCGCGGGTTCCCAATGGCGTGTTCCTGCCCTCGGGGTTTTCGTTCAGGGTCGATGATGCGGAGAACGGCGAGGAACGGATCGACACATTCGAGTGGCAGAGCTGTTCGCCCGATATCTGCGAGGCGCTGCTGCGGATAGATTCGGAGATCGCATCGGCGCTGGACACATTGCCGGATTGGGTTGCGGCCTATCGTCCCGCCATCGATGCATCGCCCCTGGTGTTCCGCGTCGATCCGTCCGGCCTGGCCGATGGGCTTTCGGCCCTGGCCGCCGCGCTGGACCAGCCTGACCCTTTTGCTGCAGATGCATCCGTGACGGAGTGATCCGATGACCTTTCGCCCCCGCTTCCCGCTCCGGTTTCGCACTGAGGTAATGCAGCGCCCCCGATACCGGGGTTCGGTGGCTGCGATGGCGTTGATGGTCAGCGGGGTGCTGAACGGAACCGCTGCGCGCGGCGATATCGTCTCGGATGGCAACACCGCCACCACGATCCGCGGCAGCGGCAATGTCACCGACATTCACACCGGCACCATCCGGGCCGATCACGGCGTCAACAGCTTTTCGCGGTTCTCGACGGGTGCGGGAACGGTCACCAACCTGCATGCGCCGACGGGCACGCGCGGAACCGTCAATATCGTCAACGGCCCGCGCAGCCAGATCGACGGGATGGTGCAGTCGGTCACTGCGGGCGGCGCGGTGGGCGGTGACATGTATTTCGCCAATCCCAACGGCGTTGTCATCGGGCCTTCGGGGATGTTGCGCGGCGGGTCGGTGAATGTCACCACGCCCGCGCAGGCGATGATCGACCAGATGCTGGGCAACGGCATTCCCGGCGGGCATGTCCAGCAACTGATCGATGGCGCGGCGCCGCTGTCGCCGGGGGGCGATATCGTCGTCGATGGCGGGATCGAGGCCGGTTCGCGCCTGCGGTTGCGCGCGGGCGGGCAGGTGGTGGTGGGCGGCACGCTGTCGGTGGGGGAACGCGCCACGCTTCTGGGTGCGGCCATGAACACCGGCGGCGGCCTGCAGATCCACGCAGGGGGTGGCGTGCAGATCCGGTCCGGCGCACGGCTGCGCGCGCGTGACGGCGCGGCGGGCGGGGGTATGCGTATCACCACGGACGGGGATGTAACCGTTTCCGGCGGCGCCAGGATCGATGCCGAAGGCCATGGCGCGGGCGATGGTGGCAGCATCTTCGTCATGGCCGGGCGCAATGCCTGGCTGCAGCCCGATGCCGTGATCTCGGTCGCGGCGCGCGGGGATGGCGATGGCGGCTTCGTCGAATTTTCCGGCCGGGACACGGTGCGTGCGCATGGGCGTCTGCATGCCCATGCCGCAGGCGCCGGGCAGGGCGGGACCATCTATATCGATCCCGTCAACCTGGACATCAACGACCAGGACACCGAAGGCGCCGACCTGATCCTGCAGGCGGAAAACCGCATCACCATGCGCGGCGCCACCATCACCACCGCACGCGGCGATGATGATGCAGGGGATCTGACGCTGATCGCGCCGCATATCGAACTGCTGGACGGGGCCGTGATCGACACCACCGCCGCGAATGCCGCCGGCAAGGTGACGGTCCATGCGCGGCTTGATGACCGGCTCTCGGGGGCTGATGCGCTGGCGGATGCGTTGCAGAACGCGCTGCCGATTGCGCGGGTCTCCATCATGGCCGATGGCGCGGTGATCCGCGCGGGCGAGATCGACATCCGCGCCGATGTCTACAAGGACAACATCATCGACCTTGAGGCCGCCGCCAGTTCCTTCGGTGCGGCGCTGTTCGGCCCCGATGGCAAGCTGCTGGCGGTGGAGCAACTGGTCGATCTGTTCGATTCCATCGGCGAGGGCGCGCAGGGGTTCCTGCAAAAGCTCAACGTCGATGACTGGCCCGCCTATCTGAAGGCCACGGCCGAGGTCTCGATCGTCAATTCGCATTTCACCGCGCGCGACGATCTGTCGATCCGCGCCATGGCGGAGACCGAGATCAGGATCACCCCCGAAGGCAAGCGCCTGGCGCTGGCGCTGGGGATCAGCGACACGCAGGCGCATCTCTTCGTGCAGGACAGCGCGCTGGTTTCGGGTGGCAAGGTCACGCTGCGTTCGCAAGTGACCGAGACGCAGGAGCTGCGGGCAAGTTCCGGCGTGACCGATGGCGATGCGAAATTCAACCTGGCACTGGCCGCAGGCTTGCGGCGCGCGCAGGCGACCACCGTGGTCAATGGCATCCGCCCTGACATTGCCTATGACGCAGAGGCGCTTGACGGGGAGTTGCTGCCCTGGGGTTCGCCGCTGAGCTCTGAATCCGAGCTCATCGACCCGCGCGAATATGCGATCGTCGAAGCCGCCAAGGCGGTGGAGATCGCCGCCGACATCACCCGTTCGGTGGCGCTGATGGCCGATGCGGTGGTTGCTGCGGGCGCGCCCGGCGGGGCGCTGACCCTGTCATATGATGACAGCGAAACGCAGGTGGTCGTCGGCGGGTCCATCGTGTCCGAAGCCGCGCAGATGGATATCCGCGCCCAGACGGATGTGACCAAATACGCCACCCGCGCGCGGGTCAGTTCCGGCGATCAGGCGGTGCCGGGCCAGATCACCGATGCCGATGGTCAGGCCGTGGACACCACCATGGCCGACGGTGCCGCCCCGCAGCTGCTGGCCGCCGCCCTGACCGGCAGCGTGGCCGAGGCCGATGCGACCGCCGATGCCGACGGCCAGAACGGCGCTGTCACCAATGCGGTGCAAGACGTGGCCAAGCCCGATGACAGTGACACCCCCGAAGGCAATCGCTTTGCCGTGGCGGTGAATATCGGGCTGCACAGCATGGAAAACGCGGTACTGCTGGGCGGCCCTGACCTGCAGGTGCTCGATCCCGTCTCGGGCGCGGCCTATGGCGTGATCTCACCGCATCTGAGCAGCGTGCGCGACCCCAATCCGGGCCTGCCGCATGCCGAGGATGACCTGGTCGCCGATGCCAGCAAGATCGACCTCGATTCGGCGGAATTGTCCGTTCGCGCCCGCACGGTCCTGAACGATCCGCGGGTCGAGGCGATTGTCCTTGCCGGGGCAGATGAAGACGGCGAGGCCGCTTTCGGTGTTGCAGGCGAGGTGGTGCTGATCGGTGGCATCACCGTATCGAACTGGGATATCGCCAACCGCGTGGCGCTGGAGACAGGCGCGGCATCGGAACGTATTCCGGCCGTGATCCTGTTCCCGGTCGGCGCGACGATCCTGGCCGAAACCGTGATGCCCAGGACCGAGGGCCGCGACGATATCGGCGATTGGTGGGATGAATACCGCGAGGACCTGATCAAGGTCGAGGACAAGAAGGCCGAGGCAGCGGCGGGCGCCGAGAATGGCACGGGCGCCGGGGGCGATGCTAACGGAGAGGAAAAGCCAAAGGGCCGGCTGGCGGCCTTTGGCGGGGGCGAAGCGGCCTCGCTCACCGGTGAGGCGCCTGCAGACGCAACCGAAAACGGCGCAGGCGCGGGCGGGTCCGCCCCCGATGGCGCCGATGGCGCCGCAACCGGCACGCCGGAAACCGAGGAAGATGCCGACAAGGCCCCCGCAACAACCCCGCTGGACACCCGGATGATCCTGGCCGAGGTGCGCGGGCGCGGCGAAGACGGCGCGCTGGGCGTCAGCGTGGTCAGCGCGCGCGTGGACACCGACAACCGCGTCAGCATGGGCGAAAGCGATGTCGAGGTCACGCAGGACCGGAGCCACCAGTTCATCCCCGAGGACCCCGATGACACAGACGCCGTCAAGGCGCTTGAGGAACGCAGTGGTGAGTGGCGCACCGAACTGGACACTGCAGCACTGCGCCTGACGGCGCGCAATACAGGCGACATCATCGCCGCCGCCGGTGCGCCGGGCAACAGCCTTGGCGCAAACGATGTGGCCGGGGTGGGGATCTCCATCACCTCGCTGCGGGTCAATGCCAATGCCGAAACCCGTGCATCGGGCGAAGCCGAAATCGAGATGCCGCAATTCGCGCAGCAGTCCGAGAATGATCTGGTGATCCTGAACACCGCCCGCGCGCACCTGCTGGGCGCGGCCTCGGTCGGGCTGGGCGTGTCGGTGGCGGTGACGCAGGCCGATCTGAAAACCCGTGCGAGCAATGCTGCGCGCAACATCGCGGCCAGCAAGACCGAAATCGGCGCGCTGGACCGCAGCGCGGTGGTCACGCTGGCAGGGACCGGCAGCACCGGTGCCAAGAACGGCTTTGGGTTTGGCGTGGCGCTGGGGCTTGTGGACCGTGACACGCGGGCGCAGGTGACGGCGCGCGAACTGGGGCTTGGCAGTGTTGCGGTCACGGCGGAAACGCGCGGCCCGGTGCTGACCGCCGGGGTCGCCTCGGTGCTGGATGATGCTGCGGCAAACCCGGGCGCGGGCACCCCCGAAACCCCCGGCGATGGCACCCCGGGCGATGGCACCCCGGAAGAGCCGGTGGGCGCCAACACCGAACCGACCGACGCGGTGGAAATCGGGCGCAATCTGCTGGGCGACAATGCCGACCGGGTGGCCGATGTCACCCGGGTCGCGCCGGGCGATGGCGATGGCGATGGCGACGGCACCGGTGATGGCGGCGGCAACGGGGGCGGCGGCAACCAGGAGGGGGAAACCACCACGCTGGCGTTCTCGGGTGATTTTGCGGGGACCTTCGCGGATGTGGTGACGCTGGCCGAAATCTCGCGGCCGTCACGATCCGAAGACCAGAAGATCACGGCGCGGTTTCAGGATGATGTAACCGTCCGTGCCACCACCGATGTGCAATATGGCCAGGCCAGCGCCGTCACCGCCATGGCCGCCGATGGCGTGGGGATTTCCGGCGCCTTCGGCATCTCGCTGATCGACCACGACACCCGCGCGCGGATGGTCAACCGCATTGTCACCGTCAACGAAACCGGCGCTGCAACCAATGCGCCGGGCAAGACCACGATCGCCAGCATCGACCGTTCGGCCATGAACGTGATCGCCACCGGCAAGGCCGGCCACGGGCAGGACAATTGGGGCGTGGCGATCTCGGCCAGTTTCAACCGGTTCGAGGCCGCGGTCGAAACCGAGGTGCTGAACAGCGATATCCGGCTGGGCGATACCCGCCAGATCCCGCTTGATCTGGCCATCGAAAAGGGGATCGGCGCGGTTTTCGTCTCCGATGCCAAGGACTGGTGCGGCGATGTGGAATGCGGCACCAATACCAGGGGCCGTGACACCGACATCAGCGCCGAGGTCGAGGTCAAATCCGCCCTGACCGTGCTGAGCATCGGCGACAATCTGGGCGCCGATACCAGCGCCGGGCAGGTGATGGGCGCAGTGGCCGATCAGGTGGTCGAGGCGGGCAAGGCCACCGAAGGTGCGCCGGATGCCGCCGACCCCGAAGCGACCGACACGGATGCCGACCCCGAGGAAGAGGCGAAGGAAAAGGAACAGGAAGCCGAGGGCGATCCCGGCGGCTTCAAGGGCCTGACCATCGCGGTGGCGCCAAGCGAACTGATCGTCCACGCGCGCACCCATGTCGCCGACAGCTACATCCATGCCGACCGCGACCCCAGCGGCGGGTATCAGCTGGACCGCCCCGGTGACAAGGACGGCGACAGCGACGAAGACAGCAGCCGCGCGGGCGTGATCTCGGTCACCTCCTCGGCGATCACGCGCTCCACGGTCGAGGCCCGTTCGGGGTTCATTGGCCTGTCCTATGCGCTCTCGCGCACCCATTCCGACATCGAGATCGCGCGCAGCCTGCTGGTGGCCGATGGCAATGGCGAAATCACCGTCCGCTCCACCGCGCGCGAGTTTCAGGACGTGGCCGCCCGCGTGGGCGACCGCTCCCGCTACAAGGTGGCGGGCGTTCTGTCCCTGCGCGAATTGTCGAACCGCATAAGGATCGATGAGAACACCCCGCAGGACATCCACCATGACGAGATGTTCGGCCTCTACGGTGGCAAGGCCACGCGGGTCGAGGCGATCACCGAACATGACATTGCCCTGACGGCCATTGCGGCCGACAGCAGCGAGCTGATCATCGCCGGGGCGGCGGTGATCTCGCTTGCCGATGCGGAAACCGAAATCCGGCTGGGCAACCTGCTGCGCGCCGGGCGGGGCGATGTGACCGTCACCGCGCAGTCCGATTTCACGAGATACGAGTCCACCGTTGCGGTTGTGACCGGTGAATTCAGCGTCGACGGGGTCAAGAAGGACGCCAATGAGGACAGCACCAGCCCCGGCGACACCCCGCCCGAGCCCGGCGGCAACGGCGTCAAGGCGGCGAACATCGCCGATGGCGAGGATACCGGCACGGACAGCAGCGCGCTGCGCGACGGGTTGGCCGCGCTGGCCACGAACGTTCAGGACCGCACCCAGGATGATGAGGCGGTCGACCCCAAGGCCCCCGAGGGGGACGCGGAAAACGACGGCTCCCAGAATGATGAGGAAGAAAACAAGCGCGGCAGTTTCGTCATTGCCCTGAACCTGGACCGTCATGACAGCCTGGTGAACATCCGCCTGGGCACGGACGAGGACACGCTGTTCGGCAATGCAGATACCTATGCCATGGCGGCGCTGCGTGCCTCGGGCGATGCCACGGTCAGCGCGCGCACCACCATGGGGCGGTATCGCAAGGTCACCGCCAGCCGCGCGGGCAGTGTCGATGACACCTCGATCGGGTTCATCGGGACCGGGGCGATCGGGATTCAGAATTTCGCCACCCGCGCCACCCAGGCCCGCAGCGGGTCGGATTGGAGCATCGGCGGCACCTATGCGCTTACCGCGGAAACCGCGCTTCCCAACGCCGATGTCGATGCGCTGGGCACCAAGCTGGGCAACACCGCAGGCAGCGTGGTTGCGGATGCCAAGGTGGGCGAGCTGCTGAAGTCCGACCTGCTGCCGGATGCCGTTGTGGAACTGGAGCGCGACGGGTGGAACGTGCTCAACCGCACTGACGGCTCGGCAGACAGGGTGTCCTTTGTTTTCGACGTGGGCGTGCATGATTTCCGCGTGCGCACGGTGGCGGAAATCCTGTCCGATACGCTGCTGCCCGAGGGGGCGAAGCTGACCGTTTCGGCCCGCACCCATGGCGGGATCATCGCCATGCGCGATCTGACCCGCAAGGACGCGGGCGATGAAGATGACGACGATTATAACCTGGGCGGCACCACCGCCGATGACCGGCCAAAGGCGGGCTATGGCGGCGCGCTGCAATATCTGGGCCTGCGCATCACCACCCGCGCCTCCGTCGGGCCCGCGCCCGAGGGTTGGGAAGGGCAGGTTATCGGCGACACCACCATCAACGCCGAGAATGACATCGTCGGCATTGCGGCGGCGAAATCCTACGGCAATGCCGACAACGTGGCCATCAACGCCGGTGTGGGGATCGTCAACTATCGCGGGCGCGCCGATGCGCTGATCCATGCGCGCCGCGTTGCGGGGGGCGACCCGTTCGGTGATCTCTTCGGCACCGATGTCGCAACCCCGGACCTGCGCATGACTGCGGTGGACCGCGCGCGGCTCTACGCAGGCGGCATGGCCGGGTCCGAAGGCGGCAAGCTGTCCATCGGGCTGGGGGCGGGGCTGATCTTTGCCGACCGCGATGCGCTGGCCGGGATCGTGCGTGGACAGCGCGACCTGATCGTCGCCGGTGGCAGCAATATCGGCTGGGAGGGGTTTGTTCCGCTCAAGCTGGGCACGGTCGAAATCAGCGCCAAGTCCGAAGGGTGGTCGGCGGCGGCGGCTTCGGCCGGGTCGGCCGGTGTGGCGCCCGGATCGCAGCGCGCGGATGACAGGACGAACCAGACCGACGGCGACACCCCCGGTGAGGGCGAAGAAGAGGCCAGGGAGGGCGCGACCAACCTGTCCGATGCCGTATCCAACCAGTTGCTGGCCGCGCGGCGTGAGGAATTTGCCGAGGAGCTGAGCAACCAGAGCGTGCCGGAAGAGACGCCCAACACGCCCGATGGTGACGACGAGGAAGGCGAAGACGACGGAAGCGGCGATCAGACCGGCGCGGGCAGCAAGAAGAAAACCGAATTCGGCATCGGCATCGCCGCCGATTTCGCCGGTGTGTTCGGGCGCAACCGGGCGTCATCAATCCTTGCCGCCGGGTCCGAGGTTATCGCCGACAGCATTTCCATCGAGGCCGAGAACACCGCCGACAGCTATGCCGCCAGTGGCGCGACCGTGGCCAGCGGCGGGTCGGTCGGGCTGGCCGGGTCGGCTTCGATCACCGGGGTGCGGGTCAATGTGCTGGCGCAGAACCGTGGCGGCTGGCGCCGGACGCTCGATGAGGGCGGGCTCAGCCTCAAGGCGCTGGACAATGCCCGCACGGTGGCGCTGGCCGCCGGGCGCGGCGCCGATGAGGCCGATTTCGCGCTGGTCGGCAGCGGTGCGCTGAACCTGGGCCGCCGCAACACGCAGGCCCGGTCCGAAAACAGCACGCTGGAGCTTGATGGCGCGCTGAAGATCGATGCGAAATCCGAAGGGCATGGCATTGCCGTGGCCGGGTCCCTTGCGCGTGAGGTTGCAAAGGAGGCGCGCGAAGAGTCGCTCAATATCCGGGACGGGCTGGCGGTGGTGCAGGAAGGGCTGCGCAACCGGACCGGGAACGAGGGTGATGGTGGTTCGGGCAGCGGCTCGGGCTCTGGCAACGGTTCGGGCGGCAACGGCAGCGATTCAGGCGGAAACAGCAACGGAAATGGGAACAGCACCGGGAACGGGGAGGATGAAAGCGATTCCTTCGCGCTGATCCTGACCTTCGCCTCGAACGCGCAGCGTGAAACCGTGGTCGCGGTCATGAACAACCGTGACCTGACCGCCGGGAGCGCCGAAATCACCGCCGCGAACGCGCGCCAGATCTCGACCGCCTCTTCCGCGGTCTCACCGGCGCCGGATATCGGGGTCAACATCTCGCTCCTGGCCAATATCGTCGATCAGGAAACCGAAGCGCGGCTGGGCACCGCGTTGCTTCTTGACCAGACCGAGAGTGCGCAGGTCAGCGGTGACCTGAAGATCAAGGCCACCAACAGCAGCGTAAACCGCGCCAGCATCGGCTATTCGGGCGCCTCCGAAGCCTTTGCCCTGGGCCTGATGGGGCTGTTGCAGAAGGACACGCGCCGCACGGTTGCGCGGATGAACAGCCGCACCGTGACCGGCGGCGGCGATGTAACGCTTGAGGCCGAGCTGACCGGTGCCGTGCATGCGGGCATGAAGGCCGGCGTCGGCGAGATCGTGGACAAGAAGGATGACACCGATTTCGCGCTGACCATCCCCATCGCGGTCCTTGATACCGACTGGGCCACCACCGCCAACCAGTTCGGCGTCAACCATGAAGGCGGCGATGGGCTGACGATCTCGGCCAAGGAAAAGGCCACGGTGGAGAACCGCCAGGATGCCGCGGCCAATCTGGACGGGATCAATATCACCGTCGGCGCGGCCTTTACCTATCACCGCTCGGTTGTGCAGGCGCGCGATGCGGCGGGCACGATTGCGCTGAGCGGCGGCTATACGCTCAAGGCCGAAACCGACACCACCTATCGCAATATCGCCCTGCGCGATGGCAAGGGCGAAGCCGGCGGCGACGGGATCTTGTCGGTGCTGCGTTCGGTGGGGGAAACCTCGGCCATTGTCAGCAACGCGAAGGTCAGCGCCGGCGAGATCGAGATCACCGCCACCGACAAGGCCCTGCGCGATGTGCTGGCCAACAGCATGTCGCGTGCGGGCAGCATCGGCGTGAATGGCGGGTTTGCCGTCGATCTCTACCGCCGTGACACGCTGGCGCAATCGCTCAACAGCGATCTGGCAACCACCGAAGGCGCGGTCAGCCTGCGCGCCACCTCCGAGCACAAGGCCGCCAATGTGATGGTGGGCCGCGTTGGCGGCAGCGGCGATGTCGGGGGCGTGGGCACGTTCAGCTGGACCGCCGACCGGCGCGATGTCGCGGCGCAGATCATGGGTGGCGGCGTTGTCAGCGCGGGGGATCTGACGGTCGCTGCGCGGCGCGAAGATACCTATCTGACGGTGCAGGGCACCGCTTCGACCGCCTCCAACTCGGTGGGGATTGCCGCGGGCATTCTGAAGTTCCGCGGCGCCACGCTGGCCGAAGTCGGCGATGGCGCATCTGTCGTGGTTGCCGGCGACATGGAGGTGCGCGCGCGCAACGAAACCTCGGTGATTCAGCTTGCGCTGGGCGTGTCGGTGGGGTCGGACAGCTTCGGCGGTGTGGGCTCCTTCGGGTATCTGGACTTCGGGCCCCGCCCCGCAGATGCCTTTGGCGTGGACGAGGATGAGCGCACCCTGCCGCTGCGCGAGCGGATCCAGGAGGTCATCAACGACGCACTGGCCGAGGTTGCCGATGCCACCGGTGTGAACCTGGGTGAGCTGAACCTGCCCTTTGCGGACACCGAGATCGCCGCCCGCGTGACGGTGCCCAGCATGCGGGTCAATGGCGATGTGACCATTGCCGCCGAAGACGCGCGCGAGGCCTTTGCGCTGTCGGGCACGGTGGGCCTGTCGCTGGATCTGGGCGTGACCGGCAAGATCTTCGACCAGTTCAAGCTGGAGCGCGATGACGAGGGCAAGTGGAAGGTGCGCATGCGCCCGATCTTCCCCGGCTCCAGCAAGTCCGAGGATGACCCGGACCCCGACACGGACCCCGATGCCGTGGCCGACGCGGATATCGACGCCGAGGAAACCACCGCCGAAATCGACACCCCCGCAGACAGCGAAGGCGCCGATGCGGCGGACGACGTTGCCGACGGCGCCGAAGACGGCGCAGGCGGCGGCACGGGCGGCATTTCCGTGGGCGTCGGCCTGTCCTGGGTCCGCCTGGGCGGGCTGGTCGAGGCAGAGCTGCACCTGACGCAGCCCGGCCTGAACGAGGTCGGCGCGGTCAGCGTGACCGCAACATCGCAGACCAAGAGCCTGGCCACCTCGGTGGGCGCGGGTTTCGCAGGCGATGCCGTGGGCGCGGGCGGTGCGATCACCCGGCAGGCGCAGCTTGTGCGCGCGGCGATCATTGGCCCGGACGGATCGAACCGACCAGTTCTGATGGCTTCATCCGTCAAGGTCGAAGCCGATACCAGCGGGCGCAATCAGGCCATTGCGACAGTGGCGCAGTTTGGCATCAATAATGTCGGCGTCGGTCTGGCGCTGGGCGTTCTGGACATGAACACCGAAACCCTGGCCGAGATCGCCAACATGCGTATCGAGGCCCTCGACCGCGATACCGGGGGCGCCACCATCGCCGCGCGCGACACCTCGCGCGGGCTGGCGCTGAGCGCGGGCGGTGCCGGGTCGCTGGGCACGGCGGGGGTCGCCGCGTCAATCAGCGTGGCCACGGCGCGCAGCAATGTGCGCGCGCGGATGCGCGACGGAACGGATATCTATACCGGCGGGGACAATGTGGTGGTGGATGCGCTGCGCCGCCAGCGCATGACCTCGCTGGCGTTCACGCTGGGTGTAGCCTCGACCGCGGGCATCGGCGCGTCGCTGGCCATCGCCCATGACAAGGGGCTGACACTCGCGCAGGCCAATGACAGTGCCATCGGTGCCGGTGCCGAAACCGGTGCCAGCGCGGTGGTGCGGGCGCGCAACCTGTCCGATGCCGTCAGCAGTGCCGTGGGCGGTGCCTTCGGCCTGACCGCCGGGGTCACCGGCTCGGTCAGCGTGACCTGGCGCGATGACACTGTCCGCGCCGAGGTCATGAACAGCCGGATCGAGGTCGATGACGCTGTGCTGGTGGAAGCGGTCAGCAGCGGCGCGGTCGATTCGCTTGGCGGCGGCAACGAATCCAACCTTGAGGATTTCAACGCCGTCTTCGATCAGGCCACGGGGGGCATTTCCTTTGGCGGCGTTGCCGGGGTGGGCGTGTCCATCGCCGCGATCCGGTCCTATGCCGATGTGTCGGCGGAAATCGGCGACGGCAGCGACATCACCGCGCGCGGGCAGGGGGCGGGGCTGGCCACGCTGGCCCGGACCGAAGGCGACAGCGACTGGCTGGATCGGGTCACCGCGCAGCGCCGTGGCGTCACCGTGCTGGCGGATCATGCCATCGACGTCGGTACGCTGACGGCCACAGTCGCGGTCGGGATCACTGCCGGGGTGGCGGTGCAGATCCCGCTGATCTTTGTCGAGGATCAGGTCGCCGCCGTGATCGACGATGCCGAGATCGAAAGCGGCGATGACGTGAACGTGCTGGCGGGCAACGCCACGCGGATCACCAGCTTCGTCGTTTCCGGCGGGCTTGGCGGTGTGGCCGGTGTCGGCGCTTCGACCGAGGTGTTCCGCATTCGCAAGTCCACTCTGGCCGAAATCCGTGACGCCGTGGTTGTGGCCGGCCGCGATGTCACTGTCGAAGCGGTGACGCCAGAGTCGCTGCGCTTCATCTCGGTCGCGGTCGGCGGCGGGATCTGGGCCGGGGTGGCCGGGGTGAACCAGATTGCGGTTGCACGCTCGGTCACGGTGGCGCGGCTGGGCCAGAACACGCTGGTCGCCTCCGGGCGTGACATTTCGGTGGGCGCCGTGGCGCCGCGCCGGATTCAGCAGAATGCCGCGGGCGCTGCGGGCGGATTCGTCGGTGTGGCGCCGGTTCTGGTGGTGCTGGATGCGGGCGATACCGTGCTGGCACAGACCGAAGACAGGACCACAGCCGATGACGGCGTGGTGCTGATGGCCGGTCAAGATGTCAACGTGCATGCCGAAGCGCGGATGATACCCTTTGGCCGCGAGTCGCGCCTTCAGGCGCCGGGCAGCGATGGCACGATCGAGGTCAATCAGGCCGTGATTGGCGCGGCGGGCGGTGCGATCGGGGTGTCCGCGCAGATGTTGTATACCAACGCCAGCCAGGAAGTGGTCGCGCGGCTGGGCCGGGGCACCTCGGTTCTGGGTGGGGCTGCGGCGCGCGATGTGAACGTGACCGCCGTGCAGACATATGGTCAGGACGTGATGGTCCTGGCCTCCAGCGGCGGGTTCGTGGGCGCGGGGGCCGCAGGGGTGATCACCTCCATGCGCAACCGCGTGCTGGCTGAAATCGACGACGAGGCCTTTGTCGATGTGGGCGGCGATGTCACCGTCGATGCTTATGGCGAGCGCAGCTTCAAGGGGGCGGCGGTTGCGGGCGGGGGCGGCGTGTTCTCGTTCCAGGGGGCGGGGGTGCTGATCACCTTCGGCAAGCGCGTCGATATCGACATCGACCCCAACGATTACGAAGATGTCGAGGACGATGACCTGAGCGATCCCGGCGATGCCGTGGACGATGCCCATGATGATCTGCAGGGCGACCCCTTCAATGAAACTGGTCATGACCAGGCGGAGAGAAACTACTCCATCGGGTTCGGTGGCGACGAACTGATCGACAGCATCATCGGCGAGGCGCTTTCGGTGCGCCGGTCGTTCAACATGCGTAGTTCCTATCGCGGCGAGGAACGTGACAGCATCACCGCACGGATCGGCGAGGATGCCGTGATCATGGCGGGTGATATCACGCTGGACGCGCGCGAAGGTGGTGATCTTCAGCTACTGGCGGGCGGCGGCTCGGCCGGGGCGGTGGCGGGGGCGCATGGCGTGGCGCTGGTGCGGCGCGGCACGCAGCTGTTCACCCGCGTGGGTGCGGGGGCGCGGTTGACCGCCAACCGCGATATCGTGCTGTCGGCGATCGCCGATGTGAATGACGGCGAACCCGAAGCGATTGCCGGGTCCGCTGGCGCCATCGCGGTCGGCTTTGCCATGTCGGACATCCGCATCGCGCGGGTGATGAAGGTCGAACTGGGCGCCGATGCGCGGCTGACAGCCGGGGGAGACATTACCCTCGAGGCGGAAGAGGCCAGCCAGACCCGCGCCCGCGTCACCGGCGCGACCATCGGGGCCATCGGCGCCGGGCTGGCGCTGGGCAATGCCTTCCGCGAAAGCGAGATCGAGATCAACCTGGCGCCGGGCGAAACCGCGCCCCAGCTGAGCGCAGCCAATATCACCATCGACGCGCGCCGCCTGGGCGAGGCTGACGCACGGGTCGATCTTGTGTCGATCGGCGCCATCGCACTGGGCGGCAGCAGCGCCATCGCGCGCGATTCAGCGCGCGTCACGGTGCACATGGGCCGCGCGCATCTGACCACGCCGGGCGCGCTGAATGTCAACGCGATCAACGCAGGAGCGCTGGATTCCTATTCCTGGTCGCTGGTCGGCGGGGCCATCGGCGGCGGCGTCAATGCGGCGGCGTCGCGTCGTCAGGGCACAGTGCGCCTGCGCGGCGTCAACATGCGCATCAATGCGGGCAGCGTGAACATGCTGGCCACCGACAACACCCCCAACCAGCCCGCGACGATCTTCGCGCGCACCTGGTCCACCGATATCGGCGGGGTCACGGTCGGCGGGGCGTCCACGCGGGCGGTCAACCGCTCGGACGTGCGGACCGATATTTCCTTCGTGCAGGCGGATGTGGCGGGGGATGCCAGGTTCACCAGCTCGAACGTCAGTTCTGTGGAATACACGGCCAGCGGCACCACGATTTCACTGATCGGTGTCGGCATGTCCGCGGCACGGGTCGAAGACAGCGCCCGGGCCGACACGCTTCTGACCTTCAACAGCCAGAAGGCCGACATCGGCGGCACCCTGCGTGCCGAGGCGCTGGGCACTGCAGACCTGCTGGGCGAGGCGATCTCCGGCAAGGGCGGGCTGGTGTCCATCCACGCCGCGTGGCAGCGGCTGAACACCGACAACGTGACCCGCGTGCAACTGGCCGGGAATGCCGGGATCGAAGCGGGCGCGCTGGTGGTGCGCAGTGAACGCGACATTACCTTCAACACCAGCATAGACTCGAAATCCGTCTCGGGCGTGGGGTCGGGGTCGGTGCGGTTGCGCAACAATCTCCGCACCGAAAGCCTGGTCAACATGGCGACGCACGTCGATGCGGGCGACATGGCGATCACGGCGGGCGCCGATATCACCAAGGAGGTCGACGGCGACTTCAATGGCCGCACGTTTGGTGTCGGCATTCTGGGCTCGCGCGAGGCGCTGCGCTCGGAAACCGAAGTGCAGAACACCGTGCGGATTGACGTGGCGCAGGGCGTGCAACTGCGCCAGCTGTCGAACGCGGCACGCCCGGTGGACAATACCGGCGGCGTGCTGATCGGCATCCGCAACAATTACGACATGGCCGACAGGTTGACCGCCGATGTGGGCGCAGGGGTGGCGCTGCCGCGTCTGCGCAGCATCCTGAACGTGCGCGGCGTCGATGAGGACAACGAGATCCCGGCGCTGTCGCGGATCGGGATCGACGGGCGGATCGATGCGGTGGGCGATGTGACGCTTGCCGTGCGCTCGGATGCGGACCTCAACCCCGAAGGCTTCATCCGCACCTATGGTCTGGCCGGTCGGTCGCGGATCGATGCGATTGCCGATTACCGGGCCGAGAACCTGGTCACCGTCGCCACCACGGGAAATGTTGTCAGCCGCCGGGGCGATGTGAACCTGCTTGCGGGCCGTGATCTGGAGGGCGAGGGGCAGATTGATATCTATGCCGAAGGGCGGATGCTGAACCGCACCGCGGTGCCCCTGAACCGTAAACCCGATGTCGAGGCGCGCATCACCCAAACCAACCGCGTCTATGTCGGCCCAACGCAGACAGGCCAGCAGGGCAACATATTCGCAGGGCAGGTGCGCGCGGCGGGCGATGTGAACATCATCACCACCGAAGGGCAGATCGACGCCTATGCCTTCGGCTCGTCCATCGACGCATACCGCGAGGCCGCGCAGGCCGTGGGGAATTTCTTCGGCGGGCTTGTGGGGGCGGAAGAAATCTCGCTCGAACGGACCTCGGGTGAAACGGTGGTCGTCGGCAACGTGGGCGCCTGGATCGACGGGCGGGTGGAAGCGGGCGCCTTTGGCGCGCAGCGGATGACCGTGAACTACGGGTTCGGCGGGCGCAACCAGTTCGACACCACCGAAGTGGCGCATCTGAGCATCACGGCGGATGAGGATTTCGAATACGACATCGCCTTCGGCGTCGATATCGCCGAGCAGTTCGCGGGCATCATCGCCGGGCTGCAGGCGCAGCAAGCGCAGGTGGCCGCAGACTCCGAGGTGTTCACGGATCTGCAAATCCAGATCGACGGCATCACGGCGCGGCTTGCCCGGCTGCAATCGGGTGGCGGCAATCTGGTCACCGATTTCATCTATATTCAGGACGTGCAGGCCCGCGCGGGCAATGTGAATGTGATCGGCGACTACCTGATCGGCGACGGGCTGGTGCAGGCCAATGGCGATGCGCTGATCGAGTTCATCAACAACACGCATCTGAGCCTTGACATCAATTCGATGACCATCCCGTTCGAGGAAGCGGGCGAGGTGCGGTTCAACGGCATTCCCGTCGCCAACCTGGCCGAGTTGCGCGAACGGGGCGGCGACAATCAGGGCTTCTTCCCCATCCAGTCGCAAATCGACATCATCGCCAACACCACCCGCCTGACTCCACCGCGAATTCTGGTCAACAACAGCTTCATCCAGACCGAGGACCGTCCGACCGCCGATATCTTCGTGCGCGGCGATATCGACAACCTGATGGGCAACGTCAACCTGCGGACCGAGGATGGCGATATCTATGTGCTGGGCGGCAATGTCCGGGCGCGCAACATCTTCATCGACTCGGGCGGCGATTTCTTCCTGGCGCCATCGCAAAGCGTGGTGTCGTTGGTTTCCAACCCCTATTCCACGAATTTCGAGTTCTTCCGGAATTTCGAGGAATATCAGGCGTTTGTGGATGAATTCCACGGCGGGATCGACAGCGCTGCGGCGCGGAACGCATGGGTCGCCACGGGGCGCTCTGTCCCGGACCCGGCGGACTATGCGGTAGAAGCGCCCGAGGGGATGCTGCTGGCGGTGGGCGAAATCTTTGTCTACGCCAACACCATCAACGTCGATGGCACCATCAAGTCCGGCGTCACCGACTGGCATCTGCATATCGAACCGATTGTCGATACGGTCGTGATCCGCGACGGGATCGGTCAGGGCTTGACCCCGATCTTCAGCCCGCCGCGCGGTGCGGCTTCGGGCGGCGGCACAAACCCGGACGGCACTTATGACGGGGTCAACGCGCCGACCCCGATGCCGGGCGATGACTATATCACCGGCAATATCTCGGTCACCTACGATTCATGGTCCGACAGCCTGATCCTCGGGCAGATCGTCACCCGGGGCGGCTATGTGGAACTGGCCGGGCATATCGTGTCCACCGGCAATGGCCGGATCGAGGTCGCGCACGGCTATGGCCGGGTGGATATCTATTCCGGCAGCGTCCGGCCCTTGCAGATCTCGCGGCTGGACACCGGCCCCGAAGACGGCGTCAGCGGCATGATCCGGATCATCGACCGCAACCAGACCGTCCCGACCAACTTCCAGCCCGGCGCCCGCGAGTCGGTCCCGATCGAGACGGTCTACACCATCGCCCCCGACGGCACGGTGCAGGTGTCCTCGACCCGGCCCGGCGATATCTTCGGCGACCCGCTGCCCACTGACCGCTACGAGATCATCGGCAATCAGGCGCTGGTGATGCTCGGCGGGTATATTGATACCTCCGAAGTCGTCGGGGTCATTACCTTCCCCACCGTCGGCGGCGTCACCCTTCCGGACCAGCCTGTCATCACCACCCAGAGGGTCCCCTTCGAGGCGGTGGACAACATCTTCCGCCGCGATGTGGGAACGGCGCAGGACCTGGATGCCGAACCCTATCGCTTCCGGACCTATTCGCAGTCCTCCGGCACGCCGGGCAGTCAGCTTGGCGATACCTGGTCCGAAACCACCGTATGGCGCCACCGGATCGCGGCCAACCGGCCCATCGACATCGCCTTCAACGGCTACAACTCGGGCCGGGTCGAGATCGACTCGCGCGGCGATGTGCGTATCGCCAATGCGCTGACCAACCGCACCGGCCAGACGATCATCGAAAGCGAAGGCGCGGTGTTGACCAACCGCGAAGATGCGGCGCTGAACGTCGCCAATCTGCGGATCCGTGCCGATGGCGATGTGGGCGGCGTGCTGCCCGGCTCGCCCGCCTATCGCACGCCGGAGAACGACGGGAGACTACAGCTTCAGGTCGTCCTGCCCGGCGAGCCGATCCCGGTCTGGCGCAACGAAATCCGCCGCGAACCGGGCGCGATCGGCGCCGACACCTTCATGGTGCTGAACCGCCCCGAAGGCACGTTCATCGACATCGTGTCCGGCGGGCACATGCAGATCCTGCAATCGGCGGGTGATCTGACCGTGCGCCGGGCCGAGGCGTCGGAAACGTTCGAGGTGCCCGGCGGGTTCGTCACCGGCGAGGATCTGTTCGATGTGACGCTTCAGGCGCGCGGCAGCATCCACCAGCCGACCTTCGAGGATGGTTTGGTGCGCGGTGACCGGGTCAGCCTGACCTCGGACACCGGCGGGATCGGTGCCTTTGTCAGCCCCTTCGGCAATGACCCGGTGCTGAATGTGAGCGCGGCAAGCAGTATCACCGCCCATGCCGCCGACGACATCCGGCTGGTCAACCACGCCACCGACGCCCAGATCGCATTGTTCGAGGATTCAGACAGCCCCACCAACATGCCGGTCAATCAGGTGATCTCGCGCTTCGGCGATGTGACGCTGGTCAACCCCTATGGTGCGATCCTGGACGTGAACGATCAGGAAACCCGCGACCGCCGCGCCGAAGCCGGGTTGCTGGAAGCGCTGTGGAACGAATTGCAGCTTCTGGACAACGAAAGCTGGCAGGAGGTCACGCCGGGCGAACTGGCTGCCGCCGAGGCGGCGATCATCGGCGAACGCACCGACGAGTACCTGGACTGGTGGGAAAACCTGATCGAGCGGGACAGCGCCGGGCAGGTGGTCGAGGTCGGTAAATACGACCCCGACATGGGCTTCCCCTACGACGAGGAGACGCGGCGCGGGCTGTTGCAGCGCGGCCTGACCGAGGCCGAGGTCGCGCAGATGGAATTCGCGCGCGCCGCCGATTTCCACGCGCTGGCCCCGCAGATCCTGGCGCTGGGTGAGGACTACGATCCCCAGATCAAGATCACCCTGACGCCCGAGGAAACCAACGCCCTGCGCGACGCGCTGCTGATCGAGAAATCGGCGCAGAACCCCTATCTGCAACGGCAGATCGAAACCCGCACCGCCGCCTATTTCGACTGGTGGGAGCGGCTGCAGCAGGTGGATCGCGGCGATTACGATCCGGAGGTGCAATACATCACCCTGAGCGCCAGCCAGCGCGCGCGGATGGTCGCGGATGGCATGACGCAGGCCGAGATCGACGAATTCTTGGCGGAATCGAACGCGCAATTCCATGCGCAGGCCGCACTGCATGCCGCGTCGCCTTTCAACCCGGATTACGTGTATCAGCCCACGGCAGCCGAGATCGACGCCTTCTATGAGGCCTATTACTTCAAGCCGCTGGAGCTGGAAGCGCCCTTGCGCGCCGATGTGATCCTGCCGATCACCGACACCGAATTGCGGATCGAGGCGCCGAATGTCGTGGGCCGCAACGTGGTGCTGGACGCGGCCACCAACATCGGCCGGATCGACGATCCGATCATCCTGACCGAAGGTCATGTGCTCAGCCGCGAGGACCGGCTGGCGCTCTTCGCCGCGGAACGCAGTGATTACCGCATCATCGGCAACCAGGTCTTCATCGACCGGATCGAGGATGTCGATGTCGATGCCACCGGCGTGCTGGATGCCACCGCGCGCGGCGACGGCTTCATCGGCTCGGCCATCGACATCACGGTGGGCGAGATTTCGGTGGGCGAGCGGTTGCGGCTGAAAACCGCAGGCGCGATGCATGCAGCGCAGGGCGCGGGCCTGATCAGCGGTGCCGATATCGTGCTGGAAGCGGCCACGGGCGGGATCGGGGCAGGGGCGTCTGGTGCGCTGGCTCTGGACATGCCGATGACCGGCAGCCTGGCCGCCCGCGCGGCGGGCGACATAGTGATCGACGCCCGCAAGGGCGCGGCCCTGACCGAGGTGTTCACCCCGGGAACCTTCATGCTGCAGGCCACCGGCGGCTCCATCCTGCTCAGCGATCTGGCAGGTGCGACAGTGGCGCTGGTGGGGCAGGCGCAGTTGAGTGCCGAAGGCGATATCGGGGCCAAGGACGCCCCGCTGGTGCTGGAACTGACCGACCCGGATGGCGTGAACACCGCCGCGGCGACCAATATCTGGCTGGACCTGCTGGGCGATGTGCTGCGGCTGCAGCAGATCACGGCGCGCGAAGATGCCACGCTGACCCTGCCCGGCACGTTGACCCTCAGCGGCCGCGACCTGCCGGAACCGGCGATCATGGCGGGCAGCGACCTGACGCTTGCCGTGCAGGGCGGGTTGCTGCTTGAAGATGAGAAGCGCGGCGCACTTGCGGCGGGCGGGCTGGCGCATCTGCGACTGATGGGCGTTGCCGGCAGCACAGAGGCCCCGCTGCAGACCGATATCCGCAGGCTGGACATCGGTGTCCACCCGGCGGGCAGCTTCCTGAACGCGACCTTCGCGGACAGCGGTGCCCTGACACTGGAAGGCGCCAACATGGGCACCGGAACCCTGCGGCTGGATGCCGCGCAGGGTCTGGTGCTTGATCTTGGCGGAATCGATGCCGCCAGCGCAGTGCTGCGCAGCGGCCCCGGCCATGACGTGACCCTGCGCCGCAGCCTGCGCGCGCGCACCCCCGATGGCCTGACCGTCAGTGCCGGTCGTGACCTTCGCTTTGACGGCGATGACGCCCTGGAGATAGGCGGCGCCGCCGTGCTGACCGCGGGCCGCGATGTCGCAGCCTTCAGCCAGGGCGCGCAGATCGCCATGGCCGTCGGGCGGACGCTGGAGGTTGCCGCTGGCGGGATGGTCCAGGTGGACCGGATCACCGCCAGCGCGCCGGTCATGCTATCGGCAAACGGGGCCATGCTGAGTGTGCCTGACCTGCTGGCCTCCGCGGTGAGCTTGACCGCCGCGCCCGGCACCCAGGTTCTGGGGCGGCTGGATGCGGAGGCTGTCACCCTTGACGGAGGGCAGCCGGGAACCGCCTCTGCGCCGCTGGTGCTGGCTGGGCCTCAGGTCATGCTTGAGTTGCGCGCAGATGGCGCGGCGCATCTCCTGGCCACGGCACAGGAAGGGCGGCTGTTCATCGGCAGGGCGCAGGCTGGCGCAAACGCCACCATCCACGCCCCCGACGGGACGGTCGCGCTGACCGAGGGCGGCGATTTCGGCGCCGACCTGACCCTGCACGCACTGAAGATCACCCTCGATGGCGGGCTGAGCGTTGCTGGCGCGCTGGATCTGGAAGCGACCGATGGCGCGCTGATCATGGCGCCTTCGGCGGGCATCATGCTGGAAAAAGGCACGGCGCGTCTGGCAGCGGCCGGTGATATCGTCGTGCAGAAACTGGTATCCGCCAATACCGACAGGGACGCGCCCGGTCTGAGCATGGTTTCGGGCGGCGATCTGGTGGCCGGGACATCCGGTTCGATCCAGTTCATGATGCCCGAGGGGATGGCGCGCATTGAAGCCGCGAATATCCGTGGCGTGGATGGCATGGGGTTCCAGACTGCCGTCAGCGCGCTGGACCTGACGGTGCTGGACCGGCTGGCGGTCATCGATAACGGCGGCGATCTGCGCCTGATCGGGCTGCAGGGCGGCGATGTGACGCTGGACCTCTATGTGCGCGGCGGGCTGTCGCTTGGGGGCGGGTATGCCACCGGGGCGAATGCGAAGGTGGTTCTGACCGCCACCGCAGGCGATATCGCGAATGACGGTTCCGAACCGGTCCGCCTGGGGCAGGGCGCCTATTGGCTGACGGCATTCGACGGCGGGATCGGCTCCGCGGGCCGCCCGCTGGACCTGCGCCAGCCTGACGGTGCGCTGCTGCACGCGGCGGCGTCGGGCGATGTGCTGCTGGATGGTGGCGACATGCCGCTGCGACTGGATTACGCGGTCTCGGCCGATGGCAGCGTGAAGCTGGTCAGCACCGCGGCCATCACCGTCGACCTGATTGGCGCGGCAGAGGAGATCACCCTCCTGGCCCCCGCCCTGTTCGGCGCACAGGCCATCGGCAGCGACACACCGCTGAACACCTATCCGGGCGACGACCGGGATGCGTTCCAGCAGGAAACCACCTACCCCATCTTCGCGGTGCTCGACGGACCCGAGGAGCCTGTGGACCCCGAAGAGCCCGTGGACCCCGAAGAGCCCGTGGACCCCGAGGAGCCCGTTGATCCCGAGGAGCCTGTTGACCCCGAGGAGCCCGTCGACCCTGAGGAGCCTCTGGATCCTGAGGAGCCTGTGGATCCCGAGGAGCCCGTTGACCCCGAGGAGCCTGTGGACCCCGAGGAACCTGTGGATCCCGAGGAACCTGTGGACCCTGAGGAGCCTGTGGATCCCGAGGAGCCCGTTGACCCCGAGGAGCCTGTCGACCCCGAGGAGCCGGTTGACCCCGAGGAGCCTGTGGACCCCGAGGCGCCCGTGGATCCCGAGGAGCCCGTCGACCCTGAGGAGCCCGTTGACCCTGAGGAGCCCGTTGACCCTGAGGAGCCTGTGGACCCCGAGGAACCTGTGGATCCCGAGGAGCCCGTGGATCCCGAGGAACCTGTGGACCCTGAGGAGCCTGTGGATCCCGAGGAGCCCGTTGACCCCGAGGAGCCTGTGGACCCTGAGGAGCCTGTGGATCCCGAGGAGCCCGTTGACCCCGAGGAGCCTGTGGACCCCGAGGAACCTGTGGATCCCGA
>NZ_JACBXS010000049.1 GCF_013415485.1 Rhabdonatronobacter sediminivivens | reverse complement strand
GCCGCAACGATCCGTGCCCCTGCGGGTCGGGGCGCAAGTTCAAGAAGTGCTGCGGGCAGGAGACGGTGCACTGACGGCGCGTTCGGTGGACGACGGGGAGGTCGTGTCATCGACTTGGGGTTTCCGCGAACATGTCGCCCTTGTCACCTTAAGTCACGCCGATTTTTCGAACATAACTGGACTGCGCACGCATTGGCCGCTCTTGGTCACCGCCACGACAAATGGCTGATGTCCAGCCCCGGGTATGCGATCGCATTCACCAGCTCGACACGCTGTTCGAGCATCCCTTGGGGCATGATGCCGTATCGACCGGTCATGGTCGGCTCGGCATGGCCGAGTATGAAGCCGAACTGCTGATCCAGAAAAACGGCCCGCCGCAGGGCATCGGCCGCCCCGTGGCGAAACGAGTAGAGAGACAGACCACGCCCACTTTTGATCCCGATACGGGTCAGATAGCGTCCGAACTCGCGCGACACATCAGCCATCATCTGCCCGCGCGCGTTGCGCTTGGCGCCGGGGAACAGTGCTACCCCGCCGTCCTTCACGCGCTGTTCATGGTATTGGATAAAGCCCAGCCGGATCAGTTCGGGGTGAATTGGCACCACCCGCATGGAACCTGCGGTCTTCACCGACTTTCCTTCACCGGTTTTGTCGCCCTCAGTCGTAATGTACATGATCCAGTGCCCATGCGCCTGTCGAACGTCAGAAACTGCAAGCTGGCCGATCTCTCCCGTCCTCGCCCCCGAGAACAACATGATCAGTGGCACCCAATAGCGATGATCACGAATCTGCACCGGGCCGGGCTTGGCAACATTGCGCCATTCAGCAGCACTCTTGCAGCCGGTGAACCATGGCGAGTTGAACAGCGCCACAAGCTGTTCGGTGTCGAAGGGAAAGGCCGGGGTCATCGACTCATTCCTGAGCGCCAGCTTTTCAACCGGATTTCGATCCAGATAGCCGTTGTCCACCGCCCAAGACATGAACGCACTCAGGCTGGACAAATAGCGATTCACAGTTCGATCCGCGATCACAGGCTTTCCAAGTTGAGCATTGGCCTTGACAATCTGCCGGATGTTCATGCCCGCGAAGGCTTTCGTCTCGGTGGCCTTGACCGGGTATTGTGTCAGAAGCTGCTTCCACTCTCGAACTTCGACCTTGGTGATCTTCGAAATAGGAAAGCTCGCCCCGACAACATCAATGAAAGTGCCAATATCGCGTCGGCACTGGTTGATCCGATCTTTCGACACCCCGCGCTTGTTCTCTCGGGCGAAGACTTCGAAGATCTCCATGATGGCTTCGCCAGGTCGGGCAACTTCGCGGCGCTGGCCGGTAGCAGGTTTCACCAGAGGGTCGGTGGGCTGACCGGAAAAGTCGCCTCGGTCGCGTTCAAGGGTGCGCTGCAAGGCTTCGATCTCGGCGCGCATCATGTGCCGGGCGAGGCTGATCCAGTCGGGCGTTCCCCGATCCACAAGCAGGCGGTTGCGGCGCAGGTAGTCGTCAACCTCATGGGCGATCAGCGCGGTTTCGCCCTTGGACAGGTGCTTGCGCAGTTCCGCCAACTTCGCCTTCCGTGCTTCGGCGGCAAGTTCACCCGCCGCCTGCTTGACCTTCAGATCAAGCGTCGCATCGAAGATCACGAAAGGGTCGGTGCTGGCGATCTCGCCACGCTCGGCCTTGGCGAACACGGCGGCCCGCTCAGCCTCGATCTCGATATCCCCTGGCAGTTTCGCCCGTGCTTCGTCGTCGCGGTCCAGCGTGGCGGTGTAATGATCCCAGACAGCATGATCCCGGTCGGCAGGCACCAGCGCCCGGCGAGCTCGCAGATCATCGAACTCTCGCTGCCAGTTTGCGATGACCGGATACAACCGGCGTTTGGCCTCGGCTTCCTCGGTCGTGCCGAGGGCCTTCACCAGTTCCCGCTTGCCGACGATCTCGACCAGATCAAGGGGCACCCGGATACGCGCCGAATAGGCGGAACCGCGCCTGACAAGGTGGCTGATCCGGGCCATGAAATGCTCCATGTGGGAGGGACGTGTGTTACAGTCATGTGTAGCAGCTTCGACCATAATGTGCAATGAAAGTCAGATACTTGTTGGAAACAATGGCCTTAGAAAAAGTTGGATTACTGTCCTACCACCCCAGCCACTTCCAGGATGACCAGCCAGGCAATGACCCGGTGGCCGGATCGGGCTGCTGGAATGCCCGGGAAACGGGATCGACCCTTTGGGTCCGAGGAGCAGGTGATGGAATGAAGCTTCGCTGACGGACCGAATAGCACTGTGGTCCTGTTCGGGTAATGCGCTCATCATCTTCCCTTGAAGCCAAGTCTTCCTGCCCGGATAGCCTTGGCACCACAAGCGGTGGCACCGGCCCGGTGATCGGATGGACGGGCGGGCCAGCCCCCGGGCGCGTCGGTGGTGGGGCCTGCCTTTGTGCCGCTGTTCACTCGCCCGCGCCGATGGGTTCGGCAGTATCGGCCGTGACCGCGCCGCGCGGCAGCGGCGCGGTGGCCCCGGAAGCGGGGGGTTCGCCCGGGTTTTCTACGCCAGAACCGCGCTTGCCAGGGCGCCTGCCCCCTGCCGTACCGCGTCAGCGGCGGGCAGGCCGGTGTCATCCTCCACGGCCTTGAGCGCCGCCTCGGCTTCGGCCGGTGTCAGGCGGGCGGTGTTCAGGGCGATCCCCACCACCCTGGCGGGCGTCAGCGCACCGGCGGCCTGGGCTACAGCCTCGTTCAGGGCGATCACGTCGCGCAGGGGCGGGATGGGCACGTGCTCCAGTTCGTCCAGCGTGCCCATACCGGCGCGGTGGCACAGGATCATATGGGTGCAGGCGCTGCCCCGCATCAGCGGAAGGGTTGCGGTGCTGCCGGGATGCAGAAGCGAGCCCTGCCCCTCGATCACCACGATCTCATGCTCTGCGGCCTCCAGCACCATACGCTCGACGGCGCCGCCCGCATGGTCCACGCGGATTGCATCAAGCGGGATGCCACGGCCGGTGATGGCAATGCCCGTCTGGCCCGTGGCCAGAAATGCCGCATCGCGCCCCATGCCCTGCAGGCTGCGGGTCAACTCCAGCCCGGCGGTCATCTTGCCGATGGCCATGTCGGTGCCCACCATCAGCACACGCCTGTTGTTCAGCCGGGCCGCGCGCGCCATGCAGATCGGCGGCGCATCGCCCTGGGGGACGCGCAGATCCCAGATCCATTGCCCCGCGCGCAACCGGTCGGCGAACATGGGGTGCAGGCGATCATGCATGCCGTTGACCAGGCTCATGCCCCCGGCCACCGCCTGGTCCAGCACGCCCAGCCACGCCTGCGGCAGGCGCCCGCCCGAAGGCGCCGTGCCCAGCACCAGCACCTGCGCGCCCAGGGCCTGTGCCTCGGCCAGGGTGGCAATGATCGGCACGTCGCTGTCCAATGCGCAAAGATCGCGCACCCGCTTGCCCGCCTGCGTGCTGTCGATCACCGCCACCACCGGATTGCGGCCATAGCGCAGGATGCCTTCGGCCATCTTGGCGTTCAGGCTGCCCATGGTCGCCTCGGCGAACAGGGCGATGGGCTGGGTCGGCTCAAGCATTCAGGGTTCCTCCGTGGCCGGGCTGGTCTGCGGGCAGGGTCACGCCATCCGCGAAGGGCGCGCCGCGGGCCGGATCGGGGTCAAGGTTCAAGTGGGAATCGAGGTCGATATAGTCGAAGAGCGCCGAGAGCGAGGCCCCGGCGGCGATGGAAACCGAGCTTTCGCCCATGCAGCCGATCATGGTTTTCAGCCCATGCGCCCGCGCGGTGGCGACAATGCGCAGCGCTTCGGTGATCCCGCCGCATTTCATCAGCTTCAGGTTCACCCCGTCCACGCATTGCGCAAATCCGGGGATGTCGCTGGAAAAGCGGCAGGATTCATCTACGAAAATCGGCAGCGCGCGGGATTGGAACAGGTCAGGCAACTGGTCTTCGGCACCTTCGACCAAAGGCTGTTCGACATATTCCACGCCCCGCGCGGCCAGCCAGCCCATCATGTGGCGTGCATCGGCCAGCGACCAGCCGCCGTTGGCATCAACGCGCAGCGCAGCACCGCTGCCGGCTGCGGCCTCATGCACAGCGGCGAACATGGCCTTGTCAGCCTCGATCCCGTCATTGCTGCCCAGCTTGATCTTGAGCGCCCGTGCGCCGCGTTCCAGCAGCAGCGGCACACGTTCGCGCACCACATCCGGCGGGTTGATGCCCACGGTCAGCGAAGACACCACCCCGCGCCGCGCCAGCCCCAGCAGACGGTAGAGCGGCATCCCCGCCTGTTTGGCGCGCAGATCCCACAGCGCCATGTCCAGCGCCGCCAGCGCGCAGGCCCCGACCCCGTCCGCATGGGCGCGCGCCCAGATGTCATGGATCGCGCCCTCCAGCCCGCCTGCGCAGAACGCCTCAAGCTGCGCGCGCCCCTCGGCCACCGTGGCCGCGCCTTCGGTCTCGCTCGGGGCCATTTCGCCCCAGCCGGTCAGCGCGCCATCCGTGACCGAGACGAACAGGTTTTCACCGCCCGCAATCTCGCCGCGCGAGATCCGCAGGGGGAAGCGCTTTTTCAGATAGAGCGCGTGAAAATCGACCTTCATGAAACCCCGCCCAGAAACGCCGCCAGATTATCCGCCAGCGCATCGCTGACATAGCCGCCTTCCTGCACCAGCACCAGCGGCAAGCCCAGCCCGGAAATCGCCGCCGCCATCGCCTGAAAGCCCGGCGTGGTGATCGCCAGCCCCTTGAACGGGTCATCAACATGCGCGTCCAGCCCCAGCGCGATGACAATCACATCGGCGCCAAACGCCTCGATGCGCGCCAATGCGGTATCGAGGGCCTTCATATACCCGTCATCCCCCGTTCCGCGCGGCAGCGGCAGGTTCAGGTTGCAGCCCATCCCGCGCCCCTGCCCGCGTTCCTGTGCGCCCCCCCAGAAGAACGGGTAAAACCGGTCCGGGTCAGCATGCAGCGATACGGTCAGCACATCATCGCGCGCATAGAAGATGCCCTGCGTGCCATTGCCATGATGCACATCCACATCAAGGATCGCCGGGCGCAACCCGCTTGCGCGCAACCGCTCGGCCGCGATTGCGGAATTGTTCAGAAAGCAGAAGCCCCCGGCCAGATCAGTGAACGCATGATGACCGGGCGGGCGCGAGAGCACATAGACCGCGTGCTCACCGCCCGCCAGCAGATCGGCCCCCGTGATCGCCGATTGCGCGGACCAATAGGCGGCCTCCCAGGTCCGGGCGCCAATCGGGCAGGCGGTGTCCGCCTGATGATAGCCCGCCTGCCCGACAGCGGATCGGGGGTAATTGTCGCTGCGCGCGCCGGGGTGGATATTGGGGATCACCTCGGGGCCGGCATCGGGGATACGCTGCCAGCGCGGGTAGATCGTGCGCAGGAACTGCAGATATTCGGCGCTGTGGATCGCGGCAATCGGGCCCAGCCCGGCATCGACAGGGGGCTGGAACCGACAGCCAGCGGCCTGCGCCCCCGCCAACAGCCGCGTGATACGCTCGGGTGCTTCGGGGCTGGGATAGGTCTTGCCATTGGCCATGAAATGCTGCGGATCATGCAGGCGCTGGCGGTCGTCGAATATGGCTTTCATGCGGTCCTCTTGATCAGTTCAGCCACAGCCTGCGGGCCAAGGCGCATTTCCTGCATGCCACGCGCCGGTTCAAACCCCAGCCGCTGGTAGAAGGCCTGCGCGTCCTTGCTGTGGTCATAGACGGCAAGCTTCAGCCATGTCGCCTGCCAGCGCGCGGCCCCGTCGTGCAGGATCTGCGCCAGAAGCCGCGCCCCAAGGCCCTGGCCGCGCGCCTGTGCGCCCACCCACAGATCGGACACATAGACCCCCGCCGCCCCGCGCACGGTGGAGAACAGCGGGCTGTAAAGCGCGGCGCCAAGGGTCCGCTCGCCTTGCAGCGCCAGCAAGCCATGCGCAGAAGGCTGCGCGCCCAGCACGGCATGCGCCAGCGCCGCGGCCTCGGTGGTGTAATCCTCGGCGATATCGGCGCTCAGCGCGCGCAAGGCGGCCTCAAGCCGTGCGAGGTCCTCGGCGCCAGCGACGGTGCGAAACAGCACGTCACGCATTGATCTGCCCTGCCCCCTTCAGCCCCAGCGTGGCGCGCACCTGATCGGGGGCCATGACGGTGCGGCCCAGCCGCTCGACAATCTCGCGGATTTTCACCACCTGTTCGGCGTTCGAGCGTGCCAACTGCCCGCGGGCGATGGTCAGGCTGTCCTCCAGCCCCACACGCACATGCCCGCCCATGGCCGCCGACTGGGTGATCATCGGCATCTGGAACCGCCCCGCCGCCAACACCGAAAACAGGTAATCGGCGCCGAACAGCTTGTCGGCCATGCGCACCATATGGGTCAGGTTTTCAGGGTCCGGCCCCATGCCGCCCAGCACGCCAAACACGAACTGGATGAAATAGGGCGGCTTGATCAACCCGCGATCAGCGAAATGGCGCAGCATGTACAGGTGGCTCAGATCGTAGCATTCGAATTCGAACCGCGCGCCGCGCTCAACGCCAAGCGTGGTCAGGATGCGGGCAATGTCGCGCGGGGTGTTCTTGAAGACCAGATCGTCGGTCGCTTCCAGAAACGGCTTTTCCCAGTCATGCAGCCAGTCGCGCTCCTTCCCCAGCATCGGGTACAGCGCGAAATTCATCGTCCCCATGTTGAGCGAGGCCATCTCGGGCGCGATCGCCAGGGGCGCGGCCAGGCGTTCCTCCAGCGACATGACCGCGCTGCCGCCCGTGGACAGGTTCAGCACCGCATCCGTGCCCTGTGCAAGCGCCGGGACAAATCCGCCGAAATGCTCCGGCGCCGCCGAGGGCCGCCCCGTCGCCGGATCGCGCGCATGCAGGTGCAGGATGGATGCGCCCGCGCGGGCCGCCTCAAGCCCCTGTTGCACCATCTCCGACCCGCTGATCGGCAGATAGGGCGACATGCTGGGCGTGTGGATGGAGCCCGTCAGCGCGCAGGTGATGATGATGCCCGACATGCGCTTACGCCATTTCCGAAAGGGCCAGTTCATCGGCCAGCCGGGTCAATGCAGCATCAAGCGTGTCCGTGATCTCATCCAGATGCTGTTCGCCCACGATCAGCGGCGGGCAGACCATGATATGGTCGCCCTCGATTCCATCACGGGTGCGGCGCGAATAGACGATCAGGCCCATGTCATAGGCAATATCGACCAGCCGCTGATGCGCGTTCAGATGCGCAGGCAGGGGTGCCTTGCTGTCGTGGTCAGCCATCATCTCGAAGGCCATGAGCAAGCCCAGCCCGCGCACATCGCCAATGACCGGGTGGCGCGCGGCCAACCCGTCCAGTCGTTTGCGCAGGGCAGCGCCCATGGTTTCGGCATTCTGCACCAGGTCCAGCCGGGCAATCTCGTCAATCACCGCAGTACCTGCGGCACAGGCCAACGGATTGCCCGCATAGGTGAACCCGTGCAGGAAACCGCCCCCCTCCAGCACCGCCGCAACCAGATCATCGCGCGCGACAATGGCGCCCAGCGGCACATACCCGGCGGCGAACCCCTTGGACAGCACCACGATATCGGGCGACAGGCCCCAATGCTCCAGCGCCAGAAACCGCCCCGTGCGGCCTGCGCCGGTCATGACCTCGTCCAGGATCAGCAGCACGCCATGGCGGCGGCAGATCTCCTGCACCGCTTCCATATAGCCCACAGGCGGAACCAGCGCGCCGGTAGAGGCCCCGCCAACCGGTTCAACCACAAAGGCCAGCACCGAGTCCGGCCCCTGGGCCAGGATTTCCGCCTCAAGCATCGCGGCATAATGCGCGCCGGTGGCAGGGTCGGCGGGGTCCAGCCCGTCCAGATAGGCGCGCGGGGCCGGGACCCTGGGCATCGCGCGCATCATCGGCGCAAAGGGTTCGGTCAGCGGCGCGTAGCCGGTGATCGCCAGCGCGCCCAGGGTGCAGCCGTGATAGGACGGGCTGCGGCTGATGACCTTCCAGCGCCCCCCCTGCCCCACGGCCAGCGCATGCTGGCGCGCCAGCTTGATCGCCGATTCGACCGCTTCGGACCCGCCCGAAACAAAGAACACCTTGTTCATCCCCTCGGGGCACAGCGCCGCCGTCCGCGCGGCCAGTTGCTCGGAGGCTTCGGTTTCAAAATGAAGACGGTAGCCGAAGGTGGATTTCTCCATCTGGCGGCGCATGGCATCCAGCACATTCGGGTTGGAATGGCCGATGTTGCACACCATCGCACCCGAGGATCCGTCCAGATAGCGCTTGCCGTCCACATCCCACAGGTAAACCCCCCGGGCCTGATCCAGCAGGGGGCGGCGCTGGCTGGTCTGATAGAACAGATGGCTCATGACACTCATCCCGGCAGCGCCGCACAATCCTGCGGCCTGAGCGTCATATGCACCTGCGCGCCCACGGGAAAGGGGCGTTCGTCAATCATGTTGATGGCCTGCAGCTGCATCTCGCCCGCGCGGACGAAATAGCGCACGGACTGGCCCTGATAGTCCACGGTTTCCACCGTGGCGGGGGCCGAGAACGCGCCGTCCCCGGGCGGGCTGTCGCGCAACAGCAGCTTTTCGGCGCGGATCACCAGCTTGGCCGCCCCCGCGCCCGCCAGATGCGGGGCCTTGGCGCCGGGGACCGTGACCTTGCCAAAGACCGGCACCTCCAGAACCGCGCCTTCGGCCCCGCGTGACAGGCAGCGCCCGTCAAGGATGTTGGATGCGCCCAGAAACCGCGCCACGAATTCGCTGGCAGGGGTGTTGTAGACCTCTTGCGGGGCGCCGACCTGCTCCACGCGGCCATTGCTCATGACCACGATCTGGTCAGACAGGGCCAATGCCTCGGACTGGTCATGGGTGACGAAAACGGTCGTCACCCCGATGCGCGCCTGAATGTTCTTCAGTTCAACCCGCATATCCTCGCGCAGATTGGCATCCAGCGCGGACAGCGGTTCATCCAGCAACAGCACATCGGGTTCGATGACGATGGCGCGCGCCAGGGCAATGCGCTGCTGCTGCCCGCCCGACAATGCCCTGGGATAGCGGCTGCCCACCTTCGGAAGCTGCACCAGTTCCAGTGCATCCTGCACGCGGCGGGCAATATCGGCCCTGGCCACATCGCGATAGCGCAGGCCAAACGCCACGTTGTCGGCCACGGTCTTGTGCGGGAAGAGCGCATAATTCTGGAACACCAGCCCCAGATTGCGCTTGTGAATGGGCACATCATTGACGCGCTTGCCATTGATGATGATCTCACCCTCGCTCGGGTCCAGCAGGCCCGCAATCATGCGCAGCGTCGTGGTCTTGCCGCAGCCTGACGGCCCCAGAAGCGTGGTGAAGCTACCCTCCGGAATGCTCAGCGATGTCTTTTCGACAGCGGTGAATGTCCCGAACCGCTTGACGATGTTGTTCAGATTGACCGCGCCCATGCTCCGCCTTTCGCCGTCGAGCAGCCGGACCGAACCTGCTGCCATTTCATCCTTGTAAAAATATCCCGGGGGGTCCGGGGGGCTGGCCCCCCGGCCCTGCCCTCAGAACCCGCGCTGCACGCGCGCAAAGGTCTCCGACCACTCGGCCTCGTTCCCGTTCCAGTAGGTCGGGTCGGCAAAGGTCAGCGCCTCCAGCGTGCCGCTGGGGTCATAAGCCGGCAGCGTGGGGATCTTCTCGCCCAGATCGACCTTGGTGCCATCGAGCGCGGGCGGATAGTTCTGCCCCTCGGCCACGGCGATCGAGGTTTCGGGCGCCAGCATGAAATTGAGCAATTCCTCGCAGGCTTCCACGGGCGAGCCCTTGATCACGAACAGGCATTCCTGCCAGCCAAAGCTGCTGGGCGGATCATAATAGCCGATGTCATGGCCCTGTTCCTGCAGCGCCGCGATCCGTCCGGACCAGCCTTCGGTGACGTAGATTTCCTCTTCGGCCAGCAGGCTCATCAGTTCCGCGCCCGAGCCCCAGTATTTCAGCGCCAGGTCACGGTGCGCGCGGATGGCGTCCCAGGCGGCCTCCATGTCCTGAATGTCATTGGGGCTCTGACCGGTTTGCAGGGCCGCATACCACAGCCGGGTGCGCCAGTCGCTCCAGCCGCCGATCTTGCCCTCGTATTCCGGTGCGATCAGGATGGAGGCGCCTTTCTCGCGGATTTCCTCGTCCGAGATATAGGCCCGGTTATAGGCCAGCCCGGTGGTGCCATAGTTATAGGGCACCGCCGACAGATGGTCCGGCGTGATGCCGCGGAACGCGTTGGTCAGGGCATCCATGACCAGTTCCATGTTCGGGATGTTGTCCAGGTTCAGTTCCACATCCAGCCCGAAATTCACATAGCGGGCATAGTCGAACACGCCGGACAGATGGGCGATGTTGTATTCCCCCTCGCGCGAGGAGCGCACCTGTGCCAGATACTCGTCGCCCCCGGCAAAGGTGCCATCGACCACGGTGATGCCGGTGGCCTCCGTATAGGGGTCGAAGGCGTAGCGGCGGAAGGCTTCCGAGACCACCCCGCCCCAGCCATCGAAACGCACCTGGCTGACATCCTGCGCAAAGGCCATCCGGGCAAACGGCGTCTGCACCCCATAGGCCAGACCGGCCGCACCGATCAGGCCCAGAAAGCTGCGGCGGTCCAGATCACCATTGCGGTAGCGTTCCAGCAGGCGTTCGTAACGTTTGGAATTGTCCATTGTCTTCTCCTTGTCGGTTGGGGTTGGCGCGGTTCTTACATGCCGCGTTTGATGGATATCTGGCGGGCAATCGCAGCCCCCAGCAACGGCAGGCCGACCGTGATGATGATCATCACCGTGCCAAGCGCATTGATTTCCGGGCTGATGGAATTGCGCAGCATCGAGAAGATCTGCGTGGGCACGGTCTCTACCCCGCCCGGTTTCCAGAACAGCGTACCGGTGATGTCGTCAAAGGAAATCGTGAAGGCAAAGAGCGCGCCTGCGGCCACAGCGGGCATCAGGAGCGGCAGGGTCACGGAAAAGAAGGTCTGGACGGGTGAGGCGCCAAGGCTCAGCGCTGCTTCCTCCACATCGCGGCGGATACTGACCAGCCGCGCCTGCACCACCAGAATGACAAAGGGCAGCGTGAAGATCACATGCCCCGCCAGCAGCAGCGCGAAGCTCTTGCCGATGCCCAGCCAGTTCAGGAACAGCAGAAGAGCGACCGCCAGCACCACCTCGGGCACCAGGATGGGTGCGATCAGGATGGTGGTGATCAGGTTCTTGCCGGGGATCGCATAGCGCACCAGCGCCAGGCTGGCCAGCACGCCCAGGGTGGTGGAAATCAGCGCCGTCAGCAGGCCCAGGATCAACGAGGTGCGAAAGGCGCGCATCACCGCGTCATTGTTCCACAGCGCCTCGAACCAGCGGAAGGAAAAACCGGTCATCGGAAAGCTGCCGAACTGGTTCTGGTTGAAGGACAGCAGCACCACCACCGCCACCGGCAGGAACATGAACAGATAGACCAGTATGGTATATGCGCGGATCGCAGCCCAACCCATCAGCTCAGCCCCTTTGTCAGTTGCGACATGCCCAGAAAGCGGTTGTAGATGGCCACCAGCGCACCCAGCACGATCAGCAGCAACAGCGACAGCGCCGAACCCATGGGCCAGTTGAGCTGCGTGATGATCGCCTCGAACACCAGATTGGCGAACATCGCATCGCGCGGCCCGCCCAGGATCAGCGGCGTGATATAGGTGCCCGCGCCAAGCACGAAGCACAGCAGCCCCCCCGCCGCCAGTCCGGGCAGCGACAGCGGCAGCGTGACCTGCAGGAACGCCTGCCAGCGCGTGGCCCCCAGCGAGGTGGCGGCGTCTTCCAGATTGGTATCGATCCCGTCCAGGCTGACATAGATGTTCAGCACCATGAAGGGCAGCAGGAAATGCACCAGCCCCAGGATGACGGTCGCCTCGTTATAGAGCATCTGGACGGGGGATGAGGTGATCCCCATGCTCATCAGCAGGCTGTTCAGCGCGCCCGAGCTGCCAAGGATGTTGATCCAGCTCATCGTGCGGATGATGTAGCTGATCCAGAAGGGCAGCATCAGCAGCAGCAGCAGGATCAGCTTGTTGCCGCTGGACCGGGTGATGAAATAGGCCGCCGGATAGCCCAGCAGCGCGCAGAAGAAGGTGGTGATGGCCGCGATCTTGAGCGTGTTGAACAGGATGTAACGGTAAAACGGGTCCGTCAGCGCGCGCTGCCAGTTGTCCAGGTGAAACCCCACGGTATCCGGCCCCACGGCCGAGCGCAGC
This sequence comes from Rhabdonatronobacter sediminivivens, assembly GCF_013415485.1. Lineage (GTDB taxonomy): Bacteria > Pseudomonadota > Alphaproteobacteria > Rhodobacterales > Rhodobacteraceae > Rhabdonatronobacter > Rhabdonatronobacter sediminivivens. Next base: position 6,089 of record NZ_JACBXS010000049.1, on the reverse strand, counting down.
CAGAAGGAATAGACCACGATGAACAGCAGCGGCACCAGCAACAGCAGCGTCACCGCCCCCAGAGCGGGCGACAGCAGGATCCAGGGCTGCCGCTTTTCGCGAGCTTCGACGGACATGGTTCTGTTCCCTCAAGGCGGTTCGGAAAACCCGATGATGTCTTGATCGCAAACCGGCATGGCATTAAGCAAATTGATAATCGAAATAGTAATTATAGATGACCTCAATGACCGCACCCAATGATGCCGACCGCCTGACCCGTGATCTGGACTGGAACCTGTTGCGCAGCTTTGTGGTCATGGCCGAAGCCCGTTCGATCACCGATGCCGCGCAGCGCCTGGCGCTGACCCAGCCCTCGGTTTCCACCGCCTTGAAAAAGCTGGAAGATCGCATCGGAAAACGGCTGATTGACCGCGCCCCGGGGCGCTATGAGCTGACCCGCGCGGGCGCGCTTCTGTATGGGGAAGCGGTCGAGATTCACGGGGCCGTGCACCGGCTGTCGACCCTGATGCGCGACATGACCGATGAGGTGAAAGGCCATGTGCGTATCGCCGTGGCCAGTCATGTTGTCTGCCCATTGTTTGATCAGGTCCTGGCCGAGTTTCACGCCCGCCACCCCTCTGCAACCCTGTCGATCTCGGTGCTCGGCTCCAGTGCGGCGCTGGCCAGCGTCTCGGCGCGCACTGCCTCCTTTGCCATCTGCCTTGTACATCGGCGTGACCCAAAAATCGAATACCTGCGGCTTTATCGCGAATTCTTTGGCCTGTTCTGCGGCCCGCCCCACCCGCTTTACGGACGCACCGGACTGCAGCAGAATGATCTGGCCGGGCATTCCGCGGTCAGCTTCGAAACCGACCGGCTGCATGATGCCCTGCGCTCGGTGACCATGCTGCGGGCGCAATCCGAACTGAACGAACAGATCACCGGAACTTCCAGCCATCTGGAAGAGGTGCGCCGGATGATGATTGCGGGGCTGGGGATCGGCCCCTTGCCGCTGCATGTGGTGGCCCGTGATGTCGAGGACGGCCTGCTCTGGCGCCTGCCGCCCTATGTCGACCCGCCTGCAATCGACGTGCATCTGGCATGGAACCCCAAGGCAACGCTCAACCGGGCCGAATCCGCGCTGCTTGAGGCCTTGAAGGACAAGATCCGGTCGGTCCCGATGCATGCGCGCACCTACGGGCTGGGCGCCGAGGATCAGGCGGCTGCGCCCCCGGGCTCCTGACGCCCGCCCGGTTTGCGCGCGGGGAGTGCCCCCCGGCGCTGGAGCTCTGCCCCGAGGCATCCTTCATGCCGTGACGGTCCCGCAGCAGCCAGGCGCAGGGCGTCAAAAGCCGGCTCCCCCTTTTGCCCAACATGCGCTAGACTGGCGCCACCCCCGGTGCAGGAGCGCAGACCATGGCCCGGTTACGCAAGTCCCATGCCCGCACAATGGCCGCTGCACAGCGGCTGGCCGCCGATGGCCGCCCTGCACAGGCCTGCGCGCATCTGCGCAAGGCGCTGGCCGCCGAAGAGGCCGCGCCGCCCTTTCTGCGCGCCGCAGCCCGGTTCCTGCATGATCATGGCGATGCCCCCGGCGCACGCAGCGCGGCAGACACCTGCCTTGAACGCCTGCCCCACGACCCCGAAGCGCAGCGCCTGCGCTGCCTGATGACGCTTGAGGACGGGGACGCGGCGGCAGCGGCGCGCGCACTGGCCGCCCTGCTGGCACTGCGCGCGGCGCCGGACCCTTTCCGAACGGTGGCAGAGGCGGGCATGTTGCGCCTGCAAGGGCGCGCGGCGGCGGCGCGCGCCCGTCTGGCGCCACTGCTGGCGCAGGACCCGCGCAATCTGGACGCCCTGCGCGCGGATCTGCTGTGCCAGGCGCAGATGGGCGCGGCGGCAGAGGCGGCGGACCGCATGACGCATCTGCGCGCGACATGGCCCGCATCAGCCCCGGCGCTGGCGGCACTGGCATGCCAGATCACCGATGCCACCCCGCCCATACCACAACCGGACACCGCCATCCCCGCAGCCGCCCCCCTCCCTGAGGACCCCGCCGCCCTGCGCGCGCAGCTTTCGGCCATCCGCGCCCTGCGGCCCGACTGGGTGCGGCCCTACTGGGCCCTTGCGCGGCTGGAACTGGAGCAGGGCAACCCCCAGGCGGCGCTGGAGGCCATTGCGACCGCCCGTGACCATGTGTCCGACAGGTCAATGCTTCTCCCGGCCTGGACGCGGGCGCTGCTGGCCCTTGGCCGGGTCGCCGAGGCCGCAGCCCTGGCCGCGCGGACGGATGCGACCGGGCGCGGCGGATGGCGTTCCTTCTACATGCGCGCCCGGATCGCAGCCACCAAAGGGGACCGCGCCGCCGAGGCCGCGGCCCTGCGCGCGGGCCTGCAGCGCTATCCTGGCAGCACCCCGCTGGTGAACCGGCTCATCCGCAGTTGCCTTGAAACACAGGTATCGCCTGACGCCATGGGCAACTGGCAGCGCCTGTACACGCCGGGGAATGCCAGCCACATGCATCGGCTTGAGAGCGAGACCAGCCTCAAGCAATGTGACTTCGAACGCGCGCTAACCCTGCTGCGCAGGCCGCAACCGGAGATGCTGCAGCCGGTGCGGGCACGCTTCATCGCACAGGCGCTGGCCGGGCAGAATCGCGATTTGCTGGCCTCGCGCTATCTGCGCCGCGCCCTGCGGCAATGGCCCTCGGACAAGCGGCTGATGGATGAATACCTGCGCATCCTGCTGCGGCGCGACCGTGTGCGGGCGGCCATGAAAGCGTTCAGGCAATTCGACTATGCCGACCGGCACGGGCCGGTGGCGGCTGCCGAACAACGGGTGCTGCTGCATCTGCGCGGGGGACGGCTGAAGAAAGCGCTAAAAGCGCTTGACGTGCTGCAGCGCGCGGACCGCATGCCCTGGGCGCGGCTTCCCTTCCTGCTGCGCATGGCGCTGGCCGAAGGCGATGATGCCGCCGCCGCGCGGCTGGCAGACATGATCGACCGTGACCCCCGCAGCATGGCCGAGCAGGCGCAGAAGACCCTGCACGGGCAGATGCTGTCCGAATACCGCCTGCTGGGGGCGGTGCCGGGCGCCGCTGACGGTGCCGGGTCCGACCCCGCGCCAGCAGGAGCCATGACCCCGGTCAACACCGACGCCCCCGACGCGCTGGTGCGGCTGGCCGGGCTGGTAGCGGCCGCACCGGCATCGAATATCGCCGCGATGCGGCTGCTGCGGCACTGGACCCGCCCCGAGGCCGACATCGCCCAGCCCCGGACCGGCACCGGCGCGCCCATCCCGCCGCAGCTTTTCCAGTACTGGGATGACCCCGCGCCCCCGTCCGGGATCTGCCGCATGGTCGAAAGCTGGCGGCGCCTGCCGGGCCATGCGCATCATCTTCTGGACCGCCCCACCGCGCTGGCCCGGCTGCGCGCCGGGTTCGGCCCGCAATGGGTGCAGGCGTTCCTGCGCGCCTCCAAGGTGGCCGAGGAATCCGATTTCCTGCGCCTGTGCCTTCTGGCGCGCGACGGCGGGATCTATGCCGACACCGATGACATGGTCACCGGAAAGCCCCGGTCGCTGGCGCGGCTGATCCACAGCGGCGCAGGGCTTGTGGTCTATGTCGAACCGGCGGGCGCGGCGCTGGGAAACAATTTCATCGCCGCCGCACCGGGGCATCCGGCGATCGTGCTGGCGGCCCGGCAGGCGCGCCAGGCCCTGCTGATGCGCGCCAATGAAACCGCCTGGTCCAAGACCGGGCCGGGGCTGCTGTCGCGGGCGGTGGCGCTTTACATCGCGCGCGAAGTGCTGGCGGGGCGTGTGCCCGATGTCGCTGTGATCCCGCGCGCGCGGGTGCTCAGGCATGTCTCCTTCCACAACCGCCTGCCCTACAAGGCCACCGCAACGCATTGGAAAAACAGCGTGCGGTCGGGCGAGGCCGCCGCGGTGGAGGCGCTTCTGCACGACCTGCTGGCACCGCGCCAGGCCGCCTGAGCCCGCCCGGGTATGGGGCGGCGCGTATCCGTCAGGCGCCCGCGCCCGTCAGGCCCGTTTCAGTCAGGCCCGTTTCAGTCCAGCCCGCAGCGGGCCAGGTCCGCGGGCGGAAGATGCGCGCGCAGCCGCGCGGCCAAGGGGCGCAGATGCCGGGCATGGCGCTGCCAGCGCCCGATGGCGTGGGCGTTCAGCGGCGCGCGCACCTGCGCCTGCGATGCGGTCACCACCGGCCGTGACGCCCCGGCGAACTCCAGCATGGCCGGGTGCCAGTCCAGCCCCAGCCAGTCCAGCACCGGGCGCATCTGCCCTTCGGGGTCCTGCACCACCGCTTCATAGCTGACCGCGCGCACGCGGCCCGGCAGCGCCTCTTGCCAGAAGCGCGTCATATCGTCGAACACGGTCCAGGCCCGCGCCAGATGGTCGAAATCGGCGCTGAAGGGCTGGTTCCGGCCGAAATGCTGGGTGTAGTTCGACAGCAGGCAATCCAGCGGATGGCGGCGCATCACCAGCAGCCGCGCCCGCGGCAGCGCCAGCGCGATCAGCCCGGCATAAAGGTAATTCGACGGCATCTTGTCCGAGACATATTCGCTGCGGATACCTTCGGCGCGCACCAGGTCCATGTAACGCTCGCCCAGTTGCGCGAAGTCATCGGCGGTGATCTGGTCCTCGGGCAGGCGCTCTTCCAGCGCGGCGCGCAGGCGGGTGGCTTCGTGCAGGGCCTGGGGCATGGCGCGCAACTCCCCCCCCGCCGTGACCTGCGGATGCCCCGAGAACATCTGGTCCATCAGCGTGGTGCCCGAACGCGGCAGCCCGCAGATGAAGATCGGCGCGATGTCGCTGACCCCGGCGCCGCTGCAACGCGCCAGCAGCGCCGGCGCGGCAAAGGCCCTGAGCCGGGCGGCACGGGCCGCAAAGGCATCGGCGTCATGGGGGTGCAGCCGGGCGGAGATCGCATTGGCCGCGTGCCAGTGCTCCATGGCGCGGTCAGGGTCATCAAGGTCATCGCAGACCTTGGCGGCGGCATGGTGCAATGTGGCCTGCGCGGCGTCTTCCAGGCTGTCGGCACGTTCAAGATACTGCGCCACAAGCGCGCGCTCAGGGCCCTGGGGCGTTACCTTGCCCAGCTGGACCAGCCGCGCCAGCGCCGCCAGCCCCGCCGGGGGGCGGCCCGCGGCCTCCAGCAGCAGCGCCCGCGCCTCATCCAACGCACCGCGCGCGGCCAGCGCATTGGCCAGATGCAGGCGGGCCTCGGTCGATTCCGGCGCCAGTTCCAGCGCCCGGCGGGCGTGGTGTTCAGCCGCGTCATGGCGCTCCAACCGGTAGAGCGCGCCAGCCAGCAGCCCATGCGCGCGCGCGCTCAGCGGGTCGGCTGCCAGCGCGCGATAGAGCACATCGACCGCCGCGCGACGCCCCTCACGGCGCAGCTGGGCCAGCGCCAGATTGGTCAGTACATCGACATTGCTGCCATCCAGCTCCAGCGCCCGGTCCAGTTGGCGGATGGCTTCGCCATATTGCCCCTGCTGCACCAGCAACGCCCCCAGATTGGCCGCCGCCGCACCATAGTTCGGCGCCAGTTCCGTGGCGGTGCGGAACAGATGCTCGGCCTCGTCGGCCCGGCCCTGCCCGACCAGCAGCACACCCAGGTCCAGATGCTGCAACGGGTCATCGGGCGCCTTGCGCAGCCCCTCGCGCATCAGCGCCTCGGCGTCCTCGGGCGCGCCGCGCAGCCCAAGGGTGATGCCCTTGTAATGCAGAAGCCGCGGCAGGGGACCGTGCTGCGCGATCAGCCCGTCCAGCAGTTCCAGCGCCTGATCCAGCCTCCCGGCGGCCTGATGCCGCGCGATGCGGGCCAGCACCTCGGTTGCGGGGGCGGCCTTCTCTGCGGCTTCGTCATGGCGCCCGGTTCCATTGTCATGCTGCATGGGTCCTCCGGAAATTCAGGGCCGCGTCCTGCCTGAAATCTTGGCCGTCGAATGATTTTTACGGTCCTGAAGCGCCGGACACAAGACAGCTTGAAGTTGCAATGTTATCCTAAGGGCAACCTAGTGTTCGTCACCTGACGCAAGATTCCCAACGGCTGCAGGGTGTGTCATACCTTGGGCATGAGACGCTCCGAC
>NZ_JACBXS010000048.1 GCF_013415485.1 Rhabdonatronobacter sediminivivens | reverse complement strand
AGGTCTCGGTGAAATACGACAAGCGACGCTACAAGCGACGCAACCGGATCGAGATCATGTTCGGGCGACTGAAGGATTGGCGCAGGATCGCCACACGCTATGACAGATGCCCGAAAGTGTTCCTCTCCGCCGTCGCGCTCGCAGCGACCGTCCTCTTCTGGCTTTGAATATCAATGAGTCTGGAGCCTAGGGCAGAAAGCGCGGCCAGATGGCCACGCCAGACAGCCACTGGTGCCCTGCGATCAGGGCTGTCAGACTGCAAAATCCCATCAACAGACGCAACGCCGCGTTCGGCGGAAAAGCGGGTGCCGCATGGCGGGCCCGCGCCTGCAAGGCCTGCCATTCCGCGCGACCCGTTTCGCGTTGTTTGCGCCTGTCGATAAGCGCCATGCCGAGCACAGCGAACCCACCAAAACCGGCGAACATCAGCGCATGGGCCAGATCCCCATTGGCAACCAGATGTGCCGCGGCCCAGAACCCCAACGCCGCTAGCACCGGGTGGCGGATCCGTCCGATCAGTTCGGGGTGATCCGGGTCAAACCGGTCATTGCGTGCGCCGCCAAACGAAAACGGGTTCGGTCGCCCCAGCGTCAGCGCCAGCAATGCCACCGCCGGGATCATGCCCGCCAGCACGATCCAATGCGCACTGACCGGCATGGGCCAGAGGGACACATGCGGCGCGCGCCCGGCTGCGATGATCAGCCAGGCAAGCACGCCCAGCGACAGCACCGAATAGCCCAGCAGGAAGCCCGTCTGACCAAGTCTTGCGATCAGCCAGGGCTTCAGTGGAGGGCGCACCGGCATGGCATGGCTCAGCAGGAACAGCGCCCATGCGGCTGCATACTCGCCCCAGCCGCTCATGCCGGGCGCGCGGCGCTGATGGCTTTGGGGGCGCGTCTTGGACGGGTGAGAATGGGCCAGTAGAGGATCGAAAAACCCCCGAAGGCCACAATCCAGAGCGCGGCGGAAAGATGCAACAGCCATATCTCACCCGGCCAGAGCCCCGCCAGAAGGCGGGCAACTGTCGCCCCGATCAGCGCCAGATACAGGGCCGCAACCGGGCGGCTGGCGGACAGGGGCAGCCCCGCATGGCCAAGGCTTGCGCGGGTCATGACCGCCAGCGTCATCAGGCCGATGGCCCCTGCCAGCCAGACATGTCGTGCGCCGGACTGGGGCATCAGGTCAAGGGCGGCGGCGCCGATCGCCAGGAAGCCCAGCGCCAGCGTCGCATAGGCGGCATGGAGCACCCAGACCAGCGGTTCGGCCGTGGTCTGATGTCCCTGCCAGCGCGACAGACGCCAGACATTCGCGCCTCCTGCGGCAAGGCACAGGGCCGCCGTCAGGCCGGAATAGGGAAGGGTCACAAAGGCCAGAAGTGCGGCGCTGGTCAGCCCCAACACCGCCCCATCGGCGCGGTTGAAGGCCTCGGGCAGGCGGGCTGCCTGCCGCTTGGCCAGAAAATTGCGGGTAAAGCTGGGGATGATCCGCCCGCCGATCAGCGCGATCAGCATCAGCACCGCCGCCAGCCCCAACCGCAAGCCGTAGCCATCATGTGCCGCCCCGTGCGCGGCTTCGACATGAAAGACCGCATTGGCCAGTGCAAAAAGTGCCATCAATCCCAGCACCGGAAGATTGCGCCAATTGCGCCCGGTGATGATCTCGCGCGACAGAAAAGCGATCAATGCCAGAGGCAGGGCCAGATCGGCCGCCGCGAACCCTGCGGCGGGCCAGGACGCTCCGAACAGGCTTGCCACCCGCCCCAGCACCCACAGTCCGACCAGACCGGCAAGCGGCCAGCCCACCACCGGCAATCGCCCCGTCCAGTTTGGCACAGCCGTCAGCAGAAACCCTGCGATGACGGCAGAGAGGTAGCCGAAGAGAAAGGCATGAACATGCCAGTCCATTGGCGCAAGGGCGATCGGCAATGGCGCTCCCCCGGCCAGCAGCATCAGCCAGTAGACCATCGCGAAAGCGGCCCAGATGCCGGAGAGCAGGAAAAACGGGCGGAACCCGTAACTCAGCAGGGCTGGCCCGGTCCAGTTGCGGCTTGCGGTGGCAGTTGTCATCGGGGGTGGTCCTCGCTTGGGCGCTTGAAGAGTTTACGTCCATGAATGAGTATTGTAAATACCTATACAAGGAAAGCAGTCGGGAATCCTGCGCCGTCCCGTTCCCAAAAGGGGCTGCAGTCGCGCAAGCGGAGGTGCCCGCCATCCGGGGCTTTCCGCCGACGACCGGATCGGGAATACTCGGATGCGCAGGACCGCAAGGCCGGAGGGCAGGACATGTGGCCAGACCGTCGGATACAGGACATGCTCGGTATCGAACTGCCGATCATCCAGGCGCCCATGGCGGGCGCCGGTCTTGCCGACCTGGCCGTCGCCGTCTGCACGGCGGGAGGGCTGGGATCGCTGCCATGCGCGTTGCTCAGCCCGGAGCAGTTGCGCGATCAGTTCGGCATCATCCGCCAGAGGACCACGCGCCCCGTCAATGTCAATTTCTTCTGTCATCCCCCGCCTGAGCCAGAGGCCGCGCGTGAGGCGAGGTGGCAGCAAAGGCTCGCGCCCTATTACCGCGAGCTCGGCCTCGATCCCGAAATCCCCGCCCCGCCATCGAACCGGGCGCCTTTCGATGACGCCTTCTGCACCCTGATCGAAGAATTGCGCCCCGAGGTGGTCAGCTTTCATTTCGGCCTGCCCGAGCGTTCACTGCTGGACCGGGTCGCAGCAACCGGGGCAAGGATACTGTCATCCGCCACCACGGTTGACGAGGCGCGCTGGCTGGAAGATGCCGGCTGTCACGCGATCATCGCCCAGGGGGTCGAGGCGGGCGGCCACCGCGGCATGTTCCGCACCGACGATACTGCGACCCAGATCGGGACCTTCGCGCTTCTGCCGCAGGTGGTCGATGCCGTGCGCGTGCCGGTGATCGCCGCCGGGGGCATCGCCGATGGGCGCGGGATTGCCGCGGCCTTCATGCTGGGTGCATCAGCCGTGCAGATCGGCACGGCCTATCTGTTAACCCCGGAGGCCACCATCGCCGAACCACACCGCCGCGCCCTTGCCGCTGGCCCGGATCGGGCAACGGCCCTGACCAATGTGTTTACCGGTCGTCCGGCACGGGGCATCGTCAACCGCATCATGCAGGAGATCGGCCCCATCGCCCCGGACGCGCCGCCATTCCCGTTGGCGGGCGGGGCGCTTGCCCCGCTGCGCTCCGCGTCCGAGCCCGATGGCTCGGAGGATTTCATGCCGCTCTGGTCGGGCCAGTCGGCAGGGCTTTGCCGCGCGATGCCCGCGGGCAAACTTACACGCCATCTGGCAGACGAGGCGCTGGCCCGGTTGACGCAGCGGCCAAAACGCCCTGACCGGAAAGGGCATGGCCAGTGACACCTGCCATGGGGTGCTCACTGGCATCCGGGCGCAGCACGAGATCCTGTCCATTGCCTGCGGCAGCCCCGCCCAATGTCATTCTGATCCGGCAACGGCCCTTGCGATGGCGCGGAACGCGGCGATTGTTTCATGATCGTTGTCGTCGAACGCGGGATCGGCGCTGGTCTTGACGATGATCACCGCGCGCGCGGGATCGATGTAGATATACTGACCCCAGACCCCGATGGCGGTGAAATCGCCCTGCGGGTCCTCGGGGATCCACCATTTGTAGCCATAGCCGAAGGTCCAGTCGCTGGCGGGGTTGTCGCCCGGTTGCAGATGCGCAGCCTCGGGCGTGACCGAAGCCTGCACCCAGTCGGCAGGCACGATCTGCACATCGTCCCGCGCGCCGCCCTCCAGATACAGCCTTCCGAAGCGGGCATAGTCGCGCAAGGTCGCATTCAGACAGCAGAGTGCAAACTCGCGCCCCGTGCGGTCGGTGCTCCATGTCGCATCCGCTTCGGCCCCCATTGGACCCCAGATCCGGCTGGACAGATACTCGGCAATCGGCATGCCCGTTGCGGCCTCCAGCACCAGGCCCAGGGCCATGGTGTCGGAACTGACATAGGCGTTGAACTCGCCCGGCGCGCGGATGCTTTCCAGCCCCGCAATCGTGTCCTCAACCGGTATGCCCATGGCCATGGCGCGGATGAACAGCATGTTGATGTCGGAAAGCGGGTTGTCGTAATCCTCGTCAAAGGCCACGCCCGTTGACATGGTCAGCGCGTCCTCGATGGACACGCCCGCGTAGCCAGACCCCGCAAGCGCGGGAACATAGCGGTAGATCGGGTCGCGGAGGCTGTCGATATGGCCTTCTTCGATGGCGATACCGATAAGCGCGGACACCACCGATTTCGCCATCGACCACGAGGTGAAGGGCGCGGTTTCATCCGCGCCAAGGCGATAGTCCTCATGGGTGATTGCGCCCTGATGCACGACCAGCAGGCCCGTGGTCTCGGTCCGGTCCAGGAACGCGCCCAGATCATGTTCGGCCCCTGCGAAGTCATAGGTTGCAGGCAGTGGCCGCGGGGCCCGGTCGAACTTCCAGACCGCGCCGGAGCGGGCAATGTCACGATAGGGAAAGACGCGATCCATGGCGCGAAAATTCTCAACCCTGTGGCTTTCGGCAAACAGCGTGATCCCGGCCCAGTAGGGGCTGTTGCGCAGCCACAGGAAGGCAACCAGGACAATCAGCGCAAGAGTGCCGAAGATCCAGGCGGTGATGCGGAACATGCGATTGATGGTCATTGTGGTGTCTCCGTCAGGTCAGGGGTGGACAATCAGGCTGGTGCCGCGCCGCGCATGACGCGCGCATTCCACCAGAAGATCACGGGCGTGATCAGCGCCGTCGGTCCCAGCCAGGTGACGAGTGCAGGCAGAAAGGTGATATTGACGACAACAGCGGCGGTGATGGTTGCGATGGTGCCCGCCAGCATCCGGGTCAGGTGCCGGGCGATCCGCGCCTTGCCGGTCACCGGTCCGGCCCGCCAGTCGCGCCAGTCCGAGAGCGCCAGGCTCAGCCCGATGGAGCCAAAGACCAGCAGGATCACGGGCTGCGCGCCCCCTGCACCTGCAAGCCCGTTCAGGCCAAGACCCATCATGACCAGCCCCGTGGCGGCCATCGCCAGCCCGCCCAGATGGTCCGGCCAGCGGGGCTGGCCATCGCGCAGCATCGCCGCGCGCCAGCCGGTAAACACCAGATAGAAGCTGAAGATGCCGATCACGAACAGGAACAGGTTGGGGCGGATCGCCACCAGCGCGAATGTGGTCAGCGTGACCGCCAGCATCGACAGCACATAGATATTCCCCGCGCGGCGATGCCAAAGCCCGCCTTTTGCGGTCCCTATTGCGGCTCCGGCCGTGCCCAGGGCCAGAAAACCGGTCAGGATATGCAGGATCAGAATGGCAGTGGTCATGTCGGATGCTCCGGTCTGGTGTGGCGTGACGGCACTGCGCTAACGCGCAGCCCTGCCATGCGGCCAGAGAAGTTGCGGAAACGGTTGAGAAAATGCGCGAACTGCATGATATGATGCGTTCACGATGCGTGAATGGACCCGGGATATCGGCCTTCGGTTGGCGCCGCCGCTGGGGGTGGGGCTGCTGCTGGGGCTGATCGGCCCCTTCGGCACCTATGACCGTTTGCCGCTGTTTCCCCGGCTTGGGTATTGGCTGGCGGTTGTTTCGCTCAACTGGGTGCTGGCGGATGCGGGGATTCGCCGCGTCGATGCATTGGCGGGGCATCGCCTGCGGGCGGCGCGCTTCAGCGTGCCGATCCTGGGCGCGCTGATCGTATCGGTTCCGGCAACGGGTGTTGTCGTGCTGGCGAACGGGCTGTCCGGGATTGGCTGGCCGTCTTCGGTCGCAGTGCTTTACGCACAGGTGCTGATCCTGCTCGCGGCGATCTCGCTCCCGGTTTACCAGTGGCAGGAGATCCAGGAGGCCGCCTCCGCCGCCCGGGCCGATGGGGACGATAGCCGCCTTTCGGCAAACCCGGCGGGCGCGGATGCCCGCGGACTTGCCCTGTTCCTCGCCCGGCTGTCCGGCCCGCTCAAGGGGCGGTTGCTCTGCATCGAGACGCAGGATCATTACCTGGCCGTCCACACCACCGGCGGGACCGAGATGATCCTGTGCCGGATGGAGGACGCGGCGCGCGAACTCGGCGGGATCGGGCGCCGCGTCCACCGGTCCTGGTGGGTTGCCGAGGATGCGGTCGAGGCCACGGTGCGCGATGGACAGCGCCAGTTCCTGCGGCTTGTCGACGGACGTTCGGTGCCTGTGGGGCGATCCTACCGGCCGGACTTGAAGCAGGCAGGCTGGCTTAAGGCGCGCTGATCACGGCTTGCGCAGCCCTGATGCGCTTGCCACGCGGTCGGTGTCATGCCGGTGTCATGCCTGTGACGCCCCGGAATTCGCGGTTGAAACTGGACCTGTGATGAACCCGCCTTCCAGCATCGCCTCGGTCGCACTGGCGCCGCCTTCAAGCGCGGCCCATGCGCGGCTTGTCCAGGCGCAAGCGCAATGCCAGGATTGCGCGGCGCAGGCAGGCAGAGGGCTGCGGCCACCCCGTCCCAGACAAGCCGCGGCATTGCGCGGATTTCGTGGAAGCGGGCGCTGACATGGCCGCGCCGGACGCAAGATTACGCGATGGTTGACACGCCGACAGGCGAACGGGCCGCACCGTGGCCATCGAGCCCAGCCTGACATGCAGCCTGAAGCCCGAGGATTCGGCGGAGGTGACGTTGCAGACCGTGCAGCGGTCCGTGGCCAGCCGTGGCAGATGTCCCGGGGTGCTGATGGTGGGTGCTGAATCAGGGTTCCCGGTTGACCAGGCCCGCCGGGGTCAGCGCGCGATGGTCGGGTCCAGTTTCAGCGCCACAGTTTGCAGATGGGTGAACATGGCCCGTTCGGCGGCCTCCACGTCGCGCATCTTGATGGCGTCGACGATGGCATCGTGTTCGGCAAAGGAATGGTGATCCAGCGGAGGGCGGTCCGGCACGCTGCGCAGCCGTCCCCAGACAACCGACCGCCGCACCGTGTTGACCGTATCGAAGATCGCCAGCATGAGGCTGTTTGCCCCCGCGCGGGCAATGGCACGGTGCAGGGCCGTGTCCAGCGCCTCATACTGGCGCCAGGTGCTGGCGGCGCGCGCCTGATGCATCAAGGTTTCGATGTCCGCCATATCCTGCCGCGTGGCGTTGCGGGCGGCTTCCCGCGCCAGGATTGGTTCGATCAACAGCCGCGCGCGCATGACTTCGGCCGGATTGGTTTCGCTTTCGATTTGCGTCAGGCTGAGCATGTTGTCCAGCGGCCGCGCGCCGATAAAGGTGCCCTTGCCCACATGGCGCCAGATCACGCCCTCTCTCTCCAGCACCGCCAAGGCTTTTCGAAGATCCCCTCGGGTAACGCCAAGTTCTTCACAAAGCACTCTTTCCGCAGGAAGTTTTGTTTCCTCGGCGAAATCTTTCTGGGACAGCCACGCGCGCAGTTGCACCAGCGTCGCATCGGTCCTGCGCGGGGGGGAGTTATCGGTCATCGTGGCACTATCGTGTCATGCAGTCTTTGAAATTCAATCGAATTCTTACCCCTGTCGCGTGCTCCTGTCAATGATGGCTTGACCATTTGCCAGATTGGTTATAATTGGGTTGCGAAATTGGAGGGCGCCGATTCCATCTCAGGATTGGCGTGAAGGCGGTCGGGCATATCCGGCCGCGGTCTGGGAGGGCCGAGGAGCATGAATTCTGACGATCCGCAGACGGATCTTCTGGCCGCGGCGATGTTCGTGGCCATCGGTGCCGGGGCGATCTGGATTGCGCTTGATTACCCGCTGGGCAGCATGCGCCGCCTGGGGCCGGGTGCCCTGCCGATGGTGCTGGGCGTTCTGCTTCTGGCCAGCGGCGCCGGGCTGGCCCTGCAGGCGATCCTGCGCGCGCAGATGGACCCGCAATGGCGTGATCAGCCGCTGTTGAAATTGCCGAAATTGCCATCCGTCCACGTTGTCCGCTCAACGCTATGCGTGGTGGCCGGGCTGGGGCTGTTCGGACTGCTGGTGCGCCCGGCCGGGTTGTTCCTGGCAACGGCAACGCTGGTTCTGGTCTCCAGCCGGGCCGAGGCGGGCACGCCGATCATCGGCTCGCTGGCGCTGGCCGTCATCATTCCCGCCGCCTGCGTGGGTATCTTCGTTTATGGGATCGGATTGCCGTTCCGGGTGTGGCCGTAATGGATCTCTTTGCCAATCTTGCAATCGGTTTCGATGTGGCGCTGTCGCCTTCGGCGATGCTCTACTGCCTGATCGGGGTCACGCTGGGCACCTTCATCGGGGTCCTGCCCGGGATCGGACCGCTGGCCGCCATCGGGGTGCTGCTGCCGATCACCTTTCACGCGCCCCAGACCGAAGCCATCATCATGCTGGCGGGCATCTACTACGGCACCATGTATGGCGGCTCCACGGTGGCGATCCTGCTGAACCTGCCAGGCACGGCGGCCTCGGCGGTGGTGGCGATCGACGGGCACCAGATGGCGAAGCAGGGCCGCGCCGGCCCGGCGCTGGTGATGACCACGCTGTCGTCCTTCATGGGCGGCTGCGTGGCGATCATCGTGGTGGCCGGCTTCGCCCCGCCGCTGGCGCAATTCGCGCTGCGCTTCCAGTCGCCCGAATATTTCTCGCTCATGATCATGGGTCTGCTGGCGGCAGCGGTGCTGGTGCAGGGGCCGTTCCTGAAGGGCATCGCCATGGTGGTGCTGGGGCTGCTGATCGGCACTGTGGGGCAGGAGACGATCTCGGGCCTGCCGCGCTTCACCTTCGACACGCTGTATCTGTATGACGGGCTCAGCTTCGTGGTGGTGGTGATCGGGCTGTTCGGCCTGGCCGAGGTGCTGCGCAACCTGGCGCTTGGCGCGGACCGCGAGAAGGTCGACACCCGCGTGGGCTGGCGCGAACTGGTCCCTACCAAGCGCGACATGAAGGACAGCTTCATGCCCACCGCGCGCGGCACCGGGATCGGCGCCTTTCTGGGCATCCTGCCCGGTGCGGGGCCTGCGATTGCCTCGTTCGTAGCCTATGCGCTGGAAAAGCGCGTGTCCCGGAACCGACGCAACTTCGGCAAGGGGGCCATCGAAGGCATCGCCGCGCCAGAAGGGGCCAACAACGCCGCCGCGCAGACCTCATTCATTCCCACCCTGTCGCTGGGGATCCCGGGCGATGCGATCATGGCGATCATGCTGGGGGCGCTGATGATCCACGGTCTGACGCCGGGTCCGCAGATCATCCAGAACAATCCTGAATTCTTCTGGGGCCTGATCGCCAGCTTCTGGATCGGCAACCTGTTCCTGCTGCTGCTGAACCTGCCCTTTGTGGGGCTGTGGATCAAGATCCTGTCCATTCCCTATTCGATCCTGTTCCCGGCAATCCTCAGCTTCATCGCCATCGGGATCTACAGCCTCTATCGTGAACCGCTGGATATCTTCATGGTCACCGGGATCGGCCTGGTGGGGTATCTGTTCATCAAGCTGCGCTGCGAGGCAGCCCCCCTGCTGCTGGGGCTGATCCTGAGCCCCCTGCTTGAGGAGAACCTGCGCCGGTCGATGCTGGTGTCACGGGGCGACCCGATGATCTTCCTGGAACGCCCCATCAGCCTGATCTTCCTGATACTGGCGGTTCTGGGTGTCGGCGCGGTGCTGCTGGGCAGCTGGCGCGCCAGCCGGAAGCCGCAAACCGAAGAAGGATCAGCGAAGTGAATGCCGCGGAGACGAACCGGGGGGTCTCGGCGCCGCGGAGCCATACCAGCGCCCCCCAGCTAACCCAAGGGAGAGAGAAATGACCATCAGAACACTATCGGGCGCCGCGCTTGCGGCCACCATGCTGGCCGCAGTCCCCGCCGCCGCCGACTTCCCCGACCGCGAGATCACGATGGTGGTGCCCTTCGGCGCCGGTGGCTCCACCGATATCGTCGGGCGGATCGCCGCACAGGCCCTGTCCGAGCGTCTGGACGTGCCGGTCGTGGTGGAAAACCGGGGCGGCGCTGGCGGCACCGTGGGCACCCAGGCCGCTGCAGGCATGGATGCCGACGGCTATGCCATCACCGTGGCCACCACATCGACCCATGTGGTGGGGCCGCTGACCAATGCCTCGGTCCGCTATGACCCGGTCGAGGATTTCGCCCATATCGGCATGATCGCCGAAACCCCCTATGTGCTGGTGGTCAACCCCGATCTGGGGGTTTCCGACGTGTCCGAACTGATCGCCATGCTGGAGGAGGCGCCGGGCGATCTGAACTTCGGCTCGGCCGGTCAGGGCTCCACCACCCACCTGGCCGGGCTGATGTTCCTGGCTGCCACCGGCACCGAGATGGAGCACATCCCCTATGGCAGCAACGCCGAAGCCACCACCGCGCTGATGGGCAACGAGGTGCAGGTGCTCTTCGGCTCCATGCCTGCCGTTCTGTCGCAGATCCAGGCGGAATCGATCGACGCGCTGGCGGTGGGCACGGTGAACCGTTCGCCCGAACTGCCCGATGTGCCGACCATGCAGGAAGCCGGTGTCGAAGGGTATCGCGCCTCGCTCTGGCTGGGTCTGGCGGCCCCCGCAGGCACGCCCGATGACGTGATTGCCACCCTGTCCGACGCGCTGGCCGACAGCGTTGGCGATGCCGATGTGGCCGCCCAACTGGCCAGCAACGGCGCCGAGGCCTTGGCCATGACCCCCGAGGAGTTCCGCACCCTGATCAGCGAGGAACTGGTCACCTATGGGGATATCGTCGCGGCCATGGACTGAACCACGCTGCCGGGGGGCCTGGGTCCCCCGGTGCATCCTGCGCGCGCGGTCCCGCGCGCGCCCAACCAGAAAGAGGGAACACTGATCCATGAGCAACGAGACGGCAAACGCCGAGTATGTCATCGTGCCGCCTGCGCAGGCCAGCCTGCCGATCCGGGGCAGCGACAAGCGGTTTCCGGTCCACCGGGTCTACTGCATCGGCCGCAATTATGCCGCCCATGCCGTGGAAATGGGCCATGACCCGGACAAGGAGCCGCCCTTCTTCTTTCAGAAGAACCCCGACAACCTGACCGATGCGGATGTCTTTCCCTACCCCGACCGCAGCAGCGACGTGCATTTCGAGATCGAGATGGTGGTGGCGCTTTCGGGTGGCGGCCGCGATATCCCGGTGGAAAAGGCCGAAGAGCTGATCTGGGGCTACGGCGTGGGTCTGGACATGACCCGGCGCGATCTGCAGGGGCAAGCCAAGAAAATGGGCCGCCCCTGGGAAGTGGGCAAGGCGTTCGAGGATTCCGCGCCGTGCAACGCGCTGGTTCCGGCCTCGGAAATCGGCCATCCCACTGACGGCGCGGTCTGGCTGAAGGTGAATGGCGAGACGCGTCAGCAAGGCAATCTGAACCAGATGATCTGGAAAACGCCCGAGATGATCGCGATCCTGTCGCAGTATTTCGAACTGCAGCCCGGCGATATCATCATGACCGGCACCCCCGCCGGTGTTGGCCCCATCCAGCGCGGTGACGTCATGGAAGGCCATGTCGAAGGCGTGGGTGATCTGAAGGTCACCGTCGGCTGATCGTCCAAAGGCGGGGCCGGATGGCCCACGTCCTGCGCGCATAACTCAGGCCGGGCGGTTCTCTGCCCGGCTTTTTCATGCGCGCAGCCTGGCGCGGGGGTGGGGCTGGCAATTGCGCCCCGCCGCGCCATGTCTGGGCGGAGGTGCAGCTGCAGACGGGGGCAAGCATGTCACGACAGGATCGACCGGCGGGTGCCTGGCCTGTTCCCGGCGGGCGGGCGGGGCGTTTGTTTCGGCTGGGCGGCATGACCGGCGGGATCGTTGGTGGCATGGTGGCCAGCGGGGCCCGGCAACTGGTGCAGGGACAGCGCCCGCGGCTGGACAACACGCTCCTGACCCCGGCCACCGCGCAGCGGATTGCCCGCGATCTGGGGCGGATGCGCGGGGCCGCCATGAAGCTGGGCCAGATGCTCTCGATGGATACGGGACTGGTTCTGCCGCCTGAAATGACCGAAATCCTGTCCACCCTGCGCGCCGAGGCCCCCCATATGCCGCCACGACAGCTGCGCGCGGTGCTGGATGCCGAATGGGGTGCGGGCTGGTACGGGCGTTTTGCGCGGTTTGACCTGCGCCCCTTTGCGGCCGCCTCGATCGGCCAGATCCACCGGGCCCGCACCCATGACGGTCAGGATCTGGCCATCAAGGTGCAATATCCCGGTGTGCGCGCCAGTATCGACAGTGATATCGACAATGTTGCGGCCCTGCTCAGGGTGCTGGGGGTTCTGGGCCGGGACCTGGATATCGCCCCCGTTCTGGCCGAAGCCAAGACCCAGCTGCATGCCGAAGCCGATTACATGGCCGAGGCCGGACAACTGGAGCGATTCCGCTCCCTGCTGGGCGCCGACCCGGCCTATACCCTGCCGCAACTGCATGCGCCGCTGACCACGCCGCAGGTGCTGGCGATGAGCTATCTCGATAGCCAGCCGCTGGAGTCGCTGCTTGATGCGCCGCAGGCGCTGCGCGACTGGGTGGCCGAAACTCTGGTTGACCTGGTCCTGCGCGAGCTCTTTGACCTGCGGCTGATGCAGACGGACCCCAACCCGGGCAATTTCCGCTATGACCCGGCATCCGGGCGTGTGGTGCTGCTGGATTTCGGCGCGGTCATGCCAATCGACTCCGCCATGGCGCAGGCGTTCCGCACTCTCATGCGCGCGGGGCTGGGGGACGAGCGTTCCGCCATGCACGCGGCCATGCTGCGGATCGGCTATATCTCCGAAAGCATGGCGCCCCGGCATCAGGAGATGATCCTGACCATGTTCGACACCGCCATGGCGCCGCTTCGCCAGGCCACGCCGTTTGACTTCGGCGCCAGCCGCCTGCTGGAAACCCTGCGCGACATGGGGGTGGCCATGGGCATGGAGCGGGACCTGACCCATATCCCGCCGCCGCCGACCCTGTTCCTGCACCGAAAGATCGGCGGTATCTATCTGCTGGCAACCCGCCTGCGCGCCCGTGTCGCCCTGCGCCCGTTGCTGGAGCGCTACGGCTGACGCGTCGGCCCCGAGGCAGCGCGCGTGACCGGGCCGAGCATCGGGCAAGACAGGAACTAGCAGGCGAGCATCGGGCGCGAGGGCTCGTTTACGGGTTGTTGATTGATAGGGGTTAGCAATAGGCTTCATCTGTGCAGGGGCACCGGCGCCACGGGGGTGTCCTGCAGCCTGTCGGCGCATGGTGCCTCGGGTGCGGTGGTTCCACGTTGGGGGGCATGCGGCAAGGGCGCCGGGTCTTGAGGCCGGATCAGAGGAAGCACAGGATGCCAAGCCGATTTTTCAGGGCGCGACGTGACAAGGGCTGAGATTTCTTCCAGCGCCCGCGATGACATTGAACGTTTGCGCGCGGCACAGTCACTCAGCCTGGCGGTGATCGACAGGCTGGTCTCGGTTCCGCTGGCCGGGCTGGACCCGGCGATTGACGCAGCTCTTGCCAGTCTGGGAGAGTTCTGCGGCGCGGATCGAAGTTACCTGATGCTACGCGATGAAGGTGGCGCTGGCCCCCGCGAATGGCTCTGGTCAGGATGCGCCGGTGCCGAAAGCGCCGGGGACGGTTGCGCGCTGCAAGCGTTGCGGTTTTGCCTGCTTGAATCTGGGCATGCCGCATTTGCGCAGGGCGGGCATGTCCACATTGCCGATGCCCAAGCCCTTGATGACACGGACCCCTTGCGCGAAACGCTGCTTGCGCAAGGGGTCCGTGCGCTTCTGGCCGTGCCCCTGCATGAGGATGGGCGACTGCTTGGCTTCATGGCGCAGGATACGCGGACGCCACCGCACAGCTTTGGTGAGGCCGACGTTTTTCTGTTACGCTCGGTTGCCAGCATCGTCACGGCCCGGCTGGCCCGCCGCCGGGGCGAGGCCGAGGCCGAAAGCCTGCGCCATGAGAAGCACCGAGAGCAACGTCGGCTGCAGGCCACGCTGGATGCCTTTCCGGACATGTTGCTGGAGCTTGATGCGCGGGGGCATATCCTGGCCTTGCACCGCGGGCAGGGTTGCCGCCTGATCTTGTCCCCGGAAGCCTGCCTTGGGCGCCGCATCGCAGAGGTGTTGCCCCCGAATGCAGCCGCCACGGCCCGCCGCGCCATGCAGATGGTCGCAGAGCAAGGCCGGGTTGGCGGGATGCGCTTCCATCTGGATCTGTCCGACGGACCCGCCTGGTTCGAGATCTCGGCCGCACCCCGCCTGGCTGAGCAGCCCGGCGAGAACCCGGGATTCGTCTTTGTCATCCGCGACATCACGGAACGCATGCTGGCGGAAAACGCGCAGCACGAAGCCCTGGAACGCCTGGGTGATGTGGCCCGGCATACCACTGACATGGTGATCATCGCAGACCGCAGCGGGCTGATCGAATGGGTGAACCCCGCCTTTGAGCGCCGCACCGGCTGGCAGCTGCACGAAGTTCGGGGCTGCGCAGCGGGCGACATTCTGCAATGCGCGGGCACCGACCCCGAAACGGTTGCCCGCATCCGTGCGGCGCTGCGCGCGGCGCAGCCTGTGGTGGCCGACATCCTGAACTGCAGCCGCAGCGGCGAAGAATACTGGAGTCGTATGGAAATCCAGCCCCGCCATGATCCGCAGGGGCGCCATATCGGCTTCATTGCCGTGCAAACCGACATCACCGACTGCCAGCGCCAGCAGAAGATTCTGGGTGCGATCTCCGGGTTTTCGGCGCGGCTGCTACGCAGTGAGGATCTGGTTGCCGAACGCAACCGCATGCTGGAAGAGGTCGCCCGCGCGGCAGAGGTCAACCGTGCCTATGCCTTCAGGGTTGATCCGCCTGTTGCCCTCGGCGATGCCGATGCGGAGTGGATCGTCTCGCAGGAATTCGAATGGTGCGACACCCGGGTCAGTCCACAGATCGATAATCCGGAGTTACAGGGGTTGAACCTCAAGCGCATCGGGCTTGCCCGGATGGCAGAGCATTTTGCAAGGGGCGCCGCTTTCCATCTGGACGCACCTTGCCAGATGACCCCCGCTGAACACGCCTTTCTGAGCAAGCAGGCCATTCATGCGCTTTGCGTGTTTCCGGTCCTTGCCGATGGTCGCTGTGTTGGCTTCTTTGGCTTCGATATCTGCCGCGCAGAGAACGATCTGCCCCTTGCGGGGTGGTTCCCTGCGGTCATGGATGCGCTGGCGGCGACCGCGAACAATTACGCCAGCGCACTTGGCCAGCAGGCACGGCAGGCGCAGCTTGTCTCGGCGGTTGATGCCTTGAATGACGGTTTTGTCTATTACGACGATCAGGACCGGCTGGTCCTTGCCAACCGCCGCTACCGCGAACTGTATGCGCTGAGCGCACCGGCCATGGTGAAAGGGGCCCGCTTCGAGGATATCCTGCGCTATGGGTTGGAGCATGGGCAATACGTCGCGGCCATCGGGCGAGAGGAGGCGTGGCTGCACGAACGCTTGTCACAGCACCAGGATGCAGTGCCGATCCAGCAGCAGCTTTCTGATGGAACTGTCCTGCAGATCGAGGAGCGTCCCACCGCCGATGGTGGGCGAGTGGGGTTGCGGGTGGATATCACCGATCTGCATCGCGCGCGCGAAGCCGCACGCCTGGCCGAGGTTGATGCCAGCCGCGCCCGCGCCCAACTGATCGCCGCGATCGAGGCATTGCAGGATGGCTTTGTGCTCTTCGACGCCGAGGATCGGTTGGTCCTGTGCAACAATCGTTACCGCGCCATCTATCCGCGGACTGCGCCCGCAATGGTCGAGGGTGCCCGCTTCGAGGATATCCTGCGCCATGCCATCGAGGTGGGGGAAGTCGCCGATGCCCATGGCCGCGAGGAGGACTGGCTGGCCGAGCGGTTGAGCCAGCATGCCCGCGCGCAAGAGCCGGTGATCCAGCATCTGGCCGATGGGCGGGTGCTGCGGATCTATGAGATGCCCACCGCCGATGGCGGGCGGGTTGGCCTCAGGACCGATGTGACAGAGTTGCACCGCGCCCAGCAACAGGCCCGCGCCGCCGAGGCCGCCACCGCGCAGGCGCGCCAACAGCTGGTCGATGCGGTCGAGGCGCTTGAAGACGGGTTTCTTCTGTTCGATTCGGAGGAACGGCTGGTTCTGGCAAACGAACGGTATCGCCAGATGTATCCGCAGACGGGGCAGGCCGCCGTCTGTGGCGTCCGGTTCGAGGATATCCTGCGCCGGGCGGTTGAAACCGGAGAAATCGCCGATCAGATGGGCCGCGATCCGGACCTGTGGGTTGCGGAAATGCTGGACCGGCACCGGCGGGCTGATGCCCCTTTCATGGAGAACCTGAGCGATGGCCGGATCGTGCGCATCCGCGACACGCGCACCCGCGAAGGCGGGCGGGTGGGTTTGCGGGTGGACATCACGGCACTTGCCCGCGCGCGTGAGGCGGCCGAGGCTGCAAGCCGCGCCAAATCCGATTTTCTGGCCAATATGAGCCATGAGATCCGGACGCCGCTGCATGGTATTCTGGGCATGGCGGATCTGCTGTCGGAAACCCGGCTCGATGAGAACCAGCACAACCTGCTGACAACGATCCGCGATTCGGGCTGGGGCCTGCTGGCATTGCTCAATGACATCCTCGACCTGGCGCGCGTCGAAGCGGGCAAGATGGGGTTGGAGTGCAGCCCCTTTGACCTTGAGGCGCTTGTCAGGCGCATGGGCGCATTGCACGGGGCAAATGCGCGCGCCAAGGGGATCACCTTTGCCATCAATCATGCTTCGGGCGGGCGCAACCACCGTCTGGGCGATGAAACACGTCTGATGCAGGTCCTGCACAATCTGCTGGGCAACGCGGTCAAGTTCACGGAACACGGCGCGGTGTCACTGTTCGTTGATGCCTCCGACCCGGATACGCTGCGCTTCGTCGTATCGGACACCGGCATCGGCATGACTGAAGAACAGGTTGAAAGGGTGTTCAACGCCTTTGAACAGGCCGATGCGGGGACGACCCGGCGCTTTGGCGGCAGTGGCTTGGGTATGACCATCGTGCGCAAGCTGCTGACGCTGATGGATGGCGATATCCGGATCCAGAGCACTCCCGGAAGCGGCACGCGATTCGATGTGCGCCTGGCGGTTCCGGCCGTAGATACCCCCACGGACACGGCCGCACCACCGCCCGAGGCCGAAGCCCCCAGCGCCGAGCTGCAGGGGCGCCGCATCCTGGTGGCCGATGACAATGCCACCAACCGCAAGATCCTGTCAGTCATGCTGGAGCGGCTGGGCCTCAGGGCCGAATTCGCCGAGAACGGGTCCGAGGCCTGCGCGCTCTGGCGTGCCAGGGCGTTCGACGCGCTGCTTCTGGATATCTCGATGCCGGAAATGGACGGAATCGAAGCCCTGCGAGCCATGCGCGCTGAAGCACTGACACTGGGCCGCCCGATGCCGCGCGCGATTGCGGCGACAGCAAATGTGATGGAAGATCAGGTTGCGCGGTATCTGGACGAAGGTTTCGTGGCCACCTTGCCCAAGCCCATGCGGCGACACCAGCTTCAGGCCGTCCTGACCCATGCGATTGCCACCGACACATGTCCGGAATAGCGCGCCCTGGAGCATCGACGAAGCGGGCCACCGGCAAGTTGCAGCTGTGGATGGGGCGGATGAGCGCGCAACCTGATGATTTGAAGGCCGGGATAACCCAGTAAGAATTAGATTTAATTTCTTCAATTCAGTTGAGAGGGTCAACAAGGGCTCATTCCGTGCCACCGGAGCATCCCACGCACACCCCGAGCAAATTAGAGAATGTCCACGTCACCTACTTGGCTGACGATTGACATGGCGGTTTCCATGGGTCGGCGGCCCATGTTCCGATAGCCGATGAGTGGTCGCTCGGTGTTGTAGAACACGCGCAACGCGTCGAGGCTGGCCCACAGCGCCTCAACCCGCCATTTTCACCGGCGGCCCGCAGGCGGCCTGATTTCGAGGCTCGGTCGGGTCTCGCGACCTCGCCGAGTGGTTTGAAGGTCAGTGAGGATGTCACGGTTCGCGCGTAGCGTGTGGCGGATCGCGGTCGGGACTCCGTCGGGCGAGCGCGGCGATGCGTGCAGACAGGTTTTTCAAGGCCGCCGGAGGCGGCGGCGGTGATCGGCGATGCGATTTCGCGGGCAACCGAAGTCAGGGGCCGGCCCAGTGCATCCTGTTGATCCGTGGCCAGAGCAGGGACCAGAAGGGAGTGACGCTGCTCGAGAGCGCCAGGGTCATGCGCCGTGCCGAGATGACGAGGCGGGCGCCGGCCCGAAGGACGCGCTCACGCAGGCGGCGCAGGCTCCAGCCGGTCCCGGTAGCCCGAGCCATGGCGCGGCGGGCGATGTGCATCACCTGATAGGCGATGAGCGAGATGAGAAGTCGGACCTCGTTACTGGCGAAAGCATCGACGGCGTCCGAGGCGCTCCGCGGCTTTCGTCCCCGCCAGTGCGACTTCGGCCGGTTGGTCGAGGACAGCGCCGGGGCGAGCACATCTTTCAGTTCGCCCATGTGGCCCTCGGCCTTGCCGCGTTCGCGGTAATGCGCGAGCACCTCGCTTTTCACCATCTGCCGCCAGGTGAGCGACGTGACCAGGAAGAAGCGGTCGAGCAGCAGGTCGTCCGGCCGTTCCTTGACCACCAGGATCACCCGGCGCGGCTTGTCCCAGCAGTTCGCTCGATACTGCAGGCCATGGGTCCACATCCGCGGCTTGTGCGGCCGCCGCCCGCGCGGTCGCTTCATGTAGGGTGCGGCCAGCCGGTCGAGGGCGGGGTTGGCGCGGAGGCGGGCGACGTAGTCGATACCGCGCGCCTCCAATCCCGCCAGCAGCGCAGCCGAAGGAAAGCCCGCATCCATGCGCACCATCGCCACCTTGCACAGCCCGCCCTGCGCCCGGTCGTTCGCAGCAGCGCTCGGACCGGTGGCGCGCTGCCGCTCACCGTCGAGGATCACGTCGCGCGCGCCTTCGGCGGTGCCGACATTGCCCGGCCGCAGTCGCGCGTCCAGCATATCGCCGGTCTCGGCGATGGAGGTGACCAGCGGGTGGTAGATGCGTGCGTTGTAGTGGCCATTCCACTCGGATTTCGGCTGATGGCCGTGAACTTCGATGGGGATGCTGTCGACGTCGAGCGTGACCCTGGGCAGGCGCCGACCGCCGTTCTCGGCCCGGAGCCCCCGCGCGGCGAGTTCCAGCACGCCGTCGCGCAGGGCCTTCAGATTGCCCGGCTCGGCCATGATGGCGGTGAAGCGCGACAGCGTCGGCTGTGAGGCCAGACCATGCGACCCGTCGAGCGGCGTGCATGGGGATGTCCCGATGAATGTTGAAATCGGGTCGGGGCAGCGCTGCCGGGATCATGGTTAGGCGGCCTCTGCGGTCTGGTCAACGACGGTGATGCCCGGCTCCCGATGTTTCAGAAGCGCGGCCTTGAGGATTGACAGCTGCTTGTGGGCCTTCAGACGCCGAAAGCCCTTGGCGGCCTCGAGCATGCCGGCGGCGGTCCAGCGTAGGGCCATCTTCGCGTCACGCCACCGCTTCACGTTCCGGCAGACCTGCCGGATCACGGCGTTCATCGACTCGATGATGTTGGTGCTCGCTAGGCTCCAGACTCATTGATATTCAAAGCCAGAAGAGGACGGTTGCGGCGAGCGCGACGGCGGAGAGGAACACTT
>NZ_JACBXS010000047.1 GCF_013415485.1 Rhabdonatronobacter sediminivivens | reverse complement strand
CTGCGCTTCACCCGCTGGACGGGGCAGGGGATCTTCATCATCCCCAACACATCCTCCTTCATGTTCCGCCGCGCGCCCATGCGCGAACATCTGGGCTACTGGGACACGGTGCGCTTTTCGGCCGACAATGAACTGGTCCGGCGCATGCGGCTGGTGTTCGGGCGCAAATCGGTGCAGTTCCTCAAGACCGGGCCGCTGTCCTTCCAGCGCGACAGCGACACCTCGATCGTGGCCGATGACGTGCTGGGCATCAACGGGTTCCTGTTCGGCGCGCGCAAGGAATATTTCGATGCGCAGCGCGTCCACCATGCCAGCGGCGCCGCGCTGAAATACGACAACAGGCAGCGCCATTTCCAGGTGCCGACAGTGATGCGCCCGGACCGCGCGCAGCTGACCGCGCAGGCGCGCCATATCCCCGTGATCGTGGGCACCGAATGGCGCATGCCCGGCGGCAGCATCGAATCCAGCCTCGAAGACCTGCGCGCCCTGCACAGGCGCGGCCAGCGGGCGGCGGTGTTCCAGCTGTCGCGCTATGACCTGAACACCGGCGACGGCGTGCGTCTGCACATGCTGGAAGAGGCGCGCGCCGAGATGGAGCGCCTGGGCACGCAGGTGCTCTCCTACGGGGATCATGTCTCCTGCGATCTGCTGATCCTGCGCTACCCGCCCAGCCTGTGGCATGACCAGCGCTACCTGCCGCAGATCGACGCAAAGCACGTCAAGGTGATCGTCAACCAGCCCCCCATGAGCGATTACGGCCCCGAAGGCGTGCCCCGCTATGACATCGCCGCCTGCGCCGCCAATATCCGCCGCTGGTTCGGGCGCGAGGCCACCTGGCACCCGATCGGCCCGCTGGTGCGCGACGCGCTGGTCACCCACCACGGGGCAGAGCTGGGCGCGATCGACCTGTCGGCGCAGGACTGGCACAACATCATCGACATCTCCGGCTGGGACCGCGGGATCCGCAGGCGCGGGCCGGGGGACAGGTTGCGCATCGGCCGTCATGCCCGCGACCATGCCCATAAATGGCCCGACACGGCCGCCGATATCCTGGCCGCCTACCCCGAGGCCGAAGACACCGAGGTGCATGTCCTGGGCGGGGCGGCCACCGCCGAGAGAATCCTGGGCCGGATACCGCCGAACTGGGTGGTGCACCCTTTCGGCAGCCTGCATCCGCGCGATTTCCTGGCCGGGATCGACGTCTGGGTCTATTTTTCGCACCCCGACTGGGTCGAAAGCTTCGGGCGCACCATCATCGAGGCCATGGCCGCCGGGGTCCCCGTGATCCTGCCCGAGGCATATCGCCCCCTGTTCCGCGATGCCGCCCTTTACGCTACGCCCCAAACCGCGCTAGCAATGGCACAGGCGCTGCATGCCGACCCGGCGGCTTACAACCGGCAGGTCGCGGTGGCGAAGGACTATGTGCGCGCGCAGTTCAGCTATGAGATGCATTACGAGAGGTTGAAAGAGCTCCTGAGTGCCTGACCCAGCGAACAAGATCCGGATTGAAGTCGTCGATGCGCCGCTGGAACAGGTTCAGTCAGAGACGATACCCGTAAATCTGCGCATTCCTCTGCAGGAAAAACCGGTTGTCCTGAAGAAGAGCGGGCGCAACAGTGTTCATCGACATCTGCTCGAAGATCAGATCTTCGGCAAGATATCCATTATCGAGAAACGGTATTTCTCGGCGCGCTATTCGACCGGTTTCAAGATCTATCGCGATCTGAGAACGCGCAGTGGCGATATCTGGAGAATACCGCAGATCCATTGTTTGCGCGCGGGGCATGATTTCCATTCCATCTTCATGGAGGATACCGCCTTTTCAGGGTGTCTGCCCATCAAGCGCACGGAAAGGAACATGCCCGGGATCGCATCTGCCATCGGGGAAATGAATGCGGATCTGTCGGATCACGGGGATATTGTGTCAGCAATCGCCAAGGATCGGAAGCCGCCGGGGCTTCTGGACCTGTCAAATGTCAAGCCGTTCGTGTTCAAGGATTTCTTTGACCAGAAGCTGGCCGACAAGGCACGGCAGGTTCGGTCCGGACTGATTGAAGCCATGCATGAAAACGACAGGATCACGGCGGCCCTGTCCTTTTCCCTGGCACATGGCGATCTGAACAGATCCAACATCAACTGGGATCCTGCAGGCGAAAAATACGTCTTTTTCGACTGGGATACCGCCAGCATGCTTCCCTGTGGCGGCGATCTGTCCCAGTTCCTGTATTCGACATGGTGGGGGTATCTGGCGTCCGGGAGGTACATGCGGGCCAAGTCGGTGGATGACATCACCAGGATCGAGGCCCCGGTCATTTCGGCCTATCGGCGCGCTCTGGGGCGCAATGACGTGGATGAGGAAGCCTGCCTTGTCGGGCTTTCGATCACGCTTGCAAGAGTCCAGTTTCTCAACCGCCTGCCACATGCCCTGAAGGTCATGAAGGCGCCCGAGAAAGAAGCGGATCATGAAAACATGGCGATTTTCTGCGAGAAGCTCAATTACATGCTGGAAAGAATGGTCTGGCTGACGCGGAAACTCAGGACCTTGTAGGGGCCGGTCCCGCATATTGCGATATTGCATACAGGAAAAGATATGACCATGAAACTGCCGGCACAGCCGGGAAAGGTCACGCTTGCCGAGCTGAGCGCCCTGCAGGACATACAGGCGCCCGCCGGGGATGCGATGCCGCAGGAGGCGCCCTGCCTGTTCCACGAAACACGGGACGGTCTGCGGTTCGATTACCTCTGGCACCCCCGGCCCGGGTCAGGGCGGCTGTTCGTGTTGTTCTCGGGCATGATGAACCGCAAGAAGGGCATGGTGCCGCCCGTGTTCCAGCGCTGGAGCTGGGCGGACCATTTCCCGGGCCATTGCCTGTATGTCTCGGACCCGTTCCTGCATCTGGACGACCGGGTCGAGCTGGCCTGGTATGCGGGGACAGCGGCATGCGACCCGATGGTGCAGATCATCGAAACGGCCCGGAAGATCGCCGCGCCGCTGGGTATCCCCGCGCAGGAGATATACGGCTATGGCTCCAGTGGCGGGGGCTTCGCCGCCCTGCGCCTGGCGGCCATGATGGACGGGGCGAATGCCATCTGCATCAACCCGCAGACCGATGTCACGAAATATCAGGCCTCCGGCAAGCGATACCTGAAGATCGCGTTCGGAGCAGAGGACCGGCAGACGGCCGCCGCGCTGGTGCCCGAGCGTGTGACGCTGGCCCATTACCGCACCC
Source organism: Rhabdonatronobacter sediminivivens (assembly GCF_013415485.1). Classification (GTDB taxonomy): domain Bacteria; phylum Pseudomonadota; class Alphaproteobacteria; order Rhodobacterales; family Rhodobacteraceae; genus Rhabdonatronobacter; species Rhabdonatronobacter sediminivivens. The sequence goes on along the minus strand of NZ_JACBXS010000047.1, from coordinate 17,511 downwards.
GGCTGCGGGACTGCCGGATCATCTATATCCAGAATGTGCTGGACAGGCATCATTACGACGATCATTACCAGCCGTTCTGCCGGATGATGGGCCAGGACAGCGCCGAGAATGACACCCGGGGCAATTTCCGCCGGCTGCTGTTCTCGCATGAAGGCGGACACAAGCGGGCCGAAACCCCGGAGGTCTTTGCCAGGGCCATGTCCATCGTGCAGGACTGGAGCGTCTAGAGTTCGCAACCTGACACAAGATACCCGATGGCTGCTTGGAGCCCTGAGCGATCGCTCCCCGGCGCGGAATCAAGGGCGTCAGCCCGCCGCGCCTCGCCGGGCCGCCCCCCGGCACGGCGACTTGGCTGCCACAACTGCATAGCCTGGAAGTTTTACGGATCTGGCAACCATAAAGTGACATAGCCCGACCCTCAGATCGCCGCACCCCGGCCCGACGCTGCGCGGCTCTGCGCTTATGCCCAACATCCGCAAGGTCCGCATAGCCGCCCCTCGCAACATCACCCCTACCAGGCGACTGAAGAAGTGCCACGCCAACCCGTTTCCTCGCATGGGCCCGGGAAACTGTTCCGCACCACGCTCGCCACAGGCTCCGCCCGGGCGACCAGCCCCACCCTGAAAAGGCTTGATCGGATGACCGTATCTGGCACACTTCAGATCAGGCGGCAGCAAATTCCCGGAATTTCACTCGTAGCGCTGACGTCTGTCAATTTCACGAAGAACAGAACTGGAGCAATATATGAAGAAACGCCTTTTTCTGATCGCCGCCATGGCGATCTCGCTTTCCGCCTGTGAGCAGACAGTCCATGCGGCCTCGGACGATGCTCTGACCCAGGCGGTCGTCGGCCGCACGCTGACCCAGGGCCCCAATGCACTTACGGTCAATCCGGATGGAACATTGACAGGCCAGGTTGGCCAGGACGGGATGGAAGCGCAGGGCACCTGGGCGGTGCGCAACGGGCAGTGGTGCAGAACCTTTACCACGCCACAGCATCTGGTAGGAACGGCCTGTCAGGATTTCGAACTGGTGAATGGAACCATCACCTTCATCACCCCCCAAGGGCCATCGGCCCCCTGGACGATCAACTGAAGGCTGACAATCGATAGATAACCTGGCGGCTGCGGGGACAGGGCGCGGAAATCGATCCTGGCGTCATCCCTGCAGTGCGCCCGGGGCGCAAAGGGGGCGCCCCCTACCCCATCGGCGGACTGTTGCCGTGCAACCGGCGGTGCCAGGTCCAGGCGTGGGCGATCATGTCGTCCAGGCTTGCTTGCGGGGTCCAGCCCAGATCGGCCGCCGCGCGGGTGCTGCCAGAGACCAGCCGTGTGGCGTCGCCCGCGCGGCGGGGCCCAAAGCGGGCGGGGACCTCCAGCCCGGTGACGGCGCGGGCGCGCGCGATCACCTCGCCCACCGAATAGCCGCGCCCGGTGCCAAGGTTGAACACCCGCGGCCCGCGCCCCGCCGCCAGCCAGTCCAGCCCCAGCAGATGCGCGCGCACCAGATCGCTTACATGCACATAGTCGCGGATGCAGGTGCCGTCAGGGGTGGCGTAATCGCGCCCGTGGACCACCAGTTCGCGGCGCATCCCGGCGATGGCCTGCAACAGCACGGGGATCAGATGCGTCTCGGGGTCGTGGCGCTCGCCGATCTCGGCCTCGGGGTCGGCGCCGGCGACGTTGAAATAGCGGAAGGTCACCGCGCGCAGCCCGTCGCTGGCGCCAAAATCGCGGATCATGTCCTCGATCGCGCGTTTCGAGGCCCCATAGGCGTTGAGCGGCGCCTGGGGGGTGTCCTCATCGAGCGTCACGCCGTCATGTTCGCCGTAAACCGCGCAGGTGGAGGAAAACACCAGATCCCGGCAGCCCGCCGCCAGCATGGTTTCCATCAGCGACAGCGCGCCCAGCACGTTGTTGCGCCAGTATTTGCCGGGATGGGCCATGGCCTCGCCCACCTGGCTGAAGGCGGCGAAATGCAGCACCGCCACCGGCTGGTAGCGGGCAAAGACATCGGCCAGCGCGGCGCTGTCGGCCAGGTCCAGCCGCTCCAGCGGGCCGAAGCGGACGGCATCGGCAAAGCCGGTGGACAGGTTGTCCACGCAGACCGGCACATGCCCCGCCGCGCGCAGCGCCTTGCAGGCGTGCGAGCCGATATACCCCGCGCCCCCCGTGACCAGCACATGCGCCCCGGCCATGGGTGCGCTCAGCCCGTCTTGCCGGGTGTGGCGTCTGGCGTCCGGGCCAGCCGGTCGGCCAGCAGGGCGCGGAAGCGGTCGCGGTATTCGGGGTGTTCCAGCGCGGTATCCACGATCGCCGTCAGATAGCCGAATTTCGCCCCGCAATCATAGCGGTGCGAGGGGTTGCGGATCGCCCCCACCCGACCGCGCACGGCCAGGGCGTCGATGGCATCGGCCAGCTGGATCTCGCCCCCCGCGCCGGGGCCAAGCGCGGCCAGCACGTCGAAGATCTCGGGGTGGAACACGTAGCGGCCAAAGGAGGCCAGCCGCGAGGGCGCATCCTGCGGGGCGGGTTTTTCCACCAGCCCGGCGACCTCAACCTGCGCGCCATCGGTGCCACCCGGGCCGGGGCGCAGGATGCCGTAGCTTGACACCTCCTCAAGCGAGACCTCGGAGACCGACAGATAGCTGCGCGGGTCCCGGTCATAGGCTTCGACCAGGGCGGCGGTGGGCAAGCGCGCGCCGCGCATCATGTCATCGGCCAGCAGCACCGCAAAGGGGGCATCCCCCACCGCCGGGCGCGCGCACAGCACCGCATGGCCCAGGCCCAGCGGTTCGGCCTGGCGGATGAAGATGCAGTTGACCCCGCGCGGGACGATATTGCGCACCAGGTCGCGCAGCTCATGCTTGCCCTTGGCGGCCAGCTGGTTTTCCAGTTCCAGATTGGCATCGAAATGATCGCCCACGGCGCGCTTGTTGCGCCCGGTGATGAAGACCAGATCGGTGATCCCGGCGGCAATGGCCTCTTCCACCGCATATTGCACGATGGGCTTGTCGATGATCGGCAGCAGCTCCTTCGGCATCGCCTTGGTCGCCGGCAGGAACCGTGTGCCCAGCCCGGCCACGGGGAAAACCGCCTTGGTGATCCGTGTCACGCAATCCTCCTGTCAAAAAAGATGTTCTTTTCTATCCCATGACCTTCAATGCACCACAAAGCAGGGGCTTACAAGCAAGGCGCCCCGGGCCGGGGGCGGATTTCTGCGCATGCCCCCTTGATCCCGGCGCCCGGCGCGCTGTCTTAGCCACAGGCGCCCCGGAAAAAGGACCCCCCGCCATGCCGATGCTTCAGATCCCCCCTGCCCTGCGCGCCCCTGCCCTGCGGTGGCGGGCATGAGCGCCACCCCCGATGTGATCGTGGTCGGTGCCGGGCTGGCCGGGCTGGCCTGCGCCCGGACGCTGAGCGACGCGGGCCAGAGCGTGCAGGTGCTGGACAAGGGGCGCGGGATCGGCGGGCGCATGGCCACCCGCCGGGTGGTGCTCGACGGCGCGACCCTGCGCTTCGACCATGGCGCGCAATATGTCACCGCCTATGACCCGGGCTTTGCCGCCCTGCTGGCGGATGCTGCCCGCGCCGGGGCGGCGGCGGTCTGGGATGAGACCGGGCCACGGCTGCGCCATACGGGGGTGCCGGGCATGTCGGCCCTGCCGCGCCATCTGGCCGCCGGGCTGGCGGTGACCCAGGGCACCACCGTCACCGCCCTGCGCCCCGGCCCCGGGGGCTGGGCGCTGCAGACCAGCGCCGGAACCATGACCGCGCCGCGTCTGGTGCTGGCCATTCCCGCCCCCCAGGCCGCGGCCCTGCTGGGCGGCGCGCATGCGCTCAGCGGCGCGCTGGACGGGGTGGCGATGGCCCCCTGCCTGACCCTGATGGCGGCCTTTCCCGCCGGACCTGCCGCGCACATGCCCCCCGATACGCTCTTTGAAACCGATGCCGACCACCCGCTGGCCTGGATCGCGCGCGACAGCAGCAAACCGGGGCGCGCGCTGCCCGGGGCGGGGCGTGGGGCGGGGGGTCGGGCGGGGATCACCGGCTGGGTGGCCCAGGCCAGCCTGGAATGGAGCGCGCAGCATCTGGAAGACAGCGTCGCGCAGATCGCCGCGCGGATGCTGCCCCTGCTGGCCGCGCGGCTGGGGCTGGACCCTGCGGAGGCGCTGCACGCCAGCGCCCATCGCTGGCGCTACGCCCGGGTCGCCCGCCCGCTGGGCACCGCCTTTCTGGCCGATGCCCCCGCCAGGCTGTGGCTGGGCGGCGACTGGTGCCTGGCCGCCCGGGCCGAGGCCGCCTGGCAAAGCGGCCGCGCCATGGCAACGGATATCCTGGCCCGGGGATAGGTGCGGAGCAGATGGTGGGGGACCACGGCCCGGGCGGGTCAGGGTCCGGCGGCCTTTCGCCCCCCATGACACGCCCCGTCACAGGAAGATGCCCGGACAGGCTGCCCCCGGGGACAGGCGGATCGCGCGGGGGCGGGCTGACGCGTAACCGCCCCCCATGCGAAAGGGGGCGGCGCGCTGATGCCCCCGGAGGGGGCCGGGATCAGTAGGCGCTCATGTCGCCCAGCAGGATGCCCTTCATGTCCAGCCCGGACAGGTCGCCGTCAAACCCGGCAACCTGGACGCCGGTTTCGTAATTCACCGCATCGCGCCCGGTGACGGTTTCGGACAGATCGGCCTCGGCATCGACAAAGACCCATTGCGGCGCATTGGCGCTTTCCAGCCCCACCGCGGCGCGCAGCACCTCCAGCGCGTCCTGGGCGTTGATCTGCCCATCGCGGTTCATGTCGGCGGCGATGAAGGCCTCGGGGGTGGCCTCGCCGAAGCTGGGGGTCAGGCCCACGGCCATGCGCAGCACCTCCAGCGCGTCCTGGGCCGTGGGGCGGCCATCCGAGGACTGGTCATAATCGCGCGTGGCCTCCAGCCGCCCGCCCGTGTCCGAAGGCATGAGGTCGAAGCCGAACTCATCCCCCTCACGGGTGTGGCGGGTCAGCGCGACGCTGCGGCCCGCGGGCTGGAAGGTGACGGTGGCACCGTTCATCCCCTCGCCGCCCATGTCCACCAGCCGCCCCGACAGCGTGACCAGCCCCTCCAGCCCGCCGCCATCGGTGTCGGGGACCACGGGCGGGGGGGCGTCATCGGGGCGGGTGTCCTCGTTCTCCTGCGCGGTCTGGCCCGAGCCGATGAAGCGGTCATCCCCGGTCAGCAGCACATCCAGCAGCGCGTTGTTGAAGGCCACGGTGCCCGGCTCCAGCCCGGCGGCTTCCAGCTGCGCGGCGGCGGCGTCCTGCGCCTCTTGCGAGAAATCGGCCACCGAGACCATGGCCGTGGGGTAATCGGGCAGATAGAAACTGTCCGGCCCCTCGCCTGCGGCATAGGTGAACAGGCTCTGGTCCTCTGTGGCCACGCGCCAGGCATCGCGGTAATCGCCATAGAGGTCTTCGAAGGTCAGGGGGCGGTCCAGCACGGTGCCATCGGGCAGGGCGATGTCAGTGTCCGGGTTGCCGTCGAAATTGCCCAGCAGCCCTTCGACAGTGCCCGCCCAGGCGTCATCCAGCCCGACGATGATATCCACCCATTGCGGCCCCACAATCACCTGCACGGCGCTGTAGCCGGTGTCCATGTCGCCGTCACCGGTATGGACCATCAGATAGCTGTTGGTGCCGGCGTTGAAATAGACCCGGTCGCCGCCCAGTTCGATGAAGCCACCATCCTCGATGGTCACGGCCTCGCCATTCACCCGCAGGGGATCGGGGCCCATGGCATCGACCATGACCGAGGCGCCATCCAGCTGCACGGCGGCGGCGATATTGGCGGTCACATTCTCGCCCACCGGGGCCATGCGGGCCTGGACCTCGAAATCGCGGCCATCGGTGGCCCGCACCATCACGTATTCGCCGGCGGCGTGGAAATCATAGCCCACCCCGTCCAGCGTCATCAGATGCGGATCGCCCAGCCCCCAGGCCGGGCCGGGCGGCAGCGGCGGGAACACCACCGGCTCATCGTCGCCGGGGCCGCCGTTGTCATCATCGTCATCGTCATCATCGCCGGGGCCGGGGACGGGGGGCGGGCCGAACAGGGATTCCGGGTCATCGGCCCGCGCGATCAGATCGCCGCCGGGGTTATAGACCTCGACACAGGTGACGCCGAAGAAGGTGAAGAGCGCATCCAGGTTCAGATCGTCCAGATCATCGGGAATGCCAAAGGCGCGGAAGGAATAGCTGCCCGGGGCGTCCAGATCGACGCGGATCCAGTCCAGATCGCCCTCGGGGTCGATCCGGCCCAGGAAATCGCCCACGGGTTCATTCTCCATGGGGTCGCCGACCGGCAGGGTATAGGGGGTGGTGATATCGGCCGGGGCGTCGGCCTGTTCCTCGATGCGCTCGTAATCCTCTTCGGAGATGTCGTCACCGGCAAAGAAGTTGATGCTTTCGATCAGCTGGTAGAAGCCGGAGGTCTGCGGGCCTTCGGGATCGGCCCCGACCTGGATGAAATAGGTGCCGGTGCCTTCCTCAAGAACCGTGAAGTTCAGAAAGGCGGTATCCTCGTTATTCGAGGCATTGATGAAGCCCGCCTCGCTGACCTGGGGCATGGGCTCGCCGCGGTCATTGAACAGGGTCAGCTCGGGCCAGATCATGCTGTCTTCGAAATCATCGAAGGCGCCCGCGGCCTCGAAGAAGGTCGCCAGGTTGAAATCGAAATCGCAGAAGACGATGCGATAGCCGTCGATCTCGATCTCCAGCGCATCCTCGGTGAAGCTGGCGGTCAGCAGCGTGTCGCCACCATCGGACAGGACCACATCCGATATGCTGTAGCCGTCGAAGATACCGTCCAGCAGGCTGAAATCAGGCTCCTCGCCCTCCTCATCGGCCTCCTGCAGCGACATGAAGAAGGCATCGAACCCCATGAGGATCTCGCCGAACTGTTCGAAACTGTCGGGCAGGGTGCCGGTGATCTCCAGCGACTGGCCGCCGCTGACGATGCTGTAGCCCGCGGGCGAAATGCTCATGTCCAGGATGCGGGTGGCGCCCGCGCCGTCCTCGCGCGATGCGAGGTCATCGAAATGGTCGATGGTGATCGTTTCGAAACTGCCGGTGGCGGTGCCCTCGATCAGCGCCTCCTCGAAATCCGCGTCATCGCCCAGCGGGCCAAAGCCCGACCCTTCGATGGTGACCGTATAGACGCCTTCCGCCCCCTGACCGCCAAAGGAGAACGGCTCGGCCAGCAGGGTGATGCGGTCCGCGGTAAACTCTTCGGCGGTCAGGTCGGGGCCGCCGCCGAAGAGGAAGACAAGCGGGTTGAAGGGGGCCAGCAGCTCATCGAAATCCAGCTCGAAATCATCGAGGGCTGCGCCAACGGTGCCGTCGGCAATAAGCTGGTCAAATTCCTCGGTCCTGAAAACTTCGCTCATCGAACGACTCCCCCGTTTTTTCCTGATATTTCGCGGGCCGAAGGTCAGGGGTGATGACGGTGTTGTCAATATCCGAGTAAGGGCCTGCGCAGGTTCATGCCGGGGGCTTCAGCGCCAGACCACAGGCCCCGGCCCGGCGCCCGCCCCACCCCCCGGCACGGGCGGCATCGGGGAGGGTGTTGCGGGTGTCGGGGGCGGGCGCAGTCAGAGCGGGGACCGGATGCCCTGCCCCGCCCACCCCTGCCCAAGGATGATGGCCCGCGGAAAACATGGTATGGACTGCAGGCAGCTGGGGCCTGTTATCTGCAAAATACGGCTGTTTCGGACAGTATGGAAGGGCTCTGGCGCAGAGCGCGCGCCCGTTTGCGCACCGCGCAGCGGCACGGGGGCGGCACGGGGGCGGCACACCCCGCCCGGAGCCCCGCCAGCCCCTGAACCCCCGCGGGGGTTCAGGGGTGCGGCACCGAGCCTCCGCCCTTGATCACGTTTGCAAACGGTCGTTTCATCGCAGCATCCGAAATTGCAAACGCCCCCCCCTGCCCCACCCGGTCAGCTGTTGTCACGCAGCCAGGCCACCAGCCGGTCGCGCAGGGGGCCATCCACCCTGGTGCCCGAGAGCGTGAGCCGCGCGCGGGAAAAGCCGCCTTCGGTCTCCAGCCAGATGCCGGGGCGGATTTCCTCGCGGTGGAGGGTTTTTTGCGACTCGGCGGATGTGCCGCGGGGGGTGTCGGGGGGCGTGTCGTCATGCGTATCGGCGGGGCTGCGCGGTTTCGCGGCGGGTGCGGTGGGAGTGGCGGGGGCATCGCCCGCGCCAAGCGCACGTTCCAGCAGGGCCAGTTCCGCGGCCGCCGTCTCGGGCGCCGATTTGCGCAGGCGTTCGCGCAGGCGGGGGCGCAGGTCGGGGTCACGCTCCAAAGCGCGGGCCAGCGCCAGGCCCAGCCGTTCGGGGATGGCGCTGGCAAAGCGCAGCCGGTCATCCAGCGCATCATGCAGCACCAGGAAGCTGGCGATCTTGGAGCGGCGCGCGCGCGGGGCTGCGGCAAACAGCGCGGCGATGGCGGCGCGCGGGTCCGGATGCACCCCGGCCCGGGCGGCGCGGGCGGCGATGCGGGCGCGTTCGTAATAGGAAATCCCGGCGCGGATCTCGTTTTCCTCGACCATGGCGCGATAGGCTTCGGCAGCGCTGGCGGGGCGGCGCAGAAGGGCCAGCACGGTGCCGAAGCGCGGATCACCCGTTTCCGCCAGCAGCGTGCGCAGCGCCCGCAGCCGCCGCCAGCCCGCGATCAGCCCGAAGCGCCCGCCCTCCAGCGCCACCACCTCGATCGGGGCCTGCTGGCCGCGTTCGCGGATCGAGGCGATGAGATCGGCCATATCCGCGGGGTCGGCGGCCATGCGGTCGCGCAGCAGATGGCCCTCGTCGATGGCATCGAGCGGCAGGGATTGCACCAGCCGCCCTTCGATGCGCGCGCGGTGCCACTCCTGCGAGAGCTCCTCCAGCGCATGGGTGGCCGAAGCCTCGCCCGCCACCTGGGCGATTGGGGGGGCCGAGAGCAGGGGGCCGGGCGTGGGTCTGGCGCCCGGCTGTGCGCCGGGCATGGATCTGGCGCCCGGCTGTGCGCCGGGCATGGATTTGGTTTCCGGCGCGGGGCCAGAGCGATCCTCGGGCGTGCGATCCTCGGGCGTGCGATCCTCGGGCGTGCGGGCTTCGGCGGTGCGATCCTCGGGGGTGGGGGGCAGGGTCAGGCGTTTGCGGCGGGCCATGGGCGGGGTCCTTTGGGGTCAGGGAGGCGGCAGGATGGCGCCGAAAGGTGAAGGCCGCGCTGCCGCAGCGTGCGCTGGCCGGGGCGGGGTGTGGGGCGGGAGCCGGAGCAGGCCAGAGCGGGGCCTCAGCCACGCGCAACGGCACAAGTGAAAAAGAATGTTTCGCGCGCGAAACATGGGGGTATCAAAGCATTGAAAATAAAATCTTTTACCTGAAAAACCCCGGAAAGCCCCGGCCCTGTTTCGCGCAAGGCCCGCGCCGCCCGAAATGTTTCGCACGCGAAACATGCGTGCATAAGCAATTGAAAAATTTGATTTTTTCTGTGCAAACCCCGGAAACGCCCTGCTCATCCCCCGCCCTCCTGCGCGGCGGCCAGTTCATCGCGGCGCCAGGCGCCGATCAGCAGGCGCTTGAACATGGCATAGGTCTCGTCAAAGGTTTCGCGCCCGCGGATATAGGTCTCGCGGTTGAAATCGCGGTAATCGGCCTCATAGATGCCCGAGACCTGCTCGCCCGCCTGGCCGATCAGCGCCGTGTAGCCCTGCCGCGCCGGGGCCAGCGACCGGCCCAGCCAGGCCTGCATGAGGGCCGCCAGCTCTGCCTGCTGCGCGCCGTCATAGCGGGTGATGACCGCGCGCACCGCGTCCCATTCGAAGGCCAGTTCAGGTCGGCCCAAGGCGCGGGCGGCCAGGTTCTCGCCTTCCTCGATCGAATTGAAGGTGGCGTGGAGCATGTCGAAAAACCGCCCCGTGGAGTCGAACTCCAGAAACGATGCCCCGGTGGGGACCAGCAGGATATCCGCCGCCGCCAGCCCGTTGATGGTCAGATAGCCAAGCGCGGGCGGCGTATCCAGGATCACGATGTCATAGCGCTCCAGCACCCCGTCATCGGCGAGGCTGTCTGTCAGCGCATCCCACAGCTTCCAGCCCCGCGCGGCCATGCGCCAGACGGGGATCTGGAACTCGGCCCAATAGAGGTTCAGCTGCGCGCCGATCAGGTCGATATTGGGCCAATGGGTGCCCCGGATCAGATCATCCGCGCCCAGCTTCAGCGCCTCGGCCAGGGTGTCATCAAGCGGTTGTGGCGCCTCGCCCCGGTCGATCCGGCGCTGGTTGTCGGCGCGCAGGTGGCGGGCGTAATGGCGCGCCAGCAGCGGAAACACCGTGCCCCATTCATCCGCCACCCGCGCGCCAAAGATCGAGGACATGGACCCCTGGCTGTCCAGATCGATCACCAGCACCTTGTAGCCATCAAGCGCGGCCGACATGGCCAGATGCGCGGCGGTGGAGGTCTTGCCCACCCCGCCCTTGAAATTCGCCACCGCCACCAGCTTGGCGGGCAGGTCCTTTGGCCGCCAGGGCAGGTAATGGCGGTTCTTCGCCCCCCCTTCGGCGAAATGGGCGCGCAGGCGCAGCACCTCATCGAGGGTGAACCAGCGGGTGCCGCCATCGACCTGGGCATGGCCCTGGGGCAGATCGGGGTTGGCTTTGAGCACCCGGCGGAAATGGCCCGGGGCGACGGGGATCAGATAGCGCGTGATCTCCCAGGTGGAGAACATCCGCAACCGCCGCTCCCCACTGTCATCAAGGCCCCGCGCGGCCAGATCGGCGCGCCCGCGCGCGCAGGCTTCGGCCAGGGCGGCGAAACTGGCGGTGCCGACGGCGCCATCAAGATCCGCCAGCGCCGCATCGGGGGCGATATTGGCATGGGGGGGCGGGGGGGCATCCGTGGCCATGCTGGCGCCTCATGTTTGCATTTTTTGGCAATGTAGCGGTTTTTTGCGCACATGCAAATCCTATGCGCACGCCTCTTGCCTTTTCTCAGCAAATTCCGGGGGTTCGGTCCTGGTGGCGGGGCCGGGCTCCGGGCGGGCGGGATCGGCAATTGGCGGATCAGCCTTGTTATATTTGGTTATAGTAAGTGTTACAGGCTTCGGGGCCTGTCGGCAAAGCCCTGAAACCAAGGGATTTCGCTGCCCTTTTTCGGGCGGGGGCGATTCCGGAACCACGAAAGGGCGACTCGGAAACCACGCCAAGGCGATTCCGCTCCCACGTTCGGCGGCAGGCTCTGGCTGGACAGCGCCTGTGGATAACTCTAGGCTGGGTGTCATTGAAACCACGAATCCCGGGCAGGGGTCTTGCGGGCTTCGCAACGGTGGCGCCAGACCACCCCGAAGACACCGGCCGCCCCGCAGCACGGGACGTGGCAAAGGGCATGGCAGAGGCCGCGGCAGAGACTGGGGCAGAGACTGGGGGCAGAGGGCAGGCGATGACAGGCAGGGGCAGAAGGCGCGCGCGCACAGCCATATCCGGGCTGCTGCCATGAGCACGCCCGCCTCCCCCGGCCTGCTGCCGGACCGTCACCCCCAGGCGGATTTCTTCCTCTGCGATATCCTGGGCGCCAACCCCAAGGATGACATGGCGACCATGGAACACCCGGTGTTCTCGCTCTCCACCCGCCCTGATCTGCGGGTGCTGGACTATCGCCACAACGGGGTGGAAGTGACGGTCACGCCCTCGGTCCGGGGGCTGGCGACGATCCATGACAAGGACATCCTGATCTATTGCATCAGCCAGTTGATGGCGGCGCTCAATGCCGGGCGGCCCGTGGCGCGCACGCTGCATCTGCGCGCCCATGACCTGCTGGTGGCCACCAACCGCGAAACCTCGGGCGATGCCTACCGGCGCCTGCGCGAGGCCTTCGAGCGGCTGGCCGGCACCCGCATCACCACCAATATCGCCAGCGGCGGGCTGGAGACCACCCGCGGCTTCGGCCTGATCGAGGCCTGGGAGATCGTGCGCCGCACCCGCGGGGGGCGGATGGTCTCGGTCGCGGTGACGCTGAGCGACTGGCTCTATCGTGCGGTGCTGGCGAAATCGGTGCTGACGCTGTCGCGCGATTACTTCCGCCTGCGCAAACCGCTGGAGCGGCGCGTCTATGAGCTGGCGCGCAAGCATTGCGGGCGCCAGCCCGAATGGGTGATCCGGCTGGAGGTGCTGCACCACAAATCGGGCTCGGCCTCGCCCCTGCGGGTGTTCCGGCGCATGATCCGCGACATGATCGGCCAGGGCCATCTGCCCGATTACCGGCTGGAGGAACTGCCCGGCGACCGCATCCGCGTGACCCCGCGCCGCGCGCCCGCCGCGCCGGGGACGGGGCCCGCGCCGCTTGCGCCCGAAACCCTGGACGCCGCCCGCGCCCTGGCCCCCGGCCATGACGTCCACGCGCTGGAGGCCGAATGGCGCGCGGTCTGGGCGGCCACGGGGCGCAAACCCCTGCGCGCCCCCGCCCGCGCCTTTCTGGGCTGGGTGAAGAAGCGCATGGCGGCGGGGTGACAGGCCCTGCAGGGACGGGCCCGCCCCACCCTGCCCGCCCCCCCCGCTTGTCTGTGACCGGCCCCTTCGCTAGACAGGAGGGCGAAGGGCGCCCGTTCCCGCAGGGCCTGGTTGTGGGGCCTTGCTGCGGGAACCTTGTTGCGGGGACGTTGTTGTACCTTGTTGCACGGAGGGAATGTCATGGCTGCCAAATCCCCGCGGTCCGGCGCCGATGCCGAAGCTCCCGGTTCGCGCAAATCCGACTCTTCAAGGCCAAAGACCCCCAAACCGGTCGTGTCGAACCTTGGCCCGCTGAACGATCCACCGGCCAAACACATCCGCGGCCGCACCGGCCCCGGGGATGGCGGCACGGTCACGCTTTGCGTCAATGACCATCCGGTCGTCCGCACCAGCGTCCATGACCATGGCAAGACCGCCGGGCAGTTCTTCTTCAGCTGCGCCGAGCTGGCCGATTTCCTGGGCGATGGCGACCGCATCAGCGTGCGGGATGCCGGCGGCAGCGCCATCCCCATCCGTTCCGCCGGGGCGGCAACCGAATTCGTGGTGGCCACCGGCACCCCCAGCCGCTTTGCCGATCTGCGCGCGAAACTGGACGCAGGCCATGTCTTCACAAAGTTCGGCAAGCTGCAGGAGGGCTGGACGCCTGCGCGCCGCATGGCCGTGCGCGGGCTGTTCGAAGCCGCCGCCAGGGTGCTGGCCGAGGAGTTCGGCCTGGTGCTGGTCCCCGCCTATGGCAACCTGCTGGGGGCCATCCGCGAAGGCGGGTTCATCGAACATGACGCGGGGCTGTTCGATGTCAGCTACCTGTCGGCCCATGCCGCCCCCGCCGATGTCACCGCCGAGGCGCTGGCGGTCTTTGCCCGGCTGCATGCGCGCGGATTTGGCTCGGCGGGGTCCAAGGGGGCGGCGGTCTATGTCTCGCACCCGGAGTTCAAGGGCGTGAAGCTGGATTTCAACTGGGCCTGGTTCGGCCCGGATGGTGCGTTCGATCTGTCCATGGGCTCGCGCTATGAGAAATGCCGCGACCGGGCCGCCTATGAGGCCCCGCGCACCGCCTTTCTGGATGACTGGGCACTGCGCGTGCCCGGCAATGCCGAGGATATCCTGGTCCAGCTTTACGGCGTGAACTGGGTCACCCCCGATCAGGGCCACCGCACCGGCGCCCCGCTGACGAACGATCCGCGCTATTCCCTGGATGACGCACAGATGGCCGAACTGGCCAGGCTGCGCGCCCGGACAAAGGCCCGCACCGCCGGCAAAGCCGCCAGGCCGCCCCGGTAACCGGGCAGCTTTGGCAGCCGTAGGGGGGCGGCACCAGAGGAGGGGCGCGCTTCCCCCCCCCGCGCGCGTCCGTCTTGCCCCCGAACATCCGCATGCGCCCCCCGGGGAGGCGATCCTGCCCAGGGCCGCCGCGCTCAGGACGGGATCGCTCAGGACGGGGGCGCAGGTCGGGGGCTCAGGACGGGGGGGCTGGCGGGCAGGGGGTCCAGCAGCAGCGCCTCCCAGAGGGCATGGACATGGGCGGGGTCATAGGGGGCCATGCTGGCCGGACCGGCGGCGCCCAGCCGGGCGCGGCGCGCCTCATCGCCCATCAGCCCCGCCAGCCCCGCCGCCAGCGCGGCGATGCGCGCCTCGGTATCGGTTTGCGTGGTGGTTTGCGGGGTGGTTTGCGTGGCGGGCGGGGTGTCCGGGTGCGGGCCAGAAGCAGGGCCAGCATCGGGGCCAGAATCGGGTTTGGCGGCAGGGGCGGGCTCCAGCAGCACCCCGGTCTGCCCGTCGCGCACCAGCGCGTTCAGCCCCGAGCAATCGGCAAAGCCCAGCACCGGCAGCCCGGCGGCCAGGGCCTCGGTCACGGTCAGGGGAAAGCCTTCATGGGTGGCGGGATGGGCCAGCAGGGCGGCGCGGCGATAGGCGGCGGCCATGTCGCGGGTCTGGCCCATCAGGGTCAGGCGGGCGCGGGCCTCGGGCGCCAGCGCGGCGATCTGCGCGCGCAGGTCATCCTCCTGCGGGCCTTCGCCGTGGATCTGCACCTCCCAGCCGGGGAAGCGCGCGGCGATCCGCCCCCAGGCGGCGATCAGCAGGTCATGGCGCTTGACCGGCGCCAGCCGCCCCACCGCCAGCACGATCCGGGCCGCTTCCGGGCGGGCGCGCGCCGCCGCCGGAACGGGGGCAACGGCATTGGGCAGCACGCTGACGCGGGCGCGCAGGTGGGGCGGATACCAGGCGCGATAGGCCTCCAGCAGGACGGTGATCCGGTCCAGCCCGGCCATGGCCTGCCAGCGCCGCGCCCGGTCCAGCCGCCCCCGGTCCCAGCGTTCGGGGTTGTGGAAATCCTGCGCCGGAACATTGTGGGTGGAGCCGACCAGCCGGGGCGCTTCTGCTCCCTTGTGGCGCAGTACATTACCCGCCGCGGGGGCGCGCAGTACATTACCCGCCGCGGGGGCGCGGCGCAGGGCATCCCCCGCCACCGCCGTGGCGGTGATCGCCGGGGGCAGGAAGGCCACCGCCACATCCGGCCGGGTGGTGCGCAGATGCCGCGCCAGCCGCCGCCAGAACCCGCCATGGCGCGCGGTCCAGACCAGCCGGTCCAGCCCCGGCACATCGCTCAGCCGGTATTCCAGCGGCCCGCGCAGCCGGTCCAGCAGCCACCGCCAGCCCCGGCGCGGCGGGCGCAGGTTGCTCAGCATCACCCCGGGGGCCAGCGGCCAGGCGGGCGGGCCCTCGGCGCGGTCATGGGTCAGGATTTCCACCAGATGCCCGCGCGCGGCCATGGCATTGGCGGTATCGATCAGCACCCGCTCCGCCCCGCCCCCGCGCCCGGCCAGCCGGTCGATCACAAAGGCGATCCGCCGCCCCGAGGCCCGGCGGGCCCGTGTCGGGGCGGGGGCCGTGTGAGAAAGGGGGGCCGGGTCAGCGGGAGGCGCCGGAGCGGGGGGCGCCGCCCGTTCCGGGGGGCTGGCGGGCGGCGGGGCTGGCGCCGCCGCTTCCGGGGTGCGCGCGGGAAATCCTTTTTGGGTCAATGCATTGACCTTTCATGTTTCGCGCGCGAAACAGCGCCGGGCGGGTGGGGGTGCCGGGGATGGCGGGGCGGGCCTTCGCATCGGGGGCTCATGGCTTTGCCCCTTTCCGGCGCGTGTTCCGGTCCCGCTTCCGGGTCTGCACCTCCTCCACAAGCGCGCGGAACCGGGCGAACGCCTTTGGCGCGGCCTCGGGCAGGGCCAGCGCCTCGGGCGTCAGATCGGCCAGCAGCCGCGCCCGCGCCGTGGCGCATTCCCAGCCCAGCCAGCGATCGGTGCGCGGCTCGAAGCTGTGGAACTGCCCCGGGCGGGGGGTGAACTCGCCAAAGACCGGGCCGCGATCGGTGTTCAGGAAGTCGATGCGCAGGAAGGGGGCGGGCACCTCCTGGCTGATCCGGGCGGCCAGCCGGAAGAAGGGCGCGGGGTCGGTGCGGCTGTCGAACCCTGAGGCCTCGTATTTGCCGATGGGGGGCGGGCCGGCCTCGGTCCGGGGGGTGTGGCGGGGGTGGCGGTGCCAGGCGTGGCGCGGGGCGGGGCCGGTGCGGTCCACCTCCAGCGCCAGGGGGGTGCGGCCGTAGAAGGTATAGACCTTGATATCCGTGGGCAGGCGGGGCGGGGCGGTTTCAGGGCCAGCCCCGGGACCAGCCCCGGGACCAGCACCGGGGCCAGCATCGGGGCCAGCATCGGGGGCACCATCGGGGGCATGGAGCCGCGCCTCCACCAGCCAGCGATCGGCCAGACCCCGGGCCACATGCTGCGCCATGGCGGCGCGCAGGGCGGGTTCGTCCAGGCCCCGGGCGGCGGGGCGCAGCTGGTCGATCCGGCCTGCCGCATCCACCAGGAACACGCCCCGGCCATTGCCCGCATGCACGGGCTTGATGACCGTATCGGGGCGCAGCACCACCGCATCGGCGGGCACCCCCTGCTGATAGAGGCGCGGCAGGCGCAGCCCCAGGGCGCGGGCGAAGGCGCGGCCATGGGCCTTGTCCTCCAGCAGGAATTCCTGGGCATGGCCGCAGCGGCGCTGCAGCGCCCGGCGCAGCTGGCCCTGGGCGCGGATCTCGGTGGCGAAGGACAGGCCCGCATGGCCCGGAAAGCCGCCCATGTCGCGCTGGATATTGTCATGCAGATGGGGGGGCAGGATCGCCTCGGACAGGGCGACCAGGGCGGCGCGCTCGGGGCTGTCACGGCCCAGGGACGCGCGGGCGCGGATGGGGGCATAGAGCGTGTCCGACAGCGCGCGGGTCAGGGCGTGATATTGCGCGGTGGCCATGCACAGGGGCGCGGGCAGGGCAGAGCTCTGGAGGGCGGGCGCCGCCGGGGGCGTCTGCGCCGCGGTGCTGGTGGCGGGAGGGGCGGGGGCAGGGGGTGCGGCAGAAGAGGCGGGCGGATCCATGAGGGGCGCCGGGCCGATGGCCACGGCGCGGGTCGCCCCGCCCCCGTCCAGCGCGCCCCCGTCCAGCGGGATCAGCGCGGCCAGGGCCTGACGCAGGGCGGGCGCGGGCCCTTGCAGATGCAGCTCCAGGCTTTGGCCCGCCTGCGCCGCCGGCCCGTCATGGAGGCGCGCCTGCACCGCAACCCCCAGGGCGCGCCCCCGGCGGGTGGCGGCGCGGGCGGTGGCGGCCGGATCCTCCAGCCCGGCCAGCACCATCCGCGCGGCGGTGACGGCTGTGCCTCCCGCTCCGGGGCCTCCCGCTCCGATGCCCTCCGCCGAAGGCAGGCGCGCGCGCAGGCTATCGCTGACGCGCCTGCGCCAGGCGGCGAAGATGCGCCTCATGGCTGAACCTTTCCTTCACGGCCGCGCGGGCGCGGGCCACATGGGCGGCGCGCGCCGCCGGGTCGGCCTGCAGCTTGCGGGCCAGCGCTACCGCCGTTTGCGGCGTGGCGTAAAGGGCTGCCTCGCCGAAGAGCACGCGGTAGTCTTCGGGCAGGATCACGGGGACCCCGGCGGCCATGGCCTCGATGATGGTGCGCCC
>NZ_JACBXS010000046.1 GCF_013415485.1 Rhabdonatronobacter sediminivivens | reverse complement strand
AAGATTGCTCATTGATTGGTCTCCTTGCGGAGCGTGAATCACGCCGCAAGGCTGAAATCAATAGGTCCTGAGCCTAGGAATCGAGGGTGAACTCAAGAAGATCACTGAGATCGCGCAAGCGAAGGCAGAGGAACTTGGTTTGAAGATGGATCGCAGGATCGCTTTCGCGATCGAGAAACTTAATTGTGAAAGCCGAAGGGACGTTTATAGAAGGCTGATCAATCTTGTTGTGGCAGAAGGCAATCAGGAATTGAAAAAAACGTTTTCTTTCTGATATCAACAAAGCTCTCGATCTTCGCAATCGGTTTGCCCTCGATACGTTTGACCATGGCAGCAATGACGCCTTTGGGAACTATGTCCAGTGTACAAAGGCGGTAGAGGCTCTTGCGTTTCTTCTACTTTACAAAAACTTACCACTCCCTGCCGATCACCATTGGAGCCACGGACCCGACAATTTTACTGAATATCTGCTTCCGCAAAGTGTTCCCCAAAAGACGTGAAGTGTGAACAAAGTTAATGTCTTTTTATTTATATGCTTCGCAGCTCAACGTAGGTTCGGCCCTCCCTTGCGGCACACTCAGCGAATGACCGCTCCGTCCCACATGACCACCCCTCGCGACAGCATAGCATGGGGCGCGCGGACCTCACGTCAGGCGGCGAACGCTAGTGGTCCTGCGGGAGCGTCAGGTTCAACCGCTGCGCCAACTGGGCCAGAGGCGCACGCCCCCCACTCCAGTCCGCCCGGCGTGATGCAAAGAGCGTGGCCTGGCTGGCATGGACCGGCGGGCCGGAGAGCACCTTCAGGTGGTTGTCCCGCAATGTCGCCCCGGTCGAGGTGATGTCGGCCACGGCCTCGGCGGTCAGGTTCTTGACCGTGCCTTCGGTGGCGCCCTGGCTGTCAACAAGTTGATAATCCGCCACCCCATGGGCGCGCAGATGTTCGCGCACCAGGCGGTGATACTTGGTGGCGATGCGCAGCCGGAACCCGTGGCGGGCCCGGAACGCCGCCGCCGCCGCGTCCAGATCATCAAGCGTATCCACATCCACCCAGGCCGCCGGAACCGCGATGATCAGGTCCGCATGGCCAAAGCCCATGGGCGCCAGTTCGGCCACCTGCGCGGGCCAATCCGCCAGCCCCTCGCGCACCAGATCCGAGCCTGTCACCCCCAGATGGATCCGCCCGGCGGCCAGTTCGCGCGGGATCTCGCCCGCCGACAGCAGCACCAGCCGCAGCCCGTCAAAGCCTTCGACCGCGCCCGCGTATTCGCGGTCGGCGCCGCTGCGGCGCAGGGTGATGCCGCGGGCGGCGAACCATTCAAAGGTCTTGTCCATCAGCCGCCCCTTGGAGGGCACACCCAGCGTCAGGGTCATTGCGCGCCCTCCAGTGCCGCTACCAGCGCGGGGCGGATCACGCCCCCCACCGCCGGGATCGCGCGCCCCTGCCCCAGCACCGAGGTCAGCGCGTCATAGCGCCCGCCGGTGGCCACGGGCGGCAGGCCCGCGCCCTCGGCCACGAAGCCAAAGACGAAGCCGTCGTAATATTCCATGCTGGAGCGGCCGAAGCTGGCCTCGAACGGCAGGGTTGCGGTGTCGATGCCGCGCGCGTCCAGCGCGTCCAGCCTGCGGGCCAGACGCTCAAGCGCGGGGGCAAGCGCCGACCAGTCCAGCGCGCGCAGATGCTCCAGCGCGGCGCGGGAGGGCATGGCCACCGACAGGATTGCATTCATCAACGCCACCTCGGCGGCGGGGAGCGGCGGGGTCTCGGCATCGGCCAGCAGAGTGGCCACGCGGTCAGTGATTTCGTCCGCACTGCGCAGCCCGATCACCGGCCCGGCTTCGGCGATCAGCGCCTCGGCCGAGGCGGCGCGCAGGCGGTCGGTCAGGGCGGCGCGAGCCTCGGCCAGCGGGCCGCGGCCGGTGAAGCGTTCGATCAGGGCGCGGAAGCGCGCGGGCCGCCAGATATGGCGCATGAGCGCGGCGCGCCGGTGATCCGTCAGGGACAGCCCCGCCACGGCGGCGCGCAGCAGGCCGATATCGCCGGTCACCGGGCGCAGGGGCAGACCGTCCAGCGCGCTGGCGATCAGGGCAAACACCTCGGCATCCGCGAGCGCCGGGTCGGTGCGGTCAAACAGCTCATAGCCCACCTGCAGGTATTCGCGGGCGCGGGCGCCGGGGGCCTCCTGCTTGCGAAAGACCGGGCCTTCGTAGGTGTAGCGCGCGGGCTCGGCGCCGTTCGTCATATGCGCCTGCACCACCGGGACGGTGAAATCGGGGCGCAGCATCATCTCGCCCGCCAGCGGGTCGCGGGTGACATAGGCGCGGGCGCGGATATCCTCGCCATAAAGGTCCAGCAGGGTTTCGGCGGGTTGCAGGATGTCGGCATGGACCGGCACGGCGCCCGCGGCCCGGAAATGCCGGGACAGCCGCGCGGCCACGGCAAGGGTTGCGGCGCACTCGGGCATCAGCCCCGGTCCAGGATGCGCCGGACGGCGGCGACCATCTCCGCCACCGGCACCTCGAACTGCGCGGGCTGGGATTTCCATTCTTCAACAGTGGCTTCCTGGGCGATCTTGGCACCGAGGATGAGGTCCTTGACCTGCACTGCTTTGCGCTTTCGCTCGTCCTCGCCCTGGATGATGGCGACCGGCGCGCCGCGCTTGTCGGCGTATTTGAGCTGGTTGCCGAAATTCTTCGGGTTGCCGAGGTAGGGCTCGGCCCGGATGCCTGCTTTGCGGAGCGTGTTCACCAGCGCGAAGTAATCGGCCATGCGGTCGCGGTCCATCACCGTCACCACCACCGGGCCAGAGGCGTCGGTCTCACCACGCCCCTTGGCAGCGAGGGCTGCCAGCAGCCGGTCCACACCGATGGAGACGCCGGTGGCGGGGACGGACTGCCCGGTGAAGCGTTTGACAAGGTCATCATAGCGCCCGCCGCCCGCCACCGAGCCGAACTGGCGCGGGCGGCCCTTTTCGTCGGTGATCTCGAAGGTCAGCTCGGCCTCGTAGACCGGGCCGGTGTAGTAGCCAAGGCCGCGGACCACTGATGTATCCATTCGGATACGATCTTCCCCGTAGCCTTGCGCCCTAACCAGGCTGATAATCTCGTCGGTCTCAGCTAAGCCGTGTTTCCCTTCTAGGGAGTGCTCCAGGATCTCGCGCAACGAAAGCTCAAGGGCCTCCCCACTCTCGTTTTCCATGACGAAACCACTCTGCGAAGCATTTGGGAGGGCAAATGCTATGATCATGGCTATCGCACCGTGGTCGAGGTCAGCGCCCTCAGTGAAATCTCCGCTTTCGTCTTTGCGCCCTTTTCCCAGCAACGCCCTAACGCCTTCCGGTCCAAGGCGATCTATCTTGTCGATTGCGCGCAACACTATTCCGCGTGTCCTAAGGTCATCTTGGGCGATACCCGCAACCTCCATCACCCCGTTCAGCACCTTGCGATTGTTCACGCGGATCACATAGTCCCCGCGCTCGATCCCCACGGCCTCCAGCGCGTCGGCCAGCATGGCGCAAATCTCGGCATCCGCCGCCACCGAGGCCGCGCCCACTGTATCCGCATCACATTGATAGAACTGCCTAAACCGCCCCGGGCCGGGCTTTTCGTTGCGCCAGACCGGCCCCATGGCGTAGCGGCGATACGGCGACGGCAGATCGCTGCGGTATTGCGCCGCCACGCGGGCCAGGGGTGCCGTCAGGTCATAGCGCAGGGCCAGCCAATCGCTGTCTTCCTCCCAGGCAAAGACGCCCTCGTTCGGGCGGTCCACATCGGGCAGGAACTTGCCCAGCGCCTCGACCGTCTCCACGGCGCTTGTCTCCAGCGGATCGAAGCCGTAGCGCTGGTAGACCTCGGCGATGCGGGCCAGCATGGCGTTGCGGGCCGTGACCTCGGCGCCGAAATAGTCCCGAAAGCCCTTTGGCGTGGCCGCGCGAGGGCGCTTTGGTCCTTTGCTCTTCGCCATGATGCTCTGCGCCCTGTCCTGTGTCCGCCGGGGTCCGATCTTCGCGTGGTGCCATAGCCCAAGGGGCCAGAGGGGGCAAGGCTGCGCCTGCGAACCATGGCCGCCCGCAATATGGTCGAAGTTCTGCCACACCCTTCTGTCATGGACACCGGAATGTCACCATGCTTGAAACGCTGTGGCAACTGGCCCACATATTGCGGGACAGCGGGCGCCCGGCGCGCCCCGATGACAGGACAAGTTAGAGGCAAGACATGAGCGGTTCCCAGCACAACAGCTATCCGGTTCTTCCCCTGCGCGACATGGTGGTGTTTCCGCACATGATTGTGCCGCTGTTCGTGGGGCGTGAGAAATCCGTCCGCGCGCTGGAAGTGGTGATGGCCGAGGACAAGCAGATCCTTCTGGTTTCGCAGAAGGATCATGCGGATGAAGACCCGGACACGGATGCGATCTTTCGCGTCGGTGTGCTGGCCAATGTGCTGCAACTGCTCAAGCTGCCCGATGGCACGGTGAAGGTGCTGGTCGAAGGGCGCTCACGGGTGCAGATCACCGAATACCTGGACAATCCGGCGCATTTCGAGGCTGTGGCCGAAGCGCTGGAAGAAACCGACGGCGACCCGGCCACCCTGCGTGCGCTGACCCGGTCCGTGCGCGCCGAGTTCGAGCGCTATGCCAAGATCCGCAAGAACATCCCCGAAGAAGCCCTGAGCGCCATTGCAGAATGCGAGGACCCGGCGCGGCTGGCGGATCTGACCGCGGGCCATCTTGGCGTGGACGTGCCCGAAAAGCAGAAGATGCTGGAGGCGCTGGTCACGGCCGAGCGGCTGGAGATGGTCTATGCGCAGATGCAGTCCGAAATGTCGGTGCTGCAGGTGGAGCGCAAGATCAAGACCCGCGTGAAAAGCCAGATGGAGCGCACCCAGCGCGAGTACTACCTGAATGAGCAGATGAAGGCCATTCAGAAGGAGCTGGGCGACGGTGAGGACGGCCAGAACGAACTGGGCGAACTGGAAGAGAAGATCGCCGCCGTCAAGCTGTCCAAGGAGGCCCGCACCAAGGCCGAGGCGGAGCTGAAGAAGCTGAAATCCATGTCGCCGATGTCGGCCGAGGCCACGGTCGTGCGCAATTATCTGGACTGGATGCTGTCCCTGCCCTGGGGCAAGAAAAGCCGCGTCAAGAAGGATCTGGGCCGCGCGCAGGAGGTTCTGGACGCCGATCACTACAGCCTGGAAAAGGTCAAGGAACGGATTGTCGAGTATCTGGCCGTGCAGGCGCGCAGCGCCAAGCTGAAGGGGCCGATCCTGTGCCTTGTCGGCCCTCCGGGCGTGGGCAAGACCTCGTTGGGGCGGTCGCTGGCCAAGGCCACGGGGCGCGAGTTCATCCGCATCAGCCTGGGCGGCGTGCGCGACGAATCGGAGATCCGCGGCCACCGGCGGACCTATATCGGGTCCATGCCGGGCAAGATCATCCAGTCCCTGCGCAAGGCCAAGACCACCAACCCGCTGATCCTGCTCGATGAAATCGACAAGATGGGGCAGGATTTCCGAGGCGACCCGGCCAGCGCGATGCTGGAGGTGCTGGACCCCGAACAGAACTCCACCTTCGTGGATCATTATCTTGAGGTCGAATATGACCTCTCGGACGTGATGTTCGTGACCACGGCCAACAGCTACAACATGCCCTCGCCCCTGCTGGACCGGATGGAGATCATCCCGCTGGCCGGCTACACCGAGGATGAGAAGCTGGAGATCGCGCGCCGCCACCTGCTGCCAAAGGCGATCAAGAACCACGGGCTGCGCAAGGGCGAGTTGGAGATCACCGATGAGGCCCTGCTGGAGACCGTGCGCCGCTACACCCGCGAAGCCGGGGTCCGCAACCTGGAGCGCGAGCTTGCCAAGATTTCGCGCAAGGCAGTGACGCAGATCATCAAGAAAGAGGCCAGGCAGATCTCGGTCACGGCCGAAAACCTGTCCGATTTCCTGGGCGTGCCGCGGCACAAGTTCGGTCTGGCCGAGAAGGAGGACCAGATCGGTGTGACCACGGGCCTGGCCTGGACCAGCGTGGGCGGGGATCTGCTGCAGATCGAAGCCCTGCGCCTGCCGGGCAAGGGGCGGATGAAGACCACCGGCAAGCTGGGCGATGTGATGAAGGAATCCATCGACGCGGCCAGCTCGTTCGTGCGCTCCATCGCGCCCAGCGTGGGGGTGAAGCCGCCGAAATTCGACACGCTGGACATCCATGTCCACGTCCCCGAAGGTGCGACGCCCAAGGACGGCCCCAGCGCAGGCGTGGCGATGGTGACATCCATCGTGTCCGTGCTGACCAAGATCCCGGTGCGCAAGGATGTCGCCATGACCGGCGAGGTGACCTTGCGCGGCAATGTCCTGCAGATCGGCGGGTTGAAGGAGAAGCTGCTGGCGGCCCTGCGCGGTGGCATCACCACGGTGCTGATCCCCGAGGAAAACGCCAAGGACCTGCCCGAGATCCCGGACAATGTGAAGGACGGGCTGACGATCATCCCCGTAGCGCATGTCTCGGACGTGCTGCGCCATGCGCTGGTGTCTGAGCCTACGCCGATCGACTGGGATGAACAGGCCGAGGAAGCCGCCCAGGCCGCCCGCATGGCCGAGCAGGCCGGGTCCGGCGCACAGGCACGGGCGCACTGACGCCCGGCTGAAAAACAGCGTTACGTCCCGCACCGGCCCCCCCGATGCGGGGCGTCTTCATGGCGCCTGCCCGGGCGCAGGACAATAGGCCGTTTCCGGCGTGATTGCCTCTTGCACAGCGCGAAGGGCGGCGATAGATAACGCGCGGCAGGGCGATTAGCTCAGTGGTAGAGCGCTTCGTTCACATCGAAGATGTCGGCAGTTCGAATCTGTCATCGCCCACCATACCCTCCATGATCCTGCGCCCCAGCAGTGCCCCGGCCGCATCGGATCGGTGGTCTCAGCTGGCGGATCACCGGATGCCTCCTGCTGCCCCGCAGGCGCCTGCCCTCCCCCGGCACCTGTCCGCGCGTGGCCCTGCGGCCGAGCGGATCATCCTGCACGGCGGATGTGAGCCCGCACAGGGCCGCACAGGGGTGACACCCATTGCGCGACCGCAAATAACTTGTCAAAACTAATCAAATATCCGAATGAAACTTCCGAAACACTGCCATCTCTGAAATATTACATTGATTTTATTACAATAATTCACACGGGTGGAACACATCACTACTTCATGCTACAAAGTAAACATGGTGCGTGAGCGCGGCCTGCAACCGATGGGCGCTGTGCTCCGTGTAAATCGAGTTCAAGAAGGGAAAACCGTGCAAACCAAAGATCCACAAAAAGGTTACGTCGCCATCCTTGGATGGAGCCTCAGATGCATCGATGCGCTGGAGAGATTTGACCGGCGCTATGTGATTGTTGCCCCGCAATGGGCCGAGGAATACGCGACCCAACACAATATTCCGTTTGTCAGCTGGGATTTCGAACGCCTGAATGACCGGTCCTTCGAGCTTGCAACAACGCTCAAGGAGATGGGCGTCGATGTCGCCATTCCCCTGTTCGAGGAAACGGTTGAATGGGCTGGCGCGGTCAACTCGGTGCTGCTGGACAACCCGCGCCTGCTGGGCCAGTCGATGCTGTTTCGCGACAAGTCGCTGATGAAGCGGCGCGCGCAGTTGGGCGGTATTCGCGTCGGCATCTTCGAGGAAGCGATGGATCAGACCGATGTGATCCGCTTCCTCAAGCGCGTGAACCAGACGCTGCTGAAACTGGATGGTGACCCCAACGATCCGATCCATTTCAAGGCCTTCGACAAGGCGGGCTGCCTGGGCCACCGGGTCATCCGCTCGCCCGATGATGTGGCCGCGATCGCCGATGAGGAATTCCCCGCGCTGCTGGAATCGCACCTGGACGGCTGGGAATTCGCGGTCGAGGCCTGGATCAAGGATCGCAAGATCCAGTTCCTGAACATCTCGGAATACGTGACCCTGGGGTATTCGGTCTTTGTGCCCGCCACGCCCGAGCTGGAGAAATACCGCGAGAAGATCACCAGGGAAATCGAGAAGCTGATCGAGGTCTTCGACATCGATTTCGGCTTCATCCACCCGGAATACTTCGTCACCAATGACGGCACGATGTATTTCGGAGAGGTGGCCTATCGCCCGCCGGGGTTCAACGCCTTCGAGCTGATGGAACGCGCCTATGGCTTCAACGCCTATCAGGCGCTGGTGCTGGCCTTTGACCCCAAGGCCACGCAGGAAGAGCTGGATGCCTTCTTCCCCACCCCGGTCAAGGACGCCAAGGGCCATGCCGGCTGCTTCGGGGTCTATCCCCGCCGCCGTGTGGTCAGTGAACTGGCCATCCCCGAGGAAACCGAGAACGACCCGTATTTCGAGTTCCACGAGCTTGCCCCGCCGATGGAATCGAAAGTGACCAAGCGCACGGCCTTTGGCACCCATTGGGGCCTGGTCTATTTCTTTGGCGAGGACCCGCACCGGTTGCGCGACCTGCTGAAGGCGCAGGAAGAGCTTGATTTCTACGTCTGACCGGGCTGCGCGCGACCATCGCGCCGGGACCGGGCGGCCTGCATGGGCCGTCCGGTTCGCCCATGTGATGGGCGCACCATGCGCCATGAACAGGGTTTTAACGACAAATTCACAGCCCGAAGGGTTGTAGTATCAAGGGATAGCCGCAAGGTTGCCACCACATGCACAGCGGCGCAGATGCGCGAAACGGGACTGTTCAGAATGACCACCAGCCTTCAGGATGAAACTCTTGCTCCGATCCTGCGCAGCTTCGATCATGTGCTCTCGCAGCTTGCGACCGCATCCTCCGCCGGCAAGGCGACCTATCAGGGGCGGATGCTGGATACGATCAAGCGACTGCTGAAACACCCCGAGGGGATCGCCACCCTTGCGCCACGGGTGGCAGAGCTGGAACAGGCCGGTATCTTTGACGGAACGGATTGGGCCGTGCCTTCCAGCCTTGTCCCCGGAATGGTCGGCAACACCCTGCGGATGGCCGATGCGCGGACCGTGGCGCTGGAATGTGTCAACCTTCTGCGGTTCCTCGCGGCCGCCCGTGATGATACGACGCAACCCGGGGTGCCGACCGAACATGCGCGGCATTTCCTTGCGCAGGTTCTGGCCCTGAACCTGGACCGTATCCTTGGCGCCCACCATGAGGCTGCCCGCGTCAATGCGGGCGAACTGGACCGCGCCGTGGATGCCTTGCTCAAGCACATCCTTGCCAGTGTCGGAACCGAAGGGATCCTGGGCCAGCTTGTGGATGAAGTCTGGCGCATCCTGCGCCAGCGGCCCATTCAGGTCGATCATGTCAAATCGATGATCCTGCAGATCGCGCTGGCCATGAATGAAGACGGGCAGAGCTTCAGCGCCAGCGACACACGCCTGGGCGCTGACCGGCTGATCAGCGCGCTCTTCGGTCCGACCGAGCTGTGCCGCGAGGACCCCGGGCTGGAGGCCTATCGCGACCGTCTGGGGGCAGCGGATGCCGGCACCTTGCAGGCCGAAGCCACCGGCATGGCGCGGGCGATGCATGACACGGGCCTGGTATCGGACTATCACGCCGCGTTCCTGCGGTTCGTGCTGGAATGCGGGCAAAGCCATCTTGTCGCGGATGCGCTGGGCCTCAGCAGCACTGGGCTGGATTCGCTGCGCTGCTATCAGGCGTTGGTGCAGCAACTGATCGCGGCTGCGGTGCGGCCGGGCACAGCGCAGGCGGTGCTTGGCATTGCTCTGATGCTGGAGCGCGGGATTCTCTATTCGCCGCCGATTGCACCCTCGCTCTGGCGGCTGCTGGGGTCCAGCCTGAGCCCGGCCACCGTGGCGGCCTTGACCGCGGCATTCGGGCCTGAGCCCACGCCCCACCAGCGTCTGGTCGCAGGCGCGATGATGCTGCTGGGGCAACCGCTGGGGATCGGTCAGGGCAACAACCCCACCTGTCAGGCGGCCCGCGCGCTGTCCATGTGGGCGCTCAACGATCCTGATTACCTGCTGTGGCAACTGGCCCAGGTGACATCGAACGACCGCCTGATCATGCATTTCGAAGGACAGGCGCTGGACTCGGCCCTTCTGCCCGGCGGTCTGGCGCTGCACACGCCACTGGATGCGGACCCGGTGTCCGTGGTTCTGGTTCCGCATCTGGACCGTATCTATGCGGAAATGGGCCGTCTGGTCGCAGGGCGCGGTGAAGACCCGCACCGCTGGATCAATCCGGAGCTGCACGGCTGGTGGGTCGGGCGGGAGTTTCACATCGCCGTGGATATCGCGACCGGCAAACTGCAGGCCCATGATCGGTTCATCGAGGATTTCCACAAGGCCTATCACCCCTTTCACAACGGCAATGAACCTGTCATCCACCCCCAACCTGCGGGTATCGCGGTGACCGACAGTCAGGGAAGTTTTGTCGGCTGGCACGCCATTTCCATCATCCGGGTGGCGCTGGATCAATCCGGCGAGATGCGTGTCTATTTCTTCAACCCCAACAATGACAGCGGTCAGGATTGGGGGCACGGGATCGTCGTATCGACCCAGGGCAACGGAGAGCGGCTTGGCGAGGCCTCGCTGCCCTTTGCGCAATTCACCTCACGCCTCTACATCTTTCATGATGACGGGCTGAAAACGGTGACCGAGGTGCCGGTGGATGCAGCTCAGATCGAAATCATCCACCAGATGACCTTGCAAAGCTGGGCAAAGGACCGTCAGTGATCCGGTCAGCCCAGCGGTCACCCCCGCCAGAGTGACGGGGCTGCGCACCGCGGTTTTCCGGCGCGGCCTTGCCCTGCTGCCCGCCGCAGCGCAGATTTCGAACCTGACGCGGCTGGACCGGGATGTCCGCGCCCGGCCTGCGCGGACCGGGCCGTGGCCGTCCCGGTCTTGCGCAAACGCCCGCGACCACGGCAATATGCGCGCCAGATGACGCCTGTGGGTCGTCTTCTGCAGGAGTGTGCCGCGTATGACAGACCCCACAAGGCAATCTGATGCAGATGCCCTGCGCGACAAGCGCCGCGCGGCCTGGGCGGGTGTGATCCTGAACGGGCCCCTGGCTGCGGGCAAGATCCTCGCCGGGCTTCTGGCCCATAGCCAGGCGCTGGTGGCCGACGGGGTGCATTCGCTCTCCGATCTCGCCTCGGACGCCGCCGTGATCTGGGCGCTGGGCCATTCTCACCGCCCGCCCGATGCGGAACATCCCTTTGGCCATGGCCGGTTCGAAACGCTGGCAACGCTGGCGATTGCCGCCATGCTGACCTTTGCCGCCGCCGGGATCCTGATTGACGCGGGCCTGCGCCTGATGGATCCGCCCACAACCGCGCCGGGCATGCTGGCGCTATGGGTCGCGGGCCTGTCCATCGCATTGAAAGAGGGGCTCTATCACTACACCAGGGCGGTGGCACGGCGGACCGGTTCAACCATGATGGCGGCGAATGCCTGGCACCACCGCTCGGACGCGGCGACATCCGTGGTTGCGCTGGGGGGGATTGGCGCGGCGATGCTGGGCTGGCCCCTGGCGGATGCGCTGGGTGCGGCGATCATCGCAATGATGCTGGGGCGCGTGGCCTGGCGATACGGCCGCCCCGCGATCCGCGAACTGGTGGACACCGCCCCCTCTGCGGGCATGGCCGAAGCCACCACCCGCGCGCTGGTGGCCACACCCGGCGTGCGCGATGCCCACGACCTGCGCCTGCGCAACATGGGCGGGCAGGTTCAGGCGGATGTGCATATCACGCTTGACCCCGCCATGACCCTGTCCGAGGCGCACCGCCTGTGCGAAGCCGCCCGGGCAAATGTGCTGCAACAGGTCCCCGACATGGCCGAGATCATCATCCACCCCGAACCCGATGGCCATGCCGATGGCCCTGCGGCCCATGAGGCTGCCCTGCGCCCGGAATTGCAGGCCCAGGTCCGCGCCTGTCTGAAGGGGATCGTGCCGCCCCATGCCATCGGCGACCTGCGCCTTGATTACCGCGACGAAGGCGTGATTGCCGTGGTCGAACTGCTGGAAACCCCGATCGAAGGCGCGCAATCGCGCATCTCACTCCGCCTGCGCCAGCAAAGGACCGACCTGGCCGAAATTCGCCTTCTGTGGATGCCAACGTCCTGATTGCAAACCGCATATCCGGCTGGCCATCTCGCTGATGCTCACCACTGCAGGCCGCGCTGTTCGGATATCTGGCGGCATGGGCAGGCGGCCCCGTTCCCTCGATCCCCGGCCGCCGCGATTCTGGACTTCGCAAAGCCGCACCCGGTTCGATGAACCCGCGCACATGTCTCATAAACGCCTGAAAACATGGTGGGTGATGAGAGACTCGAACTCCCGACATCTTCGGTGTAAACGAAGCGCTCTACCAACTGAGCTAATCACCCGCGCGTATCGCATACGCCACCCGGCACCGCTCTGCAAGTCTGGATGAGAGAGTTTCCAGTCGGCCCGAACCAGCGCGGCGCATCCGGCGATCAGGTGCGGCCGGGGCATGCCCTGTGTGCAAGAATGCCAGTGGGTTGCGTCCCAGAGCGCAACTTGATGCGCCGAAATGGCCTCTCCCTGCATGTGCGATGCCCGGCTGGTCAAAGGGTATTCCGCTTGTGGTCTGGCGCAGACCTCCTGCTGCGAAACAGCGAATTTCCCCTCGATCTGAAGCGGTTGATCCAACTGACCTGACCCACCGTCTTACATGCGAGGAGTTCCTTGACGCTCCATCGCATCCACCGTTTGTGTCGCGTCTTTGCCGGGCCACGGGGAAGCGCGACGGCGATCCCCTCCTGCCATTCCTGAGCCGAAGCGCGCATTCCGCGCATCTGCGCGGCTGAGGTGTCGGATTGTGGACGCAGACGGCA
Source organism: Rhabdonatronobacter sediminivivens (assembly GCF_013415485.1). Classification (GTDB taxonomy): domain Bacteria; phylum Pseudomonadota; class Alphaproteobacteria; order Rhodobacterales; family Rhodobacteraceae; genus Rhabdonatronobacter; species Rhabdonatronobacter sediminivivens. Next base: position 8,248 of record NZ_JACBXS010000046.1, on the reverse strand, counting down.
AAATGGGTGTCGCTTTGGATGGCCCGATAGGTGTTGGAGTTTCCCGGCTGGAAGTGATCCAAGGCCCGTCCCGCGCGCCCGCCTCAACCAGCCGGTTCCGCGGCCCGCACAGCACGCGCCGAAGCCTCCGCGCCATCCGGGTCAGCGTCGCTGCCGTATCGCTGAAAGCGTGCTGGCGGCATCGCGGAACACGGCGCTCAAGGCGGCCGATTGTACCGAATCGCGGGACTTGGTCGCCACCCGCGCCACAGGCAGCATCGGAAAGGTCACCAGCGACACCTCCCACAGATCCAGTTCGACCAGCTTGCGCCCGCCTTCAGGGTCGCGCTCGGCGCGGATGGTGCGATAGCCGATAGACAACCCGTCCAGCGCCCCCGAGGCGATCAGCGCCGCCGCCTCGCGCGCGCGGGCGACCCCGGTCAGCAATCGGCCCTTGACCCACAGACCACGGGCATCCTCGGCCACCTCGTCCCAGATGCCGATGGGCTGGGCGGGATCATGCTGCCACAGCATCCGCACCCGCCCGCCACTGGCTGCCAGCCGCGACAGCGAAGCCGCATACGCCCCCGCCATCACCCGGTCCCCACCGCGATCGCGCACCCCGAACAGGCTGGCATAACCTTCGACGCCAGTGCCATCCACCAGCGTCAGCCCGGCCTCGGGCTTGTGGAACTTATGTTCCAGATCAGCGTATTGCGTCATGTTCTTCATCCTGTTTTGCAATCTTTTACCACGCCCAAAGGCGGCAAGGCCCCGCCCGGGCCGTGCGCAAGGGTGGGTGGGTGGGCGCGCGGCCCGGGCGGGGCCTTGCCGCCCGCACCCGTCAACCGGCAACCGCCAGCAGCGCCAGCGCACCATGCAGCAGCACTGCCGCCGCCACGCCATAGACCGCCAGCCACAACCGCTTTTCGATCCGCTCCAGCGCGGCCTCGATCCGGCCCAACCGGTAATCCAGCGCCTCCTTGCGCTCGGCGGCCACGCGCTCGCTGGCCTCGATCCGCGCCTGGGCGGCATCGAAACTGTCATACAGAAACCGCGAGCCGCCGATGGTCCGCCGTGCCAGCCCACCGCGCTCAGCCACCGTCAACCACCGGCGGCAGGCCCAGCAGGGCGCGCTTTTCGGCCTCGGTCAGGAAACTGGCCTCGGCCACCCGGCGCCAGGTCGCCTCGCGTTCGGGCGCCAGGGCGGGGACCTGGTCCAGATCCGGGCGCAACTCCACCGCCGCGCCGGAATGGCCCGAAAGCCAATGCGCCAGCGCCGCTGTGACCCGCGTGGCCAGCGGCAGCACGGTCAGGCGATAGAAGGCGCGGTTGGCCTCCTGGTAATTGGCATAGGTGGCATCGCCGGGGATCCCCAGCAGCATCGGCGGCACGCCAAAGGCGATGGCGATATCGCGGGCAGCGGCCTCCTTGGTGCGGTGAAACTCCATGTCCGAGGGCGAGAAGCCCATGGGTTTCCAGTCCAAGCCCCCCTCCAGCAACATCGGACGGCCGGCATTGCGCGCGCCCTGGTGGTGGCATTCCATCTCGGATTGCAGGCGCTCGAACTGCTCGTTGGTCATGCTGCCCTGCCCCTCGGGCCCGCGATAGACAATCGCCCCCGAGGGCCGCGCCGCGTTGTCCAGCAGCGCGCGCGACCAATGCGCGGCAGAATTGTGCAGCTCCACCGCCTGGGCCGCGGCCTCCAGCGGCGACAGGCCATAGTGGTCGTCAGTGGGGTGGAAGCTGCGGATATGTAGAACGGGCGGCGGGCCGTCGCCCATGTGGAAGCGGTGGCGGCGGCTGCCGACGGTGTAATCATACCCCACCGGCCAGCCATCGGCGCCCGGCACCACCGACATACGATCTGACCGCAGCACATGCAGTTCCTGCGGCAGGGGGGCATCCCCGGGGCGGACGGCCTCGACATAGGCGTTGCCCGCAAGCAGAAGCTGGGAATAGAGCGCCTCCAGCAGCTCGGCCTTGCCCTGGGCCGGGTTGGGGCGGCGGATCAGGGTCATCAGCGGGTGCGCCTCATAGCGGCGGTCACAATCCTGCAACACCAGCGGCAGCGCGGCCGCCGATTCGGCGATCAGCCGCACGGCACGGAACCCCACCGGGTTGCGCTGGAACCCGGCGTGCACGCCGCCACCGCTGCGCACGGGCGCCAGGCCCGGACGCGCCGCGCCGGTGATGGCGGCGCGCGCGGCGGGCACACCTGCGGTCAGCGGCCCCACGGCCGAGGCCTTGGCCTCGGGCGCGCTGGCGCTGGCGGCTTTGCGAAAGAAATCGAACATGATCTGGTCTCCGGTTCCTTGGGGTGCCGATCTGCCGGGGCCGGGCCGTTCCGGTCGGCGCGGCAGCCGCTGCGGGCGATAGCACCGGGTTATGCCCGGCAATGCTTGCGATCCGTTATGTGCGCCGTGCGGTGGGGGCGCAGGACGCAACAGGGGCGCTTGCGCTTGACCTTGGCCGCGCGCGGGTGTTCAGACGGGGCCATGGCCCGCAAACCTGATCTGACCGCCCACCCCAACCCGCTGCGCGCAGGCGCGTTGCTGGGGGTCTGGGCGTTGGTGGTGCCCGCGGGCCTGGGCGCGCTGGCGCTGGCGATCAGCCTGCTGGCCGAACTGCCGCTGGTGGGGCTGCTGTTCATCGCCATGGCCGTTCTGGTGCTGGCGGCGGGATGTGTGGGGGTTCTGGCGGCACTGGACATGCTGCGTCAGCCCGCGCCCATCCTGACCATCAGCCGCGACGGGCTGCGCGATCTACGCCTGAGCGACCAGACCATCCCGTGGGAGGCGCTGGACTGGCGCCGCGCGCTCTTGAGCACCGTGCGCGCCAACGGGGATACGGTGCAGTTGCGCCTGTCCCCGGAAATAAAACTGCGCCCGGCAGCCCGCGCCATGGCGCTGGCCAACCGGGCGCTGAAACGCCCCCCCTGTTCGGTGCTGACCTTCGCGCTGGAGGTGGACGCCGCCACCATCGCCCAGGCCATGGCCCGGCACAAGGACCCGTGGGAGCGCCCCACCGGCAAGGGCTGAGGCCGCTACAGGCTGCGCACGCTGGGGCGCATCAGCTTGCGCGCCGGTTCGATCATCAGCACATGCAGCGCCCAGACCAACGCATCCACCCGGTCCGGGCTGCCGCGCCCGGTGAAGCCCTGCGCCGTCATCTGCGCCATCTGCTCCTCCAGCGCGCCAAGGCGGCCCAGATGCTTCACCCGCCCCTGCTCATAGAGCGCGGCCACAGGTTCGGCCCGCAGGCCCTTGCCCTGGCGCGCGTGCAGCGGGCGAAAGGGAACCAGCGGGTCCACGTTGCGCAGCACATCGGCCACCATGTTGCCGCCCTGATTGACCTCGGCCACCACCCGGTCGGCGGTGTGGCGGTGGGCGGCGTCGATCACCGCGCGGCCCCATTGGCTGGGCGAGGCGGCGCGCAGGCTGGCATCCTCCAGCACATAGGCGCGCCAGTCCTGCACCGGCCCCTTGGTGACGGCACCCACCACCACGATCCCGCACAGGTCCGACCCCTGGTGCCCCGAGACCGCCGGGTCCACCGCCACCACCACCCGGTCCAGTTCCGGGCTGCGCGCCACCCGCGCCGCGGCCAGCGCCTCGGCGGGCCAGAGCGTGCCCTCGGCGTCATCCAGCAGGATGCCGTCCAGCTCCTGACGCTCCTCGCGCGTTCCGGCATAGCGGGCGCGGACCTCGGCCAGAAAGGCGGGCGCGAGGAAGGCGCGGTTGGCCTCGGTCGGCGCATGGGTGCTCACGGTCGAGGGCGCGGCCAGAAGCCGCTTCAGCGCGGGCTGGTTGCGCGGCGTAGTGGTGACAATGGCGCGCGGGTCGCGGCCCAGCCGCAGCGCGAATTGCAGCATGTCCCAGGTGGCCTCGGCATTGGGCCATTTGGCCAGCTCATCGGCCCAAGCGGCATCGAACTGGGGGCCGCGCAGGGCCTCGGGGTCGTTGGCGGAAAACGCCGTGGCGGTGGCGCCATTGGGCCAGACCAGACGGCGGCGCGAGGCCTCCCACCGGGGCCGGCGATCGGGGGGCGAACAGGCCAGGATGCCGCTGTCGCCAAAGATCATCACCTCGCGCACCTGGTCATAGGTCTCGCCCAGCAGGGCCAGGCGGCGGGCGGGGCCACGCTCCAGCGGGCGCGGGCCTTCGACCTGGGCGCGCACCCATTCGGCGCCCGCCCGCGTCTTGCCCGCCCCGCGCCCGCCCAGCGCGACCCAGGTCCGCCAGTCGCCCGCGGGCGGCAGCTGATGCGGCTGCGCCCAGAATTCGAACAGCCAGGGCAGCGCGGCCAGCGCGCTGTCACTCAGCCCCGCCAGAAAGCTCTGCGCCACCTCCGGCGGCGCGGAGGCAAGCCAGGCGGCGCCCGATCTCATCGCGGGCTGCGGCAAGGTCAAGGATTCCGCCGGGTCCGTCCCCGGCAAGCCCAAGCGACCGGATGCGTCTGCGTTCTTCATAGATGTTCTCCAGAGCCTTGCGCAAAAGGCGCGTCTCGTCGATCAACTCCTTCGCGGCCCGCGAAGGGTCATGTTCCATGTCGCGGAGCACCTGATTGATCCGCGTCATCGCCCGCTCGAACTGCTCGGCGGCGATCCTGGCCGGACCCGCCAGGTCGGCCGCCCCCTCTGTGGGGGTTTGCTCGTTGCTCAATTGCTGCCCGTCCCTCGATTCTCGGCGGTCTGCCCGAATCCTTTCAACCGCCATCGCCCCTGCAAGGTCTGCAAGGGGTACAGCGGCGCGGTTAAGACGGGTTTGGGGCAGCGTGCGCTGCGGCTCAGCGCCCGCGCAGGGCGCGGCCCGGAAGCGCGTGAATATCCTGCGGTGACAGGCCCTTGACCAGCCGCGCGTGCTCCTGGATGGCAAAGCGGTCGGTCATCCCGGCGACGTAATCGGCGACGATGCGCGCCAGCGCGGTATCCCCGCGCGCCGCCTCTACATCGCGGCGCCATTCGGCGGGCAGCAATTCGGGCCGCGCCATGTAAAGCGGGAACAGATCATCCACCATGGCCGTCACCTCGGCCCGCATGGCCACCACCGAGGGCGCGCGATACATGCGCGTGAACAGGAACTGGCGGATCACCTTCAACTCTCGGAACAACCGGTCACTGAAGCGGATGATGGTCACGCCCAGATCGCGCACCGCTTGCGCTGACCCCGGCGCCGCCGGGCCCAGCCGCGTGGCCGCCACCGCCAGCACATCCTCCACCATCACCCCAAAGACCCGGCGCAGCGCCTCATGGCGCCGCCGCATGGGCTCCAGCCCGGGGTAAAGCGCGTCCACCTCGGCAAAGGCGGGGCCGGTGATGGGCAGCGCCATCAGGTCATCTTCGGTAAACAGGCCCGAACGTAACCCGTCATGCAGGTCATGGTGATTATAGGCCACGTCATCGGCAATCGCGGCCACCTGCGCCTCGGCGCTGGCATGGGTTTGCAGTTCCAGATCATGGCGCGCGTTGTAATCCGCCAGCGCATAGGGCAGTGGCCCCTTGCGTGGGGTGCCATCGGGGTCCAGCAACGGACCGTTATGCTTGGCGATCCCCTCCAGCGTTTCCCATGTCAGGTTCAGCCCGTCGAAATCCGCGTAATGACGCTCCAGCGCGGTGACGATCCGAAGCGCCTGCGCGTTGTGATCGAACCCGCCATAGGGCGCCATCAGCCGCTCCAGCGCTTCCTCGCCGGTGTGGCCAAAGGGCGGGTGACCCAGATCATGGGCCAGGGCGATGGCCTCGGCCAGATCGGTGTTCAGCCCCAGCGCCCCGGCCAGAGTGCGCGCCACCTGCGCCACTTCGATGCTGTGGGTCAGCCGGGTGCGGTAGTAATCGCCCTCATGCTCGATGAACACCTGCGTCTTGTGCTTCAGCCGCCGAAAGGCGCTGGAATGGATGATCCGGTCCCGGTCCCGCTGAAAGGGCGAACGAAAGGTGCTCATCTTCTCGGCATGAAGCCGTCCGCGCGACTGCTGCGGATGCGCCGCAAAGGGTTTCATCATGGTGATCCTTGCCCCGCCGCGCACCCGAACGCTTGTCGGAACGCCATGGCGGCGTTATATACCTTATGAGTTTGATCGGAAATGCCGCACAGGTGCCACCCATGCAGATCGCCATCCCCCCCCGCGTCACCGACCGCGCTTTCGCCCGCCTCGCCGAGATCGCCGAGGATACCGGCGAATCCCACGCCCTGCGCGTGGCGGTCGATGGCGGCGGTTGCTCCGGATTTCAATACGATATCCGCTTTGACACCCCGGCCGAAGATGACATCGTTCTGGAAAAGGACGGGCACAAGGTGCTGGTGGACCCGGTCTCGCTCCCCTTCCTGGAAAACGCCGTGATCGACTTCTCCGAAGAACTGATCGGCGCACGCTTTGTCATCGACAATCCCAATGCCAGCTCAAGCTGCGGATGCGGCATCAGCTTCTCGATGTAACCTTCCGCCCGGGCATTTTCTTGCCGGAAAATACTCTCGGGGGGTGAAACCAGCCCCTCGGGGGCTGGTGAGGGGGGCAGACAGCCCCCCTTCGCCGCGCGAGCCAGAAGCGCCGCGCTCAGCCCTTCGCGCGCTTCAGCGCAGCCCAGGCCCCGGTGACCATCAGCGCCGCCATGGCCGCCTTGATCACATCGCCCATGACAAAGGGCAGCATGCCGGCGTTGATAGCACCCAGGATATCCAGCGGCGTGATCGCCACCAGCCACAGCACCCCCGGCACATAGAGCGCAGCCGAAAGCGCCACAGCAACCAGACCCGTGCGCAGCACCCCGCGCGCCAGCCCACGCTCGGCCGCCAGCCCGGCAGCCCAGGCCATGGCGACGAAACCGAACAGGAACCCGGCCGTCGGGCCCAGCAACATCGGCACACCGGCACCGGCCACGAACACCGGCAGCCCCATGGCCCCCATCGCCAGATAGGTCATCACCGAAGCCGCCCCCAGCCGCGCGCCCAGGCCGAAACCGACCATCAGCACCGCCAGCGTCTGCAGCGACATCGGCACCGGCCACATGGGCACCGACAGCCGGGCACCCAGGGTGATCAGCATGGCCCCGGCCAACACCATCACCCCTTTGCGGAATGCGGATTCGGTGCCGCCCATCGCATGCACCAAAGTTTGAGAACCGTTCACGGTCAGACCCTCCGTTCCAAGACCTTTGCGCTGCGTTATCCGACGCCCGCCCCCCCCAGGTCAAGCCCCGTCCGCACGCCAGCCCCCTTGCGCAGGCGCCACCACGGTGGCAAAGGAACGCCATGAACAGCAACGATGAGAACTCGGGCGCTCCGCGTGTGGCACTTGTCACCGGCGCCTCGCGCGGCCTCGGCGCCGCCCTGGCCGAAACCCTGGCCCAGGACGGCTGGCACGTCCTGGCCGTGGCCCGCACCACCGGCGCGCTCGAAGAGCTTGATGACCGCATCCAGGCGCGCGGCGGCCACGCCACGCTCGCGCCCATGGACATCACCGCCGAGGACGCAATGCGCCACCTCTGCCGCCAATGCCATGACCGCTGGGGCGGCATCGGGCTCTGGGCGCATACCGCCATCCATGCACCGCCCCTCTCTCCCGCCGGGCATGTGGGCGCCAAGGATCTGGACCGCACGCTCGCCATCAACCTGCGCGCCACCGCCGCGCTGATCCCGCTGGTAGAGCCCCTGCTGAAGGCCGGGATGACTGCCAGCGTCCGCAGCACCGCGCTCTTCTTCGATGACCCGGTGGCGGGGCAGAAGTTCTATGGCCTCTACGGCGCCACCAAGGCCGCGCAGATCGCCCTTGCGCGCAGCTGGCAGGCCGAAAACGCCAAACACGGCCCCCGCGTGCAGATCGCCACCCCGGCCCCCATGGCCACCGCCCTGCGCGCCCGCTTCTACCCGGGCGAGGACCGCAGCCTCCTCACCCCCTGCGCCGACGAGGCCCGCCGCATCCTGGCCGAGGTTTCGGCATAGCCAGCCCGCCCGCCCGGCCAGGCCCAGGCGGCCCAGCGCCGCCCTCCCGGCACCGCGATGGCTCAGGCCGCCGCGGGTCCCCTTGCACATGGGGCCTGGCGGGCTGCTCCAACGTGACAGCCCGGCGCTCCCCCGGCGATCCCGGCCCGTCACAGGCACCGACCGCGGCGCGGGCTTGCCCGGGCGCCCGGCCCAACGGGAGCGGGCGCATCTGTGATGCACCCACGACGGGCGGGAGCCCTCCTCCCGCCTCTCAGAGGCCAATCGGAAATGAGTTGAGTGAATTCAGCAGGTTGTGATTCTGTTCAGTTGCGACACAGAACGGAGAT
>NZ_JACBXS010000045.1 GCF_013415485.1 Rhabdonatronobacter sediminivivens | reverse complement strand
CCCGATCCGGGCACCATGACGGTGGCCGAAGAGTTCGCCGCCCGTGACCCGCGCATCCGCGCCATCCGCATGCCCGAAAACGCCGGCGCCTATGTGGCGCGCAACCACGGGCTGGACCTTGCACGCGGCGACTTCGTCACCCTCCATGATGCCGATGACTGGGCGCATCCGCTGCGCATCGAAACCCAGGTCCGCCATCTGCAGGCCCACCCCGAGATGCTGGGCTGTCTGAGCCTGCAGGCGCGCATCCGCAATGACCTGCGCTTCACCCGCTGGACGGGGCAGGGGATCTTCATCATCCCCAACACATCCTCCTTCATGTTCCGCCGCGCGCCGGTGGCGCGCGATTTCGGCGGCTGGGACCGGGTGCGCATTTCCGCCGACAATGAATTGATCCGCCGCATCCGCCATGTCCATGGTCAGGGCGCGGTAGAGCAGCTTCAGGGCGGGCCGCTGGCCTTTCAGCGCGATGGCGACAGCTCGGTCGTGGCCGATGAATTTCTGGGCATCAACGGCTTTCTTTACGGCGCGCGCCGCGCCTATGCCGAGGCGCAGACCCGCCACCGCGACCGCAGCGCAGAAGCCGGCGCCCTGCACTATAGCGGCACCGCGCGCCCCTTTCCCGCCCCCGCCATCCTGCACCCCGACCGCCCCGCCCGCGACCGCGCGCGCCATATCCCCGTGGTGCTGGGCTCGGAATTCCGCATGCGCGGGGGCAGCGTCAATTCCTGCCTGGAGGAAATGACCTTTCACCGCCGCCACGGGCTGGGGCTGGGGGTGATGGAGCTGTTTCGCTATGATCTCTATGCCACCGAACCCCGCACCGCCATGCTGGACGCGGTGCGCGACCGGATCGACGGGCAGGTGATCGAACAGGTGGTTTACGGCGATCATGTCTCCTGCGATCTGCTGCTGCTGCGCTATCCGCCCTGCCTGTGGCATGACCAGCGCTACCTGCCGCAGATCAAGGCGCGCGAGATCAAGGTGATCGTCAACCAGCCGCCCATGAGCGATTACGGCCCCGAAGGCGTGCCCCGCTATGACATCGCCGCCTGCGCCGCCAATATCCGCCGCTGGTTCGGGCGCGAGGCCACCTGGCACCCGATCGGCCCGCTGGTGCGCGCGGCGCTGGTCACCCACCACGGGGCCGAACTGGGCGCGATCGACCTGGCCCCTGACGACTGGCACAACATCATCGATATTTCAGGCTGGGAAACCCCCGCCGCCCCCGCGCCCCACCCGCAGGGCAAGCTGCGCATCGGCCGTCATGCCCGCGACCATGCCCATAAATGGCCCGCCAGTGCCGCCGATATCCTGGCCGCCTACCCCGAAAGCGACGACACCGAGGTGCATGTGCTGGGCGGGGCAGGCACGGCTGAGAGGATCCTGGGCCGGATACCGCCGAACTGGGTGGTGCACCCTTTCGGCGCCCTGCCCCCGCGCGATTTCCTGGCCGGGATCGATGTCTGGATCTACTTCGCCCATCCGCATTGGATCGAAAGCTTCGGGCGCACCATCATCGAGGCCATGGCCGCCGGGGTGCCCGTGATCCTGCCCGAAGAGTATCGCGTGCTGTTCGGCGATGCGGCGCTTTACGCCACGCCGCAGACGGCGGTGGCGCTGGCGCGCAAGCTCCACGCCGACCCGGCGGCGCGGGCCGCCCAGGTCGCCCGCGCCCGCGCCCATGTGGCGCGTCATTACAGCCATGATACCCATGCCGACCGGCTGCGCGCGCTGGGGATTGCCCTGCCCGGGGACGGACCAGACCCGCGCCGCGTGGCGTCATGAGGCCCGGCAGCCCGCGCGCTGGACAAGGCCGCCCATGGCTGGCAAAGGGGCGCGGGTATCCGGTGCTGACACAGGAACTGGCCCGGGAACTGGCACGGAAACTGGCAGGACCCGCTCTGCAACCGGCACGGCACGGCACAGGACAACAGACCAGATGACGCCCCCTTTCCCTCCCCCTTTCCCAATGCCCGATACCCGCACCCCATGGCGCAGGAGGCCCGGCCCCCGGCGCAGGCCGGGCCTGCAGCCGGGTCGATGAAGGCAGGGGCAACAGGACAGTGACCGCGCCATGAGTCTGGTGATCCATATCGGCCTGCGCAAGACGGGCACAACCTATCTGCAACAGGTCCTGGCGCAGAACCGCGGCCCCCTGGCCGAACGCGGGCTGCTCTATCCGGACCCCGCCTCCGGGCTGGCGGCCGGCAGCGGCCCGGCGCATCATTTCCTGGCCCATGCACTGCGAAACTGGCGGGTGAAATACACGCCCGCCGACCCGTTCGACCGGCTGGAGGCCCATGTCGCCGCCCTGCGCGCCGAACTGGCCGACCATGCCGGGACCGGCGTGCTCAGCAGCGAGGATTTCTCACGCCTGAACGGCAAGCAGATCACGGCCCTGCGCACGCTCTTTCCCGAAAGGGACGTGCGCATTCTGGTCTATCTGCGCCGTCAGGACCAATGGCTGGACGCGCTCTACGGGCAGGTGCTCAAGGTGGGCCGCCAGGTGGAGATGGACAGCTTCATCGCCCGCAACCGCGCGCGGCTGGACTATGCGGCCCTGCTGGACCCCTGGGCGCAGGCCTTTGGCGCGGAAAACCTGATCGTGCGCCCCTATGAAGGCTTCGAAGAGGGCGGCCTGTGGGAGGATTTCTGCACCGCCCTGGACTGCCCCGCCGCCGCCGCCCTGCCGCTGACGGACGCCCAGGTCAATGTCAGCCTGTCCTACGAGGCGGGGATGTTCCTGGCCTCGGTCAGCGATGGCGCCCGCCGCCAGCGCCTGCGCCAGCTGCTGGAAGAAGGCGAAGCCGCCACCCCCCGCCGCCCGGTGCTGAAATACCTGAAAGCAGAGCAGGCCCGCACCCTGCTGGCCGATCACGCCGACAGCAACGCCGAAATCGCGCGGCGCTATCTGGGCCGCGACAGGCTGTTCGCCGATACACGCCCGCTGCCGCAATACCGTCGCCGCCCCGCGGTGTTGCGCCACGCGGTGGTGGCCGGGCATCTGCTGCGCGGGCTGCTGGCCACCCGGCGGGGCCGACGGATGCGCCCCGACGACAGCTCACACAACGGCGGCTGACACAACGGCGGCTCACACGGCGGCAGCTCACACGGCGGGCAGCCCCACCTCAGACATAGGGCCAACCACATCTGGCCAACCGCGCGCCTGCGCGTTGCGCGAATCGCAATATCATGCATATCTGAACCCTGTTAATTTCAGAATGTTGCGTTGGCATGTCCGTTTTCCGTCATTTTCTGCATTCCGGCGGCCCCGCGACATTCCACAAGGCACAATTTGACACTGCCCCCGCGCGCGTGATGGCGGGGGCCTGACTGGGGGCAGATCATGGCGATTTCCAGAACCGGTGCAGTCTTCGAAGATGGCACATCCTTCATCTACGGGTTTACCGATGGCGCGGGGCGGCTGGAGGTTTCGGACGGCCTTGTGCTGACGCTTGCCTCCGACAGCGGGGGCGGCCCCTTCCTGTCGGCGGGCCGGTCCGGCGGCGGCCCCCCCGACCCCGAGGCCCTGGGCGAAATCATCCTCCGCGACCCGGGCAGCCTGCTTGAGGTGATCTCGGCCGGGTCGCCCGATATGGGCGCCACCCTGACCATCGGGCGCGATGCGGGCGCGCGCGGGCTGATGCAGGTGCGCGATGGCGCCAGTTTCCGCCTGGAGGATCCGTTCGGCGCCGACAATTCCGATGCCACCGGCGGGGGTGAGGCCGCCTGGATCGGCCGCGGCCCGGATGCCGAAGGGCGGCTGGAGGTCATCGACGGGGAGTTCCGCCTGGCCGGGACCGGCGCCATGCTGGAGGTCGGGCGCGATGGCGGCACCGGCAGCCTGCGGCTCGCCGATGGCGCGGGCTTCGTGGTAGAGACCACCTCGGCCGGGGCGGATGATTTCACCGCGCTGCGCATCGGCCGCGACGGTGGCAGCGGCAGCATGGAGATCACGGATTCCTTTGCGCTGGTGCAGGCGGGGTTGAACGGGGGCGGGGCCGTCGATGTGGGGCGTCAAGGCGGTACCGGCAGCCTGGAGATCAGCGGCAGCGCCGAGGCTCCCAACCGCGATGGCCTGTTTCTGGTGGGCAATGCCTATTCGCCCTTTGTCGAGGCCCGCGTGGGCCATCAGGACGGCACCGGCAGCCTGAGCATGGACGGCGGGTCGCTGGCGGTGGTCAACAGCGGGGTCGAGGTACTGCGCGAAGGCGGCAGCACTCCCTGGCAAGGGCCGGGCGAAAAGGGGGGCTCGGCCCGGCTGTCGGTGGGGCGTGACGGCGGCACCGGCAACCTGGAGGCCGAGGGCGGCGCAATCTTCGTCGGCGGGCGCGAAAGTGCCGAACTGGCCCTGGGCGTGGATGGCGGTACCGGGCAGATGCGGCTGGACGGCGGCGCCATGACCCTGCGCAGCTTTGCCCAGAATGCCGGGATGATGATCGGCGAATGGCATAACGGCGAGGCCGAGGGCGCGCTTCTGCTGGAGAACGGCGCGACCCTGCGGGCGGAAGGGCATCGCAGCGCCTTCGCCACCATCGGCCGCTGGGAAGGCAATGACGGCACGCTGCGCGTCGAAAGCGGCAGCACCCTTGCCCTGATCGCCGATGTGCACAGTGCCGACCTGAACATCGGGCGCAACGGCGCCACCGGGGCGGTCCATCTGACCGGCAGCACGCTCGAGATGGCCGCGCCCATGCGCGCCGGCGATGGCACGCCCCTGGAGGACACCTTTGCCTGGGTGCTGGTGGGCACCGAAGGCGGCACCGGCAGCCTGGTCTTCGACAATACGCAGGCCAGCATCACCGCCGGCCAGGGCGCGGGCTTTCGCATCGGTACCCGCTGGACCGATACCGAAGACAACACCGGCACCGGCAGCGTGACCTTGCAGAACGGGTCTGTGGTCTTTGCCGAGGCCCTGCTGGAGGGAACGAATTTCTGGGTCGGCGGCGGCGCGGGCTCCTATGGCGAGGCGCGGATCCTCTCGGGGTCGGTGCTGGATCTGAGCGGCAACGGCTGGGTGCCGGTGGGCTATGCCAGCCCCGGCCTGACCCCCGGCGGCACGGGGCTGCTGGAGATCGACGGCGCGGGCGCGCTGCTGACCGGGGTGCGGTCGATGACGGTCGGCGGGCGCGGCTCCGACGGCACGATGCTGATCAGCGACGGCGGGCGCGCGCTGATCGGCGGGCTGGATGTTGACCGGAGTGTCTTCGTCGATTTCGGCTGGCAGGCGGACGGGCGCGGCGAGCTGGCCATGACCAATGCGCTGATGTCGGTGCAGGCGGGCACTGCCGAAAACGCAGGCCAGTCCGAAACCGGGGCGGGGGTCAATATCGGCACCGCAGGCGGCACCGGGCTGGCCGGCATCACCGGCGCGCGCGCCACCGACCCGGATGCACCCCACGGGCTGATCGTGCTGGGCAATGCCGAAAGCGATTTTGCCTTTGTCGATATCGGGCGGGGCGCGGGCAGCGAGGGCACGGCCCATGTGCGCGGCGCCTTCTTCGGCGCGCAGAATGACGGCACCACATTCGGCGCCGCCGGGCCGATCGACCTGGACGGGGACGGCGGCTATGCGGGGGTCCGGATCGGGCGCGAGGGGGGCACGGGCACCCTTGATATCGGCGGGAGTGCCAGGCTGTTCGCCATTTCCGGGGCCGATGACAGCGCCGAAATCCTGGTGGGCCGGGGCGCTGATGCCGCAGGCGTGCTGACGGTTTCGGACAACACGCAGGTGGATATCATCGCGCGCCAGTTCGATGCCTGGCTGCTGGCGGGGAGCGAAGGCGGGGCCAGCGGCACAATCACCATCGCCGACAGCCCGGTGCTGATCGATGCCGCGCGCAATGGCGGCATCCGGCTGGGCACCAGCTGGTTCGACACCCCCGATCAGGTCGGCACGGGGCGTCTGGTGCTGGAGGATGGCGCGGATGTGACCATCCGCGCGCAGGGGAGTGTCGCCAATCTCTTCGTGGGCGGCGGTGCGGGGTCGGTTGCCCGGGCGGATCTTCGCGATGCGACCGTCACCATGGAGGGCGATGCCCACCGGCTGGTGATCGTGGGCGGCACCCCGGCGTTCCTGTCCGGCACGGGCGGCGAGGGGGAGCTCTGGTTGCGGGACGGGGCGCGGCTGGACGGCGCGCGCGACATTCTGGTGGGCACCAATGGCGGCACCGGACGGCTGGATCTGGCCGGCGGCGCGCAGATCGCGCTGGAAGATGCCGGCGGCGGACGCGCGGGGCAGACGGTGCTGGGGGTGGGGATCGGCCGGGTGCGCGCCGATGAAGCCGATACCGGCGCGACGGGCAGGATGTTCCTGACCGGCAGGAATACTGCTGTGGATATTTCCGCCGCTGAACACGCCCGCATGATTGTCGGCAGCAGCGGCGGCGAGGGGAGCGCTCTGGTCAGCACTGACGCCGGAATAACGCTGGACGGCCCGGTTGCCGCGCTGGAAATTGGCGTCAACGGCGGGACAGGCCGGATGACCGTTTCGGACCCCGGCGCGCGCGTCAGCCTGTCTGGCGATGACGCGCGCATCCATATCGGCCGTGAGCTGATCGCCGATGCCGCCAGCGAAGGCGGCGGCGCCGGCAGGCTGCGTATCGGCACCGGCGCTGAGGTCCAGGCCGCCACCAAGGTCGAGGTCGGCGATGCCAGCGCGAATTCGGCCATGCTGGCCATGGCAGGCGGGCGGCTGGTCACGCCGCTGGTCGAGGTCCATGCAGGCACAAGCCTTCAGAACAATATGCTGCTGGGCTGGGGCGAGATCGCCGGCACCGCAGGCCAGCCCGCGCTGCTGCTGTCCGGCTCCAGCTTCTTTGTGGGCGACAGGATTGACGCGGCCAACGCGCGGGTGACCGACACCGGCCGGATGGAGATCACTGGCAACGTGGTGGCGCAGGACAGCGTCATCCATTTCGACATCGGCGCGGGCGGGTATGACCGGGTCGAGGTCACCGGCGCCTTTGCCATGGACGGGGGCACGCTGCAGGTTGCCGCGCTGGCGGGCGCGCAGGCGCTGCTGGAGGGCGGCAGCCTGCGGTTGCTGGCGGCCAGTGACGGGATCTTTCTGCAGGATGTCGATGTCATCGGAACCCTGCCCGATGGCACCATGATCGAAACCGAGTTCCGCAACAGCGGCACCGAGCTCTGGGCCGTGCTGGAAGGCTCCGGCAGCCCTGGAATCCCCCTGCCGCCCGGTTGGCGCGACTGGCTGGACTGGATCGGCGGCGGCGGCGGCGCGCCCCCGCCCGCGCCCCCCGCCGGGCGCACCGATGTCATCGCCGACCCGCATCTGATCACCCTGGACGGGCTGGCCTATGACTTCCACGCGGCGGGCGAGTTTGTCCTGCTGCGCGAAATCGGTGGCACCGGGTTCGAGGTGCAGGCCCGCATGGCCCCAGTGGGGGTGAATGCGTCCGAAAACGTGGCCGCCGCCGTGCGGCTGGACGGGGGCGCGGTGATGGTCGATGCCGCCACCCCCGGCAGCGTGCTGGTCAATGGCACGGCGGTGGCGCTGGCCCCGGGGCAGTCCCGTGCGGTGGGCGATGACCTGATCCTGCGCACCGGCGACACCTGGCATCTGATCCACCGCCATGGCGACCCCGAGGGCGACAGCATCAGCACCGCCTCGATCACGGTGGTGGAGGGGCGGCTGGATATCACCCTCTTTGTCGATCCCGCGCTGGCCGGGCAGGTCGAAGGGCTGCTGGGCAATTTCGATGGCGACCCCGAGACCGACCTGACCCTGCCCGATGGCACCCCGATCAGCCGCCCCCTGGTCTTTGGCGATGACCCCGAGGCCGGCGTGCTGGGGCTTTACGGTGCCTTCCGTGACGGCTGGCGCGTCAGCGACACCGACCAGAGCCTGTTCACCTATGGCCCGGGCGCGGGGCCGGACAGTTTCTTCCTGCCCGATTACCCCACGGCCATGGTCACGCTGGAGGATTTCGACGCCGCCGCCATCGCCGCCGCCCGCGACACCCTGGCCGAGGCCGGGCTGGCGCCGGGCACCGTCGCCCATGACAATGCGCTCTTCGATCTGCTGGTCACCGGCAACCCGGCCTATGTGGATGCGGCGGTGAGTTTCCAGGCCCGGCAGGAGGCCGCCCCCGATACCGCCCCCGATCCGCTGCCCGCCCCGGTCGAAGGCGGCGCGCTGGAGGGGCTGGTCAGCCTCTCGGGGCAGGTGCTGGGCGTGGGCGGCGCGGCGCTGGAGGGCACGCGCATCAGCTTCACCCCCGCCGGGCGCAGCAGCGCCCACCTGCGCGAGGCCGGGGCCGATGGCAGTTTCGGCTTCGACCTGCTGGCGGACCCCGCGGGCGGCAGGATCAGCGCCAGCCGCCCCCATGACCCGGCCAGTGACAGCCGCCCCACCGCGCTGGATGCGCTGGAAGTGCTGCGCCTGGCCGTGGGCCTGACCCCGAGTTTCGGCGCGGCCACCCCCGAGGCCTTCATCGCCGCCGACCTGAACCGCGACGGCGCAATCACCGCCCTGGACGCGCTGGAGGTGCTGCGCGCCGCGGTGGGGCTGGACAGCGCCAACGCGCCGCGCTGGGTGTTCATCGATGCGCAGGCGGATCTGTCGGATGCGGCGCGGGACAGCGTGCCGCAGGATACCGGGGTGATGCTGGACGCGCTGCCCGCCGCGGGCGCCGATATCGCCCTGACCGGCATCCTGCTGGGCCATCTGAGCGAATTCGCCTGACGTCTGGCACCTGCCCCCCCCCGGCCCCCGTGCCCGACCCCCGTGCCAGGCGCGCGGGCCGGGGGTGGGCCGGGAGCAGGCTGGCCGGGCTGGGGCGGGCCATTGCGGCGCCCATGGCCCGCGCCGCCCGGGCGCGGGTCAGTTCAGCAGGTCCTCATGCCGGGTGATGGCATCCTCGATATCGTCGAAATACTCCAGCTGCCCCTCATGCAGCACCAGCCCGCTGTCGCAGAAATTGCGCATGTCATTCATGGAATGGCTGACCATGATCGCACCGGCGCGGGCCATGCGGGCGCGAAAGACCTCGCGGCTCTTGCGCTTGAACTTGGCATCGCCGGTGCCGGTGACCTCGTCGATCAGATAGGTATCAAAGGGGATGCCCATGGCCACGCCAAAGGCCAGCCGCGAGCGCATCCCCGAGGAATAGGTGCGCAGCGGCATGTTGAAATGCTTGCCGATCTCGGCGAAATCCTCGACGAAATCGACCAGGGCATCGCTGTCCACGCCATAGGCCCGCGCCAGAAAGCGGGTGTTCTGCAGCCCGGTCATGTCCTTGTGGAAACTGTTGGCCGAACCGATCGGCCAGGAGATCTCGCCCCGCCGGATCACCCGGCCCGAGGTCGGCTGCATGGTCCCGGCGATGATCTGCAGCAGCGTGGACTTGCCCGCCCCGTTGCGCCCCAGCAGCCCCAGCGAATGGCCCTCCGGCATCACGATGCTCAGGTCATCGATGACGATGCGGTATTCGCCATGCACCCAGTATCCCTTGGTGACGTGTCTCAGTTCGATCATGCATCCTGCCCGTTCAGACGGCCCCGCCTGCGCCCCGGTTCCGTTTGCCGATATGGGGGCGCGCGCCGGCGCGTGCCAGCCTGCCCCCTATCCCCGATCCCGCAGGCTGTAATAGACCAGCGCCAGCACCGCCCAGGTCATCAGCGCGAAAAAGGCCGTCAGCCCCACCAGCAGCAACCGGCGCGGGTAATCGGCCCGCTGCGCCAGCGTGGGGCGCACGAAGGTCGCCAGATAGATCTGCTGGCGCTCGGCGTTCGAGCGCGCCTGCTCCAGCGCGGTCAGCGCGGCGCGATAGTTTTCCTCGCTGAATTCCTGATCCACGCGCAGGCTTTCGTATTGCGCCAGCAGGCTGGGGTAATCGGTATTGTCCACGGTGACATCCTGCGCGGCAAAGCTGCGCCGTTCCTCGGTGATGCGGTCGCGGATCACGGTGATGCGGCGCTCGGCGTTGCGCAGGCGGGGGTCGTTGCTGTCGGCGCTTGGCAGCAGCAGGTCGTAATCCACCAGCGCCTGGGCCAGTTGCTGCTGCAGGTTGTTGAGCACCCCCATCCGCCCCTGGATATCGGCGGCGGGGTCGATGATCTGGGTGCGGGCGCGGAATTCGGCGATCGCCTCGCGCGCGGCGCGCAGCCGTTCCAGCGCCTCTTCGAGGTCCAGCTGGGCATTGGCCATGCTGTCGCGTCGGGCGGCCTCGTTGAGCATGTTGATCATCGCCTCGCTTTCGGCGACGACCGCCCGGGCGATGGCCTGGGCGGTGTCCGGATCACGGGCGCGGGCTTCGACCATGATCAGCCCCGAGGACCTGTCATAGGTGATGCGCACCATGCGCTTCCAGAACCACAGCATGTCCTCGATCGTGGCCCCGGGCCAGATGGAGAACACCGGATCGGCGGGCCAGGTGGCCGAATAATGCGCCACCAGATCGACATGGTCGTTGACGGCCTCGACGATCTCCTGGCTCTGGATGAATTCGAACAACAGGTCGCTGTTGCCGCTGCTGCCCCCGCCCACCAGCTGGGTCAGCCCGCCCAGCAACTGGCTGGCCGCGCCGGTTTCCTCCTGGCGGATGGTGAACCCGGCGGTCGAGGCATACTGATCCTGGGCAAAGGTCCACAGATAGGCCGCCGCCAGCACCACCGGCAGCACCACCAGGACAATCAGACTGAGCGCCAGCCCGTGATGGCGCCGCCGCACCCGGGCCCGCCCGGCCATCTTTCCCGCGCGCCCCGCATCCGTCTTGGCCGCATCCGTCTTGGCCGCACCTGACTTGGCCGCACCTGTCCTGGCCGCGGACGCGGGCGCCTTTTCGGCATCTGGGGCATCCCTGGCCACGTCGGTCACTCCATGACGCCGGAGAATTGATCCGGCTGGCGGTTTTCTACATAGTCCGCGCAGCAAAGGCCAGCATCAGGAGGCTCCGCTGCCAACCGATTCCCCCGAACTGCCCGCAGCCCTGCAGCGCCATCGCGGCCGCTGGTATGGCGTGGCGGCCATGCGCAGCATTGCCGCGCTGATGCTGCGCGAGATGGGCGCGCGCTACGGGCGCACGCCGGGCGGCTATGTCTGGGCCCTGCTGGAACCGCTGGGCATGATCATCATCCTCAGCTTCGCCTGGTCGCTGCTGGCGCGTTCTCCCAGTCTGGGGACCAGCTACCTGCTGTTCAAGGGCACGGGGCTGCTGACCCTGCATATGTTCACCACCCTGGGCAATCAGGTCGGCCGCGCGATGCTGTTTTCCAAGGCGCTGCTGTTCTATCCCCGGGTCACCTGGATGGATGCGATCATCGCGCGTTTCGCGCTCAATCTGCTGGTCACCATGGCGGTCATGACCATCATCCTGACCGGGATCATGATCTACGAGGATATCCGCACGGTGCTGGACTGGGGCCGGATCGCACAGGCGGTGGTGCTGACCGCGCTGGTGGGGCTGGGGGTGGGGTGCCTGAACTGCTATCTGTTCCAGCGTTTTCCGGTCTGGCAGACCATCTGGGCCATCCTGACCCGGCCCCTGTTCATCATCTCGGGGATCATCATCATCTACGAGGATTTCCCCCCCATCGCGCAGGCGGTGCTGTGGTACAATCCGATCCTGCACCTGACCGGGATCATGCGCGACGGGTTCTATCCGATCTACACGCCGCAATATATCTCGCTGATCTATATCGGGCTGTGGATCGTCATTCCCATGGTGGTGGGGCTGCTGCTGCTGCGCCAGTTCCACCGCGACCTGCTGAACCGCTGAGCGGCGCGCGCGATGTCCACCGGGGACGGCACGCCATCAGACGCCAGGAAGGACGACGGGCAGGGCGGGGGCAGCCCTCAATTCTCGGTGATCATCCCGTTCCGCGATGCGCAATCCACCCTGCCGGAGGCGCTGGCCTCGCTTGCCGCGCAGACCGACCCCGATTGGGAGGCGCTCTTGATCGATGATTCGTCGCGCGATGGCTCGGTCGCGCTGGTGCGTGCCGCCGCCGAGGCCGATCCGCGCCTGCGGCTGATCCATGATCCGGCCCAGAGCGCCCCGCGCGGGGTGGCGGCCACGCGCAACATCGGCATCGCCGCCGCGCGCGGGGCCTATGTGGCGCTGCTGGATGCCGATGACCGCTGGCTGCCCGAAAAGCTGGCGGCACAGCGCCGCGCCTTCGAGGCCGGTGCCGATATCGTGTTTTCCGCCTATCGCCGGGTCGATGCGCAGGGCCGCTCCCTGGGCGAGGTGCCCGCCCGCCCGCGCGTGCTCTGGGCCGATGCGCTGGCGGGCAACCCCATCGGCGCCCTGACCGGCGCCTGGCGGCGCGCGCGCTTCCCTGATGCGCGGATGCCCGCGCGCGCCATGCACGAGGATTACGCCTTCTGGCTGTCCCTGCTGCGCGATGGCGCGGTGGCCCATGGCCTGCCGCAGGTGCTGGCCGAATACCGGGTGGCGCCGGGCTCGGCCTCGGCCAACAAGGTCCGGGCAGCGGGCGCGGTCTGGGCGCTCCTGCGCGACGAGGGCCTGCCCCTGCCGCGCCGCAGCCTGAACTTCCTGCGCTATGCCCTGGGATCGGTGCTGCGGCGGCTGTAACCGGGCGCGGGCCGTTCAGAAGGCGCGCGCCCCCGGCGTGGGGAAAGGGCGGCCGCGGGGGGCTTGAGTATTTGGGGCAAGATGAAGACAGGGCGGGGCGCCCGGAGAGCATAGCCCCCACCCTTTTGCCTTTGCCTGCGCCGGGGCGGGGCGTGCCCTGCTCTAGCGGCGCTCAGGGGGGCGGCGCAGGATCAGCAGGCGGGCCAGTTCCGCCAGTTCCACCCCCCAGAGCTGCATCCGCACCCGGCAGGCCGTGGCCTTCCAGCGCCAGGGGTGGGGACCCAGCAGATAGGCCGCCATCTCGCGCACCGGCGGGACCAGGCTGCGCAGGGTCCACAGAAGGCGGCGCAGGGGCGGGCCGCTGGCCACCTGCCCGCCCTTGATCCGGCGGGCCTTGGTCTCCAGGGCGGTGCGGCTGGCGCGGGCGGGGTGGTGGACGGCAGCGCCGGGCACATAGCGCATGGGCACGCCTGTGCGCCCGGCGCGGCGGCAGAATTCGGCATCCCCCCCGGACAGCCGCGCGGCATCGAAGCCGCCCAGGCGCGCAAACAGCCCCCGCGCCAGCGCCAGATTGGCCGTGGCGCCATAGCCGCGGCGCACGAACGCCGCCTGCGGGATGCCGCGCACCGTGTCGAAGATTGCCCAGGGCGTGGGGGCGGGGCCCGGGTCCAGCACCACCGGCCCGGCCAGGATGGCGCCGGGATGGGCCCGGAGCGCTTCCGCCATGGCCGCCAGCCAGTCCGGCGCGGGGCGGCAATCGGCATCGGTAAAGACCAGATGCCCCCCGCGCGCCACCGCCGCGCCCGCATTGCGCGCCGCATAGGACCCGGGCGCGGCACAGGGCAGCAGTTGCGCGGTAAAGGGCAGGGGCGACAGCGAGGACAGGGGGGGCAGCGGCGCGGGCCCATGGGGGTCGTTGTCCACCACGATCAGCTCGAAGGTGCCGGGGGTCAGCCCCTGCTGCGCCGCCAGTGCGGCCAGCAGCACCGCCAGCACCGCCCCGTCACGATAGACCGGCACGATGACCGAAAGCTGCGGCTCCGTCATCGCCCGCTGCCCGGGCGCGGGCGCAGAAGCTCTGCCCCCGCCTCCGGCCGCCCCTCCTCCGGCGCCCTGTCGGACATGCCGGCCAGCGCCAGATAGCGCGCCGCGGCCCGGGCGGCGCTGAAGCGCTGCGCCGCCGCCACGCGCATGCCCGGATCGCCCGGGGCGGCCAGGGTTTCGGCCATGGCGCGGGCCAGGGCGGCCGGGTCGCCGGGCGGGACCAGCCGGCCCAGCCGCCCGCCCTCCAGGATATCGCCCGGGCCACCGGGGCAATGGGTAGAGACCACCGGCACCCCGCTGCCAAGCGCCTCGACCAGCGCCAGCGGGAACCCTTCCCAGCGCGAGGACATCACGAACAGATCCGCCCGCGCCATATAGGGCAGCACATCGGCCACATGGCCGGGCATCTCCACCCGCCCCGCCAGCCCGGCGGCGGCAATCTGCACGGCCAGCGCCGTACGCTGCGGGCCCTTGCCCAGGATGATCAGCCGCGGCGCCCGCGGGCCGGGCCAGCGCGCCAGGGCGGCGATCAGGGTGGCGAAATCCTTCTGCAGGGCCAGCCGCCCCACCGCCAGTATGACCGGATCACCCACGCAGGGCGCGCCATGGGCCAGGGGCGCGCGCCCGGCCAGCCAGGGATGCGCGCAGGGGGCCTGCCGGGCCGCCAGCCGCGCCGGGGTCCAGACCGGGTTCTCGATCACCGTGAAATCGCCGACCGGGCGGCCCATATCGGCGGCCAGCCCGCTGGCCACGCGGCTGGACACCGCCACCAGCGCATCGGGGTGGCCCGGGGTGCGCCCGGCCAGCACCTGACGCGACATCCAGTCGGCGATCCGGTCGCGCCGGCGCGCCATATGCGCCCGTTCCGAAGCCCGGTGCGTGTGAAAGCTCCAGACCAGCCGCGGGGCATCCTGCCCCAGCCCGGCCAGCCCCCGCGCGCTCAGCATCAGCACATTGATGTAATCGCGCGCCGAGATCACCAGATCCGGCCGCGCCCGGCGCAGATAGCCCACCGTGGCGGGCAGGGCCGCGCGCGCGCGCCGGCCGATCCGCACCATGGAACACCCCGGCGGCGGGCTGCGGTCGGTGGCCTCGTCCAGATGCAGCAGGTCCACCGCATGGCCTTCGGCCAGCAGGGCCTCGGCCAGATGCAGCATGACCATGCCGATCCCGCCGCCGCCGATCTCGCCGGGGCTGAGGCAGATGCGCAACCGCGCCCCGCCCCCGCCCGCGGTCTGGTCATCATCTGTGGTCACGGATGTCAGCGCCCCTGCCCTCCTGCAAGCCCGCCGCCCCGGCGCAGCATGTGTCCCGGCCAGCGGCGCACCCGTCCCAGGGCCCCGCGCAGGCTGTGCCAGGGGCTGGCCAGCAGCGCGGCCAGACCATAGCGCGCCGCCAGCGCATATGCCCCGTTGGCCCGGGCAAAGCGCGCCGCCAGCATCGGCCCCTTCTGGCGCAGCCGGGCGCGAAAGCGGTATGGATAGCGGGCAATGGCGGGGGTGTGTTTCGCCAGCACCCGGGCATGGCTGGCGGCGATCTGGCGGGCATCGCGGCCCAGGTCGGATTTGAAATAGCAGCACAGCGGCACAGGGTCGGGCGGATCAGACTCCGGCGGCACCGTGATCCGCCCGCCCGCGCGGATGAAGGTCACGAACCAGTCCAGATCCTGCAACCGGGGCAATTGCGGGTCAAAGCGCCCGGCGATGGCAAAGGCCTCGGCCCGGGCCAGCAGGGTCCAGAGATAGGCGCGCAGGTGGTCCCCCTCCAGCAGGGCGGCCAGCTGGTCGCCCTCGACCCGCTGCGCCCGGGGGCGGCGCGCGCCATGCTGGTCCCAGTCATAGGCGCAGCTGACCCAGATCCGGGCGGGGTCCTCGCCCGCAGCCTCCAGCGCGGCCAGATGCGCGAATTGCACCCGCAGCCGGGCCGGATACCAGATATCCCCGGCATCGAGCCAGGCCAGATACGGCGCCTGAGCCAGATCCAGCAGCCGGTTGCGCGCCGCGGGCCGCCCCATGTTGCGCGCCAGCCGCTCCAGATGCAGCGCCTGCCCGCTGGAGGCGCGGAACCGGTCGCAGACGGCCTGCGCTTCGGCGAAATCCGCAGGCGGCGAGCCGTCATCCACCACCACCACCCGCAGCCGGTTGGCGGGATCATCCAGCCAGTCCTGCGCGGCGATGGAGGTCAGCGCCAGGTCCAGCCCGGCGGGATCGGCGTAATGGGGGATCAGCACATCCAGCCCCGGAGCGGCAGCAGGCGGGAGATCAGGCGCAGCGGGCATGGGCAGCTCCGGAAGGGGCCAGTTCAAGAGGGACCAGGCCGCAGGGCCAGCAGACAGACACAGCGGGCCAGCGGGCCGCCCCGCCGGTTTCCCGCCCGACCCGTGACATACAGGCTGCCGGATCAGGTGCCAAGCCCGCGCGGCATTTCATCTATTCATACAATCAAACTCATATGAAAATTGAATTTGCCAATAGTTATGGCCGCCCATAAGCTTTTCCCGGACAACAGCGGAGACACGGATCGTGTGGACATACTGGAACCCTGTGCGGATCCGTTTTGGCGCGGGCAGCTTCGAACAGCTGGCCGGGCAACTGGCCGGGCGGCGGTATCTGCTGGTGACCTATCCCGACGGGTTCGCCGCCGGGCTGGCCGCGCAGATCACGGCACAGGCGGGGGGGCAGGCGGGGCCGCCGGCGCTGGTGATCGATGACATCGCCCCCAACCCGGACCTGAACGCGCTGGAGCGCCAGGTGCAGCGCCTGACGGCGCTGGAAACCCCGCCGCAGGTGATCGTTGCCCTGGGCGGTGGATCGGTGATCGATTCGGCCAAGGTCTTTGCCGCGGCCGCCCGCGGCGGGCTGGCCCCGGTGCTGGACCATCTGCGCAAGACCCCTGCCCCCGCGCGGTTTGACCCGCTGCCGATCATCGCCGTGCCCACCACCGCCGGCACCGGCAGCGAGGTCACCCACTGGGCCACGGTCTGGGACAGTGCCGCGGGGCGGAAGTATTCGCTGGCCTTGCCCGGGCTTTACCCCGAAGCCGCGATCATCGACCCGGCGCTGATGCTCTCGAAGCCCCGCGGGCTGACCGTCAGCACCGGGCTGGATGCGTTCTCGCATGCGCTGGAAAGCGTCTGGAACCACCATGCCACGCCGGTATCGCGGCTCTATGCCGTGGCCGCCGCGCGCGAGATCATGGCCGTGCTGCCCGCGCTGGCCGCCGATCTGGCCAACCCCGGCCTGCGCGCGCGCATGGCGCAGGCGGCGCTGTTTGCGGGCATGGCCTTTTCGGTGACCAAGACCGCCATCGCGCATTCGATCTCATACCCGATCACGCTGCGCCACGGGGTGATCCACGGGATTGCCTGTTCCTTCACCCTGCCCGCCATCGCGCGCAGCCTGGAAGGGGTCGGCGGCCCGGTGGCCGAAGCGATCGAGGCCGCCCTGGGCGCCCCGCCCGGCCCGGATGCGGCGGCCCGGCTGGAGCGCTTCCTGACCGGGCTGGAGGTATCGACCCTGCCCGGGGATTACGGGATCGACCCGGCAGGGATGCAGGATATGGTCCGCGACGCCTTCGAGGGCGAGCGCGGGCAGAATTTCATCGGCCAGCGCACGGCTTTGCTGGCATCGTTGCAGACCATGGCTTAGAGACTAAAGGCGCGACAGCGGGCGTGGGCCAACAGGCCCGAGGAGGCGCCCGTCACTTCAGAGATCGTCAATGGGGAGGATGACACATGACGACCAAGACCAAGGTAACCGGCGCCACGGCGCTGGCCATTGTCCTGAGCACCGGCACGCTGGCCGCGCAGGACTGCGTTGATCCTGATACGCTGGTGTTCTCGATCATTCCGACCGAGGAAACCACCCAGGAGGTGGACCTCTATGCCCCGGTGATCGCGCGGATGCGTGAAAAGACCGGCAAATCGATCGAATTCTTCATGCCGACCTCCTATTCCTCGGTGGTCGAGGCGATGCTGAACGGCTGGGTGCATGTGGGCGTGCACGGGCCGAACTCCTATGTGATCGCGCGCGACCGCGATGACACGCTGGAGGTCTTTGCCACCTATGCCAAGCTGCCCGGCCATCTGCAGGAAGAAGGCCCGGGCTATCGTGCGGTGCTGATCACGCTGGCCGATTCCGGCTTTGATGATATCGAATCCCTGCGCGGGCAGGTGGTGGCGCTGGCCGATCCGGCCAGCACCTCGGGCAACCTGTTGCCGCGGGTGGTGTTCCAGGACCAGATCGACGTGGAATTCGACGATTTCTTCGACCGCGTCGTCTATAGCGGCGGGCATGACCTGTCGACCCTGGCGGTGCATGAAGGCCGCGTCGATGCCGCCTTCGTGGCCACGCATCGCTTCGACAATGTGGTCGAACGTGGCCTGGTGGCGCTGGAGGAATTCCAGGTGGTCTGGGAGTCCGAGTTCATCCCGCAGGACCCGTTCGTCTATCGCACCGACCTGTGCCCCGAACTGCGCGAGGCCATCCGCGACACCTTCCTGACCCTGCATGAAGACCCCGATGCCGCGGACTTCCTGGCCAATGTGCAATCGGCCCGCTTCGTGCCGATGCAGGACAGCGATTACAACATCATCCGCCAGATCGCGGCCGCACAGGCCGCGCAATAAGGCACGGGGCGCCGGCCACCGCAACAGGGTGGCCGGCCCTTTTCATGTCCGGCGATCCCCGGCCAGAGGGGTCCAGGCTGTTACAGGGAGAGACCATGCCAGTCCTCGAGGTGCGTGACCTGCGTGTGCGCTACAACAACACCGGCCCCGAAATCCTGCGCGGGCTTGATTTCAGCGTCGAGGCCAGCGATTTCTGCGCCGTCATCGGCCCCTCGGGGGCGGGCAAGTCCACGCTGATCCGCTGCATCAACCGCCTGGTCGAACCCTCGGGCGGCAGCATCACGCTCTTTGGCGAGGACATGCTGGCGCTGAATGCGCGCGACCTGCGCCGGATGCGGCGCCGGATCGGCATGATCTTTCAGGAGTTCAACCTGGTCAACCGCATGTCGGTGATGGACAATGTGCTCTCGGGGCGGCTGGGATACACCGGGTCGCTGCGCAGCGTGTTCCGGCTGTTCCCGCGCGAGGATGTCGAAAAGGCGCTGGAGCTTCTGGCCCGGGTCGGCCTGTCGGACCATGTCAACAAGCGCGCCGATGCGCTTTCGGGCGGGCAGCGCCAGCGGGTGGGGATCGCGCGGGCGCTGATGCAGCAGCCGGACCTGCTGCTGCTGGATGAACCGACCTCGGCGCTGGACCCCAAGATCTCGCGCGATGTGATGTCGCTGATCCGCGATCTGGCGCGCGAATTCGACGTGCCGGTGCTGTGCAACATCCATGACGTGCAACTGGCCACCGAATTCTGCAACCGCATCATCGGCCTGCAGGACGGGATCAAGAAATTCGACGGCCCGACCGAAACCATGCAGAAAGCCAACATGGAAGAAATCTACGCCATGGAGGTGCTCTGACATGGCCATGACCGGCACCGGCAAGCCGTCAGGCGGGGGCGCGACTGCTGGCGGGGGCATCCTGTCGGGCGAGGCCGCCACCACCTATTTCGAACGCCGCCGCAACGACCGGATGCGCAAGGCCCTGATCTGGACCGGGGTGGCGCTGGTCCTGCTGTGGTGCATCCAGGTCACCATCATTGCCGATACCGACTGGGAGCGGATCGGCGGGCGCTTCGGGGTGCTGGGCAGTATCGGGCGCTTCCTGCTGCTGGATTTCTCGCTGCTGCCGCATCTGCTGGTGCCGGCCATCGAAACCATGATGATCGCCACGCTGGGCACGATCCTGGGCTGTTTTCTGGCGCTGCCGGTGGCCTGGTTCGGGGCGCGCAACGTGACGCCCAGCCTCTATATCTTCTATCCCATCGGGCGGTTCATGATGGTGCTCAGCCGCTCGGTGCATGAAATCATCTGGGCGATCCTGTTCGTGGGCGCGGTGGGTCTGGGCGCGCTGCCGGGGATCCTGGCGGTGGCGGTGCGCTCCATCGGCTTCATCTCCAAGATCACCGCCGAGGCGATCGAGAACATCGACCCCAAGCCGGTCGAGGCCATCCGCGCCGTGGGCGGCAACCAGTTCCAGGTCATGTATTACGGCATCCTGCCGCAGATCATGCCGGTGGTGCTGGGCACGATCATCTTCGAATGGGACATCAACATCCGCCGCGCCGCGGTGATGGGGCTGGTGGGCGCGGGCGGTCTGGGCCTGGTGTTCTTCCGGCAGATGGCGATGTTCAACTATGGCGGCGTGACCATGGTGCTGCTGGCGATCCTGGTGCTGATCATCATCGGCGAGATCGTCTCGCACTATGCCCGCAAGGCCGTGACATGAGGGACATGATGAGCAGTCAGGACATGAACACGCCCCGCCCCGCCGCCCCGCCCCAATGGACCCGCTTCCCCTTTCCCGAAACGCTGATCCGCTATTCGGCGCTGCTGGGGGTGCTGGTGTTCCTGGCCTGGTCGGTGCATTTCCTGAACCTGGACCTGCAGCGGGTGCTGGGCGCCTTTCCGCGCCTGGGCGCCATTCTGGCCGACCGCTATTTCCCGCCCGAGCTGGGCTTCATCCTGGACCAGCGCTTCCTGATGTCGGTGCTCAACACCATCCAGATGTCGATCCTGGGCGGGGCCTTCGGGGTGCTGCTGGCGATCCCGCTGGCCTGGTTTGCCTCGCATAACGTCACGCTGCACCGCTGGATCTTCTATCCCTTCGGGCGGCTGTCGATCATGGGCTGCCGGGCGATCCATGAAACCATCTGGACGATCCTCTTTGTCACCGTCATCGGCTTTGGCATGTTCGCCGGGGTGCTGGCGCTGACCATGTTCTGCATCGGTTTCGCGGGCAAGCTCTTCTCGGACGAGATCGAGGCCATCGACATGAAACCGGTCGAGGCGCTGCGCTCCACCGGGGCGGGGCCGCTGCAGGTCTTTGTCTTCGGGGTGCTGCCGCAGGTGAAGATCGCCTTCGTGGGGATCTCCATCTACACCTGGGACGTGGCGTTTCGCGCGGCCACGGTGGTGGGCTTCTTCGGCGGCGGCGGCATGGGCTGGTATCTGCAGCGCGCCACCTATGAGCTGCAATCCACCCGGGTGGCGGCGATCCTGCTGACGATCATCGCGCTGGTGTCGATCTCCGAGGTGGTCTCGGGCTGGCTGCGCCAGCGCCTGGCGGGCGAGCGTCTGGCCTGAACCGGGGGCCCGCACGCCTGATCTGAATGGGGCGGCGCGCGCCGCCGCCCTTCACCCCGCGCGTGTCGTCTCGGCGGCCTCCAGAAAGGCGCGCAGCTTCGGGGTGGCGGCCCGGTCGCGCAGCACGGCAATGCGGTATTCGGTGCGCACCGCCCCGCCCGCGATGGCGATGGGGCACAGCCGCGGATGCGCCACGAATTCGAAATCCGCAACGACCCCGATCCCCATGCCCAGTTCCACCGCTTTCCAGACGCCTTCGCGGCTGCCGATCTCCAGCTCCTGCCGGATGCTCAGCCCCGCCCCGGCCATGGCGCGCTCAAAGGCCAGCCGCGTGCTGGACCCCCGCTCGCGCAGCACGCAGGGCTGGCCCTCCAGCTCCTCCAGCGGGACCGAGGTCCGCCCGAACCAGGGATGATCGGCATTGACGAACACCACCACCTCATGAGTGCTGTAGAGATGTGACAGCACGCGCGGGTCCTCGACCGGATGCGCCAGCACGGCAACATCGGCCTCCAGCCCGGTCAGCCGCGCCAGGGTCTGTTCGGAATTGCCGAAGGCGATGCTGATCTCGATCCCCGGATGGCGCTGGCGAAAGGCGGCGATCATGGCGGTGGCGTGGAACGGCCCCACCGCCGCCACCCTCAGATGCCCGGTCTGCAGCTTGCCATGGCCTGAAAGCAGCTCATGCGCCTCCTCGCGCAGCTGCATGATCCGGCCGGTCAGTTCGGTCAGGGCCTGCCCGGCCTCGGTCAGGGCGATCTGGCGGCCCTGGCGCAGGAACAGCTCCACCCCGTAGCTGCTTTCCAGCTCCTTGATCTGGGTGGTCACGGTGGGCTGGCCGATCTTGAGCATCTGCGCGGCACGGGTGAACCCGCCGGTGGTGGCCACGGCGTGAAAGCTGCGCAGATGAGTAAAACCTATCGACATAATCGATGGTTATGATCCTAAATATGAATTTGTCAATGGTTTGACCGGTTTCTATGGTGCCTGCACACGCCCACCACCGAAGAAAGACCTGGCATGACGCACCCCCCTGTTGACGTGAACGCACGCCGTTATCCCTGGCCTTTGGGGCCTGCGGTTGTGATCTGCCTTGACGGGTGCGAACCGGCCTATCTGGAGGCGGC
>NZ_JACBXS010000044.1 GCF_013415485.1 Rhabdonatronobacter sediminivivens | reverse complement strand
GTCGGAGCGTCTCATGCCCAAGGTATGACACACCCTGCAGCCGTTGGGAATCTTGCGTCAGGTGACGAACACTAGCGAAATTGCGCGCTGCGCCCCCCAGCATACGAAGTGCACAGAAAGGAACCGTAAAAACAACGGCTTAGCGGTAGGCGGAGAGAGTTTTTCCGGTCAAGCGGTGGGCGTTTGCCCGGTTTCGAACTGTCGCTGCTCTCGTCCCATCTTTCCCCTTCTGGACCCCGATCTGGACTCCGGGTGGACCCCGGAATCCAGTCCTCATGTGTTGCCTCGTCCCCCACACCTCGTGCGAGCTTGTCGGAGTTTTAGCCCTCGGAGCCGATTGGCAAAACCCTTGTCGGTGTCTCTCCGAAAATTCCCTCACATGACAATTTTCCTTGACAGCCGATCCGCGTTTTCGACGACGAAACGCCGTGAGCGTTTGCGAGG
The DNA here is from genome assembly GCF_013415485.1 of Rhabdonatronobacter sediminivivens. Classification (GTDB taxonomy): domain Bacteria; phylum Pseudomonadota; class Alphaproteobacteria; order Rhodobacterales; family Rhodobacteraceae; genus Rhabdonatronobacter; species Rhabdonatronobacter sediminivivens. The sequence goes on along the minus strand of NZ_JACBXS010000044.1, from coordinate 23,316 downwards.
CACCGTCTTGCCGTTCAGCCGCCAGACAATCACCGCCAGCCCATACTCGTGACGACGGTTCGCGGCCGCCCGGCTGATGCCATGCTCCCAGCTGATCTTCTTCCATGGGCTGCGGTTCGCGCGCGCCCAGAGGATCTGCGCGATGTCCTTCTCGACCCAGCGCAACCAGAGCATGGCCGCGTCGGCTTCGGTGATCATGCGCGGTGACGGCAGGGGTTTGCGCATGCGGGGCTCCTGGCCCACCTGATCGGCGAAGCTGTGGAAGTATTCAGGCCAGGCGTTGAAGAACCCCTGCGGTCGCACTGCGGGCAAGGATTTCATCACATCGGCTGCAAGCTCGAGCCGGTCCTGCACCCGCGCCATGGTCCAGTCAGCCATTGCGCACCTCCCGAACCGCTGGAAGCTTGCCGTAAAGTTTCTCACCAAGCTGGCGAACCAGCTCGCGTTCTGGCCATGTCAGCCGGTGATCGTGCAGCGAGACCGCGAGCATCTGCTGATCGTGCCAACCGTCGCGTTTGACCTGGTCGGGATCGCGGCGCTCGCCGCCGTAGCCTTTCGGAAAATACCTCATGCTACACCCCCATTGGTCTCGATGGCCCAGAGCAGGAGCGCGATGGCATCGGCCTCGTTGTCGTCAGCCGGGCTGAACCCACGGGAACGTGCGGCTGCGATCATCGCATCCTTGTTCGCATTTTCCTTTCCAGTCGCGTGGCGCTTGATGGTCCCCACGGGTACCCCCTCGTAGGGGATGCCCCGTAGTTCGGCCCATGCTGTCAGCGTGGCCATCAGACCGCCGTAGACATGGCTTGCATCGGTCCCTGCGTGGCGGCGCACCTCTTCGAACCAGATGGAAGCAATTGGGCCGGACAGCCGGTCAATTTCGGTCAGCCAGTTGGTGAAGCGCAGGTAGCGCATGCCGCCACCGTCAAAGCGACCAGGCCTGAAGCTGACGGTGCCGCTGGTGATCAGGCCGTCGTAGCTGCGCAGGGCCCAGCCGGTGGTGGTGCCGAGATCCAAGGCAAGGATGGTGCGCGGCGGCTCGAGGGGTGGCAGTGGCATTTTCGGGGTTGCGCCGAGATCGGCGCTGGCGAGAGTCGGTTCAGCCATGAGTGGTCTCCTCTTCTGGTTGGCTGCTCGGGTGGAAGACGACGGCGGTTGATGCTTGGCGGTACCGGCCGCCGTCGTCGGATGGATCGGTTGGTGGCGCGCGCGACTCATGGGTCGAGTTCGCGCAGCCAGTCGGGCTTCGGGGAACATGGGGAACATTGATTTTGATGTTCCCCCCGATGTTCCCCCTCGTAACCCTCTGATTTCAAATCGCTTGGGGAACGTGGGGAACATGGGGAACGTTTTCCGGGGTCATCCTTTTCGTGTGCGCGTGCGCGTGCGCGTGCGCGCGCGTGTAAGGGGGCGGAAAAATGTTCCCCATGTTCCCCACGTTCCCCTCGACCAATGTTTTCAATGCGTTGAGCGGGGGAACATCCGTTTTCGATGTTCCCCTCGGACGGCTGATGTTCCCCAACCTCAGGTTGATCAGCGTCTGCGGTGCGGTTCTTCTCGCCAGACAGCTCCAGCTTCCACCGCGTGGCCTTGTGCTCGATCCCGTCTTTTCTGACCCGGACATTTACTGACCCGACCCGGAAAATGCGGTCCCGCATCCGCGAAATCGCTTTTCCGAATGATGTTTTCTGGGCGCGATCGGTTGCACCAGCGAGAGGCGGCTGCGGATCACAGAGCAGTGCGACATCAAAGAGGTCTGCCGAGAGCACAGAGGCCGTCCCGAACCTGTCCCACCACGCGGCGATAAAGGCGCTCCAGCCAGCGCCCTCGCTGTCGGAGGCTTCCATCATCTCTTCAAGGTTGCCGAGAAACCCCGGGATGCCAGCTGTCTCGAGCACGCCACCGATGACCTGCGCCCAGTTCTCGTAGGAGCCGACGGTCCGGGTGCCGCGCGGTTTGCCCGCGGCAATCCAGGCCTGGCACAGCGTCAGGCAGGCGGCGACGATGCGCGCGCGGTTGGCGCGCACCCAGACCATGAGGTCGGGATGGCGGAAGCCTGCGCGTTGCCAGGGGCGCTCGACATTGGCATCGAGCCGAATGCGCACCAGGCGGCGGGCCATCTCGTTGGAGAACTCGGGGTTGTTACCGGTCGCAATCCACAGGCAGCGGATCGGTAGCCGGGTCATCTCGGACTGTCCGAGCACACGGTCCTCCCAGAAGGGCGCTGTCAGCGCGGCAGCAACGGCCGAACTGTCGAGCTTGGCACGCAAGTTATCGATCAGGATGATGGAAGGGATCTGGCGCAGCTTGGCGGTGACGCGCTTGCGCCATTCCTCGTCGTCGCGCCCCTCGGTCATGACACTGGCACCGGTGCCCGTGAGGATCGTGGCCACAGCATCGACCATCAGCGTGGCGCCCGTGCCGGGTGTGGGTTTTTCGATGAGATGCAGCGGTGTGGGCCCGTCGATCATCCCGCGCAGGAAGCCCAGCAGCAGGAGCGCCACGACATGCGCGCGCTCGGCCTCGCCGGTGAAGGGGAAGTCGCCCAGCAGATCCTCGCAGATCAGCGCGCGCGCCGCGTCAACCTCCGCCGCGCTGGGGCGCTTCGGGATCTCTGGCACGGTGAAGCCTGGGGCGGGCACATAGAGTAGCCGCGCGTCGGGATGATAGCCCGGCGCCGTGATCAGCGTACCATTGCGACCAAACACCGGCGTGTTCACGATGCCCGTGAGCACCGGCAGCGCCGGATCGGGCGTGGCGAGCACGGATTTGACCGTGGCGACCGGTGGCGGCGCGGGCAGCAGCTCGCCCTTGGCGTTCTCGCGCACCCAGCGGGCGAGGCGCGCCAGCATGTGGCGCAGGCGTTCCTCGTTGAGCATGGTGGCCACCGGGCGGCCCTCGTCATCGGGCACGACCCATGTGGGCTGACCCGCGAAGCGGAACACCCATGGCGTGCGGTTCGAGGCCATGACCACACTCCAGACCTGCGCCACCGCGCGGCCCAGATCGCCTTCATCGGCGCGCAAGGTCGGAATGTCCCCCCCGGACCCCTGGTAGTTGAGCGGACGGTGCTGGCCGATCTGCAGAACGGCATCGGCCTCGGTGATGGCCTGCGCATCGGCGATCAGGGTCGCGACGGCTGTTGCACCGGCGCGCAAAAGCATGTCGTTGAAGTCCTCGCCTTCCTCTGGCGGGATAGTGATCGCCACATCGCGACCCTGCGCGCGCAGCCGCCGTGCGGTTGCTTCCGCGGCGCGCAGCCCGGCCCCAGATGTGTCATGATCAGCAAGGATCAGCACGCGCTGCGCCGCAGGCGGCAAGTCGAGTTGTTCCATGCCAGAGGTGGAGAGCGTGGCCCAGACCGGGAGATCGGGACAGGCGGTCATCACGGCGAGGCCCGTCTCGATCCCCTCGCAGAGCGCCACCCGCCCGTCCGGGGCGATCGGGGCGAGACGCACCGCGCCCCCCGCAACACGGCCCAGCATCATCTTGGGTTTGGCAACCGGCGCCTTGCGCACCTCGTTTGCGTCCTGAACCAGGTAGGTGCGGTGCAGCCCGATTACCTCGCCGCTGCGATCCCGCACTTGCCCCAGCAGCGCCGGATAGCCTGTCCTGGTCTCCCAATAGGTCAGATCGGGATGAAACAGCAGATCGGGCTTATCGGGCACAGCCAGTGCTCGGCCGACGAGATATGTCGCGGCGGGCGTGTCCGCGATCGGTACGGCGCGCGAGAGGATATGCGCGATATCCTGGGTTGGGTCGCGTTTCACGGCTGGCTGCGCAGCGGGCATCTGACGCGCAGGCGCGCCAGGCAGAACGCCCGCCATGGCTGCGGCCTCGACGATCAGATCACGCCCTGAAAGCCCGGTGGCTTCCTCGATCGTGCTGACCGGTCCGCCGCCTTCATTGCCATCGAAATCGATCCAGTCACCGGCGTGCGGGCCGCGCAGGGCGATGACACAGGAGCCGGTGTTGCGCGGCGCGTCCCCGCGGATATTGGCAAGGCGCCAGTCATCGCCGACGCGCTTGCCGTTCGGAAACAGCCGTGGCACCCAGATCTCGGCGGTTTCTCGCAGGCGCTGAACAATCAGGTCCAGATCGTAGCGCGCAGGCTGGGCATGGGCCGGGGCTACTTCGTTGAGATCGATGACAACGGCACTCATTGGAAGGCCCCCGGCGGAACGACACCACCGAACCAGCTGCGATCGCTGCGAATGGCGATGAATCCGAAGCCCGGACCCCGATGCTTCGGATCCGGAACGATCCAGAGATCCTCACCCGCATCGTAGAAAGCACCGTGATCCGGACCGTAGAGCTGCTCGATGAGATACTCTCGCGGAACCTCGCGCAAAGCGTCTTCGATCGCCCGAATTTCCTCGACGCTCTTGCCGGAGGCTTCGGCGTATGCCCTGCGCTCTGCGTCCTTCTGCGCCAGTGAACGCGGATCGCGCGATCGATTGCCCATGGTCTGCTCCTTCTTCGATTCGAATGTCATGACAGGATCAGCAAGCCGTGCTCGGCCCGGGTGATGGCGGTGTAGAGCCACTGATTGCGTGCCTCGGCGGAATGGCCGAACCCATCATCCACAACGATGACCGTGGGGTACTGGCTGCCCTGCGCCTTGTGGCAGGTGATGGCATAGCCCCAGCTGGTCTCGATCAGACCACGGCGCCCGGACCATTCGTTGCGATTACGGTTCGGGTCGAAGAGAAGGTGATCATCGTATTCGCCGCGCCAGAAATCCTGTGCACCCCCGATTGCCGCGCCATCCTCGGTCTCGATCTCGGCACGGAAGGCGCGCGGATTATGCGGGTGCGGCTGCACGGCGCTGAGCGTCAGGAACATGCCGTTGATCAGCCCGAGGTCGTGGCGATTGCGCAGGCAGATGATCTTTTCGCCTGCGCCCGTGGGGTAGTCCGCGGCAAAGCCGGCGGCCCGTTTCATCGCCATGTTCAGCCGGCGCCGCGTGGCATTGGTGCCGCATATCACCTGGCCCCCATGCAAGAGCTGCGCGGGCGTCACGTCATGGCGCGACATCTTCCACACATTATCGTCAAAGGCGCCGAAGGGGATGGGCTGGCCCTCGCGTGCCATGGTGGCCAGACGCAGGATCGGGCTGTCCGCCGCCTGACGGTGGATTTCCGTCAGCATGACGTCCGGCTCGCCTTTGACGAAGAACCCCTCATCATTGACAGGCGGCAATTGCCCCGGATCCCCCAGCACCAGGATCGGCTTGCCGAAAGCCAGAAGGTCGTCTGCCATCTTCTTGCCCACCATCGACACCTCATCGAGCACCAGCAGATCGGCATCTCGGAGGTCGGATTGCGGGTTCAGCACGAATTGCGGCTCGTGAATGTGGTCGAGGCGCAACTTGAGTTGCACAATCTGCGCTTCGGCAAACCCGCGCTCGACAACACCCATCCGCGGCAGATCCCGTTCCAGCGCGGCCAGCTCATCGCTCACGCGCGCGATTTCCTCGGGCGATGCCTCGGACAGCCGGTAGATCAGGCTGTGGATGGTCTGCGCTGGCGTGCCCTTGCGGGTCATCACATAGACGGCCTTGCCGGTGAAGGCGGCGAAGAGCACGCCACCCAAGCCCCCTGGCGTCATGGGCTCGAGGCCAAGCGCGTGCATGGCGAGGTTGGTGATCGTGGTCTTTCCGGTTCCGGCATAGCCGAACACGCGCAGGATCTGCTGCTCATTGCGGTGGTTGAGATACCAGTCTCGAATGATGGAAATGGCCTTTGCTTGCGCCGCGGTGACGGTAATGCTCATGGCTGACCCTCCGACCAGCAGCGCGCGCTGTAGGGGCAGAACCGGCAGAGATAGAAATCGGCATGCGCTGCACCGCGGGGCAGCAGATCGCCTGCATCTGCCGCGCGCAGCACCTGGACGGCCTTGTCCGAGAGTTCCTGTGCCGCAGAGACATCGAACGGCACCAGCTCGTGGTAAAGCTCGCAGGTGTCCTTGTTCAATGCGGTGAACAGCGCGGCATCGAGCGCCATGTAGGCCATGTAAATCTGCATCTGCGCGAAATAGACGGGCTTTGAGTGCCGCACGCCTTTCTTGACGGTGTCATTCCAGCTTGAGGCTTTCAGCGCCTTGTGTTCCCAGAGGACAGGCCAGTGGATTGCAAGGTCGGGACCGCCAACGATGACGCCATCCACATGGCCGCAGATACGCCCGCCCGCAGCCTCGAAACCGAACTGGCCGCCCTCGCGCGTCTGGGTGCGCAGATCAAACCCCGCTGCGCGCAGCCAGCGGATCGCCAGGTCCTCGAAGACATGACCGGCCTCAAAAATGCGCAATGTCAGCCCTGCAAACTCCTTGCCAGGATCGACGGGTGTCTTGTGGAATTCATAGACAAGGCGGCGCGCGCAGGGCTCGCCGATCCGGCTTGCGCCAAGATAGTCGCGCGGGCGCTGCCTGTCGCGTTCAGCGACAAGCGCGGCGTCGATGCGGGCGTTGATCCTTGCGCCGAGCGGTTCGGGCTCCGAGGCGTCGCGGCCATAGACAAAGCCGGACTTGTGGTTGAGGTCGAGCATACTGGCCTCCGGCTTAAAATGGGCAGTCGCCGGCATCGGACTGGCGCTGCATGGAGGCCTGAAACCCGTCGATGCAGGCCTCGATCACGCGGTCGATGTCCGCAGCCGGGCGGTCGAAGAAGGGCGCCATCAGGCCCATCTCTGTCAGCGCTGCGGCCAGTTCGCGCCGCGCCTCGCGGATCGCGCGCATTTCCATGTCACTCTTGTCGATCATTCCAAAATTCCTCTGGGCATTGGCGCTGCCCACAGTGAGGCAGCGCATGGAGCAAAATCGGTAATAGGGGTGGCGATCCCGGCGCAGCTGGTGGCAGTAGCCAAAGCCGCGTGCCTCAAAGCCACAGACGGCGCAGGGCACACGCCGGCCGAGATCGGCACGGCTCACCCCATGAGCAGAAGCTCGAGCGCATCGCGTTCGGCCGGATCGGGCGCTTGTGTCCGCCGCTCTGCCGCCAGCACGATGAAGCGGCTGATGGCGTTCAAGGCCATGCATTCGAGATCCTTTCGCGAGAGGCTGGCGATGGGGCGATCGAGCCGCCCCCGCGCCTCGAGCCAGCGCCCCATCGCGAGGGCGGCCTCCGTGGTGACATGCGCCTGCCATTCGTCAGGGCTCACGGGTTGAGCCAGGCGGGGCCGCCCGCGGGCTTCGGCGCGGCGGGCTCGGCGGCAGGTTGGGCCGCGGGCTGGGCGGCAGGCGCTGACCAGGCAGGCGCAGTTGCGGCGGCGGCAGGCTGCGACTGGCCCCATGCGGGTGCTGCTGGTACAGGCGCCACGGCAGCTGACCGCTGACGCTGCGACGGCTGCGCCGGGACGCTCTCGCCTGCCATCACCTTTTGCCATTCCGGCGCCGTGGGCAGGACCACATGGTCGAGCTTGTTGGCATCCTTGTAGGCGGGGTTGCGGTTCGGCTCGACCTGGATCTTGGCCACGAAGGTGATCCCGTCGAGATCGGCGAGCCCGCGCAGCACGCGCTTGGCCTTGGCGCCCTCGCTCATGTCCTCGGGGTTCAGCCCGAGCGCGCTGTCGATCATGGCGCGGAACTGGCTCCTGGAGATCTTCCAGCCGATCGACTGGCCTTGCTCGTCGAGCTTGCCGCCCTGCACAGTAAAATTCTGCCAGAACTTGCGCCGGGCAAAGGGCCCTTCGGCCACGGTGAACTCCGCATCAACCATCCGCACGTCACTTCCGGGCTGGTTCGAGGGCTTCAGGAGCCCGCGATCCACCTCGCTCGCCCCGTCCGTGCCGCCCTTGCGGATGGACATCATCACCTTGGCGAAGGTGCCGTCGGGGATCAGGTCGCCGGACTGCTGCGGCGCCACGTCGTTCATGTCGAAGGTCATCTCGCTTATCCTTTCAGGGTCTGGTTGATCTTGGTGAGGAGTGCGCCGAGATCGGCGGGCTCGGTGAGGGCGAGCTTTCCGCTGCGGTCCTTCGCAGGCAGCCCCCACGGATTGCCGGACTGGCAGACAAGGCGGCGGGCATGGCCCTTCTCCGCGTCGTGCTGCCAGCTGACCGCGCCATCCTGGTCGGTGTCCTGCCGGAACAGGCTGAGCGTCAGGACCTGGTCCACGATGCCGGGCAGTTCGCGCGCGGCCTTGCCGCCCTCCATCTGCGGCTGCCAGCTCACGCGGTTCATGTCGTCGACGACCTTCTCCAGGATGCCGACGAAGATGACCGTGCGCCCCGGCGCATGCTGGAGGTGCTTCAGGAGCCCGATGACTTCGCGCGCCAGAAGCCCGTAGGCACCGCGCGTGTCCGGTTTGCCGGTGCGTTCGGACAGCGCCTCGGGCCGGGTCTTGGCCCAGGCCATCGCTTGCCGCGTCAGGTCGGTGATGCTGTCGACGAACACGATGCGCTTGGCGTCGAGCCGCGCGGCCAACTCGGGATGCTGCGCCCGAAGATGCGCATGGTGCGCTTCCGAGAAATGCTCGTCGGGCTGAGCGGCCGGGTTGGCGCCGCCGATCAGGCAGGCGATGTCCACAGCATCGGCAAAGCGGCGGATCGGCAGGCTGTCACCGCGCCAGTCCTGCACCGATTTCAGCCCGGCCTCGAGGTCGAGGCAGACGGTCTCCTCGGTCGGCAGCGTCTTCAGGAGCGTGGTCTTGCCCGCGCCGCTTGGGCCGAACAGCGCCATGGTGGTCTTGCCCTGCGCCTCCTGCAGGCGCTCGTCAGCGGAAAGGATGCGGAGCCTCATTCCAGCACCTCGCCGCTTACGGGGACGCAACTGCCCTTTGCCAGGATGGCATCGAGGCAGTCGCCGAAGCTCCAGTCCGGGTGTGTCGCCCAGAACTGATCCGCCTGGCGCAGCGCGTTGCGCCATTCGCGCAGCGCATGTTGATCGTTCGCGATCTGCAGGCGCCGAATTTCGATGGCGCGTTCGAACTCGGCGCGCGACAGCTGGCGGGTCGACACCAGCGTCGTGCCCTCGAGATCCATGGCCACCGCCGCGGGCAGCTGGAACGGCAGCGGCGGCTGTTCGGGCGTGGGCGCGCGCTCCGCCTTGAGCCTGAGGCTGCGCGCGCGCTGATCGATCCGGGCCACGACGCCGTCGATCCCGGCGAGATACTGGCCGTCGGCATCGATATCGTCCCAGCGATTGACTGCCGCCTGCCGCTTGTTGATTGCGCGACCCGCGATCACCGCGCCGACGATCTCGGCCACGACGTCATTCAGACGCATCTGTCCCATTCTGGACCTCCTGTTCGTAAAGGGTGGTGAAGTCGGTGAGCCAGGCCGCTGCACGCCGCATTGGCGCGATTTCGACGGCGTGGCGCGAGGCGGGCGGAATGCGGCGGACCGCCTCCGCCGGGCTGGGCTGTTCATCGATACGTTCGACGATCTCGACGAGGCGCTCATGAATTGCGCGATCCTCCTGCGTCCCGAACACCGCGATCTGGCGGGCTCGCTGCTCAGGGGTCAGCGGCGGTGGGCGGGTTTCCTCGAGGCGCTGGACGCTTTCCTGGACACGCTGCAGCCGCTCGAGCGAGCGTTGCAGGCGATCCTCTGCGGCGCGACGGACCGCGGAACGGGTTGGTTCTTCACCGCGCTCCAGTTTTGCATCGAGGGTGCGGCGCACGAGACCCGGTTCGGCAGCTTCGGCGTCACGTAGGCGGCGCGCTTCATGGATCTGGTCGCGGCGCAAGCCCAGCTCGGCAGACGTAGTGATGTTGTGTTTATCAACACCACTCTCCCAACCGCGTTTTGCCACCTCACCCCGCGCCTGCGCGGCATCGTATTCGTCGGCAAGCCGCCGCTTGGCTGCAGCCTCGATTTCCAGCGCATCGGCCTGCGCGCGGTGAGCGGCGGCGATCAGGTCATCATGGGCGGATTTGGCCCGGCTCAGCCGCGCCGCGCGCTTTGCGGTGTCGTAGGCGAGGCCTGCGACCTCGCGCGCCTCCAGCACCTCGGCCGCTGTCTTGGCGCCGGCCAGCATCGTTGCGGCGCGGTTGATCAGCCCGGGGAGGTCAGGCGCAGGGCCGGGGATGTGGGCCACGGCCGTCATTGCGCGGCCTCGCTCGGCTCCAGCGTCACCTTGAGCGTCCCGACCTTGACGGTGCGCGCGGGCTCGAAACCCTTGCGCCAGGCCTCGGGGAGCGCGGCGTATTTGCGCTCCGACACCTTCAGCGCGGTGTCGACGAACTCGGCCGGGTCCTCGCCGCTGTCGGCGATCTTGGCCGCGATCTGCGCCAGCTGCGCCTGGTCCCACTCCACCCGCTTGGGCAGGTCGGCCACCACGGTGTAATCGCCATCGGCTAGCCGCACCGTGCCCGTGTCCTTGCCGCAGGCCCGCCGCGCTTCGGCGGCGCGGGTGGCGTAGCGGAGCTCGAGGGCTGCGTTGAAGCGGGCGGTTGCGGCCTTCAGCAGGCGTGCGGCATGGTTCAGCTCGCCCTGCAACGCTGCAAGCATCTCCACCGGCAGATCGGCCAACTCGGCCGCGGGCAGGTTGATCAGCGCCTCGATGTCGGGCGTGTTCTCGGGATGGGGCATGGGGACATCTCCTTGGGAGGGGTCAGGCGCGGCACGCTCACGCGGCCTGCGCGTCGAGCAGAAGCGCCGATAGCGAGACGGCTGCGGCCTTCGGCTTGGGGCGGGCGACGGCGATGTAGGCGAAGCGGTCGGGGCCAACGCGCGCCTGCACGAGGTGGACGAGGCCCTGTTCGGCGGCCCAGAAGGCGCGTGCGGCCAGTCTGGCGAGTTCGCCGCGCGCCTTGTCGTCGAGCGCGCTGAACAGCGGATAGGTGTCCAGCACGAGATACCCGCGGTGATATTCCAGCCGGTCGCCGGGCGCGGCCTGCGCAACCCAGGCGCAGAACTCGATCTCGCTCAGCGGACGGCTGGCGCGGACGGTGATGAAAGGGGTTTTGCCCATGAACATGATCTCCTCCTTTCGCCTCTACTCACGCCGCGGCGAGATCGTCCCAGCAGGGCCCGAGCCCGTAGGCGGTGAGGACGTGGCGGAGATCGGCGAGGCGCCGGTAGAGCGAAGACCGGCTGCCGAAGCCCTCGGCGGCAAGCGCCGTCACGGAGCGGTGAGCGAGGGCGCAGCAGAACCGGCGGTCGGCCTCGGGCAACCGCGCCAGTGCTGACTGCACGGCCTCGCGGGTCTGAATGTCGGCTTGCGTGTCGCGGTCCTGGCCATGCCAGGCGGCCAACCCGTCCGTCTCCGCCAGCAGGCAGCCCAGCGGCTCGCCGCTGCCGGCGACGGGCGCGTCGAGCGACAGCACCGTGCCGCCTCGCGCCCGGCGTTGCCGATGGTGCTGGATCGCGATGCGCGAGGACCGGTTGCGCAGGACGATGCCCGCGAAAGCGCCTATAGTGCCGCGGCGCTTGTCGAAGCCCGGTAGCCGGCAGATCACGTCGATCAGAAGGTCCTGGCGGAGATCGTCGAGATCGGCCGCGGGCAGCGCCAGCTTGCGGTGCAGACGTCGCGCCGCGCGGTCGGCTTCGTCGATCAGCGTTGCAAGGTCGGAGGGGGAAAGCGGGGTATACATCGGTGGAAGCCTCGGAACATCGTTTCTGATGCTTCGAGACTGCCGATCTGCCGGCCCTTATTGGTGGGAATGGCGCGGGAAAATCGTGGGCGAAACGTGGATCGCGTCAGTCGCGGATGTCGATGTCGTCGGGTGACAGGCCGATCGTCACGCCGCGGCCGTGTTTCGTCTTGACGAGCCCGAAGGCGTCCTGTCGTGCGATCCCGTGTTGTTCGAGCTGATCCCGGATCTCTTTCAACACGTCCCGGTGACCGGACCTGTTGGTTATGGAATGGAGCTCCTGGTAGGTTAGCAGGACGTCGCCCGCGACGACCTTCTGGGCCGCGCCGACAAAGGCATCGAAACCGACCATCGACAGAACCACATCGTGTCCGTCGAAACGCAGAGTACGACGTCCGCGGGAAATCTGCAGGCGCGGTTCCGGCACCGTTTCCGGGCCGGGAGAAGCAGACTTTGCGACCTTGCCAAGCCGGTCCGTGCGCAAACGATCCGATTCCGGGTCCAGAGCCTCGCCGAGCTCCAGGGTCGACAAACCGCCCGCCCTGAGGTGCAGAACCAGCTGAGCGCCGAATTCACGACCGATCAGGACCGATGCTGCGCCATCGGCCGCCGCCCTGATCGCCAGGACCGTGCCAGGGGAGTCGAGTGGATCAAGATCGCTGCAAAGAAAGACGGCGACGCCAGATGGCGAATTCCCGAGCATCCAGACACCGTCCACGACAGTCGAGACGGACCCGGCGAGACCGCCGCTCGCGGCGATCCGTGCGGCGAGCCGCCCGGCGTCGATGCCGAAGCGCGTGAGATCGCCATCCTCGAGGATGACGTCCTCGGCGGGGTCGTCCGGGCAGCAGGCGCGCAGCTCCTGTCCGACAAGCCGGACCGGGCGAGCATCCAGCCCGCAGTCGCAATGGGCGCAGACGGGCCAGTTGTCGGCCTTGCGACGCTCGATCAGGACCCGCGCCCGCAGCAGGCGGTCAATCTCGCCCTCGGGAAACCGCCTCAGCGCTCGGCCCGAAAGCGAGACCTGCGGGCCGCCGTCACTCAGCCGTGTCCACAACCATGCCAGCATCGCGGTCCTTCTCCAGCCCGTTGCGCGCGAAGAGGGCGTGGACCGCCTTCTCGAACCGGGTGCGGCGGAACGCCAGCGTTCCCGGTGGTTTCAGGCGCGCCGTCACCTGTGCGGGGCGCTTCGTCTCGGTCCGGAAGAACACGCGGCAGGTGATCTCGCCCAGCCGCCATCCACGCCCGAAGCGCACCTCGCTGCCGCGGAAGTGTTGCAGTGCGGCGCCGGAGGCATCCCGCGACACCCAGCTGCGGACGTGGCGCCATTTCTGTTCTTCCTCGTCGCGTTCGAAGAGATCGGCGGCGGCAGCGACGATCCGGACCTCGAGAATCCGCTCATCGAATGCGTGATCGAAGGCGAAATCGGGCCCGGCCTCGCTGATCGGGTCGAGCGTGTAGAGATCGCGGGCATCCTTGCCGGAGAAGAAGCCGGAGCGGTCGAGGACGTGTTTGGCGAAGAGTTCGGCGACATCGGCCTGCCGGGCCTTCGCAACGCCGCCGATCCGCAGCAGCCCCTCGACGGGCGTGTATCTCAGCACGGCGTATTTCACTTCCTGGAGCGGGATGATCTGTTCCTGGTCCCCGACCAGCACGGGCGTGGTGACTATCGGCGTGCCATGGCTCACGGCAAGATTGATTTCCTCGTCATCTGCGTATGACCCCAGGCGGCAGTACTGCCCGCGCAGGTCCTGCTCGAGAAGCTGCACCATCTCTGCCCTGAACCGGGCCGTCGCGTCCTCGGTCAGATCGGCCTGGACATCGCGCTCCGGGCCACGAAACTCCGCCATCGCGGTCGGGGCTCGGAGCGCCTGAAAGTCCGCCGCCGCCTCGAAAACCCCGTGGTGGTGAAGGTAAGTGTGCAGGGCGACATGCTTGGCCTCCCGCTTGGACGTGGACTGGTCTTCGTCGTCCGGTTCGGGATCCGGATAGAGGACGACGCCCTGCCGGCGGGCCTCGTTGAGGATGATCTGCATGCCCTCGCCGGTGCCGAGTTCGGCGACGCGGTGCAGATCGGCAATCACGCCCTCCGACCATTCGGTAACCGGTGCATCGAAATACTGTTTCAGCGCCTCCCTGATCTCGGCGAGGTCACCGTCGAATGTCACGGGCAGGTCGTCTTCGCCGAAATGCCGTGCGAAGAGATCCTTCATGAGCCCCAGATCGATCGTGCGGATGAATTTTGGATTGATGAATTTCTTGATGTCGGAAGCCAAGGACACACCTCTCGAACGCAATCATGTTCCATTTATGTTCTACACGAATGATCAACCGTGAGTCGAGTCCCGATCCGGCGCCTCGCGGGTTCCCGGCGCCGTGGGACGGTTTGTGAGCTTCGTGAGTAGAGGAAGGGGGAGCCTCTACGGAACCGCAAAGCATGAAACGCCCCAATCCGCTGCACCCTGACCAGATGACCCCCGCCGAGCGCCGCACTGAGCTGTGCACCCTGCTGGCGCTCGGGCTGGTTCGTCTGCTGCTACGCGAGCGCGGCGAACATTCTGACGACATGGGAGAAATTCGCCTACACTCTCCGGCGAGCGCATGCCGTCATGCAACTCCAACTCACCGGAGAAACGCATGACGAAGCCCGATCCCATCCCCGCGCGCCTGGCCGCGCTGAAATCTGCCACGACGCCGGAGCTGAAGGCGCAGTGGCGCGATTTGTTCGACAGCGAGCCGCCACCCTTCAACCGCCGCTACCTGGAGAGCCGATTGGCCTATCGCATCCAGGAACTCGCCTATGGCGGGCTGAAGCCCGAGACAATCCGGCGGCTGGAACGGTTGGGTGAGGAGCTCGACGGCGGTGACCGGAAGAAGAGCGGGATCCGCGCTGATCTCATGCCCATCGCAGGCACGCGACTGATCCGCGAATGGCAGGGCGTCGAGCACGTCGTCACGGTCACCGCGGACGGCTTCGATTGGCAGGGGCGGCCCTACAAGTCGCTGTCCGCCATCGCGCGCGCGATCACCGGCACACGTTGGAACGGCTGGGTGTTCTTTGGCTTGAAATCGCGGAGGGCGCGGACATGAACAAGCCGATCCTCCGCAAGCAGCGCTGCGCGATCTACACCCGCAAGTCCTCCGAGGAAGGGTTGGAGCAGGAGTTCAACTCGCTGCACGCCCAGCGTGAGGCCTGCGAGGCGTTCATCGCCAGCCAGCGCTCCGAAGGCTGGGTGCTGGTCCGCGATCAGTATGACGACGGCGGCATCTCGGGCGGCACGCTGGAACGGCCCGGCCTGAAGCGGTTGCTGGAGGACATCGAGGACGGGTTGGTCGATGTGGTGGTGGTCTACAAGATCGACCGCCTCAGCCGCTCGCTCGCCGACTTCGCCAAGCTGGTCGAGGTGTTCGATCGCAACGGGGTGACGTTCGTCTCGGTGACGCAGTCGTTCAACACGACCACGTCGATGGGGCGGTTGACCCTGAACATCCTGCTCTCCTTTGCGCAGTTCGAGCGTGAGGTCACCGCCGAGCGCATCCGCGACAAGGTCGCCGCCAGTCGGAAGAAAGGCATGTGGATGGGCGGGGTGCCACCCTTCGGCTACCGAGTCGAGAACCGGAAGCTGGTTATCGACGACGAGCACGCCGAGCACGTTCGCTGGATCTTCGCCCGCTTCCTCGAGATCGGCTCAGGCACAGAACTGGCACGCGAGGTCGCGAAGCGCGGCATCCGCACGCCGCGCGGCAACCGGACCGACAAGAAGTACCTGTATCGGATGCTGAACAACCGCGCCTACCTCGGCGAGGCGGTCCACAAGGGCGAGAGCTATCCCGGCGAGCACGACGCCATCATCGACCGCGAGACGTGGGACCGCGTCCACGCCATCCTGCAGGAAAGCCCGCGCAAGCGCGCCGCGCGCACCCGCGCCGAGACGCCAGCGCTGCTGAAGGGATTGCTGTTTGGTCCGGACGGCGCCGCGTTCTCCCCGACGCACACACGGAAGGGCGACAGGCTCTATCGCTACTATGTCAGCCAGACCGTGTTGAAGCATGGCGCCGGATCCTGCCCGGTGGGTCGCGTGCCCGCCGGCGAGATCGAGGGCGCCGTCATAGACCAGCTCCGCGCCGTCTTTCGCCAGCCGGAGATCGTGGCGGGCACGTTGAGAGTGGCTCGGGCGCAGGACGAGGAGATCACCGAGGCCGACGCACGGACAGCGCTTCAGCAGCTCGACCCGCTGTGGGACGAACTTTTCCCCGCCGAGCAGGCCCGCATCGTCGCGCTGCTGGTCGAGCGGGTCGACGTTGGCACCGACGGCCTCAGTGTGAAGCTCCGGATCGACGGGCTTGGCGGGTTGGCCCACGAGATGCGCGCCAGCGGAGTGGCGGCATGACGCGCGTGGCACCGAGCCCCGAGACGGTGACGCTCCACGTGCCGTTCCGCGTCGTAAAGCGCGGTGGGCGGAAGGAGATGCAGCTGCCGGTGGGCGTCGCGCCGCCGCGTCGAACGGATAACACGCTGGTCAAGGCGCTGGCGCGCGCGTTCCGCTGGAATCGCATGCTGGACTCGGGCGAGTACGCAACCATCGCCGAACTAGCCGAGCGAGAGGGCATCGCGCCGTCCTACATGACCCGCGTCCTGCGCCTGACCCTGCTCGCGCCCGACATCGTCGAGGCGATTCTGAACGGGAAGCAGGGGCCGGAGTTGACGCTGGCGCGGGTGTTGGAGCCGTTTCCGATGGAGTGGACCGCACAGAGCGCCACGGTCGCCGTGTGCAGCTAGGCACCGTGCCGTCGCGCGCGCAACTTTGGCGAGACGTTCCGTCACGTGCATCGATGATGAAATGTGCATCACTCTGTTGCAAAGTGATGGAGTACGGAATAATCTACGGAAGCTCCGCGGCTGGAGGATGCGATGTCTGATCGCCCACGCAAGTCCACGCGGCTGACGGTCAGTCTCGAAGAACAGGACTATGGTGCCTTAGCTGATCTCGCAGTCGCGAGAGACGTGTCGCTTTCTTGGCTAATTCGCCAGGCGGTGAGGCAATTTATCGAGCGAGCCCAATCGGCCGACAACAAGGGGGAAGATACTTTGCATGCTCGCACTTCGAAGAACGACTGATATGGCGAGCAGCGGCGGATGCTTCACCCAAGCAGGACTCAAGGCTACGCTTTGGTATGGGGCACGAGCTGAAGTCGCTGGGCATGCCTCGTTCGGCATGAAGCTTTCCGGGGGAGGAGCGCATCAGTCTAAGACCATGATGTTCTGTGAGCTTGAAGCCCTGCTTGCGACGGGCGCTTCGACACCGGAAGAATTCAGATCAGCCGCAATAGACGATAACGCAATCGGCAAGGCAACCAGCAATACTCGGCGACTGACTTTTAGGCACATAGTCTCGCTCTATGGCCTCAGCGATCAGCCGCCTTTGACGAAGGCGCTCTTGAAGATCTGGGAAAGCGACATTCAGGGCCACCGTTTACAGGCATTGCTAGTTGCTCTGGCACGGGATCCGCTGCTGCGAGAAACAGCTCCTGTCGTCATTGCGGGTTCTGTGGGCCAAAGCCTGCAATGGCCATTGTTCGCAGAGGCATTTCTTGCGGCTTATCCTGAACGCTTCAGTGAAAAGATGCTTCGATCTCTTTCACAGAACTGTGCTTCATCGTGGACACAGAGCGGACATCTGAAAGGTGCGTTCAAAAAAATCAGGCAGCGAGTGACACCCACTCCGCCGACTGTCGCATTCGCGGCACTCATTGCAACGGCCTCGGGTTTTGGCGGACCTTCGATCCTCAGCTCAGGCTGGATGGCTGTACTGGACCTCACACCCGCGCAAGCGCTCGACGCGTTGCGGAGGGCCGAAGCCATCGGGCTAGCTCGTGTGCGATCAGCAGGCGATGTGACCGAAATATCAGTCCGTCAGCCTATGGCAGCCAGTCTAGGGGTGCCCGAACTTGAACACGTTTGACGACATCCTCTCCGCATACAGCAGGCAAGTCCGGCTTCCATGGGCAGGAGATGTCCCTCCGGCGGGTCGAGTGTGGATCGTCTGGTACGACAAGTCGCTCCAACGACGTTTCACAGGCCGTCTTGCGGAGTTCGAGCATGCGACCCTCAAGGCCGGGCACGGTTGGCGACAGGTCTCCCTCTCCAGGTGGTTCGGATCCTGGATCGGGCAGCACGAGTTTTTCGATGCGTTGGTCGAGCAGCCGGCCGAGCTGCGAGGGCTCTTGCCCGAAATTGAGGACAGTCTCGTCAATGAGATTAAGGATGCCCTTCGCTCCTGTACTGCGAACGACATCCTCGCAGTGGACGGCTGTGGTGCGCTGTTTGGTGTAGCGCGGGTCTCGACCCTGATCAGTCGCGTCGCGGATTCCATCCCTGGGCGACTTCTCGTCGGATTTCCCGGAAAGCATTCCGCTGGCGTGTACCGTCTGCTCGACGCGCGGGACGGCTGGAACTACCACGCCATCCCGATTCCTACTGACAACGCATTGTGAGGGGCGGTGCCATGCTCAACCGCGAAACTTTCCACACCGATCCGGCCGAGTACAGACTGGCCAATCAAGGCGTTGCCAAGATCTCATTTCCACCCACTTCGGAAGCTCTGGAAACGCTGCGGGGGGAGCTCACCACCTTCGTTTGTGATGGCGCTTATGCCAACGGGCTTGCCCGCATTCTTGAAGCATTTCTTGGCTCCGTTGGCCGAGGCGGCAGCGCTCCAGCCGTCTGGATTTCCGGTTTCTACGGCTCCGGAAAGTCCCACCTTGCGAGCATGCTCGCAGCCTTGTGGACCAATCTTGAGTTTTCTGATGGCGCGAGGGCGTAAGGGCTAATCCATCATCTGCCGCCGGAAGTGGCCGCGCCGCTAAAAGAGCTGCGCATCGCGGCGAAGCGAGCGGACGGCGTTGTGGCGGCCGGCGATACCCTTGGTACAGGCCCCTCCGATCCAGCCGAAGCAACCCTTGGGATTGTGCTTCGTGCAGTCGGATTGCCGAGCGATCTCCGCGCGGCTCTGGTCGCGTTCTGGCTGGCCGATCTCGGCATCCTGGACAGCGTACGCG
This sequence comes from Rhabdonatronobacter sediminivivens, assembly GCF_013415485.1. Classification (GTDB taxonomy): domain Bacteria; phylum Pseudomonadota; class Alphaproteobacteria; order Rhodobacterales; family Rhodobacteraceae; genus Rhabdonatronobacter; species Rhabdonatronobacter sediminivivens. The sequence goes on along the minus strand of NZ_JACBXS010000044.1, from coordinate 4,724 downwards.
AGGCGCTGGGCAGCACCTTCGACACCGACATCCGAAACTTCATTCTCTCTCCCCGGTTCGGCGCCGCAGTGTTGAAAGCCAAGCCAGACTTGGCGGGCTCACCCAAGGACCTGAGCGGGCTGCTCCGTTCACAGTTCCCCGAGCCTCCAGCGGTGACCGTAGATCTCCTCGAGACGATGGTTCGGCGAGCGCTCATGCTGGGTCGAACCGAGTTGCCCCTGACCCTGATCGTGCTCGACGAAGTGCAGCAATTCATCCGGCAAGACCCGGGCCTGACGCTGAAGATTCAAACGATCGCTGAACGACTTGCGGGACGGTTTGACGGTCGCGTGCTGTTGGTCGCCACCGGTCAACAGGCGCTAAGTGACGTGCAGGACCTACAAAAGCTTCTCGACCGGTTCCCTGTGCAGATCGCGCTCGGAGAAGCGGACGTCGATGCAGTTATCCGCAAGACCGTCCTGCGAAAAAAGACGGGCGCGGAAAAGCCCATTCGCGGCATGTTGAGCACGAACGCGGGTGAGATCAGTCGACACCTGCATGGCAGCCGTCTGGCGCATACGGTGCAGGATGACGACGAAGCTGTGCTCGACTGGCCGCTGCTACCCTCCCGCCGTCGGGTCTGGGAGCGCATCCTGCGCGAACTGGACCGCACAGGACTTGGCGGCACCCTACGGGGACAACTTCGCACCACGCTGGATGCGGCGCGCACCTATGGTGACAAGCCGCTGGGTCATGCGGTGCCGGTCGATTTCCTCTATGGGCGGTTCTCCACCGAGGCATACAACGCCGGGCTTCTGCCGGGAGAAACGCGGAATCGTATTGAAGCCCTGCGCGGCGGACCTGAAAAGGATAAGCTGAAAGCGCGCATTCTCATGCTGGTCTACATGCTCGGCCGCATCGCGCCGGAGGCAGACCATCACGGTGTCCGTGCAAAGGCAGAGACCATTGCCGACCTCCTGATTGTCGATCTTGCAGGCGAGGACGAGCTGCGCCGTAAGGTGCCCGAGTTGTTGCAGGAGCTTCAGGCCGACGGTGCAGTGATCGAGGTTGGCGGTGAATGGCGCTTGCAGACGAAGGAGAGCGCCGAATGGGAATCCGCCTATCGAAGCGAAGAGAAGGCCATCCTGGCCGATCAGTCGGGGCTCACCCGCTCAAGACGTGAGCTGCTCGACGAGGGGATCGAGACCGCCTTGGCAGGCGCCGCCAGTGTGACACACGGCTCCAGCCGTCAACAACGGCGCATCCACCGACTGCGTCCTGAGGACAAGGCTCCGGCAGACGGCATTCCATTGCGCCTGAGAAGTGGCTGGAACGAAGACCTAGCAGCGGTAGAGAAGGACATTGCGGCGGCATCGACATCAGACCCTTCCGTCCATCTGCTCATCCCGCGCCATCCAACGCGCGATAACGAATTGACCACAGCGCTCACGACCTGGCGCGCCGCCGAGCATGTCTTGCAAGTTCGTGGGGTGCCGCAGACAGACGCCGGGCGCGAGGCCCAGTCCGCCATGCAATCCCGCGCCAACAAGGCGCAGGCCGCGGCCAAGGAGATTGTTCGGGAGGCCGTGGCGCAGGCCCGTGTCTACCAGGCGGGCGGTAAACTGATTGCCGGTGCGCCAGCCGAGGCTGTGAAGGAAGGAGCGACGAACGCACTTGCTCGCCTTTACCCGCAGTTCGCCGATGGCGACCACCCGGGTTGGGACAAAGTGCGCGACCGGGCGATGCGTAAAGACCCGGACGCCATGAAAGCGGTCGACCATGCCGGGGCTCCGGAGAACCATGCCGTGTGCAAGGCGCTGCTCGCCGAGCTCGGCCCGGGCCGGAAAGGTTCGGACCTACGCTCGAAGTTCACCAGTCCGCCCTATGGTTGGTCGCAAGATACCGTCGATGGCGCGCTTATCGTGCTCGCCAATGCCGGGTTGGTCCGCGTCACGGGCGACGATGGAAAGCCCGCTTCGCTTCCCGATCTCCCCCGCCAGAAGCTCGGCACCTGCACCTTCCGCGGCGAGACGACGATCATCACCATCGCACAACGCATGCCGGTGCGCGGCCTGTTGACCGACGCGGGCATCGCCTTCGAGAATAACCAGGAACATCTGGTTCTGACGGCGCTTCTCGAACGCCTCGAGACGGCGGCCAGGCAGTCCGGTGGCGAGCCGCCTGCGCCAGAGCCGGAAACAGTGCCCAACATCGCCTCCTACAAGAGCCTCTCGGGCAATGACCTGCTTGCCGCGCTGGCGGCGGACGCGGCGACATTGCGCGACAAGCTGAAGGCATGGAAGGCGGCCGCCCAGAAGATCAGCGACCGGCTGCCAAACTGGCGGTTGGCGGAACGTCTGGTCGCCCTGGGCGCCACGGAACAACAGGGCGATCTTGACGATCTGCGGGACGGCCGGCGGTTGCTCGCCGACCCCGATCCGGCGCCGCCCTTGATCTCTGCTGCGGCGGACACGTTGCGGGTGAAGCTGAACGCCGCTCATGCGGCCTGGGAGTCGGCGTGGCAAAAAGGCGAGCAGCGGCTTGCCGACGATCCGACCTGGGCGAAGCTGTCCCCAGAACAGAAGCACAGCATCCGTCAGGAATGCGGGCTGCTGATGGTGGAAAAGCCATCGGTGGACACGCCGCAGGCGATTGCCGAGGCGCTATCGAAGCGCGGCCTGTCGGAATGGGAGAACATGGTGAAGGCGCTGCCGGCGCGCATCGAGGATGCGCTGGCCGCCGCCGCCGCGTTGCTGGAGCCCAAGGCGCGCGCCGTGAACCTGCCGGGCGCGCTGCTGAAGAGCGAGGCGGAGCTGGACGACTGGCTCGCAAAGGTCCGCGACCGGATCGCCAAGTCGTTGGGCGATGGCCCCGTGATTCCGAAGGTGTGACGCATGACGAACCGCTATCTCCCCACCGCTCTGCGCCGGACCCTCGAGAAGACAGTCAAGGACGCGCGCATTATCGCCGAGGAAGGCGCGGGCGATGCCATCCAGCGCCTCGGCGTCGCGGCCGGCAAAGTGCCCTCCTACCTGAACGATCCTGAGAAGGAATTGCGCCGCCGCCTGCGCGCGCATGCCCGTGCGCTGGGCGACGCATTCAAAAAGTCGGACGAGACGCAGGAAACCAAGCACCTGGTTGAAGCGGCGGCCTACGCGCATTGGCACCGCATGCTTTTCGCGCGATTCCTGGCGGAGCGCGGGCTGCTGCGGAATCCGGAATATGACGTGCCGGTCTCGCTGGAGGACTGCCGGGAGCTCGCCGAAGCCGAGGGCCTGACTGATCCGTGGGTGATCGCCGAACGTTATGCCGCGTCGATGTTGCCCGCGGTCTTCCGCATCGACGATCCGGTCCTGGCGATCGAGCTCGACCCGGTCCATACGCAGAAATTGCACCGCCTCGTCACAGGGCTCGATGCTGAGGTCTTCCAAGCCGAGGACAGCCTGGGCTGGACCTATCAGTTTTGGCGCGCGGCCGAGAAGGATGCGGTCAACAAGTCGGGCGTGAAGATCGGGGCGGATGAGCTACCGGCAGTCACGCAGCTGTTCACAGAGCCATACATGGTGCGCTTCCTGCTGCATAACACGCTCGGGGCCTGGTGGGCCGGTAAAGTACTGGCGGCAGATCCCACACTGGCGCAGACCGCCGCGGACGAGGATGCGCTCCGTACGGCCTGTTCGCTGCCCGATTACGGCTTCGACATGCTGCGCTTCGTGCGCGAGGGCGAGGATGGGCCCTGGCGACCCGCAGCGGGCACCTTCCCTGGCTGGCCGAAGGAGGCCAAGGTAATTACCATGCTCGATCCCTGTTGCGGGTCCGGGCACTTCTTGACCGAAGCGCTGGCGATCCTCGCGGCGCTGCGGCAGGCCGAAGAACATCTGTCACCGCCCGAGGCGGTTGCAGCAGTATTGCGCGATAACCTTCATGGGTTGGAGATCGACGGACGATGCGTGCAGATCGCGGCATTTGCGGTCGCGTTGACCGCTTGGCGAATTGGCAAATGGCAGTCTCTTCCTTTGCCTCAGATTGCGTGGGTTGGTGCCCCACCACCACTGCCCAAGCGGGAGTTCATCGCGCTGGCAGATGGCAAACCTGAGCTGGAATATGCGCTGGCGGCCCTTCACGACCTTTTCGCCCGGGCACCATTCTTGGGAAGCCTAATTGAGCCATCGGGCGGCGATCTGTTCGAGTCTGAGAAGCTCAAGAAAATTGAAATATTTCTGAACCCAATTATTGAAAGAGCACGGCGCGCAGAACCTGAAATTTCTGAAGGAGCTTTCTCCGCGAGGGGCATGGCTGATGCGGCATTGATGTTGCGACGGTCTTACACTCTCCAAGCAACAAACGTACCTTTTCTTGGGAGAAACAATCAGCATCCAAAAATCGTTGATTACCTAAGTAGACGGTATGAGCTATCGAAGGCTGATTTGGCGACCGTGATGATTCAGCGGATGATCAGGATGTCCGCCAAAGGCTCTACAGTCTGCCTAGTAACACCACAAAACTGGCTTTATCTAAAGCGCTTCGAAGGTTTGAGACGGAACATAATTGAGAATAACTGTCTCGATTTTGTAGGGGCCCTCGGCTCGGGGGCATTTGAAACTATTTCAGGCGCAGTTGTAAATGTCGCCTTGGTTTCCGCTACCACAAATCGAAAGGGGAAAGATTCTAGGCTCCAGACTCATTGATATTCAAAGCCAGAAGAGGACGGTTGCGGCGAGCGCGACGGCGGAGAGGAACACTTT
>NZ_JACBXS010000043.1 GCF_013415485.1 Rhabdonatronobacter sediminivivens | reverse complement strand
TCAGCGACCGGCTCAGCGCGTCTGGCGATGCTCCGCGTGGTCGGTGCGCGGTGACGGTGAAGATGCGCGGTGGTCGTCCGGTGAAAGGGAACGCGGAAGAGTGCCGTGGCGCGGTCGTCCATTGAGCAGCGATCAGGATGGCTGCGTCCTCCGGGGCGCGCTGACCCCAAGTGGCCCCCAGCGCGCCACAACCATGCTCTGGGTCCAGGGTAATGCGTCCATCAAGCCTGTCCCGGATACGGTGACCACGCTGTAGGCCCGATCCGCTATCCTCAAGCTTCTCGCCCGGCGCTGGCGGTCGCGTGCCTCAGCTCTGTGGTCAGCAGCGCCGGTTCGCGCCAGCGGGGTCGTGCGATCACCGCACCGCGCAGAAACGCGCGCTGGCGGGCCTCCTGGTCTGACCGCACCGCGACCACCACCCGAAGCATGGGTCGACCTCAGCGAGCGTCCCAGCGAGTCTGGCGGTGCATCAGGCGGTCACCAATGGTTCGGCAGTGCTGATGCGTGAAGTGATGACGACGCGCCGCCTATACTGTCCCAGCCCGAGACCTGCTCAGACACGCCGAACCATCTCTTTTCTGACTGGGTTCATCATACACAAACCGAACACGCGCGGAACGACCGCAGACAGTTCAAACTCTTCTGCAACAGGACTCGGGCTAACCCGAGCGGTTCGCCGGAAGCAGGTCGTCCACACACGTTTCTCCGATTTTCTTGATTGTTATGTAAAGTCATGAATCTGTAATTTCATATAACAATCAAGAAAATCGGAGAAACGTCCTGCAGGCACGCTGCGAATCTAAAGCTGCCTCGGTCCGATGAAGAGCTTGACCGTCTCGGCATGTTCTACTCAGCCCCTCGTGGGGTCACCAGTCATGTATACTGAACAGGTAAGTTCTTCCCGGTGGTGCGAGGCCCACCTGGGGCACTCCACCTCTAGTCACAGGATCGACACAGAGTTGCGGCGAGAAGACACAGCGTCCCGGTCGGAGGGTCTCGTATTCACACGCGCTGATCGACCGGCCCTAGCTCGGGTTCTCATCCGGATCCCGCTGCAGGCTTGCTGCGCGCCTGGCATTGCGCTCGACGATACGAGCGGCCAATGCGGAATTTATCTCCTCGTCTGACATGCCTCGTTTCTGGCGGCGAGCTATCCATGCTTCGTCCGCAGCGCGGTCTGACTTCGCTTGACGGTCAGCAGGTGACATATCCTCATAACGTCTTTTCTGGCGATCGGCATCGCGGGCGAGTGCTTTCTCCTTGTGCTCGGATACACTTGAGGCCTCGATCTTCGAATAGGGCCGCACGGAGCCGCCCTGCGCTTCTGCATACTCCTGCCGCTGCCGTTCCTTCTGTCGCTCATAATCTTCAGGGTCGCGCTGTGATTTCCAACGTAACGCATTTCTTTCAGCGCATTTGCGTTCATTGTCGGCTTCGAGCTTCGCAAGGTATTCCCGAATCAGATTTCTCATGGTTTCAGAAAGGCCGTGTGACTTCTTCGGTTCTTCAGGGTCTGTGTCCATGTTTCCGGTTCCGGGCAGGTGTTTCAAAAGAATGTCTGACGCCTCGATCGGGTGACCTGGTGCTGACTTGGCTCACCAGACTATCAGCGGCCCTGGGCTGATCCGATCCGATCTTTCGCTTGCTCACCTACGCCTGGATTTTGGCTCGGTCAACGCGAACGAGACTGGCGCTCGCGGCCGACGGCACGCCCGATCGTCCGCAGAACGAGCGAGGGTGGATCGCGGTGCGTAAATGCCTCACCTCGGCCTCCAGTGCCATCGCAGACTCACCAGGAGCCGCCCTGGAGGCCGTGCACATGCTTGTGCAGGCACAATATGCAGCACCCAGGCGAGGCGCCAGCCAGCGGCGCGCTCAGGCGCTCTGGTGTGGTGGCCATTCCAGCTGCCACGGGGATCGGGAAAGGCGGCAAGCCGGGATCGATGGCTGGCTCTGCATCGGCGCCACGCACCTCGGTTATGGCCCATCGTAGGAATCCTACGCGGTGCCCACTCGGGCGTCTTGCGGAAATTGCTCGAATGTGGGGTCGATCGGCGGAACCATGGCGGGACGAATATGCGTAGAAATCCTACGACCGAAACGGGATCACGTTGTCACCGCGCATGAACGCCTTCGCGCCCTCGCTTTCGATCGCCTTGATGGCTGCGTCGCAGGCGTCGCTGTCCGAGGCGAACTGCTCGTCCCAGACATGGCTCGTGTTCTCCGGGTCCACCACTTCGAGCGTCCAGGCGCTGTCGGTCTCCAGCCGGTAGATCTCGATCCTGAAGCGCACACCATCGTTCAGCACCGTCATGCTCTTGCCGGATGTCACGATGTTTGGCTCGTCGTCATCGTCGATCATGGGCTGTCCTGGTCTGTTCTCGTTCACGGCTGAGTATGCCGTGCGCAGCGGCTTGGTCAATGCCGTCAAGCAGCCAGCGCGCGGTCGGGGTCACCCTTCGGTATCTTCCGGGTCGCGTCCAGTGTGTGTGCGCACGTGCTGTGATCCCTCGGGACATACCAAAGGACCCACGCGGAAGCCCTGAGAGCCGCGCTGAGCGCGTTTCAGTGGCTTGGTGCCGGTATAGGGCTGACCCGACCGAGATGCCTGTCAGGGACGCTCCCACGCGCTCTGACGAGGGGCGGTGCTCCCGCTCGGATCGGGATTGGAAAAGGCAATATGCCGGGACCGATGGCCGGATGCGGACCTGAGCCAAGAGGCTCGGTCGGACACCGGGAATGGCCATGACGGCTATACCACTGCCCCTCGGAAACGGCAGCGAAGCGGGGTCGATCGATGGACCTGGAGCGGTGGCACGACGAAGGCCGTAAGCAGCTCTCCCGGCGACGTCATGTAAGATGATGCCGGTCCCAAGATAGGTGTTGCGAATAGTGTCGGTGTTGGTGTAACTGTAATTCATCAGAGGAGAATCACCATGCCACTGTCCAATGCCGAGAAAGTCCGCCGCTACCGTGAACGCCAGAAGGCGAAAAAACAGGAGGAACTGAAACAGCCCACCCCGCCCAGCGACGTCTTCAGAAAACCGTTCTTCGAGTTCTTTCCGCCGGACTATCAACGCGGCAGCGCCTACGTTGAGTCGCTTGAGCTTGCTGGCATGGAAGCACTGCTTTTCGAGGACGATAGTGGCCCCGAGAAAAGCACCCTTGACGAGATTATCGGCGATGATGGTCAAGATGATGCCGAGAACTTCTTCGGTCAGTATGCCGGCTCGTCGCTCGGCAAGGCCGAGGTGCTGATCGGATGCATGCTCGATTCCGTTTTCGATCTGGCATCCGAGGTGAACAACTACAAGAAATCCGAGATCAAAGCCCGTATTTCAGAGATCGAGGCGTCCGACCTGTCTGACCCGGAGGCAAGGCGTGCTGCGTTCGCCAAAGTGGCAGAATTGAACCGCCTGCTAGGCGAACTCGACAAGACTATCCGATTGACGATGCCGCAGTGGAAGGTCGAACTACCGCCCGGCCTGGTTGATCGCTGACACCGGTCCTGGCGACCTCATCGGTCCCATTTTTGCTTTCGGATGAGCCTCGGCTCAACCGTTAGGGCCACCTGCGACCCTTCGCAAAAAAAACGTCTATCGCACGGTGCTCCGCGCCGTGCCGGTCCCCGCTTGTCTGCCGGGCGCATCAGCTTGCGTCTCGGATCGATGTCGAGTGCCCCGCTCTACCCACCCCCATCACCTCCAGCCTCAGAAGGGAAAGACCCGATGAACATCCACACGACCCTGCCTGTGATCTTCCACCCCTGGAACAGGCTCACCGAAGAGGAGCGCAACCGCCAGCTCATCCGTCATGCCCAGCGCCGCGGCGGCTTCGCGGTGACGCTGAACATGAAACCCGATTTCGAAGAACGTGTCCGGCACGCCGAGGTTCCGATGCGCATGATCGGCAAGCGCATGAACAGCGAGTTCAACCGGCATGACCTGCGCAGGTTGCCCATCCTGATGATGCTCGAAGCGACCAGGCCGGACGGCCGCCTGCATCTGCACGGTGTCTACCTCGCCAACGGTCTGCCGAAGCATCGCATCCACGAGGCCATGCGTCGTGCCGTCGGTTACGTCGAAGGCCGCAGCGGCTCGCGTCAGGTCATGTCCAAGGTGATCACCGCTGCTGATGGCTGGCACAACTACATCCACAAGGACTGCCGCTGGACGCGCCGGCTCCACGCTCTGGCGGCCGATGCCCGCCTCTGCTGGATCTCCCATGCCATGACCGCCACCGTGCGTGAGAGCTACGAGAACAAGCGCCTCGGCAAGACCCCTGCTGCCAACTTCGTCACGGCACCGCTCGCCCACGACGCTTGACCGAGGCCGGCGGGACCAGGGACCGCCGACCGGGTTCTTCCAACCACCATCGATCTTCCCCGAACGCGGCCCCCAAGGCCGTGACCACCCCAGCCATGCCGGACGTTCCGGCGCACATCAGGAGAAAACCATGACCGAACAGTCCAAGCCCTCGTCGATGAACGAAGAAGCATCCTTGGTCCCGATTATCAGCCCCATCCCGGAGGATGAGATGGCCTACGAAGACCCCCTGCTGGCTGAATTGTATGCGATCGGCGCGGATAGCGTGTCGGAGACGTCGTGCAAGAAGTCGCCGATCCCTTTGCCGAAGGACGAGATGAGCCTGGACGACCGCCTGCTTGCGGAATTGAACTCGATCCGTGCGCCTGACGAACCGACCGATGAGCAACCGGCCGCGCCCGACGTCGACCATGAGCCGGCCAAAGAGCAGGTGTCCGAACCGACTGCCGAGCATGATGCGGCCTCGCCGTCGCCCAACTCGGCGTTGCCGACCAACGCCGCCGACAATGTGGTCCCGTTGGCCCCGCTGACCCCTGCCGCTTCGACCAGCGCCACGGACAGCGTGATGCTGACCGCGATGTCGCCGACGAAACCGGCGGTGTCGATGCCCGATGGCTTCGCGCTGTTCTCCGACGGCATCTACGAGATCCCCGCCGATGACACCGCCGATCCGGTCTTTGTCTGCTCGCCGCTGCGTGTCGATGCCATCTTTCACGATCTCAATGGCAAGGGGTCGGGCAAGCTGATCAGTCTGCGCAATGGCAACGGCGACTGGGTGGAGATCCCTGTCTTCAACGCCAGTATGCTCCGGCGGCCGACCGAGGTGATCGCCAAGTTGATCGATCACGGCCTTGAACTCGCCTGGGGCAAGGAGGCGAAGGACAGCCTGCTCGTTCTGCTGAATGCGTGGAAACCGGCTCAGCGGCTGCGGACGGTCCCGCAGCTGGGCTGGGTCGATGACAGCTACAGGGCCTTCACGCTCGGCAGCAACGTAATCAGTGCTTCGGATGTCCTGGCGCTGGCGCCGGCAACTGGCATCGCCACCGGCCTGGTGACGAAGGGCACCGCCGAGGACTGGAAGGCCAAGGTCGGCACCCTGTGCCGCGACAACCCGCTGATGATCCTCGCCGTGTCGCTGGCCTTCTCCGGGCCGCTGCTGGCGCCGCTCGGTCTCAACGGCGGTGGCCTGCACTTCCGCGGCGTCTCCTCGTCGGGCAAGACGACGCTCTTGCACCTTGCGGCCTCGGTCTGGGGCGATCGGCGGCTCATTACCCAGTGGCGGGCCACCTCCAGCGGCCTCGAAGCCATCGCGGCGACGCTGAACGACATGCTGGTGCCGCTGGACGAGATCGCCGAGATCCCGGCCCGGGATCTGCACGAGGCGATCTACATGCTCGCCAACGGCACCGGCAAGGCGCGCATGACCAAGGATGTCGTGCTGGCCGACCAGGCCCGCTGGAGGCTGGCGCTGATCTCCTCCGGCGAGATCAGCGTCGAGGAGAAGCTGCGCGAGGCGCGCCTCGGCGCGATGGCGGGTCACGAGGTGCGGCTGATCGACGTCGAAGCGGACTGCCGCACCCATGGCGCCTTCGACAATCTTAACGGTGCCGCCAGCGCCGCCGAGTTCGCGGACACGGTGCTGAACGCGGTGCAAGATTACCATGGTGCGCCCGGGCGGGTCTTCGTCGAACGGCTCATCGGTGCGACCTCGGGTGGCTTTGGGCGCGTTCATGCTACTGTGAGCGATCTCGCCCGGAAGTGGACCTCCGAATTGCCGAGCGCCCCGGACGGTCAGATCACCCGCGTCGCACGGCGCTTCTCGACCATCGCTGTTGCAGGCACCTTGGCGACGAACATGGGACTTACCGGATGGATGGAGCATGCCGCGCGCGACGCGGCAAGGCAGGCGTTCCTCGACTGGTATGACCACCGCTACGGCACGAAGCGCGAGGCTGTCGCGGACTATGTGACGCCCTTGAAGGACTTCCTCACTGCCAACCTCAACGCGCTGCCCGATCCGTCCGTGGCCCAGTCCGCTTCCGTCACGCCGCTCGGCTGGTGCGACGCTACGCATGCCTACTTGCCGGTTCAGACCTGGTCGTCGATCTTCGCGGGCGCCGACGGAACCAAGGCAGCCCGGGCGCTCATCGACATGCAGCTGATGCAGCCGGGCGAAAAAGGACGTCTGATGCGCAAGGCGCCGCGCGCCATTCCGGGTCGGCCGCGTCTCTACACGGTGAACATCGCGCGCGTCAGGGCCTACAAGCCTGACTGATCGTGATCTCCGCGGGGCTGGTCCCACTGGCCCCGCGGTCCCTTGGTCCCAGAGCGGCTTGGAGCAGCAGACGGGATCACATCTGGACAGGCCGCTTGAAATCTGTAGCTCGGCGAGGAGCTTGAAGAGTGTATGTGGCCCAGCCGTTGCCAGGCGGTCTAGCCTGCCGGGGGGGGGAGGCGGCGTCGGCATTGCGGCGCTCGGCCATGTCGCTAGCTCGGCGGAGCTGGCTGGGGCCGAGCAGTTCAATCTGTTCAATCTGCTGGCGCAGATGAGCGAGGCGCTGGCTTCCGGCTCAGGGTGGACAATTTCTACCTTTTCCTCGAACCGATGCCCTACGAAATTCCAGAAAAAGTTGTCCCCGAAGTCTTCGGTCCAAACCCAGCATCCATTTTTTCCCCTTGGCTGCACGGCAGCCAAACCTGCAGAAGCTGATCGCCAAACCATCGGTGGCGGACCTCTCGAGTGACATAAAGAGCAAGTGCCGAACGGACTCGAGAGACCTTAAGTTGGATCGTATTTGGGTCGCCACCGGGAGCACCGCCGTGTTCGATCATGACCTGATCGAGGATTGGCTGTGGAAGGGAGCTGTTGAGAGCGAATTCCAGATCCACTCGTCTTTCCCATTCAAGATCCCCTTCGACCCCGATCCGGTCGGATTTGCTCGTGTCGACGCTCACCGTTCTGGACGGAACAATGTCGACAAAACCAGATCTTCCCTCATTTACGCCCTCCACATGTCCTCGAAAATGGAGCCTCGGGCCCGCTCTGACGAGCGTATGGGGACTGAAGACATAGGAATTCACGCCCGAGCGGGCGACATAACTGATCAGCACGGCTCGCTTGTTCGCACAGGCGCGATAAATTTCACGGAAAACCCTAGTTCTTGTCGCATGACCCACGCTCGTTGGGAGGTCTTCGATCGGGACACCGAAGCGCGCGGCCTCTCCCGACGAGTTCGCGATGATCTTTTCGCCGAGGACAAGACCGAAGATCTCGTCCGGTGTGGTTGGCGCATAGACAAGGCTGTCCGGCTCGGTGTCATCAGGAAATGCCCACTTCACTCCGACCTTTGTCATCCGCCTCGGATGCTTGGAAGTGTAGGCGTCAATGACCCGCCTTTGAGCATGCGACCGCGTGATGCCGAGGGTGTTGGCAACCCTGGAAGCGCTCAGATTCCCCTCCCAGAACCCAAGATACTCGATTATTAGGCCATCCATTATAGATTATCCATTGTGTGCGAATTATATACACTAATAATCATTTGTGGTTATCGCAAGCTGAAGTATGGTTTCCCAAGAAAAATGGAGGGAGAGCATGCGCATCCGCATCCGGTTCTCAAGCGGACCTCGACCCGTGAGGTTCACAGACAGCATGAACGCTGCCCTGGTTGCCGGATTGGCAGCCGCCGGTATTCCGTCCTCTCGACTTGTCGGCGAGCGGGCGGCGCCATGGACCTTCGGGATGGAGGGGGAAATCCTGGAGGGTAAGGGACGACTGGTCCGATCGGTGGTCGTCTCGACGCCCGATCAGGAGCTTGCCGAGGCGATGACGCGCCTCGATCCACCCACGATTTCCGTCCGGTCCGGAAATGGCGACAGGATCGACGGTGATGGTGCGACAATCTCGGTTGCGGACGAACTCGTCCCTGGCACCGAAGAGGTGATGATCACCTTCATCAGCCCCTTCGTCTTGATGGCCAAGAAGGCAGGGCGAGAAAAGACCGTCTTCTGCGAAAACCTCCCGACCTCCACACTGTCCGAAGTCATGAAGGCTGGCCTCGAGAAACGCGCTTTTCGCAGGCTGGACCTGTCAGTTTCCGTTGACCCCCTGAGTGCCAGGATCGACGGCCGACGCAAGCACCTCACCCATTACCGGAGGCTGAAAAACGGTAGGAGCCTCATCCTGCCTGGCTTCATCGTGCCGCTGACCCTCCGGGGCAACCCCGAGGATGTCCGTTTTGCCTACCTCGCTGGCTTCGGGGCGAAAACCCGCGCCGGGAACGGCTGCCCAGCCCTGATGTCATGAGGTCACCATGCTGATCCATTCGAAAGAACTCTTCGAGGAATTCACGCGCCGGGTGGTGATCGGGGGAGCATTCAGTCCGGAAGAGCGTGCGCGGGACGGAAGGCTTCTGAGCGAGAAGGCTGCGCGCGACATCTTGGCAAGAAAGCGGATCGATGACCGGTCTCCGTGGCTCATGCGCATCTCCGGCAAGGGCGGGTATGTCCCCGGCCCGGCCTTCGAGACTCGCAAGCGGTTTCGCAACGTCAGCCTTCTCGACCATATCGTGTCCGTAGCCCGCGGTGCGGCGGTGTTCGCCGAGATCGATCTGCGTGGTGCCAGCGTTGCGGAGACGGAGATTCGGACACGGGTCGCCCGCGCCATCGTCATCGGCTTCCTCCATGATGCCGACAAGATGCTCGGGAAGGAGCGCAGCGAAGATCTGTCGACTGACGACATCGATCTCCTGATCCAGCGATACAGGATCCAGTCTTTCATGGATTGGTCCGGTGTTCGCATGATCCCGGCGGACATGCTGTCGATGATTCATGGTGTCGAGGTCAGCCGAAGCGGATCGCTGCGCCCTGGCATGCGGCTCCTGAGTTCACAGGAGGTCGGGGACTGCACCTATGTCCGGCTCGCTGATCGTCTCGATGGCATCTTCCTCGACTCGGACAAGGGGATTGATGTGATCGTAAGCGAGCTCTCCACCTTTTCCGGCCTTCGCAGCGACGCCTTGAAGTCCGGGTGGCGGGCGATCCATGTCCGGTCACCGCACACCCCGTTCCTTCTGAGCGATCTACAGCGCGCCCTGTCGCGGGCGACGGTCGAGATCACGGGCATGCCGCCATTGATCGAAACGCACCATGATGGGGATCTGCTCGCCATCATTCGCGAGAGCGCTGCCGAGCAGGTTATCGAGACAGCGACGGCGCGCGCGACCAGACGCCTGAACCTGAAGATGCGCGTCATCACGAACCCTCGCGGCACGCGCAATATCCTCGACGGAGGTGCAGACCACAGGGACCTCATCGAGGTTCTCACCGGCGACTCAAGAGAGGCTTCGAAGGCCTTGTTCATCAATGTCGACCTGCTCTCGGGAGGTGAGGACCTGCGCGACGGGGTCGACGAGACCTTCCTGCCGTTCGATTTCCCGGCCAACTTTGCGGGTCTTGAGAAATTCTCCGGTAGACACTACCAGCCTTGGCCGGTCCGAGACGACAATTCTGACATGCTGCGCGAGCTGAGGACCAGGGCTGCAGCGCTCGCGGTTGGGCTTGGCTGCCAAGAGCCCAAGGACAGGACCCTCTCGGAGCGCGTCCCCGACGCGACCATCCGAGAGGACGAGTTGCGCAACGCCCTGGAATGCGCAGGGTATGACATCCCTGAATGGATCCTGTCGATCACCCACAAGCTCAGCCGTCAGACCCTGATCTCGGTCTTCGCGGCCTGCCTGATCCCGCAGGACAACGACTTCGAGGAGGCCATTCTCGGCAATGACGGTCTGCTGCATCTGTGGCTTTGCGGCGACGGAGAGGGCCGCGAAGGCCTCCTTGCCAAGAACGCCGGAGCGGGGTCTTCCCTTGCCTATGCCGCTGAGGCATGGCTGTCAGGCATCCTGAAGCGCAGCTATATCGCGGCAGATGAAAACGCCCCTGGTCGCTGCCATTTCACCAACATCCCTGTAGATCTCGAAGGCCGGATCGACACGAAATCCGGCCTCGATGGACTGAAGACCAGCGCCTTCTCGGGGCGCGAAGGACGTCCCGAGGCGTTCGACAGCTCCAAGTCGCAGACGCTGGTCGCGGCGCCGGCCGCAGCGGAGCATCGGCTGCGCAGCCTACTTGGCGAGGGACGTTCCGGTGATGTGCCGGCCTATATCTCCACGCCAACTGCGATGGGCCTCTTCGCCACGCTGAACATGGCTGCCAGCCAGGATTTCCTCCAACTCGACCAATATGATCTCGCGCGTCTGGAAGTGAAGCCGGGCAAGTTGGTTTACCCCGAGTCCCAGACCTTCGGGCAACTGTTGATGTTCGGTCGACACGTTTCGATCCCCACGAAAACGGCTGAGTCCGTCAAGATGGCGCGCATGATGATCTTGGCTGCGCAGCGCATGGGGCGCCCAGTGCATGTGTTCCGCGGCCTGCCCGAGCCGCAGAACGCCTTCGTTCATTTCGATTTCCTGCCACCCGCCATCGAACGTGGCCTTGGTGGAAGGTCCTTACGCATCGAGCAGCTTCCGGGCGCTGCACGTATGCTGCGCGTGGTCGAGGAGATGATGGAGACATCCAATATCGGCATCGAGGTTGCCCTTCGCTTTGCCGATCCCGCGACCCGCTTCGGAGCGGCCTGCGAGGCTCTGGCAACTATAAACCGCATGACCGAGGCCGCCGCCGCGCGACTGACCAGCCTTAAGATCACCCTTCAGGAAACAGCCAGGAGCAGGGATATCCCCATGACCGAGACCGACAACGTGATCATCGATTTCGCGCGCGCCATGACGCGCGTGCAGGGCGCACCGCGCCGCGAGGCCAGCAATGCCGAGCGGACCCTCGGTCTGCGCATCGCTTTGGAGGCGCTCGAATCCTGCGTGAAGACGATCAATCAGAACGGCACCGAGACCATTGTCGCCGCCATCGCCGGAAGCCTCGAAAACGAATTCGATCGCTCGTCGCGCATGGCCTGGCGCGGCAAGGAGCGTGGCCTGCTGTTCCCGCGCAAGGCCGCCGCCGAGGCTGCGACGATCTTTGTCGAAAAGGTCTGGCCAGTCGCCTTCAAGTCGCGGCCTCCGGCCTCGAAGGCGCGCCGGATCGCGATGGCGGTCTACCAAGTGGCATTCGAGACAGAGTCCTATCGGCGCCGGGAAATCGCTGATGCGCCAGCCCCCGCTGAAACTGCATGACCTTTTCAGAGGAGACCCTTGTCATGACGTTCCATTCCATTCGGCCCTTCATGGGCGATATAGACGCCCTTATCTCGGAGGCGACCGACACTGACGGCAAGACCTATGCCCAGCCGGCCTTCAAGAACCTGGGCTCCGTCTCGATCGTGCTGGTCCGTGAGGTCATCTCGCCGGCCTCCTTCCGCAATGCCGATGCGGAGATCACCGACATCGAGGTTGCCGGCCGCCGACATGTCCGGGCGGTCGCCAACAAATTCAAGTTCGGGGAGCGGGCGCGCGGCCTTCAGGTCCTGCGCCACTTCAACGCCGGAGGCGTGTCACCGCAGAACCGAACGGCCTTCCACAAGAACGAGCGGCCCTCGGCGAAGTTCGATCTGAATGCCTTCGTCTTCGGGGACAGCGCCAACCACGGTTCGCGGGTCCTGCCGGTGAAAGCCGCGGCCCAGTATTCGGATGCCGTGTCGGTTCAGGACTACGGCGATGCGGTGGATCTGACCTTTCACAACCGGGCCTCCGAGGATGGGTCGCTGTTCGATGCCCAGGGCAAGAAGAACTCGACCAACATCTTCGAGCGCCATTTCATCAAGCCCGGGACGCTCCTGATCCAGACGATCTCTTTCAATGGCCGAACCGCCCCGATCGAGGCGCTGGAACACCTGCTCCTGAGCGTTGGCCTTGCAGGCGCCTATGGCGGGGCCACCTCGATCTATGGGATCAACGTCCGCAACCACATCGTGGGCATCTATGGCGGTCGCTTCGAGCGCGATCTTGTCAGCCCCTATGTTGCCCTTCAGACCCTGCGCGGCCAGCTGATCGACGGCTCCGACGCGACGGCGGTCGTGGAAGCCCTCGCCGCAGCGCATCGCGCTGCCTGGAGTGTCGAAGTCCAGGGCCGTGAGGTTCATGCGGCCCAGGTGGCGTTGATCGATCGCCTGGAAGGCGGGGATGAGGTCATGGCTGCGGGTTACACCGAGACCGCCGCGAAGCTGCGCAGCTACTTCGATCTCTGGTTCGATGGGGTCAGCTGATGCCCGCCCCTCAGGCAACACCGGTCACGGCGGTCACCCTGACCCCGTTCCACTACCACAGTCTGGCGGTTCCTTCGGGGACCGCCACCCTAGCCAGGTTCCTGGCTGACAGGTCCATGAGCTATGCGATCGGCGGGGCGCTCGGAGCGTTGCGCCCTTCGGTTGTCCTTCCCGAGAAGGATTACCGCCGGGATCTGGCAGCTCTTCCTTGGCTTTGCTCGGTCTTCGAGGCACGAAATCCTGCCCTTCTGCCACCGATCGGGAAGCGCCTGAACCTCGATGCCGAGGGCGGCTATCCGAAAAAGATCATGGACGCGACCGGCACTGGGAACCTGAAGACATGGTTCTTTATCCAGGAGGTTCCACCCGGCGTCGTCTACGACGGTGCGATCTTCGGCCCGGATCCCTTCGATATGGTCTCGCGGCAGGAGGGGCGCGAGGTCGGCCAGATCGTTGTGCGCACCGGGCGCCATCTCGGCGGCCTTGTCGCGCTCACGCGCGCCAATGATCCCTCCCATGTCCGACTGAACGCCCATACCGCGAATCTCTTTGGCATGGACCCCCGAACCGAGGAAGCTCTGTCGGTCGATGTCTTTGCGCTCTACGATATGCAGTTCACCAGGCCGATGGAACTTGCCGCCGCGGCCGAGATCGTCGGCGCCTGGCGCGGCTTCGAAGGCGGCAGGCCATGAAGGAAGCGCTCGACTTCACGATTCCGCGGCATGCCGTTCCGTCCGATCCTGCGTCTGGATTGTCGCCACTGCAGGCACGGATGCTGGACGATCCGGCAAAGGTGCGGATTTTCTCCGCGCCCACGGGCGCGGGGAAGAGCTATGCCTTCCAGAAGGGCATGCGGGAGCGCGGCGACAGGATCCTCTTCATCGTCCCGACGCGTCGCCTGGCACAGAACCTCTCCGAGGGACTCGTCTCGGATCTGATGCGAGAGGGTATGGACCGTGCTGCGGCCGAGTCCCAGGTCATGGTCTGGACCTCGGATGCCCGGATGAAGCAGGAAGAGCAGAACCCAGGCCTCAAGACCCGTGATCTGAGGATCGCGCAGGCTAGGGCTGAACGCGGCGGCGCCAGGGACGGCTTCATGATCATCGCGACACCCGAGAGCGTCGCCTGGTATCTGCTCAATCCGGCGCTGCGGAAGGATGGTCAGGACCCCGAGAACATCCTCGACCTTCTGCGCCTCACGCATGTGGTCTTCGACGAATTCCACACCATCGACGCCCGCGGGATGGGGCTGTCCTGTGCGCTTGCCACGATCACGGCGCAGGCGATCGGCGCGGCCAAGATCACTTTCCTGTCGGCCACGCCGATCGATGTGAAGACGACGCTCACCAGCTTCGGGATCCCGGAAGACGTGATCGCGATCGCCGAGGAGGTCGTGGTGACCGGTGACCCGGAAGAGACGGCCGGAATGCGGGCGATCCATGGCGACGTGGAGGTCCGGATCGAGACCGGGGATGGCTTTTTCGACGCCCTGAACACACATCGGGCTCTTATCCTGAGCACGATGGCGCGTGAGGATGATGGGGCCCAAGTCGTCCTCATCTATGACTCGGTGCGCCAGCTCCTGCATGACAAGCTCCAACTCGCCGAATGGTTCGAAGGTATCGGCGTCGGACCGGATCAGCGGCTTGCGGTCAACTCGTCGGATGACAGCGTCTCTCGTGAGATGGATGGACTCTTCACCATCGGTCGGAACACCGATCCGCGTGGCTTCAAGGTTCTCGTCGCCACCTCGAGCATCGAGATGGGCGTGACCTTCAAGGCGGGGCTGATCATCATGGAGCCCGGCCACGATGCCTGCTCCCTCGTCCAGCGCATCGGGCGTGTCGCCAGAGGAGACCTGCCCGGCACCGTGGTAGTCCAAGCCTCGCAACGGGCGATGGACCGGCATGGCTGGCTGCGCAAGCTGCGCATGGAGCTCGACGGCGAGCCGCCCGTCATCCCGATCGACCGTTTCAACGGGCTTGTTCTGCGCGCGGTCCGCCAGGGCTTCGATGTCACCCCTGCATCCTTGGATGACGAGCGAGGTAGCTTCCGGCGCATGCCGCAGTCCGCGATCTGGGTGGCCGGTCTCTTTTGGGCCGCCCTGGAGAAGAAGACCCACTACAA
The DNA here is from genome assembly GCF_013415485.1 of Rhabdonatronobacter sediminivivens. GTDB lineage: Bacteria > Pseudomonadota > Alphaproteobacteria > Rhodobacterales > Rhodobacteraceae > Rhabdonatronobacter > Rhabdonatronobacter sediminivivens. Next base: position 10,095 of record NZ_JACBXS010000043.1, on the reverse strand, counting down.
GGGTATGCGCGACACTCTGCGGAGTTTTCGGCCGCGTCATGCAGCCCGGATCGGAGCGCTGCTCGGCGATCTCGAGCGCACTAACCTCGACACAGCACGGACATGGCTCCGGGCTTTTTTGGATGAGGCGAAGCGGCTGCGCGTGATCCTTCCCAAGGTCACCCTCGTGGATCCTTTCGGACGGCGCAAGCAGATCCCGTGGCTTCTCTATGCCTCGACCGAAGACCTGTTGCGCAGTCCTGCCCGCATCAACCCCGATGGTGCCATCGAGGTCCAGGTTGACCGCCCCCTGATCGAGGTCGAAGGCGCGCTCGGCGGCCGCTTCGTCCAGCGAACAGAGGAGGCGCTCTTCCCACACACGGGTCGGCGGATGACTTTCGAGCTTCTCGGTATGAAGGAGGCCTGGCTCCGTGCCGCGGGTGCAGAGATGAACGACCCTGCGCTTTCTGGAGCTCAGGAGAGCGCTCTTCACGCAGCCTCCACCTTGGTCCGGCTGACGGGGATCGTTCCCTTCGCCCAGGAGGAGGGCCTGATGGATGGCGCAGCCCTCATCTTCTGATCTTGGCGCTTGGCGCGAGTCCGTGATGCGGTTTCGCGATCTGGTCCAGGAAGGGGACCTGCATGGCCTGCTGTTCCAGCACCTCGACCTCTGCACCCGTCGCGCCTGGCTTCATCTGCATCGGATCGACTACGCGCATCTTGAGGAGCGGATGCGCAAGGGATCTGTCGGTCATGATCTCCACAAGGCCCGGGATCGATCCGTCGAAGGCCTGATGGGCCTCGCCCCTGATCGGATAAATTGGGAGAAAGCCGAAGTGATCGAGGTTAAGGGGAGCGTGGGCGCGCGGTCCGCTGTTTCCTCGCAGACCCGCTTCTACGCCCTGCTGCTCATGGCAGCCACGGGACGGAAGTGGACGGCGGCGAACGAGATCACCGGAGGCAGAAAGCATCTACCGGTTCTGATCGACCGTGCCGACATCGACGCCATGAACGATATGGCAGAGCGCCTCGTTACCCTCGCCGGTGAGCCTGTCGCGCCGCCCGCGGGGCGAAAGCCGATCTGCGGCTCGTGTTCCTATCGCATGCTCTGCGGATATTGAAAATGGAAACTCTCTATCTCACCAAGGACGTCAAGATCGCCCGCGAGGACTCCACGCTCGTCGTGATCCCTGCAGCCGCACCGCGTCGGCGGGTTCCGATCGAAGGGCTCAAGCATGTCATCGTCGCCGGTGAAGCGCAGCTGACAACGGCCGTTCTCGGCCTGTGCGGACGCAACGGGGTAAGGATGACGATCCTTGACTGGAACGGGAATGTCACGGGGACCTTCGAGCCGAAGGGTTCCCCATCCTCAGGGCGGGTCAGGGTGCTTCAGTCTTCCGCCTTCACCGATCGCTCGCGCCGGCTCGGATTGGCCCGCCTGATCGTGGAAGGCGCTGCCGCGAACATTCTCGCTAACCTCCGCTATCGGAAGTATCGCGGCAATACGCGCATCGATCTATCGATATCGGGTATCGAGGCGATTGCGGAACGATTGCCGAAGGCTGACAGAGTTGAAGCCCTGATGGGCCACGAAGGACAGATCAGGGCATTTTACTACGAGGCCTGGCCACTGATCGATCAACGGCTCGCCTTTGGCCCAAGGCGTCGGCGGCCTCCGAACAATCCGATTAACTGCCTGATCTCTTGGTTCAACGGTCTCGCCTATACGTTGGTCAAGAACGAAATCTCCAAGACTCATCTCGACGACAGCATATCTTTCCTGCATGCCGCGCGCGAAGCTCGATCATCGCTTGCGCTTGATCTGTCCGAGATATTCAAGCCAGCCATCTGCGACACGATCATCTTCGAGGCCGTGCTCAAGGGGCGGATGCAGGACAACTGGTTTCACCAGGAAGACGGTGTGTGCCGCCTTTCCGAGAAGGGACGCGCCGAAACGCTAGAGATCTGGGTTAAGAAAACCGAAGAGCGGGTTCAGGGGGAAGAGTCATACCGGGAAATCATCCGTTCCGAGGCTCTGGCGATCGAGCGTGACATCCTCGGCATCGCGGCCTATCGGCCTTGGCGCAGGAAGATCTGATGTTCTTGGTCATCACCTATGATGTCCAGGCTGATCGGACAGAAACCTACAGGAAGCTTCTGACGAAATTCCTGACCCATGAGCAGAACTCCGTATTCGCAGGTGATCTGACTGAATCCGAATACATGAAGCTGCGAAGAAGTCTCTCTCGACTTGCAATTCCAGGTGATCGGATCCTTCAGTTCAGCGCGAAGAACAGGCATAATGTCAAGGCGTCCAGCTTCTCGAAAAACCACGGGAACGGTGCTCTCGAAGAGCGAGACCTCTTGCACCACAGTATGGGATCCTTGATACTCTGAGCTTCGGATTGACATCGTGAAAAAAACCTTGACGACGGTAGTCGAAATTGCTGCCATGTGATCACCCGAACTCCGGGATTCTGGGTGGCTGGGTGAGTCAAGATATTGAAATGTGAATGGTTCCTGTTCCCCATGAGGGGTTAGGAGAACACGGACGGGTCTGGACCGGCCGCAGAATTTAACGGGTTCCTGTTCCCCATGAGGGGTTAGGAGATGCCGCAGACATGGGCGATTGACGTGACCGGCCCCGGTTCCTGTTCCCCATGAGGGGTTAGGAGCGGGGCGGGTGTATCTCGCCTACTTTGTTGGGCGCCGGGTTCCTGTTCCCCATGAGGGGTTAGGAGCTGCGCGAACTCGGGCAGTTGCGCGAGGAACTGAGAGTTCCTGTTCCCCATGAGGGGTTAGGAGGCCGCCGAAACGCCCCGTCTGGAGGCTGCACGCGCGCGTTCCTGTTCCCCATGAGGGGTTAGGAGTTGTTGAGTGCGCGCTCGACCCGCAAGGAGCATCTGGTTCCTGTTCCCCATGAGGGGTTAGGAGACGCCCGCATCATTGCTCCACGTCACGCCATCCCACAGTTCCTGTTCCCCATGAGGGGTTAGGAGAATGCAATGCTTGTATGCGTCGAAACCCTGGCACCAGCGGTTCCTGTTCCCCATGAGGGGTTAGGAGGCTTCGGGGTGACCTGATTTCGGCGGGGAAGCTACAGGTGTTCCTGTTCCCCATGAGGGGTTAGGAGATGAACACGCTATCCCGCGTCTTTGTCTTGGTGGCCCGGTTCCTGTTCCCCATGAGGGGTTAGGAGCACACACAAGCCCGCCGCGTTGGCCGCGCCGCAGCGTGTTCCTGTTCCCCATGAGGGGTTAGGAGGACTTCTACAAGCTGCGCTGCCTGCGCAATTTCCGTGTTCCTGTTCCCCATGAGGGGTTAGGAGGAAGGCGTCGAACGCGATCGCCGCGCCCTCAAAGCCCGTTCCTGTTCCCCATGAGGGGTTAGGAGCTGTTGTTGACCACGACAGGCTGCTTGCGGCGGCGCAGGTTCCTGTTCCCCATGAGGGGTTAGGAGGAGCATGAAGCAGGTTGCGAACTGCCGTTTGACGCCCGTTCCTGTTCCCCATGAGGGGTTAGGAGAGATGAAATACAGGGCCTTGATCGGGATGATCTGCGCGTTCCTGTTCCCCATGAGGGGTTAGGAGTGACCGCAAGACGTGGAAGCGCGAGGTCGCGGTGGCGTTCCTGTTCCCCATGAGGGGTTAGGAGGCGCCGGAAGATGATGACGGCAACGCCGCTGCGAAGGCCGGTTCCTGTTCCCCATGAGGGGTTAGGAGATGGTTGTGGGCGAGGGTGCGGAAGGCGCGCAGGCTGTTCCTGTTCCCCATGAGGGGTTAGGAGCTGGCTGGACGCCAGTTCACCGCGCTCCGATCCGAAGTTCCTGTTCCCCATGAGGGGTTAGGAGGAGATCAAGCAGCCACTATGCGCGGAGACGTTCGGCGTGTTCCTGTTCCCCATGAGGGGTTAGGAGAATTTGTTCACGAGCCTGCAGTTCGTCGGCATCACACGCGTTCCTGTTCCCCATGAGGGGTTAGGAGACGGTGCGCGCGGGATGGGATGATGGCGACGATCTCGTTCCTGTTCCCCATGAGGGGTTAGGAGTTCCTTCGGGCGGTGGGCTTTGCGCTGACCGAGGGGCGGTTCCTGTTCCCCATGAGGGGTTAGGAGCCGAGGGCGAGATTGACGCGCTGTCCTGCATTCAGGTTCCTGTTCCCCATGAGGGGTTAGGAGACATGGAAGGTGCGCGACACCATCCTTTATGATTTCGGTTCCTGTTCCCCATGAGGGGTTAGGAGATCACGGGCCTCAACGGCGTCAAGCTTCCCGGCCCCGGTTCCTGTTCCCCATGAGGGGTTAGGAGAGTGAGCAGGGCAGCATGCGTTGGATGTTCAACGACAGTTCCTGTTCCCCATGAGGGGTTAGGAGAAGCTGACCGTGTGCGGCGTGACCCGGTATGGATACGGGTTCCTGTTCCCCATGAGGGGTTAGGAGGGAGGGGGGCCAGCACCGACATTGGCGACCGGCCCGCGACGGCGTTCCTGTTCCCCATGAGGGGTTAGGAGTGTGCCTGTCCGTCGCCGTGGGTGACTGGACCGGCGCGGGTTCCTGTTCCCCATGAGGGGTTAGGAGAGGTGTGGCAGCTTGGTCTTGACTTCCAGCAAGCCGCGTTCCTGTTCCCCATGAGGGGTTAGGAGGCGGAGCGGGTCCAGTGCGCGGTCATACTTGGCTAGCAGTTCCTGTTCCCCATGAGGGGTTAGGAGAAGGCGTGGTGGCTCGGGCTGTTGCGGCCTTGACATGTTCCCGTTCCCCATGAGGGGTTAGGAGAGCAACGGGGAGCAGCCCGCGGTGATGGAAGCTTCGCGCGCATCTTTCGAAAGTTCGTGCGCGCCGAAAAGTAAGCTCACGCGATCGCCTGAATCCCCTTGCGTGCAATGACGTCGAGCAGGCGCGCAGAGGGGCCGCTCGGCTTCTTCTTGCCCTGCTCCCACTGGGACACCGTGCTCGGGCCTACGTTCAGATACTTCGCGAACACGGGCTGGCTGACCCGGTTCTTCTCGCGAATGGCGCGCACATCGGCGGCGCTGAATTGCTTGACCTGCGGAACTGCCAGTTCCTCGATTTCGCGTAGGGTCGCCTTGTCCATGGCGCCGACCTTGTGCAGGTCATTCGCGAGGCCGAGCGCCATATCCAGAATATCGCTGTGCTTCTTCATTGCCCTGCCCTTCTCAACGCTCGGATCGCTCCGGCCTTTTCGAGTTCTGCGATCTGGTCATCCGAAAGCTTGAGCATCGACTTCGCGACCAGTTTCAGCGCCTTCTCCTCTTTCGCCGTGATGTTGCCCTTCGAATTCTTTGGGAAACCATGCAGGAAGAAGATCCTGTCGCTGTCGCTCTTTCGAAAGCAGATGATCGTCCGGTAGCCTCCCGACTTACCCTTCCCTTCCCGAGCAAGGCGCATCTTGAACAAGTAGCCACCCAGATCGGCATCAACGTTTCCGTTGAAGGCCTCCTCGGCCGTCTCGATCAGGGTCTCGTCGCCGATAGCTTTGTCTGCGGCCCACCGGCTGAACTGCTTCTCCAGAAAGATTCTCACATCACCCCTATCACTTAGTGATACACTTTTCAAGTTCAACCCTCCCTAGCGCCTCACCTGAACTGGCTAGGGGTGGAGAACTATACGTAATTACGCAATCATGCGTTTACGCTTTTCAAGTATTCCGCAAGTGCGCGCTCCAGAATGTCCTGATGGGTCTGATCCGTCGTGGCTGCATGCATCCGAAGACGGCGGTATGTCTCGCCATCGAGAGCAAGCGTGAGGCGCTTCTCGCCTTCCCGCTTCTTTGGTGCTGGTTTCGTCGCGGCGCTTGCAGGTTCGGACCCACGCTGAGGAATACCGGTATCGGCTGGACGATTCTCCGTATTCAGCAGTCCGTCGAGAGTTACAGCCTTCTTAGCCATGGAGAATGCCCTTCACATAGGTCCAGATAGCGGTGATCTCTGCCGCAGCCTTGCCATCCGAGGTCTCGGTGACCCCCTGCCCTGTTGCCCCGGTTTCCGCATAGCTGACACGCTGAGCGATGTTGATCGGCGCCACGCGACCATGCTGCGCCAGGACACGCGCGGCTTCCTCGGTGATCTTCGCCCTCGGCGTCTGCGACAGTGCGAACGCAAACGGCACCCGGGCGTGATTAACGGCAGCGATGGTTGCTCCTACAGCACGCAGGTCATCAGGTGACGGCCTGACAGGGATCAGCGCGAGATCTGCGGCTCCCAGGGCTTCTGACAGCCACTCCGGAGCTGCAGGAGGCGTATCTATGACGCAGAGGTCGAACTTGGCGTGCGCGGCTTTCAGCGTGGCCCTGAGCGCCTCTGGAGAAGGGTCTCTCTCCAGCATGGCAGGTGTATCTGCTTGGCGACCTTCCCACCACGCCCTGAGCGAGCCTTGGGGGTCAAGATCAAAGCACAGCACACGTAGTCCGTCCTGAGACGCGGCTACGGCGATGTTGCGCGCGAGGGTAGTTTTCCCGGCGCCGCCCTTCTGAGCAGCAATGACGATGGTTTTCATGAACCCATCCTAACGCAAATACGCAGCCGCGCAACGTCGCATCCGCGCAATTGGGCATATGCGCAGTTACGTGGTGAGGGTGGCCCGCGGTTGCCTGGATGGCATCTCAGAGACGCGGTTGATGAGTTCAGTGCCGGAGCTGGCCCTCAGGCAGCAGAGAAGGCAGGACACGCCCATCTTCCGCGAATGTGCGTTTACGTATTTACGTGCGCCTTCTCCAAGCTGTATGAAGACTCTACCGACGTAGAGTGTCTATACGAGCGTCTGATTTATGGGAGGTGTAGCACATCCCCCATTGACGTCTCAGCAGTTCTGGCGTATCAGGGATGTATTACATCCCCCATGAGGTGCACGATGACCGTCGAGAAAGTTTGCGTCCGTATTCCCGCAGCTCGTAAAGACGAACTGCTGGCGATCGCGAAGCGATGGCGGGACGCCGAACGAGGACCTGGTTGGGATGCGAAGGTCATCCATCAGATCGCCAGAGAGCATTTCGGCGGGCTTCTTGGAATGTTTGAGCATCATGACTGGCCTGAGCGCGGCAGTGACATGATGCGCTTCGTGCAGTCGCACGTGAAGACGACATACGGATCGGTAGACGCATTCGCTGAAAAGTTCACCCAGGGCAAACCGAAATGAAGTTCGTCACCTACCTCCGTGTCAGCACCGACCGGCAAGGAAGAAGCGGCCTCGGTCTCGAAGCACAGCGCAAGGCGGTCGCAGACTATGTTCTGGGCAAGGGGGAGATCTTTGCCGAGTTCGTCGAGATCGAGAGCGGCAAGAAGAACGACCGCCCGCAACTCGCGCGCGCTCTGGCCGAAGCGAAGCGGATCGGTGGGGTCCTGCTCATTGCCAAGCTCGATCGCCTCGCGCGCAACGTCGCCTTCATTGCCAACCTTCTGGAAAGCGGCGTGGAGATCGCCGCAGCTGACATGCCTGAAGCGAACCGCTTCCTGCTGCACGTCATGGCAGCTGTCGCTGAGCATGAGGCCCGCATGATATCGGACCGCACGCGCGCAGCTCTGGCAGCGGCCAGAGAGCGTGGAGTCGCTTTAGGATGGTCAATACCAAGCAGGGCAGGGGAGCAGCGCCAGGCAGCTCGCAAGGGCGCTGCAGCCAATGCACGGAAAGCCGATCAGCATGCCGCGAACATCCTTCCGGTCATCCGCAGTCTGGCAGCACAGGGCGCATCACTTCGAAAGATCGCATTTGAGCTGAATAAGCGTGAGATCCGAACCGCCCGCGGTGGACGCTGGCACCCCGCCACGGTCCGCAACCTGATGATACGCAAATGCGCAGATGCGCAATTATGAGTGTCAGGGCCTATTCGCTGCCATCTTGTCACACCTCAAGATGAGCACTGCGAGGTTGCAAGGATGGAGCATCACCGCAGTTCGTCGCCGATACGAGGGGACACCCCCTGGTGAGATTCTCGTTTCTCGAAAGAGCCCTTGCCGCGCGGTGACGATGCAGTCCGGTTCCTTGCCACCCTCAGTAGATGAGGATTTACGCATCTGCGGATTTGCGCACTTAAGGGCGCCCTCTCAGATCGAACCACTTCCGGCAGAACCCGAGAAACGCCATCTCCGGGTTTTTCGGGGCTTCGCCAACCCAGGAGCGCCATTCCTGCTCGATCACGCGGACATCCCAGCCAGGTGCAGCCTCTCGCGCCAGCTCATATACGTCCGCATCAAGCGGTGGGACAGCAACAGGCGCCACGACAGAGAGCTCTCCTCCGACCGTGCCCCGGCTTAGGACAGCAAGCTGATCCTTGTCTGCATCGAACCGGATCTCGTAGTCAGGCATATGCCCATACTGTTCATCCTCTTCGGCGATCGCAGTTACCAGGCGTCGAAACTCGCGCAGCGACGAGCCTGAACCACACTTCTTCTGCAAGAGCTTCAGGCTGACCCGCCATTCCTTCTGACGACCGCAGTGCTTCCGTGCCAGCTCGTAGATTCTGCGCTCCAAAGGCTTTCGAAGCCGGAAATACTCGCGGCTCAGCGTCAGGACTTCATGCGCGCGTATTGCGTTGAATACCCAGTCGGAGAGCTTGATCTCAACCTCCTGCATCCGGCCTTCACGCGTCTCGCGCACGATCCTGGCGCGCTCTATCAGGCCGAAGGTTTCGAAAACTTCCTGCCCCCCAGTGGTAATGTTGGTCGATATACGTGTCCCGGCCAGCCTCTCCATGGCAGCCTTCAGAAGATCGTAACCGCGCCCAGTGATCATGCGGTTGGTGGCTTTCAGAAGGTCTGAGGCTTGGAACCGGACGATCTGTTGCGGCTCCTTCCCCTCGTTCATCCCCTTGATGAGCTGACTGATGCAGTAGATCAGCACGTCTCGGTCATGCACTGTTGCAAGCCCATCCGATGAGGGCTTTACCTCGATGGTGATCCCGTTGTGCTCATACTTGCGCGGGCGAGTGTCTGGCTTGGTGGAAAGCGAGAAGATCGGATGCTCCATTGACCCGACATCAGCTTTCGGAGCAGCATCGAAGATGTCGCAAACGAAAAAGTCCCCTTGCGGGTGCCGGTCAGGAAGTAGGGGATAGTCACTCACCATCAGATGCCTTCGACACTTCACACACACCTATGGTTACAACGACACTTCACACACAGTAAAGCAAGAAACGACACTTCACCCACGCTCCTCCGAGCAACGACACTTCACACACACCGAATCACCACTTTACACACGCCGAATCACCACTTTACACACGGGGGGTGCCGGTAAGACTCTAAGAACGCTTAAGAAAACACGGTATTTTTCGCCTTAACACTATATTTAACACTATATTTAACACACAGAGGCTGTGGATAAGTCTGTCTAAGGCCTCGTCAGAAGCTCGATGCGCCGATCTTCGCATGCGCCAGAACATCCTTCCCCGGGAACCGGCTGACTTTCCCTCCGTGCGACCCTCAGCCGCCGCCCCGTCCCATGTCGAGCGCCTCGCGCAGCGCGCGCACGCGCGTCGGCGTGACCCTCGGGTCACTGCCGCAAGAGATGATGCGGATGAACTCGACCCACGCGCGCTCGTTCGGGGTCAGCTCCTCCCACGACCCGGACGGGGCCGTGGGAAGCGTGAAGGTGGTGTCGTCCATGTCACGCCCGGTCATGCGAACCGGTCCCCGCACATGAGAGGTCAAGTCACAGCTCATTTCCCGAAGATCCCCCGCAGCGCGGTGCGCGCGCGTCCGGTCAGACGCGGGTCGCTGTTGTCGGAAGCATCGCGGATTTCGGCCAGCCAGCCGCGCTCGTTCTGCGTGACGGGCGTGCCGAAGATCTCGGTGATGGCCTGCGCTGCCGTCGCGCCTACCGCCTGGTCGAGCGCCAGACGCATGAGCATCGCGGGATCGACCTCCAGCGCCTTCGCCAGCGAGGGCACCCGGTCGAGCGGCACCTTGTTGCGCCCGTTCTTGAGGAAAGTCATCATATTCGCGTTGGCGAAGCCCGCCTCGCTGGCGATCTCGGCCTGGGTCTTGCGGTGCGACAGGTCGCGGACGCGGTCTGCGATCAGCTTCGCGGTCGGGGTATTCTCGTAAGGATTCATGCTGTGCTTTCTGCTGTGTGTGGTTGGTCACAGCACATACTTACCGCGTGGTGC
>NZ_JACBXS010000042.1 GCF_013415485.1 Rhabdonatronobacter sediminivivens | reverse complement strand
CATCAAGATGAGTCATGCCGCTCCAGATACGTGTATCCCCGGTCACTTGAAACTGCGCCATTGCGCGCAGTGGCCGCCGCGGAGGCAAGCCTTGCCGCCAGTTTGGCCCAGTTACGGCGAAATAACTTGTATATGCAAGTTATAACTGCTACGCAGTTCGGCAACGTGATTCCGGGGAGGTGACATGCATCTGACGCCACGAACCAGCACCGCGTTTGCAAACCTTTCGCGCCGGCGGGCATTGACCCTGGGCGGTGCCGCCATGGCGGTCGGTGGTGCCGGGCTGCCCGGCCTGGCGCTGGCCGCGCCGTATCAAGCGGTGCGCCAGATGCTCGATGCCGCCGTCGAAGGGGGCGATGTTCCCGGCCTGGTTGCCCTGATCGGACGCGGTGGGGATGTCTGGACACACGTGGCGGGTGTTCGTGACCTGGATAGCGGGGCGCCGATGCGGCGTGACACGCAATTCGCGGTGGCCTCCATCGGCAAGCCGATCACCGCAGTTGCCGCATTGATGCTGGTGGAGGATGGCGTGATCGGCCTGGACGATCCGGTCGATCCCTGGCTGCCGGAGCTTGCGGATCGTCAGGTGCTGCGCTCCATCGACAGCGAACTGGACGATACCGTTCCGGCCGAGCGGCCGATCACCCTGCGCGATCTGCTCAGCATGCGGATGGGGCTTGGTTTCATCCTGGCCGACCCCGCAACCACCCCGCTTGCCGCACGGATGAATGCGCTGCAGCTGGCCCCCGGCCCGCATCTGTTCGGCAAGGATGCAGATACCTACATGGCGCGGCTCGGATCGCTGCCGCTGGCCCATCAGCCGGGCGCCCGCTGGTCATACCACACCGGGCTGGATGTGGCCGGGGTGCTGGTGCAGCGGGCGAGCGCGATGCGCCTGGGCGATTTCAAGCGCAGGCGGATGTTCGGGCCGCTCGGCATGGCGGATACCGGCTTTTCCGGGCAGACCGAACGCTTGGCGACCCAGTACTGGCGCGACCCCGAAACCGGGAACTTCGATGTCTGGAACTCGGCCGCGGGCGACAGTTTCGCGGCCCCGCCGCCATTCGAGGCCGGCGGCGGCGGGCATGTCTCGACCGTGGATGATTTCCTGGCTTTCGGCCGGTTCCTGCTGGATGGCGGGCGCGCTGGCGGGCGGCAATTGCTCTCGGCCGAACTGGTGGCCGAAATGCTGACCGACCAGATCACCGAGGCGCAGAAAGCCGCGTCGCCCTGGTTTCCGGCGGATTTCTGGCAGACCCATGGCTGGGGGCTGGGCGTGGCGCTGCGCACCGCCCCCGATACCGCGCGCGGGCGCTTTGGCTGGTGGGGCGGTTTCGGAACCGCCTTCTGGTGCGACCCGGCCAGCGACACGGTCGCGGTGCTCTTCACGCAGCGGATGATGGCGGGCGCCGATGACACCGCGCTGCCCGAGGCCTTCCTGGCCGCCGCCTTTGGCGAAACCTGACGGCGGCACTCCGACAACGAGGTGAATGCATGCATGATCTGATCCTGACGACCTTCGACTGGGTGCCCGAGGCCCCGCGTGGCTATGTCCGCGACCTGCGCGCCCGCTGGGCGATGGAGGAAGCGGGCCTGCGCTACCGGATCGAAACGGTCGCGTTGCAGGACCGCGGCGCGGCGCATCTGGCACATCAGCCTTTCGGACAGGTGCCCTGGCTGGTCGATGGCGCGGTCTCGGTCTTTGAAAGCGGCGCGATCCTGCTGCATCTGGGAGCCTACAGCGAAACCCTGCTGCCGACCGAACCGAAACGCCGGGCCGATGCGATCAGCTGGCTTTTCGCGGCGCTCAATTCGGTCGAACCGCCGGTTCTGGCCGCTGTGGTCTTCGGCTTTGCGAACGACTCGGAGCAGACGCCAGGTCGCAAGGGCCTCGACGCCTTCCTGCAGGGGCGACTTGCGGACATGGAGCGTGTCGTGGCGGGCCGCGATTGGCTGGCGGGCGCGTTCTCGGTTGCCGATATCGCCATGGTCGATGCCCTGCGCGTGGTCGAGCGTTTCGCCGGCGGGCTCGACGCCTATCCCGCCTGTCGCGATTACATTGACCGTGCCACCGCGCGCCCGGCATTCGTCAAGGCGCATGGCGACCAGATGGCGCATTTCGCGGCAGCCGACCGCGACAGGGCGCCAGGCTCGCCGACCGTTCCGGCCGCTTGAATGAAGCACACTCGAACAGGAGGACTGACATGACCGAAGCACAAACTGCCAAGCGCCCCACCGCATCGGATATGAAGGGTGTGATCCCCTATATTGCCTTTGCCGGTCGCGCCAACGAGGCGGTGGACTTCTATGCAAAAGCCTTCGGGGCGACGGATTTCGGGCGCATGCCCAACCCCGACAACCCTGATCGGCTCATGCATGCCCAGGTCGGGATCAACGGCGGCAGCTTGATGATGACCGACCATGGCTGCGAGGACGCGACCGACCCCGCGCCGCTGGATCGGGCGCACATGCAGCTTGTGGTCGCGGATGGGCGCAAATGGTGGGACCGCGCGGTTGCGGCGGGCTGCACGGTCGTCATGCCCTATGAGCGGCAGTTCTGGGGCGATGACTGGGGCATGGTCACGGATCCGTTCGGGATCCGCTGGGCGATCCTGCAGCCGGGCCCCGGGCGGGGAGAGTAGAGGAACGGACCATACCGGGGCGCCTGACCGGCCTGGGCCCCGGCACAAACAGGAGGGAACGGGTCATGACCTGCATTCAGGGCTTCATTTGCGCGGTGCCGACTGCGAACCGCGCAGCCTTTATCGAGCACGCATCCAAGGCGGCCGAGGCCTTTCGGGACCTCGGCTGCCTGTCGGTTGCGGAATGCTGGGGCGATGATGTGCCACCGGGCAAGCTGACCTCCTTTCCCCTGGCGGTGCAGGCCACGCCCGATGAAACGGTAGTCCTTGCATGGTATGTCTGGCCGTCGAAAGCGGCCCATGATCAGGTGATGCAGGGGCCGATGGATGATCCGCGCCTGAGCATGGAGACGAACCCGATGCCGTTCGACGGCAAGCGCGTGATCTATGGCGCCTTTGAGCCGGTCTTCGAGTTGGGCACGCCCCATTCCGGCGGCTATGTCGATGGTTTCGTCGCCGCCGTGAAGCGCGACCGGCGCGACGCGTTTCTGAACATCGCCCGCAATTGCGACCCGATCTTCATCGAGCATGGCGCGAGCTGGATCATGGACGCCTGGGGTGTGGACATCCCCGAAGGCAAGCTCACTGATTTCCGCCGCGCGGTGCAGGCCGAGCCGGACGAGGAGGTCGTATTCTCCTTGGTCCAGTGGCCCGACCGCGCCGCGCGCGATGCAGGGCACCAGAAGAACATGAACGACCCGCGCATGACCGCGCATGAAATGCCCTTTGATGGCAGGCGGCTAATTTTCGGCGGGTTCGTCCCGGTCGTGGAGGTGCAAGGTGGCTGAACAGAAGATCATTCCCCATCTGTGGTTCGACGGTGCCGCTGAAGAGGCAGCCGCGCTTTACACCTCGCTTGTGCCGGGATCTGCCATCAGCGCGGTCAGTCGCTATGGCAAGGCCGGGTTCGAGGTGCATGGCCAGCCCGAGGGTACGGCGATGAATGTCGATCTCTGCCTTGGTGGCCAGCGGCTGCTGGCGCTCAATGGCGGGGCGCGCTTCCGGCCGACCCCGGCGGTGTCGTATTTCCTGACCTTCGAGGACCGCGCCACGCTCGATGCCGCCTGGACCGCACTGGGCGAGGGCGGGCAACTGCGTATGCCGCTTGATGAATACCCTTGGAGCCCGCGTTATGGCTGGGTCGATGACCGCTGGGGTATGTCCTGGCAGTTCGCGCTTGGGGATCCGGCGCTGACCGGGGGGCAGGTGCTGACGCCGATGCTACTCTTCGTCGGTGCACAGGCTGGCCACGCCGAGGCGGCGATGGCGCATTACACCGAACTGTTCCCCGATGCCGGCATCGGGGGTGTGCTGCGCCATGACGGCACAGGCGACGATCCGGCCGGCACGGTGATGCATGCGCAGTTTCGCCTAGCAGGGCAGACCTTCATGGCCGGTGACAGCGCGCTGATGCATGATTTCACCTTCACCGAGGCCAATTCCTTCGTCGTCTTCTGCGACGATCAGGCCGAGATCGACCATTACTGGCAGGCGCTCTCGGCCAAGCCCGAGGCCGAGCGCTGCGGCTGGCTGAAGGACCGTTTCGGCCTGTCCTGGCAGATCATCCCGCGGCACCTGCCGACGCTGCTTTCCTCGTCCGATCCGAAAGTCATGGAAACCTTCATGGGGATGGGCATGATCGACATCGCGGCGCTGGAGCGTGCCGCCGAGTAGCCGTGCGTCGAATGCGAAGCGGTCGAACCTCGTGGATTGAAGGGGCCGAGGGCGGAAAGGCGGCGCATCGCCCGCAAGACACTTCGGTATTCGCAATGATTGGAGCCAGACCTTGACCGCCACCATCACTGCCTTCGAACGCTCGCCCGACGGTGGCCGGGGGCTGGCGCGCGACATGCGCGTTCGCTGGGCGCTGGAGGAGGTGGGGCAGCCCTACGAGATCAGGCGCTTGTCGTTCGAGGCCATGAAGGAACCTGCGCATCTGTCCTGCCATCCGTTCGGCCAGATCCCGACCTGGGAGGAGGGCGAGCTCGTCCTCTTCGAGTCGGGGGCGATCATCCTTCACATCGCCGAGCGTCATGCGGGCCTGCTGCCAATGGATGCGAATGCCCGGGCGCGGGCCGTCACCTGGATGTTCGCTGCGGTCTCGACGATGGAGCCGCCGATCATCGAACGTGAGGCCGCCTCCTACCTGGAGCGCGACAGGCCCTGGCACGCCGAGCGCCTGCCTGTGCTGGAAGAGCGCATCCACGAGCGGCTGGGTGCGCTTTCCACGCGGCTCGGCGATGCAGACTGGCTCGACGGCGGGTTCAGCGCGGGAGATCTGCTTATGGTTTCGGTGCTGGTCCGGCTGAAAGGTGCGGGCTTGCTGGATAAGCATCCCAACCTCGCCGCCTATGTCGCGCGCGGTGAGGCGCGGCCCGCCTACCAGAGGGCCTTCGACGCGCAAAGGGCGGTTTTTCATGACCGATCGGTCAATTGATGCGGACAAAAGAGCCGCGCAAGCAGAGATCCAGGACAGGATTACCGGCAAGCGCAATGCCGCGCTCTGCGCCGCGACCCTCGACTGGATTGACCGAAGCGAGCCTGTAGTCGAGACCGAAGCGCGGCTGGCACGGCTGGCGCGGCAGGTTCGCCGTGATCTCGCTTGAGCGGGCACTGCACAGGGGGCCTTCATCCGTGTTCCCCCGCCTGCCCCGTCGGCGCCTCCAGGTTCTCGGTCACCTGCGTCTGCAGTGCCAGGGTTTCCTCGATGAAAGCGAGTATCGTCTTCAATTCCGCCGGGCTGCGCCGGGCAAGCAGCGCCGCGCCGCCCTCGGCCAGCGGTTGATACAGGACCATGACCTCCGAGCGCGCGCGATCTGTCGCGCGAACCTGTATCTGGCGGCGATCCCGTGCGCTTCGCTGCCGCTCGACCAACCCGCGACCGGCCAGCCGATCGAGCAGCGCCGTCATCGCCGACCGGGTCAGCCCGACACCGGCTGCCAGCACGCTCGGCGGTTGGCTGCCATGAGCCAGCATCGCTAGGCACCGCCGTTCGGCCGGGTTGAGACCGAGCCGATGGCCGACCGCTTGGTCAAACCTCTGGGTTGCATCCTGCCACTGCATGATCGCGGCAGACAGTCGGCTTTCAAGTTCGGAGCGGGATGTGGTTGACACTTGTGCTTACCTGTCAAATTATTCGATGGTCGAATCATATTAAACGCATGAGCCCATGCTCGCAACCCAGAGGAGGCCCGGACATGATCACTGACAACACACAAGCCGCCAGCCCACACCCTGCCGAGACTTCGCAACATGACGCACGCGCGCGGCAGGCGATGAACTGGTATGGCTTCGGCTCGCCCGTCGGGCTGGCGCTCCTGATCCTTTCGATCAGCCTGAGCGCGGTATGCCTGCGCATCGCCTTCTTCGGCCTGCCTGGATGAGGCGATGGATGCCCGCTGCAAGGCCGCGAAATGGCGCGCGGCCTTGGCCTGCAATGCCGGTACCGGCAGGTTTCGTTGCAGTGATCGGCGCCAGCTACGGGTTTGCCCTGCCCCTCGGAGCAATCGGCCACCTTTTGGGGGCGCGCGCCGGAGTCGCTTGGGGGGGCATGTCCGCACGCAACGCGACAGCCTTGCCGGGATCAGGACTGGTCTTGCGCACCGCGTCACGCCGGGATGTCAGGCTGCCGAGGTAGCCTGCATCGCCCTGCGCTTGCGCTGATCGGCGCCCCAGAGCGCCAGCGCCACACCGCCAAGAATGCCGAGCGAGCACAGAACAAGGCGCAGGGTGAGCGGCTCGGCGATGAAAAGCACACCACCGACAGCAGCGATGGCAGGCACGCTCAGTTGCACATAGGCGGCTGTGCTGCGTTCCAGTGCGGGCAGCACGCTGTACCAGATGGCATAGCCCAGCCCCGAGGCGAGCGCACCGGAGGCGATGGCATAAAGCCAGCCCGCCAGGCTGGTCGTCTGCGCAAAGAGCCCCGGCAGGATCAGCAGGAACGCGATGGGCAGGCAACGCAGGAAATTTCCGCCCGTATCGACCAGGGGCGCGGCAGAACCACGCCCGATCAATGTGTAGGCCGCCCATGCTAGCCCCGCGAGGATCATCAACGCAGCCCCAAACGGATCGGGTGCGGTCACGCCCGGCAAGACCAGAAAGACCAGAAACAGCATCGCAGCAGAAAAACCGGCCCATTCAAAGGCACCGGGTCGGTCGCCCTGCCCTATCGCCCAGCCCAACATGCCCAACTGCACGGCGGCAAAGAGCAAAAGCGCGCCGGTTCCGGCCGCAAGGTCCAGATAGGCATAAGAGAACGCAATCGCATAGAGAAAAAGCGCAAGCGCGCCACCTGTGCTGCCGCCCATCCGCCCCCAGCCCGGCCGGGCGCCCCGCCATACCAGGATCAACACCAGCATGAGCGCGCCGGAGGCCAGGCGAACGCCGGTATAGGTCAGCGCATCGGCCTCACCCTCTGCCAGTGCGATACGGTTCAGAACCGAGTTGGCGGCAAAGGCGACCATCGCCAGCGCCGTCAATGCCGAGATCTTCGCTGCATTTGATACTGCCATGCCGCTTGTCTCCGCTGGCTACACGCAGCTTGTCACGCTTCGACGCTAGCAGACGCCTGCCATAGCGACAAGCAACGGAAGGTTTTCCGCCGGATAGACCAGAGGCAAGGCGTGGACAGCACGATCACCGAATTCGATGGCGCGCACGCCCTATATGCGCGGGATCATGAATGCGCTCTCGCCCGGCAGTCCCATGCAGCGGGTGGTGTTCATGAAGGCGGCTCGGGTGGCCGCATCGCCATCGGCAACACCATGGCCGCGCGCCATGCGCCCGATTGGCATTGGGTGCAACACATACGGGGCCCGGCGTGCAGATCGTGCCTCAGGCGCCTTCCCATCGGTTGCGCATGAAGGCCAGAGCCTCGCGGGCCAGTGCAAGCTCGTCGTCGAACATCTGGCGCCAGATGCGGGTCGCGGCCGAAAGCTCGGCCAGTGCCATGCCAAAGGCCTCGACCACCAGCGGTCCGTCATAGCCCGCCGCCTTCAGCGCGGCAAATGTCTCATCCCAGCGGACCTGGCCGCATCCGGGGATTGACCGGTCATTCTCGGAAATATGCACCAAGGCAATGGCGTCGATATGGTCCCGGATTGCGGCAGCGGGATCCTTTTCCTCGATATGGGCGTGGAAGGTGTCATAGAGGATACCGGCGTTTGAGCCGACGCGGCCCGCGAACGCGGCCGCGCTGGCGGTATCGTTGAGCAGATAGCACTCGAACCGGTTGAGCTGTTCGATGGCCAGACGCACCCCCTTCTGCGCCCCGCGCTCAGCCACGCGGGCGAGGATCTCGGCGCTGCGCGCAAGCTCGTCCGGGGTCGGACCGCGCCCCGAAAAGACGCCGATGGAGGAATGGATCGGTCCGGACAGGATCGGTGCCTCCAGTGCGGCGGCGCAGTCCACCATCCGGTGCAGCGCCGCCTCGCCGCGTTGCCGTGTGTCGGGATCGTCGGCGCAGATGTTCTGATCCGGCCCCAGCGCGGTGACGGCCAGCGGCGCAAGGCCCATGGCACGCACCTCACGGCCCAGCCGCGCGTAGGCGCCGACATCGTCGATATCGAACACCGGCAACTCGGCCAGATCGTACCCCATGTCGGCCAGGGCGCTCAGAACCGGAAGGTGCCGGGCCTCGACCCGGGTTGTCCACAGCAGCAGGTTCATGCCATAGCGCATCGCGCCCCCTCCGTCATCGATATACCAGATCGCGCAATCCCAGCGAGATCACGGGCAGCAAGGTGATGGCCAGCAGGCACAGGAAAACCACCCCGATGAAGGCCAGCGTCGGCGCGATGATGCGCTGCACCGGCAGGTTGGCCACGCTGCAGACCGCGAACAGGTTCAACCCGAAAGGTGGGGTTATGAACCCGATGGCCAGCGACACGATCATCACGATGCCGAAATGCACCGGATCGATCCCCAGCGCCATGGCCACCGGCACCAGGATCGGCGCCAGAACGATGATTGCGGCGGCGGCTTCGATGAACATGCCGATCACCAGCAGCGTGGCCACCACGAAAGCCAGGAACACCAGCGCCGAGTCGATGTTGGAGGTCAGCCAGGCACCGATGGCCATCGGCACGCCTTCGCGGTTGATGATGAAGGCAAACAGCCCCGCCCAGGCGATGATGAACAGGATCAGCACCGAAGAGATGACCGATTTTTCCAGGATCGGCATCAGATCACGCCAGCCCAGTTCGCGGTGGATGAACATGCCGACAATAAGCGCATAGGCCACCGCGACGGCCGAGGCTTCGGTCGGGGTGAACACACCGCCATAGATGCCGCCCAGCACGACGACCGGCATCAGCAGCGCCCAGAACGCCTTTCGGAAGGCTGGCCATGGCTTCAGCCCGGTGACCGCATCGGCCTTTCCGTGCCCGGTTACCCGCGCCCAGATCAGCACATAGGCCACCAGCGCCGCGCCGATCAGCATCCCCGGCCCGAAGCCAGCGATGAACAGCTCTCCGATCGAGACATCGGCAGCCACGCCATAGAGGATCAGCGGGATCGAGGGCGGGATGACGATGCCCAGCTCGGCCGAGGTCGCCTGCAGCGAGGCCGTCCAGGGCTTGGGGTAGCCCGCCTTGACCAGCGCCGGGATCATGATCGCGCCGATGGCGAAGGTTGTCGCCGTGGACGAACCGGACACGGCGGCGAAGAACAGGCAGGTCACCACACAGGTCGCTGCCAGCCCGCCCTGGGTGTTGCCGACCAGCACCCGCGCGAAATCGACCAGCCGACGAGAGATGCCGCCGGTGTTCATCAATTGCCCGGCCAGGATGAAGAACGGGATCGCGACCAACGGAAACTTGTTGAGCGAGACATAAAGCTGCTGGCCGATGAGGGTCGGATTGACCGCCCCCATCACCTGAATGCCGAAGATCGACGCCAGACCGATGGCGACCGCTATCGGAACGCTGAGCAGGAACAGCGTGCACATCACCACGATCAGGGAATGGGCGACCATTGCTCAGGCCTCCACTTCAAGTTTGGGCGGTGGGTCGATGAAATGCGCCACCACCGCCAGCATGGCAAAGACCGAACCCACCGGGATCGACATGAACGCCCACATCATCGAGATGCCCAGCGTCGGATGGACATTCACCTGCGCGCGGGCGGCCATGGCCCAGCCATACCAGAACATGTGCCCCAGAAGGATCAGCACGCAGATCAGGATGAACCAGCGCATGACGGCTTCCCAGCGGCCTCTGGCCATCGTCGCCAGAATGTCGATGGAGACCAGCGCGCCGCGGCGAAAGGTGACTGCGATGCCAAGATAGACCATGTAGATGATCGCCAGTTGCAGCACCGGCTCGGTCCAGGACGTGGGCTGACGGATCACATAGCGCATGATGATCTGATAGCAGGCCAGCATCGCCGCCAGCGCCAGCGCCCCGCATGAAAACAGGGTTACCGCGCGGGTCGTGACGTATTCGACGGCCAGAAAGCCTTTGCGAAGGGTGGCGAGCATGAACCTCGGTTTCCGTGCAAGGCGTAACCGGCGGCAGCGGAACACCCCCGCCGCCGGCCGCGGTGGTCAACGTTACTCGAAGTCGGCGATTCGGGCGATGTTCTCCTCGCCGAACTCCTCCCCGAACTCGGCAAAGGCGGGGGCCAGCGCCTCCATGAAGCCGCCATGATCAAAGCTTTCGGTGATGGTCATGCCCCGCTCGCGCAGGGTATCGAGTGCTGCGCCATCCTGCTCGTCGGTGGCCTCGCGCATCACCGGGATCGCATCGCGTGCGGCCTGCATCAGGATGTCCTGATCCTCGGCCGACAGCCCGTCCCAGGTGTCCTGCGATGCCGCGAACAGCGCCGAGGCCATCAGGTGCCCGGTCATCGTCAGATCGGACTGCACCTCGTAGAAGCGGCTGGCGACATGGATCGACAGCGGCTGTTCATTGGCATCAACCACCCCGGTCTGCAGCGCGGCATACAGCTCGTTGAAGCCCACCACCGTCGGCTGGAAGCCCAGCGCGCGATAGGCTGCAAGGTGGATCGGATTGTCTTGGGACCGCAGCCGCACGCCGGACAGCGCGTCCACCGTGTCAAGCGGGACGTTGGCGGTCATGTGACGAAACCCGATGTCGCCCCAGGCCATTCCGATCAGGCCGCGCTCGGGCATGGCGGCCAGCAGCTCCTCGCCGATCTCGCTGTCGAGCACCGCGCGCGCATGTTCCAGATCACGGAACAGGAACGGAATGTCGAGGATACGCATATCGGGCACGAACGGGCCCACCGCCGCCGACGAGGTCACCATCAGATCGACCGAGCCGATCTGCGCGCCTTCGATCATGTCGCGCTCATTGCCCAGCGCACCGGCGGGGAACACCTGCACGGTGATGCGGCCATCGGTGCGTTCGGCCACCAGATCGGCGAAATGCTCGGCCGCAAGGTGATAGGGCGAGCTGGTGGAGATATTGTGCCCCAGCCGCAGGTTCTGCGCCTGGGCGGCCGTGCTGGCCAGAAGCAGCGCAGCGGTGCCGGCAATGACGATATGTTTCATGGTTCCGTCCTCCCTAGACAGGTTGCGGGCGCGTGATGGTGCGCGGGCGCCCTCCGCGACGGTCGGGGTGCGATCGCTTCGCCCGATCATGGAGCGAGGCCCACCCAGGCGGCGTTCTGTGCCGAAGACTGCTGGCAGGCGGCAATGAAGGCCATGCCGCGCAGCCCGTCCTCAAGTGTCGGCAGGGCGGTCCGGGCTGGCGGCCCCCCCGTGCCATGGGCCCGGATCGCGCGGGCCGCTTCGGCATAGAGGTTGGCGAAGCCTTCGAGATACCCCTCGGGATGTCCGGCGGGCACACGCGTCAGCGGCTTCAGCACCTCGGGCATCCCGGCGCCGTTGCGGGTCAGCAGGCGGCGCGGCTGCCCAAAGGGGGTGTGCCACAGCCGGTCTGGTTCCTCCTGGTCCCATTCCAGCCCGCCCGTTTCGCCATGCAGGCGCAGCCGCAGCCCGTTCTCGCGCCCGACCGCAACCTGGCTGACCCAGAGCTGACCGCGCGCGCCCTGCCCCAGCCGCAGCAGGACATGGGCGTTGTCATCCACCGCGCGGCCGGGGACAAAACTGTGCAGCTCCGCCGCCAGTTCCTCAACCCGCAGCCCGGTGACGAACTCCAGAAGGTTGAAGGCATGGGTGCCGATATCGCCCAGCGCCCCGGCCCCGGCGCGGGCAGGATCGGTGCGCCAGTCGGCCTGCTTGTTGCGGACCGGTTCGGTCAGCCAGTCCTGCGCATATTCGACCTGCACCACCCGCAGCGCGCCCAGCATGCCCTCTGCCACCATCGCGCGCGCCGCGCGGACCATCGGATAGGCGGTGTAGTTATGCGTCAGCACGAAAAGCGCGTCAGAACTGGCTGCGGCCTGCGCCATCGCCTGCGCCTGCGCGGCGGTAGCCGCCAGCGGCTTGTCGCAGAGCACATGGATACCGCGGGTCAGAAAGGCCTGCGCCGGGGCCGCGTGCTTGTGATTGGGCGTCACGATAGCCACGGCCTGAACCCCGTCCGGGCGGGCGGCCTCGGCCTCGGCCATGGCGGCGAAATCGTCATAGATGCGGTCCTCGGCCAGCCCCATCGCCCGCCCCGAAGCGCGCGCCCGCGCCGGATCGGAGGAAAGGGCCCCGGCAACCAGCACGAACTGCCCGTCCAGCCGTGCGGCAATCCGGTGCACGCCCCCGATGAAGGCCCCCTCGCCGCCGCCGACCATTCCCAGCCGGATCGGCGGCTGAGCATCGGATATGCCCACGGTCATCCGTCAGTCCTCCAGCCCCAGCAACCGCCGGTTGGCGGCGCGGTCAGTATCCACACCAGCGAAATCGTCGAAGGCGCGATCGGTGACCCGAATGATGTGGTCGCGCACGAATTGCGCGCCTTCGCGCGCTCCATCCTCGGGGTGCTTCAGCGCGCATTCCCATTCGACCACCGCCCAGCCTGCGAAGTCCATGACGGCAAGCCTGGCGAAAATGGCGCCGAAATCCACCTGCCCGTCCCCCGGCGAACGGAAGCGCCCGGCACGATCGGCCCAGGGCTGGTAGCCACCATAGACCCCCTGGCGCCCGGTCGGGTTCAACTCGGCGTCCTTGACGTGGAACAGTCGGATCCGGTCCCGATAGATGTCAAGATGGTCAAGATAATCGAGGCCCTGCAACAGGTAGTGCGACGGGTCATACAGCATGTTGGCACGCGGATGATCGCCGACCCGGTCCAGGAACATCTCGAAAGTGACACCGTCGTGCAGATCCTCGCCCGGATGGATCTCGAAGGCGATATCGACACCGTTCTCTTCAGCCTCGTCCAGCAGCGGGCGCCAGCGGCGGGCCAGTTCGTCGAACGCCTCTTCGATCAGCCCGGCGGGGCGCTGCGGCCATGGATAGACATAGGGCCAGGCCAGCGCCCCCGAGAACGCAGCCAGTGCGGGGCACCCCAACCTGCGCGACGCGATAAGCGCCTTGCGGACCTCGGCCACCGCCCATTCCTGACGCGCGGCCGGGTTGCCGCGCACCTGCGGCGCGGCGAAGGCGTCGAACAACGTGTCATACGCCGGATGCACCGCGACCAGCTGGCCTTGCAGATGGGCCGAAAGCTCCGTTATCGTGATCCCGCTCTCGTTCGCCTGACCGGCTATCTCGTCGCAATAGTCCTGGCTTTCGGCCGCCAGCGTCAGGTCGAACAGCCGCGTATCGCCGCTGGGCACCTGCACGCCCAGATAACCGCAATCCGCCGCCCAGGCCGTGATCGACCTCCAGTCGTTGAATGGCGATGCATCCCCGGCGAATTGTGCCAGAAAAAGCGCCGGCCCCTTCAGGGTACGCATGGTATCCTCCCTTCAGCCTCTTGTCGGGCCTTGAAATCGATTACAATATGCAGCCTACACATGATGTATTCGATTACAAGACCTTTTTCTGACCGCCGATATGTGCTTGAAAAGCGCCATGGAAGGGCATGGAATGGAACGGTTCACGCCACGGATCAGGGATGTCGCACGCGTCGCGGGTGTATCGACCGCGACCGTCAGCCGCGCGCTGTCCAAGCCTGATGTTGTCTCGGCCGATACGTTGAAGACCGTGCTCGCCGCGGTGGCAGAGACCGGCTACACGATCAACCACGCGGCCCGGAACCTGCGTCAGCAGCGCACGATGAGCGTGGTCGCACTGGTGCCCAATCTTGCCAATCCCTTCTTCTCGCGCATCCTTGCGGGCATGTCCGCTGTGCTGACGCAGGCCGGGTACAACCTGCTGGTGGTGGATACCGAAGGGCCGGGCGTGGACCGCCATATCGCCCGCACGCTGGATCGCAGCCGCGCTGACGGGCTGATCGTGTTCGACGGGCTGCTGCCGCCCGAGGACCTGCAGCCCGACCGACTGCGCCCGCCGCTTGTCATGGCCTGCGAATGGATCGAGGACCTTGCCGCGCCCCGCATCCGCATCGACAATGCCGCCGGGGCCGGGTTGGCCGTCGCGCATCTGGCGCGGCTGGGCCATCGCCGGATCGGCCATCTGCTGGGCCCCGAGGCCAATGTCCTCGCCCGTTCCCGCGCCGACGGAGTGCGCCAAGAGCTTGCAGCCCGCGGCCTGCCGGTCCGGCCCGAGTGGTTCCTGCCCGGCGACTATTCGCTCGAATCCGGCCGCCGCGGCGCACGCGACTGGATTGCCATGGACGACCGCCCGACCGCAATGTTCTGCGCCAGCGATCAGATGGCATGCGGCTTCATCGGCGAAGTGCAGCGCCGGGGTTTCCGTGTGCCGCAGGATGTCTCGGTGGTGGGGTTCGACAACATCGACCTGGTCGATCACATCACCCCGGCGCTGACCACGATCCGCCAGCCGCGCTGGTCGATCGGCGAAGCCGCGGCCAAGGTCATGCTGTCTCTGATGACCGATACCGACGCGCCGCCGCCCGACACCGTTCTGCCTGTCGAACTGATCGAGCGTGAAAGCACATCCGCATGCGCCGCGATCTGACCGGCATGCCACGCCACCCCGATCATCGGCGCCAACACCCTGACAGGCTGCTGAAAAAGCCGCCCGTCTCCTGATATTCAGGCAAGGGACCGGGAAACTCGTCCTCGCCACGCCCTTCACAAACCCTGTCCCGGGCGACCAACTTGGGACGCGCCCGACCATCAAGGGGCTTACGCGGCCCCACCGGGGCCACGGCCCCCATGATCCCGGGACGGCGCATTCCTGAACGGCTTCACCGCGCTCGGCATCCCTGTCACGGAAGCCGTGGGAAAGGTCTGTCCGGGGAAAGGGCCCCCTGTCCGTCACCCGATTTGTGCAACAGAGCCCTTCCTGAGCGGGGTGCCGAAATGTAAGCGAAGCCCATCACGCTGAAATGACAGCAATTATTTCAGCGCCGTGGTGGGACCTGACAAGATGAATTCGACGTTCTCCCTCCTTATCGTCTTCCTGACCCAGCTTTTCATGCCGCGGCACAACGCGTAGCTGCGGCTGCTCAAGGCCCAGATCCAGATCCTGCGGACCCGCATCCCAACGCAGCGGATAATCCTGTCTCCTGAAGTGAAAGCCGAGCTGCTGCGCATCAGAGCGGCGTATAGGCATGAGATCGACGGGCTGCTGGGGGTCGCAAAGCCCGCGACATACAAGCGCTGGCTTGCCCAGATGCGCAGTGGACGCCCCTTCATGGCCGTGGGCAGGCCGCGCCTGACTCAGGATTTGCGCGACGTCGTCATTCGCATCGGGTCGGAGAACCATCTCTGGGGCTACAAGCGGATTACTTGGGAAATGGGGGCTGGATCAAGGAGAACTGCAAGTGCGGTTGGCACCCTCCGCAGGCAAGTATCTTCCAGAGTAGCGCGGGCTCTCCGCGGCGCGATGCATCTGGAACACCTTCTTTGCGAGATCAACGCCGATGATGGTACCTTCTCGTGACTGTAGCAATAGGTCGATTCAGTCCGTTGCCGCCGGACCCTGGACCGGGGTGCTCTCGAATTCGAACACCGCTTCGAAATCGGCAGGAGCAAGCGATTCGAGGCTGCCGACTTCTGCCACAGTCTCCGGTGTCACCGTGACGATCGAGGGGCCTGCCTCGGTGACTAGCAGCTCCGACTGGAGCGCACGCACCGCCATTTCGACGCCCAACCGCCCCTGCAGGACGGGAAAATCCGTGGGTGCGGCAAGGATGCGCCCTCGCTGCAAGCCGCGAAACACGGCATGGCTCAGATAGGTCGATACGATGCCAATGTCGTCGCTCAACCCCTGCGCGCGCAGGATGGAGACGGCGACCTCGGCGCTTGGGCCGTTGCCGACGATGTAATCTATCCCCGGATGCGCTTCGAGCGCCTGTTCCACCAGCAGGATCTGGTCCTGCCGCCCGGTGTCGCCGTAATAGATGCCTGCGATCTCGACCGCGCTGCCCGCTATTGCGGCATGAAACCCCGATTCGATAATCCCCACCCAGCCCGCGCCATAAGGACCCGGAAACCATGCCACGCGGACCGGCGGCGTGTCTGCGGGATGACGCTCGGCCAGAAAGCGGCCAGCGCTGGCGCCCATTTCAACCCAGGACACCGCCGCCTTGGCCGATATTCCGGCGGGGTGAATGTCATTCACCACCGCGATGACCGGCATCTGCGCGGCGACGTCCAGTACCGTTTCCGTGTGCCCGTCGAAAGATACTGTCCCGAGGATGATCGCGTCCGCCTCGGATCGGGCGCAGGCGCGGATCTGCTCGGCCTGCCGGGCGCGGTTGGGATAGCCGTCGGCCTCGTGCAGGGTGAACGAGACGCCAAGCCTGCGGGCTTCTTCGACCATGCCGTAATTCACGCTCAGCCAGTATGGGTCCTTTATGTGGGGATAGAGGATGCACAGCCGCCAGTTCCGCACGGCACGTTCCAGCGGCACATACTCCAGCGGTTCCTGCACCATGGTGCCGTCAGCCTGTGCAACCGGCCGTTCCAGCGCCCAGCCTCCGGCGCCCGCGGCACTGGCGCAAGGCGCCCCGCCCAGGACAAGGGCGACGCAGGCCAGCGTCCTGTGATATGGTGCGGACTTCATCTTCTCTCCGTGCGATACCGGTGTGCAATACCGTTCGCACCATAACGCAATTCGAGGACCTGCGCACCGCCATGCCGAGAATCCGCGGTACCAGCCTTGGACGAAAGTTCCTGATCGCCTTTGCGATGATCACCGCAGCGCCCGTGGTCGTGGGGATGCTGGGCTGGATGGAGTTGCGCGATGTCGCCCGCAGCCAGGCCACCGTGGTCGCCGAGGCGATCCCCGCCATTTCGCAGGTGCGCGGGATCGTCGGAGACACCAGCCGCGCCGTGGTGGTGGCGCCGGAACTGGCCGCCGTCACCACCGACAGCGCCCGCGCCGAGCTGCGCGCGTTTCTGACCGCACAGGTGGACGCGCTGCGCGAACGGATCGACGGCTACGAAAGTTCGGGCATGCAGGTGCCATCGGATCTGATGGCGGCGGCGGGGGACCTGGATGACCGGGTCAACCGGATCGATCGGCTGGTGCGCCAGCGTATCAGTGCCATCGAACGGCGCGATGCCTGGCTTGGCCATGCGCTGGCCGCAAGTGCCGAATTGCTCCAGATCGCCGATACGCTGGTGGCCAACGCGGAAATGAGCGCCATCGCCATCGCCGTCCACCTCTATGAGTTCGAGCCCGAACACAGCACCCCGGACGCCCGTCTGGACATGCTGGACAAGCTGATCGAGGTCGATCTGTTCCAGATCAGGCTGATGCTGGATCTGCGCGCACATGCCGCCGAAGTCGGTCTGCTGCTCAGCCGTCTGCCCACCGTCCAGTCTCTCGGCGAGTTCAACGCCCTGCGCGCGGAAATCCGCAGCCGGGCCGATATCCTTGGGCGCCGGGTGCTCAACGTCCAGGACCCCAGCCGCGCCGAACAGGCCATGTCGCTGATCCGCACCTTTCACGCCACCGAAACCGGGCCTCCGGCAACCGGCGGGCTGTTCGAGGCCGCACAGGCGGTGCTGGAGATCGAACCGCTGCTGGCCGAGGCGCAAGAAGCCCTGCGCGACACGGCGCACCGGCTGGATCAACAGGCAGCAAACCTGGCCGACCGGATCGAAAGCCGTGCGGCGGCGGCGGGCATGGCGGCCGAATCCACCATCCGGCGCACGCAACTGCTCTATGCCTGGGGGGCGGCGCTGACGCTGCTGCTCTCGGCGCTGGTGATGTGGCTCTATGTGCATCGCAACATGGTGCGCAGGCTCGACGGGCTGGCTGGGGACATGCTGGACCTGGCCGAAGCGGATGCCTCGGCCAGCAAGGCACGCATTATTGGCGACGAGATCACCCGCATGGAGGGTGCGGTGCAGGTTTTCCGCCAGCAGGCGGCGGTGAACCGCCAGCTTCAGGCAGAGCGCGAGCGCATGCTGCACGAATTGTGGGAGCACCGCAACGAGTTGCAGCGCCTGGTGGACGGGCAGACCGAAGCCCTGCGCCTGGAGATCACCGCCCACGCCGCCGCCCGCGCCCGCGCCGAGGCCGCCGATCAGGCGAAATCGGAGTTCCTGGCCATGATGAGCCATGAAATCCGCACGCCCATGAACGGTGTGCTGGGCATGCTGCGCAGCCTGTCGCGCGACCGGCTGACGCCGCGGCAGAAGGAATGGCTGCGCGCGGCGCTGACCTCGGGCAAGGGGCTGATGGACATTCTCAACAGCCTGCTGGACACGCTCAAGACCGACCGCGGCGCGTTGAGCGTGGATGCGGCGCCCTTCCGCCTGACCGACATGCTGCGCGATATCGTCCTGCTGATGGCCCCGGTGGCCGAGGAAAAGGGATTGTGGCTGCGCCTCGAAGGCGAATCCGAGCAGGTTCCGCCGCTCATGGGCGATGCCGGAAAGCTGCGGCAGATTCTGTTCAACCTTGTGTCCAATGCCATCAAGTTCACGGACACCGGCGGTGTGACCGTCTCGGTCGCGTGCAAGCCGCGCGAGGAGGGGCGCATCCGGGTTGCCATGACCGTTGCGGATACCGGGTGCGGCATTCACCCGGACGCGCAGGCCCGCATCTTCGAGGCCTTCACGCAGGAAGACAGCCAGACCGCGCGCACCCATGGCGGCACCGGGCTGGGGCTGACGATCTGTCGGCGACTGGCGGACCTGATCGGCGCCGAAATCGCGCTGGAAAGCCGCCCCGGTGCGGGGGCGCGCTTCACCGTGACCACCACTCTGGACGCCGCGCGGGAACCGGCCCCCGGCCGGACCGCGGCGCCTGCAGAAGACATGATCGCCTCTGTCAGTGCGGGGGCGGCGCAGCGGCGCCTCAACCTGCTGGTGGTCGAGGACAACGACATCAACCAGCGCGTCATCGAAAGCTTTCTGGACGCCATGGGCCATGACTGGGACCTCGTCGCCACCGGCGCGGCGGCGATCGTCCGGGCAAGCGCTTCACGCTATGACGCCATCCTGATGGATGTGAACCTGCCCGATATCTCCGGCACCGAGGCCACGCGGCAGATCAGGGCGCTGCCCTCGGCGCAACATCGCGCGGTTCCGGTGATCGGGGTCTCGGCGCATGTGCACGAGCGCGATCTGCAGGCCTGCATGGCCGCGGGCATGAACGCCATGGTGCCCAAGCCGGTGATGCCTGCCGATCTGGCCGCCGCGCTGGCACGTGTTGTCCCGGAGCAGGGCGCGCAGGACAGGCGCCAGCCGCTGGCCCAGACCCTCGATGATCTGGGCGCGGCGCAGACCGTCCAGTTGGTGGAACTGTTCCTGCAACGGCTGGACCCCGCGCTGGCCGCAATAGCGGCTGCGGCGGATGAGGGGGATCTGTCGCGGCTGGAACGGGCGGCGCATCAACTCAAGGGCGCGGCGGGGAATTTCGATCTGCCGGACCTCTGCGCGGCGCTTGGCGGCCTCTGCGATGCCGCCTTGGCGGGGGACTTGGCGCGCGCGCGGGCCTGCGCGGCGGCCGTGCCGTCGCTGGCCGAAGACGCCCGCCGCACGCTGTTGCAGGCTCGCGATGCGCTGGGCGATCAGGAAACGAGCGCAGCGCTCATTCAAGTGGCGCAATGAAAAGATACCCCTCGCCGTGCGAGGTGCCGATGATTCGCGGCGCGCGCGGATCATCCCCCAGCTTGACCCGCAACCGGCGCACGATCACGTCGATGGTGCGCTGCCCGGCCCCGGTCTGGCGGTGTGGCAGCGCCATGTACAGCCGGTCGCGGTGCATGACCTGCCCCGGATGGCCCGCAAGCGTGCGCAAAAGCTCGTACTCGGCGCGGGTCAGCGCGATCTGCGCGCCTGACGGGTCGGTCAACTGGCGTGACACCGCGTCAAAGCTGAAGCCCGCAAAGCGCAGCGTGCGCCGGGTCAGGTTGCGCTGCGCCGAGCTGCGCCGCAGCAGGTTCTTGACCCGTGCCGCCAGTTCGCGGCGGTTGAAGGGTTTGCAGACATAATCGTCAGCACCCAGTTCCAGCCCGACGATGCGATCCACGTCATCGGTGCGTCCGGTCAGCAGGATGATGCCGATTTCGGAACGCGCGCGTTGTTCGCGCGTAATCTCCAGCCCGTCCTTGCCCGAGAGGTTGATATCGACGATCAGCAGGTCGGCCGCGTCGCTGGCCAGGAGCGATTCAGCCTGTGTCGCTTCGGAAAAAGCGGAAACCTTGTGGCCGAACCCGGCAAGATAACTTGCCAGCGCCTCGCGCGTGACCGGTTCGTCCTCGATCAGCACGATATGGGCCTGACTGTCCGTCATGGCGACCCCTTCACCCCTGCGCTGCTTGTTAACATTTCGCAACAAATTTGTCGAGCCTGTTCATATCAAGGGCCTTACTCGTTCATAACCTCTGCCTAGCATGACCCTGCGGCGGTTGAGCATACACCGCTGGCGCCTGAAGCCAGATTCAGGTGCAAACCCCACAGGGAGACATGAAAAATGCAGCGAAAAGCCTGTTTGTTGGCCGGCGCCGCAGCGTTGGCGCTGAGCTTCGGAGGCCCGGCCATGGCCGAGGATTCCTCCGATCCGATCATCATTCCGATTCACAACTGGTCCAGCCAGATCGTGATGAGTCACATTCTGGGCGAGATGCTGACCGAAAACGGCAACTCGGTGGAATTCGTCTCGGCCGACAGCCAGGCGGTCTATGAGGCGATCCGCCTTGGCGACGTGCATCTGCAGGTCGAGGTCTGGGAAGGCGCCTTTGCGGAATCCTTCGATGCGGCGCGCGCCCAGGGCGGCATTCACGCCGCCGGTGCCCATGATGCCATCACCCGCGAGGAATGGTGGTATCCGCTGTGGGTCAAGGATCAGTGCCCGGGCCTGCCGGACTGGGAAGCGCTGAACGCCTGCGCGGAAATCTTTGCCACACCTGAAACCGGCGACCGTGGCCGGTTCCTCGGGGGGCCGGTGGACTGGCTGAAGAACGATCACGAGCGGGTCGAGGCGATGGACCTGAACTTTACCGTGGTCAACGCTGGCTCGGCCGCCGCGCTATGGGCGGAACTGGCCGCGGCCGAACGCAATGAAACCCCCATCGTGCTGTTCAACTGGACCCCCAACTTTGCCGAGGCTGTCTGGCCCGGTGAATTCGTGGAGTTCCCGCCCTGGGAGGAAGGCTGCCTTGCCTGCGGTCACCCTGCCGATGGCTATCTGAAGATCGCGGCCTGGGACGGGATGCAGGAGAACTGGCCCAGCGCCTATGCGATCCTGAGCAGGCTGAACTTCACCAATCCTCAAATCGCGGAAATGGCGCGGCTGGTCGATGTCGAGGGGCTGGACCCCGAGGATGCTGCCATCGCCTGGATGGAAGAGAACGAGGACACCTGGCGCGCCTGGATGAATTGAGTCGCCGGTTCGCTCCGGGCGCCCCCGGCCTGCCGCCGGGGGCGCCCAGCATCATTCGAGAATACCGCCAACTGCCCGCAAAGAAGGAGGCCCACCTTGGCCGATCCCGTGATCCGTTGCCGCAATGTCTGGAAAGCCTTCGGCCCCGATCCCGCGGGCCATGTCCGCGCCGTGGAAGGCGGCGCGCCGCTCAATGCGGATGGTCATGTGGTGGCCGTGCGGGACGTGTCTCTGGAGGTCCGGCGCGGCGAAATGCTGGTGGTGATGGGGCTTTCCGGTTCGGGAAAGTCCACGCTGGTGCGCTGCCTGTCGCGGCTGATCGATGTGACCGGCGGGCAGATCACGATCGAGGGTCAGGATATCGGCGCGCTGAGCGAGCGCGACCTGATTGCGCTCCGGCGGCGCAAGATGGGCATGGTGTTCCAGAGCTTCGGCCTGCTGCCCAACCGCACGGTGCTGGAAAACGTGGCCTTTCCGCTGGAAATGCGCGGGCAGGAACGGGGCGCCCGGATCGCCCGCGCCCGCGCCATGCTTGAGCTGGTCGGCCTGGCCGAGCGCGAGGACTATTACCCGCGCGAGCTTTCGGGCGGGCAGCAGCAGCGCGTGGGCATCGCCCGCAGCCTGGCGATCGAACCCGAAATCTGGTTCCTGGACGAGCCGTTCTCGGCGCTGGACCCGTTGATCCGCAAGGAGATGCAGGACGAGTTCCTGAGGCTCAAGGCGCTGTCCGAACGCGCCATCGTCTTCATCACCCATGATTTCGACGAGGCGCTGCGGCTGGCCGACCGGATCGCCATCATGAAGGACGGCGCCATCGAACAGTGCGACACGGCGGACCGGATCGTGCTGGACCCGGCCACCGAATATGTCGCGCGCTTCACTGCCGGGGTGGACCGGGCGCGCGTGGTTCATGCCGGGGCGCTGATACAGCCGCTCAACGGCGTGGCCGTCGAAGGCCCGCCCGTGGCTTCGGGCGATACGATCCGGGTTCTGGCGCGCCGCTTGATCGAGGATGAGCGCGGGCTGATCCCGGTGGCCGATGCTTCAGGCCGCGTGGTCGGCGCGCTGCAACGCAAGGCCGCGCTGGACCTGCTGGTGGGAGAGGCGCCATGAGCGCGAGCCTCGACCAGCACGCGGCCTCGGTCGGCAACCGGTCGCATCCGCTTCAAACCTGGCAGATCCTGCTGGCGCTGGCCTTCGTGCTGGCGGTGGGCAAGGCGCTGCTGCCGCCCGGACTGGTGCGCCCGCCGGAGTGGATGATCCTGCCCTTCGACGACTGGATCAACGCCGCCTTCGATTTTATCCGCAACGATCTGGGGCTGGTGGTGGTCACGCGGGCCATCGCCGACGGGATCGAATGGTGCCTCGATGTCACCGGCAACCTGCTTTACGGGCGCAACCGCTGGCCGCGGATCGGCCCGGTCCCGTGGTCGGTGGTTCTGGTCAGCATGACCATGCTGGGATATGCGCTGGGCGGCTGGCGGCTGGCCGCGCTGGCGGGCGGCACGATCCTGTGGATCGCGGTCATGGGGCAGTGGCGCTGGTCCATGGAAACGCTGTCGGTGATCCTGGTTGCGGCGCCGGTGTCGGTGCTTCTGGGTCTGGTCACGGGGGTTGCGGCCTGGCGTTGGCGGGCGTTCGAGCGGGTGCTGAACCCGCTTCTGAACATCGCGCAATCGATGCCGCATTTCGCCTACATGATCCCTGTGGTGGTGTTCATCGGCGTCGGTCCGAAGGCGGGCGCGGTGGTGACCATCATCTTTTCGGTGCCGCCGATGATCCGGCTGACCCTGCTGGGCCTGCGCAAGGTCCCGTCCGAGGTGGTCGAGGCCGGCAAGATGAGCGGGGCCTCGCAGTGGAACCTGCTGACGCGCGTGCGCATCCCAACCGCGCGGACCGAAATCCTGATCGGGGTCAATCAGGTCATCATGCAATGTCTGGCCATGGTGGTGCTGGCCTCGTTCATCGGCATGCCGGGGCTGGGGCAGCGGCTGCTGCAGATGCTTCAGGCGCTGCGCATCGGCCCGGCCTTCGAGATCGGTATAACCATCGTGCTGATCGCCGTGACGCTGGACCGGCTGTCGCGGGCCTGGGCCATGCGCAAGCCGGTCCACCATAATCCCGGCACCAGCTGGGCCCGGCGCCACCGCCTGTGGCTGATCTGGGCCGGGCTGGCGGTTGCGGCCTGGTTGCTGGCGCAGATGGTGCCTTATTTCCATATTGTCGCGCGCGGACAGGCGCTGTCGCTCGCCGGGCCGATCAACGCGGTGGTGAACGCGTTTCTCGATGTCGTCTCGCCGTTCACCGAGGCCTTGCGGCGGTTCCTGATCGTGCAGGTGCTGATCCCCTTCCGCGACGCGATCCTCTGGCTGCCCTATACCACCGTGCTGGCGGTGGTGGCAGCGGCGGGCTGGGCGCTGGGCGGCTGGCGCTCGGCGCTGGTGTGTCTGGCCTTCATCGTGCCCATCGCGATGACCGGCTGGTGGGACCGGGCGATGATCACGGTCTATACCGTCCTGACCGCGGTGACCGTTGCCGCGCTGTTCGGCATTCCCTGCGGCATCTGGGCCGCGGGAAAGCCATCGCGCGCCCGGCGCACGCTGCTGGTCTGCGACACGTTGCAGACCTTTCCCAGCTTCATCTACCTGATCCCGGTGGTGATGCTCTTTGGCGTGTCGGACGTGGCGGTTCTGGCGGCGGTCATGGTCTTTGCCGCGGTGCCGCTGGTGCGCTACACGGTCGAGGGGCTGACCGGGATCGCGCCGGAAATGCTGGAGGCGGGCCAGATGAACGGCGCCACCCGCTGGCAGGCGCTGCGCCATATCCGGCTGCCGTTGGCCTTTCCCACGCTGCTGGTGGGGTTCAACCAGTCGGTCATGTTCGCGCTGTTCATGGTCATCATCGCCGCCTTCATAGGCACGCAGGACCTCGGCCAAGAGATGCAGCGCGCGCTGTCGGCCACCGATGTCGGCAAGGGGCTGGTGCTTGGCTTTGCGGTGGCCTTTCTGGGGTTGATGGTGGATCATCTGCTGATGCGCTGGTCCGACCGTGTCCGCACCGGCAACCGCCGCCGCCAGGGTGCGGCTTGAAGCATGGGCCATGCCGACCTGCGGCATGACAAGCAGATATGCGCGCCTGCGATTGTAGCGCGCAACCACCGAGATACTGGACTGCCTCGAGCGGATACTGTGGATGCCGCCAGCCAGCGCCATATTTCCGAACGGGAAGTTCGGCTACCTTCTTGCACAGACCCGCGCCTGGTCGCGCAGGACGGCGTAGTCGGCGAGCCAACCGACGATCCGCGCCCCCTCGGGCAGCCGGTCAAGAAGATCGTCGCGGCTGCGAAGACGGCGTGCGGCGGCGTCCAGCATCTGGCGGTGGATGGCATCGGTCTGCTCCAGCTGGTCGAGCCGCTCGGCGGCGCGGCCTGCGCGCTCGCCGCTCCGGCGGAGGTTGAGGATGAACAGGGTGATGGTGAGCGCGACAAGGGCGACACCCGCCGCTCGCCGTGTCCAAGGCCGAGCGAGCAGCCCGGCCACGAGGCTGGCCCACATCAGTGCAGGCCCTTCTTCCAGTCATCGACCCGCGCTCAGACGGCCACCGCGATCCCGCCCAGCGCCGGCGCGATGAACACCCAGCGCAACGTGTCCAAATATGGCACCAGCGGTAACACGGCACCCAGCGCCTCTGCCAACACCTCCTGAGCCACCTCGACCCCGGCGGCCCCGGTGCCTTTAAGCGTCCGGCTCTGCGCGCGCCTCGCGCGCAGGTGGGGCCTCGGCGGCAAAGGGTGCCGCGCGCGCCGGGAAGCGCTCGCCCCACTGGCGCGCTGGACCCAGATCGATATGGATAAAGCCCGAGCGGGGATAGAAGCCAAAGCCGAGGAAACCCACCTCGCGGGCTGCGGCCTGAGAGTCCGATTCATAATGGTCTGAATGATTTCAGGTTCTTGCGATGAGGCGGGTGAGGCGACGGATGTGGGCGA
>NZ_JACBXS010000041.1 GCF_013415485.1 Rhabdonatronobacter sediminivivens | reverse complement strand
TCTTGCCGTGGTCAACATGGCCAATCGTGCCAACGTTCACATGCGGCTTCGTGCGTTCAAACTTCTGCTTTGCCATGTCTTCGGCACCCCGTTGCTGAAGGGTCAGGACCGACCCCGGAACTTTCTCGCGCGACCGCTTACTCACTGGGCGCGGAAAAATCAAGCGCGTGTTATGCAAAAGCCGCCCGCCACAGGTCTGCGCGGCGGCGCGGCGTGTCAGCCGCCGATCAGCTCTGCGATCCGGGCTTCCAGCGCGGCGGCGCGGGCTTCGGCGGCGCGCCGCGCGGTCCGGGCGGCGAATATCCGGGCGTCCAGCGCATCGACCCGGGCGCGGCGGTCGCGGTCGGCGGCGCTGTCGCTGCCCAGCGCCACGATCAGATCCACCAGCCGGGCCTGTTCGGCGGCCAGATCCTCGGCCTCGGCCTCGGCGGCGGCACGGTCACGGCGGGCCTGGGCCAGGTCCCGGCGCAGCGCGGCCAGGTCGGACAGTAGCGCCTCGGTTTCGGCGTCGGGGGCATCGCGCATCCACAGATCCAGCAACGAATCGTCGATATCGGTCACGGCGATACGGCGGCTGCGGGGCTGGCGTTCGGTCACGGTGAATTCGGTGATCCCGTCCGGCGCCACGGCAACGGTGAAGCGATGCGCCTCCAGCCGCGATTCGGCGCCCCCGGTGGCCAGCTCCCAGCCGGACTGGCGCGGATGATCCAGGGTCAGGTCGCGCGCCGCATCGCCGTCAGCTTCGATGCGATAGGTGGTGCGGCGCATCAGATCCTCGGTCAGGGTCACCACGCCATCGGCGATTGTCAGGCTACGCAGGGTTTCGGTGCGCGCGACGTCTTCAGCCACGCGCAGGCTGGTGTCGCGGGCGAACTCCAGCAGGGCCGCACCGCCCGGGGCAAGTTCGGGGACCTGCGCATCACCGGCATGGCCGCGCCCGTCCTGATAATAGGTCATGACCCCGCCCGGCAGACGCAGGGGCAAGGGGTTGTGCAGCGACAGGGCAATCCTCGGATGGCTGGCCCCTTGCCCGCCGCGATGCACCAGAAGCTGCGCCTGGGGCATATTGTCCTGCAGGAAGGGCAGGCTGATCATCTGCCCCGCAGCCAGGGTCACCGGCGTGGCCAGCGTGAAGCGCGAGAAACTGGCGCCATCATCGGCCAGGGTGTCCGCCACGGCCTGATCGGCCATGCTTCGCGCCATCAGCGCGGATTCCATGGCCGGAGCGGCGAATGCGTCAGCATGATCGCGGGCATAGAGCGCGGCCTCCAGCACCTGCACCGCGCCGGTGGCCAGGGTCAGCTCCACCGCGTCCCAGTCCTGCCCGGTGGTGTTTTCCAACACTGCCCAGCCGGTCAGCGCCAGCCCGTCATCTGTATCCACCGCCCGCCAGGCGGTTTTCCAGACGGGCGCCGGTTGCAGCCAGCGCAGCGAAAGATCGCGCGTGGTGTCATCATCGCTGCCCAGCGCCACCGCCACCCGCCGCGGGTCCCGGCCCAGGCGCAACGCTGCCAGCCCCGCGTCGATCATGGCGCGGTCGGCGGGATCATCGAAGCGCAGGTCCAGCGTGCCATCCAGATCCAGCGCGCGCAGGGCACCGGTATCATCGCGCAGGGTCAGCACCGCACAGGGGCCATGTTCGCAGGGGCGGTCGGTGACGCCCATCACCGTGCCGCGGGTTTCCACCCCGCGCCGGTCCACGGTAACGGCGGCCCCGGTCATGGCGCTCAGCAGCGCCGCCTTGCCCTGCAGGTCCGCGGGGGCAAGGGGCAGCGCGGCAAAGGCGTCTTCGAATGCGGCGGGGCCGGGCAGGCGCAACCGGATCACGCTGCCCGCCGGATCACCCACCACCACCGATTTCAGGAACCCGTCCAGATCGGCGCGGCGCAGGGTCAGACCGGCCTGCCCCTCGGTCATGGGCAAGGTGGTTTCGACCAGTGCGGTCCCGGCGGTGGACAGGGTCACGGCGCGGACCTGCGGGTCGGCCTGCGCGGCACCGGGGGCCAGCAGCAGCACCAGCGGCAGCGCGCGAAACAGATGCGGAAAGGGGGTCATGCGCGCCTCCGGGCACAGGGGGAACAGCTGCGCCACAGTAGCGCCGCCGGTCCAGGCGGGGCAAGGCCGCGGAAGGCGCATCGCGCAGTCGTGTGCAGGCTGGACGGGTGCCGCGCGCACGGCTATGAGGGCGCGATGGCCAATGATGATGACATACCTGTCCCCGCGGGGACAGACGCTGACCCGCCCCTGTCGGAGCCCCTGCGCCGCGCGCTGGGGGAGCGGTATCTGCAATATGCGCTCTCCACCATCATGCACCGCGCGCTGCCCGATGCCCGCGACGGGCTGAAACCCGTCCACCGGCGCATCCTGTTTGCCATGCGCGAGCTGCGGCTGTCGCCCACCGGGGGCTTTCGCAAATCCGCCAAGATCACCGGCGATGTGATGGGCAATTACCACCCCCATGGCGATGCCGCGATCTATGACGCCATGGCGCGTCTGGCGCAGCATTTCGCCATGCGCTACCCGCTGGTGGACGGGCAGGGCAATTTCGGCAATATCGACGGCGACAACCCCGCCGCCGCCCGCTACACCGAGGCCCGCATGGCCGCCGCCGCCGAGCGCCTGCTGGAAGGGCTGGCCGAAAACGCCGTCGATTACCGCCCCAACTATGACGGCACGCTGGAGGAGCCCGAGGTTCTTCCCGCCGCCTTTCCCAACCTTCTGGCCAATGGCGCCAGCGGGATCGCCGTGGGCATGGCCACCAATATCCCGCCCCATAACCTGGATGAGGTGATCGAGGGCGCCTGCGCCCTGATCGGCGACCCGGCGTTGAGCGACGAGGCCCTGGCCCGCCTGATCCCCGGCCCCGATTTCCCCACCGGCGGCGTGATCGTGGAACCGCGCGAGGCATTGATCGAGGCCTATCGCACCGGCCGCGGCGCCATCCGTCTGCGCGCCCGGTGGGAGGTTGAACAGCTTGCCCGCGGCGCCTGGCAGGTGGTGGTCACCGAAATCCCCTATCAGGTGCCCAAATCCCGCCTGATCGAAAAACTGGCCGAGGTCATCCACTCCCGCAAGGTGCCCCTGCTGGCCGATGTGCGCGACGAAAGCGCCGATGACGTGCGGATCGTGCTGGAGCCGCGCACGCGCAGCGTGGACCCGGAACTGATGATGGGGATGCTGTTCAAGAACAGCGACCTGGAGATCCGTTTCGGCCTGAACATGAATGTGCTGATCGACGGGCGCACGCCAAAGGTCTGCAGCCTGCGTGAGGTGCTGCGCGCCTTTCTGGACCACCGGCGCGAGGTTCTGCGGCGACGCTCGGAACACCGTCTGGCGAAGATCGACCACCGGCTGGAGGTGCTCGAAGGCTTCATCATTGCCTTCCTGAACCTGGACCGGGTGATCGACATCATCCGCTATGACGACGCCCCCCGCGATGCCCTGATGCGCGAGGAATGGGGCCGCAGCTTCACCCGCGCCACCTCCGAGGCCGATTACATCCCCCCCGCCCCCGGCGAGGGCGAGCTGTCCGAGGTGCAGGCCGAAGCCATCCTGAACATGCGCCTGCGCAGCCTGCGCCGGCTGGAAGAGATCGAGCTGAAGCGCGAACGCGACGCGCTGCTGAAGGAACGCGCCGGGCTGGAGGATCTCCTGGCCTCGGAACGGCTGCAATGGGCGCGGATCGTCAAGGAATTGCGCGCCGTGCAGGCCGAATTCGGCAAGGGCACCGCCCAGGGCGCCCGCCGCACCGGCTTTGCCGAGGCGGGCGAGGTTGAAGACGTCCCCCTGGAAGCCATGATCGAGCGAGAACCCATCACCGTGGTCTGTTCGAAAATGGGCTGGATCCGCGCCATGAAGGGCCATGTCGCGCTGGACAGCGAGTTCAAGTTCAAGGATGGCGACGCAGGCCGCTTTGTCTTTCACGCCGAAACCACCGACAAGCTGCTGCTGCTGGGCTCTACGGGGCGTTTCTACACGCTGCCGGCCGCAAACCTGCCCGGCGGGCGCGGCATGGGTGAGCCAGTGCGCCTGATGGTGGACCTGCCAAACGAGGCCGAGATCGTCGATCTGTTCATCCACCGTGCCGGGGTGAAGCTGCTCATGGCCTCCAGCACCGGGGATGGTTTCGTGGTGCCCGCCGACGAGGTTCTGGCCCAGACCCGCAGCGGCAAGCAGGTGCTGAACGTGAAACCCCCGGCCCGGGCGCTGTGCGCCCATGTGCTGCGCGGCGACCATGTGGCCACGGTGGGCGAAAACCGCAAGCTGCTGGTCTTTCCCCTGGCCGAACTGCCCGAGATGGCCCGCGGCAAGGGCGTGCGGCTGCAGAAGTTCAAGGACGGCGGCCTGTCGGATGTGACCAGCTTCGATCTGGCCCAGGGGTTGAGCTGGAAGGACCCCGCCGGGCGCACCCGCCATGAACCGGATCTGAGCGAATGGCTGGGCAAGCGCGCCAGCGCGGGGCGGATGGCACCGCGCGGATTTCCGCGCGACAACCGCTTTACCTGACCCTGCGCGCCCCCTGTCCCGGCCCCTGCGATTGTGCGCGCGGGGCCATTCCGCTATGTCAGGGACAGGATGACAATCGGAGTTCGCATGCCCAAGACGCCTTTCCGCCTGCCGCGCCGCGCTGCCCTGCTGGGCGCGATCCTTCTCCTTGGGGCCTGCGCCTCGGGGGCGCACCTGGGCGAACAACGGGGGGAACTGGGTGATTTCCGGCTGGGCCATGCGATCGTGGTGGCCGAGAGCGCGACCATGGGCCCCGCCTCGCGCCGCGCCGATCCCGAGGATTGGGAAAACACCCTCCAGGCCGAAATCGAGCGCCGCTTTGCCCGCTATGAAGGCGACAGCTACTACCACATTGCCGTCGCCGTGCAGGGTTATGTGCTGGCCATGCCGGGGATCCCGCTGGTGGCATCCCCCCGCTCGGTGCTGATTGCCGGGGTCACGATCTGGGATGATGAGGCGGGCACCAAGCTCAACGAAACCCCGCACCGGATCACCGTGCTGGAAAGCCTGTCGGGGGAAACCGTGGTCAGCTCCGGGCTGACCCAATCCGCGGAACAGCAGATGCAGAACCTGTCGCAGAACGCGGTCGGGGCGATCGAACGCTGGATGGCCTCGAACCCTGACTGGTTCCGCCCCAGCCCCGCCGAGGACGCCGACACCCCCACAGACGCCGCCCCCGAAGACATCAGCCTTGAAGATGCAGCCCTTGAAGACATGACCGACCCCGCCGAGGGCTGAGGTGCTGCGCAGCGGCGCGCTGCCGCATCGGCGGGCCAGGGCCGCCCTGCTTGCCAAAAACCGCCTGTGATCAACACCCTGCCCTTTCCGATACGCCGGGCATGGCATATCTTGACACGATGGATATCGCCACATTTACCGGATTCGCCGCGGCGCTGTTTCTGATCATCGGCCTGGCCGAGCCGCTTGCGGCCCGGCTGCGGCTGCCGTTCACGGTGATCCTGGCGGGAATCGGTATCCTGATCGGGGCGGGGGCGGCCTATGTGGCCGTCTCGCCGCTGACCGGAACGCTGGATACGTTGGCCGCCCTCATCGACGGCCTGCCGATCCGCTCTGATGTGTTCCTGTTCGTGTTTCTGCCCACGCTGCTGTTCCAGGTGGCGCTGGGGCTGAACCTGCGGCGGATGGCCGATGACTGGGTGCCGATCCTGGTGCTGGCGGTGGTGGCGGTGATCATCGCCACTTTTACCGTGGGCTATGCGCTTTACCTTGTGGCGGGGCTGTCGCTGGTGGCCTGCCTGCTGATCGGGGCGATCGTGTCCACCACCGACCCCTCGGCGGTGGTCAGCATCTTCCGCAACATCGCCGCCCCACGGCGGCTGAGCCGGATCGTCGAAGGGGAAAGCCTGCTCAATGACGCGGCGGCGATTGCGCTGTTTGCGCTGTTCCTGAACATCATCCTGCCCACCCAGCCCTCGCCGCGGCTGGCCGAGGCCTTGCTGCAGCTTCCCCTGCTGTTTCTGGGCGGGGCGGCGCTGGGCTGGCTGCTGGCGCGCGTGGTGATCATCGTGATGACAGCGCTGCCCAATCACCCGCTGGCGCAGGTATCGCTGTCGGTGGCGCTGCCCTATATCGCCTATCTGGTGGCCGAACGGGTGCTGGGCGCGTCCGGGGTGATCGCGGTGGTCGCGGCGGGGATGGTGCTGAACCTGCTGGGGCCGTCACGGATCATGCCCACCGCCTGGGGCTACCTGCGCGAGGTCTGGGACCTGCTGGCGCATTGGGCGGGGGCGCTGATCTTCATTCTGGCGGCCCTTCTGATCCCCCAGCTTCTGGGCGGGGTGCGTCCGGGG
Organism: Rhabdonatronobacter sediminivivens; assembly: GCF_013415485.1. Taxonomy (GTDB): domain Bacteria; phylum Pseudomonadota; class Alphaproteobacteria; order Rhodobacterales; family Rhodobacteraceae; genus Rhabdonatronobacter; species Rhabdonatronobacter sediminivivens. The sequence continues at coordinate 23,007 of NZ_JACBXS010000041.1, read as the reverse complement.
GATGCGGTCCTGCTGGCGGTGCTGGTGGGGGCGGCGGTGCTGGCGCGGGTGCTGGTGCTGTTCGGAGTGTTGCCGGTGCTGAGCATCCTGCGCCTGTCGCCGCGGGTGGAATGGCCCTACAAGGTTGCGATCCTGTGGGGCGGGCTGCGCGGCGCGGTCACGCTGGCGCTGGCGCTGGCTGTGACCGAAAACCCCGCCCTGCCCGCTGAGGTAAAGCGCCTGGTGGGGATCCTGGCCACGGGCTTCGTGCTGTTCACGCTGATCGTGCAGGGGACAACCCTGCGCCCCATGATCCGCTGGCTGAAGCTGGACCAACTCACACCGCTGAACCAGGCGCTGTCCAACCAGGTGCTGGCCGTTGCCCTGCAGAATGTGCGCGAGGAGGTCTCGCAGATCACCCAGCGCAACGAGCTGCAGCGTGAGGTCGTCCGCTCCGAGGCGAAGCGCTTCGCCGAGCGTCTGGACCGCGCCGTGGCCGCCGCCGAGGACAGCGCCGAGATCCAGGACCGCGACCGGATCACCCTGGGGCTGGTGGCCCTGGCCGGCCGTGAGCGTGACCTGATCCTGGAGCATTTCCGACAACAGGTCATCTCGGTCCGGCTGGTGGATCGGATGCTGTCCGATGTGGACCGGCTGATCGAACGCACCCGCCAGGGGGGGCGCACCGAATACCGCCGCGCCGGGCGCGAGGCGCTGGGCGAAGGGCGCGGCTATCGGCTGGCGGTCTGGCTGCACAACCGGCTGCGGATATCCGGCCCGCTGGCGCAACGCACGGCGGACCGGTTCGAGATCCTGCTGAACCAGGCGCTGATCCTGCGCGAATTGCACAGCTATATCGATACCAAGATCCGGCGCATCCATGGCCGACGGGTGGCCGAACTGCTGCATGAATTGCTGGACCGGCGCATGGCCGATAACGATAACGCCCTGCAGGGGTTGCGGCTGCAATACCCGGGCTATGCCGAACAGCTGGAACGCCGCTTCATCCGGCGCACTTCGTTGCGGCTGGAGGGACGCGAATACGATCTGCTGCGCGGGGACGGGCTGATCGGGCCGGAACTGCATGCCACGCTGGTGACGCGGCTGGCGCGGATGCGCGACGCGCAGGAAACCCGCCCGCAACTGGACCTGACGCTGCAGAAATCGGAACTGGTGGCGCGCTTCAAGCTGTTCGCCAGCCTCAGCGACAGCGAACGGCGGCGGCTGGCGCGCGCGCTCAAGGCCGTCTATGTCGCCCCCGGCGAGGTGCTGATCCGCCGCGGCCAAGTCGCGCACAACATCTTTTTCATCGCCTCCGGCGCGGTCGAGATGGATTTCGCCGGGCAGAAGACGCGGCTGGGCCGGGGTGACATGTTCGGCCAGCTGGCGGTGCTGGCCCGCCATCGCCGCCGGGCACAGGTGGTGGCGCTGACCCATTCCACCATCCTGAAACTTGACGAACAGCGTTTCAAGCGCCTGCTGGCCGCCAGCCCGGAACTGCGCGAAGCCGTCCGCGCCACCGCCGACGCCCGCGGTGTCGAACTGCCGGATGGGTCGTTGTAGCCATGGCTGCGGCCGCCCCTGACGCGCGCCCTTTCCGGCCACGCCGGGAAAGCGCCCCCGAGCCGCGCCCACCCACCCCTGCGCGCCTGCGGCGGGCGCGGCCATGCCCTCAGGCCAGTGGATGATCGTATTCGAACAGCACGGCAGAAACGTCATCGCCGAAGTCATCGCTGCCGCCCCATTGCGCCAGTTCCCACAGCAGCGCATCCAGAAGCGCATGCCCCCGCAGCCCGTGCAGACGCTCCATGATGCGGCCCAGGCCGGGCTCACCCAGCTCTGCGCCATTGGCATCGGCATATTCGGTGATCCCGTCGGAATAGATCAGCAGCCGATCGCCGGGGCGCAGCTTGATCATCGTGGAGTCGTAGCGTGCCTCGGCAAAGAGGCCGACGGGAAGGCCGCCTTCGCCCAGATACTCGATGCTGCCATCGGCACGCTGCACCAGCGGATGAGGGTGCCCGGCCTGGACAAAGCGCACCTGCCCGGTGCGCAGGTCAGCATCGGCATAGCACAGGGTGCAATAATGCTCGGTGTCGATCTCGGACAGCAGAAGGCGGTTCATGCGTTCGGCCACCAGACCGGGTTGATGCGCAGTCATGGCATCGGGCGGGCCATCCAGCGCGATGTTCTGCCCCCCGGCCCCGCCCGAGAACAGCCCTGCAATCCGCGCGCACATCAGCGCCGAGGTCACCCCGTGCCCCGAGACATCGAAGGCATAGAACCCGATCCGCCCTTCGCCGCTGGGAAAGAACCCGACCATATCGCCCCCGACATGCCCGGAAGGGCGCAACAGCAGCGAAAGCTGCGCGCCATCCATGCGGAAGTCACGTTCGCGCACCAGGGATTGCTGCAGCTTGCGCGCCTCGCGCAGATCCCGGTCCAGCGCGGAATAGAGTTCACGCAGCTCCGTCAGGGTCGATGCGATCTGGCGATTCTGGTCGCGCAGGCGGCGCTCCATCTCCAGCAGACGTTCCCCCGCGTTCATGCGGGCGCGCAGCTCTTCCGGGGCGACGGGTTTCCTCAGGAAATCATCCGCGCCGATATCCAGCCCTTCGGCCACGGCATCGGTTTCGGTCTTGGCGGTCAGCAGGATGAAATAGCAGTAGCTGTCGCTGTCAAGCTGACGAAAGGCGCGGCAGAAATCCGGCCCGCTCATCCCCGGCATGATCCAGTCCGAGATGATCAGGTCGAACCGCTCCTGCCGGCAGCGCTCCAGCGCCTCCTGCCCCGAGGCGGCGGTTTCGACATCATAGCCCCAGCGCCGCAGCAGGGTCCGCAGCAGCAGGCGTTGGGCGCTGCTGTCATCAACCACCAGTACGCGCAGGACGGAAGACGCCGAAAGCGGTGCGGTGGTATCGGACAGGGAGGTATTCATTCGAAAACTCGATCAGGGAGCAACGGAGACACGGGCGCTGGCGCAATCTTGTGCCCCGTTGCTTAAGATCGGATGAATCCGAAAAACCGGTCCCGCGCTTACCTTGCATTAAGCGTGCGATGCCATTGTGAGGCAGGTAACGAGGCAGGACGATGATCGACTGGGCACGACTGGACGAATTATGTGACGATCTGGGCGCCGAAACGGTTCTGGAACTGGTGGACCTGTTCCTGGCCGAAAGCGATGAGATCGTGCAGCGGATGGCGCCCGGGCGCGCCCCGCAGGCGCTGGCGGATGAATTTCACGCGCTCAAGGGGGCTGCAGCCAATCTTGGCCTGTCCGATGTGGCCCGGATGTGCAGCGCCGCCGAAGACGCCGCCCGGCACCCGGAGGCGGAGGCCGATGACATGGCCCGCCGGGTCACGCAGATCCGTGACACCTATGGCGCCGCGCGACAGGCGCTGCTTGACGGTGTGCCGCAGCGCTATGGCGCGGTGCGGGGTGATCAGGCGTCAGGGATGTGATGCGCTTGCAGCCGGGCGCGAATCGCTTCGGGCATGGGCGCCGAGCGGCGGGTGGCAGGGTCGAAGAAAACCTCGACCACTTCATAGGTTGCATGCAGGGCGCCGGTATCGGCGTGGGTCATGCGCAGATGCAATGTGCAGCTTTTGCCGCCGATCCGGGAAACGGCGCCATCGATGACGATCAGATCCCCGGCCACAAGCTCCTGGCGAAACCCCGTCGTTGCCTGGGCCGAGACCGTATGCACCCCGTGGTCCGCCTGCATCTGCGCGTAGGGCAGGCCAAGGCGCGTCCACATGTGATAGACGGCATCATCGAAGAACGGGGCGTAGTGGCGCACATTCATATGGCCGAAATGATCATGGTGCCACGGATGGACCACCCCGCGCAGAAGCTCCAGCCGGGTGGGTTCGGATGTGCTGGTCATGTCTGGACCCCCTCTTCAGATCAATGGCGGCAGGGTTGCAGGCCGCGCCCTCTGCCGCAAGGGCCGTTGTCAGGGCCTGAACCGGCGACCGGCTTCAGTGCCGGTCGGTATTGCTGTCTTCGGGGTCGTCGCGGCTGACGCCACGGAACACGAATTTCAGCGGCAGCGCCCAGGCGATGCCCAGCACCACATAGACCACAATCTCCAGCAGGAAGGGCGGCCGCTCGAACAGGGCGATCACATTGACAGCCACGATGATATAGAGCGGCAGGCCGACCAAAAGGATCAGCAGCGACAGGCGGCGGCGGGCTTTGTAACTGAGGGCCATCACTCAATCTGCATAAGGGTCCGTGACCAGAATCGTGTCTTCGCGTTCCGGCGAGGTGGAAAGTAGCGCCACCGGGCAGCCGATCAACTCCTCCACCCGGCGGACATACTTGATGGCCGCCGCAGGCAGGTCGGCCCAGCTGCGCGCGCCTTCGGTTGATTCCGACCAGCCGGGCATCTCCTCATAGATCGGCACGCAGCGGGCCTGCGCATCCGAAGCCGTGGGAAGATGGTCCAGCACCTGCCCGTCCAGGTCATAACCGGTGCAGATGCGCAGGCGTTCGAACCCGTCCAGCACGTCCAGCTTGGTCAGCGCGATCCCGTTGACGCCCGAGGTCGCACAGGTCTGGCGCACCAGCACCGCATCGAACCAGCCGCAGCGGCGCTTGCGCCCGGTGGTGGTGCCGAATTCATGCCCACGCTCGCCCAGGCGCTGGCCGTCATCATCCTGCAATTCGGTGGGGAACGGCCCCTCGCCCACGCGGGTGGTATAGGCCTTGACGATCCCCAGCACATAATCGACGGCGCCCGGGCCCAGCCCGGTGCCTGTCGCTGCCTGCCCTGCAATCACATTGGATGAGGTCACAAACGGATAGGTGCCGAAATCCACGTCCAGCAGCGCGCCCTGCGCCCCTTCGAACAGGATACGCTTTCCGGCGCGGCGCTTTTCATTCAGCACCTTCCACACCGGCGCGGCAAAGCGCAGGATCTCGGGCGCGATGGCCAGCAGGTCCCGCAGCAGGGCATCGGCATCCACCGCCGGCAGGCCCAGCCCGGCGCGCAGGGCGTTGTGATGCACCAGCGCGCGGTCGATGCGGGTTTCCAGCGTCGCACGATCGCCCAGATCGGCGACGCGGATCACCCGGCGACCGACCTTGTCTTCATAGGCGGGGCCGATCCCGCGCCCGGTGGTGCCGATCTTTGCCACCGCTGTCTGGCCCTCGCGCGCGCGGTCCAGTTCCCCATGGAAGGGCAGGATCAGGGGCGTGTTTTCAGCGATCATCAGGGTTTCGGGCGTGATCTCCACCCCCTGCCCGCGCAGGGTTTCGATCTCGGACAGCAGATGCCAGGGGTCCAGCACCACGCCATTGCCGATCACGCTGAGCTTGCCGCCGCGCACCACGCCCGAGGGCAGCGCATGCAGCTTGTAGACCTTGCCGTCGATGACCAGCGTGTGCCCGGCATTGTGCCCGCCCTGAAAGCGCGCCACCACATCGGCGCGCTCGCACAGCCAGTCCACGATCTTGCCCTTGCCCTCGTCGCCCCATTGCGCGCCGACAACCACCACATTGGCCATGCGTTTCATCCCTTGCCATGAGCAAACCCTGCACCTTCTATCCGCAGCCGCGCCGCTGCGAAACAGGTTTCTGCCCCGCCCGGGCGTCATCTGCCGACAGGAGGCACAGAGAGGCACAGACAAGGGGTTGCGGGCTGCGAACGCAGGGCATAGATAGACCGCAACGCGAAAACGGGCCCGAACTGATGCAGAATGTCGTCCTGATTGTCCATCTCTTGCTTGCGCTGGCGCTGATTGGCGTGGTGCTGCTGCAGCGCTCCGAAGGGGGCGGGCTGGGCATTGGCGGCGGCGGCGGCCCGCAGGCATCGCGCCCGCCGCTGACCGGGCTGGCCAAGATGACCTGGGCGCTGGCGGCGGCTTTCATCGCCACCTCGCTGACGCTGACGGTGATTGCCGCGCAACAAAGTGCGACCACATCGGTTCTGGACCGGCTGGGCGTGCCCAGCGCACCAGCGCCCATGGCCCCGTCGCTGCCCGATGCCGATGGCCTGCTGCCACCACCGGCGGCGGATGAACCGCTGACCCCGCCGCGGGCGGACTGACCCCTTTTTACCACAATCGGTTGCGGGCCACCCATATCCCGCAACGTGATCTTGTTGTCACCTTGCGTCGGCGGGGCGCTTGGCCTATAGGTCAAACCCCGTGATGCCCGGTGCCGGAATGGCCCTGAGCCAGATGCGATGATCTTCACGGGAGGCCCCCATCCATGGCGCGATATGTCTTCATCACCGGGGGTGTTGTATCCTCGCTGGGCAAGGGGCTGGCCTCGGCGGCGCTGGGGGCGCTGTTGCAGGCGCGCGGCTTTACCGTGCGGCTGCGCAAGCTGGACCCGTATCTGAACGTGGACCCCGGCACCATGTCGCCCTTTGAACATGGTGAGGTGTTTGTCACCGATGACGGGGCCGAGACCGACCTGGACCTGGGCCATTACGAACGCTTCACCGGGGTGCCCGCGCGCAAGACTGATTCGATCAGCTCGGGCCGGATCTACATGAATGTGCTGGAGAAGGAGCGCCGCGGCGATTACCTGGGCAAGACCATCCAGGTGATCCCCCATGTCACCAACGAGATCAAGGATTTCCTGGCCATCGGCGCCGAGGATGCCGATTTCATGCTGTGCGAGATCGGCGGCACTGTCGGCGACATCGAAGGCCTGCCGTTTTTCGAGGCCATCCGCCAGTTTGCCCATGAGCGCCCGCGCGGCGAATGCATCTTCATGCACCTGACCCTGCTGCCCTGGCTGGCCGCCAGTGGCGAGCTGAAGACCAAGCCCACCCAGCATTCGGTGAAGGAACTGCGCTCCATCGGCATTGCGCCCGATGTGCTGGTCTGCCGGTCCGAACAGCCGATCCCGGAAAAGGAACGCGCCAAGATCGCGCTGTTCTGCAATGTCCGCCCCGGTGCCGTGATCCCCGCCTATGACCTGAAATCCATCTACGAGGCGCCGCTGGCCTATCACAAGGTGGGGCTGGATCAGGCGGTGCTGGATGCCTTCAACATTTCCCCCGCCCCGCGCCCGGACCTGCGCCGCTGGGAGGATGTCATGGACCGGCTGGAAAACGCCGAGGGCGAGGTCCGCGTGGCCATTGTCGGCAAGTATACCCAGCTGGAGGATGCGTATAAGTCCATCAAGGAGGCGCTGACCCATGGCGGCATGGCCAACCGGGTCCGGGTGCAGGTGGAATGGATCGACGCCGAGGTATTCGAGCGCGAGGACCCCTCGCCGCATCTGCAGGGGATCCATGCGATCTTGGTGCCCGGCGGCTTCGGCGAGCGAGGGACCGAAGGCAAGATCCGCGCCGCCGCCTGGGCGCGCGAAAAGCAGATCCCCTATCTGGGCATCTGTCTGGGCATGCAGATGGCCGTGGTCGAGGCTGCGCGCAACCTTGCCGGGCTCAGCGATGCCGGGTCCGAGGAATTCGACCACGAGGCCGGGGCGAAACGCTTTACCCCGGTGGTTTATCACCTGAAGGAATGGGTGCAGGGCAACCATGTGGTCGAACGCAAGCTGGGCGATGACAAGGGCGGCACCATGCGGCTGGGCGCCTATTCCGCGCGGCTGGCCGAAGGGTCGCAGGTCGCCCGCGTCTATGGCGACACGCGGATCGAGGAACGCCACCGCCACCGCTATGAGGTGGACATCGCCTACCGCGAGAAGCTGGAGGCCGCGGGCCTGCGCTTTTCCGGCATGTCCCCCGATGGCCGCCTGCCCGAGATCGTCGAACACGAAGGCCACCCGTGGTTCATCGGCGTCCAGTTCCACCCGGAGCTGAAATCCAAACCCTTCGCGCCCCATCCGCTGTTTGCGGATTTCGTCCGCGCGGCGGTGGAGACCTCGCGCCTGGTGTGATCGGGGGCGCCCACGCGCCCCCCTTCTCAGGCGGCGGCGACGGCGCTGTCCAGCCCGGCGGCGGCATCGACCAGCACGCCACGGCGCGCGGTCAGCACCACTTCGGCGCCCTCCTCGAAAACCACGGTCTTTTCGGTGCGCGCGCGCAGGCTTTGCCCGCCCAGCTCCAGCCGATACTCGAACCCCTCACCGACAAAGCCGCGCAGCGTGATGCGCGCGCGCGGGGCATCGTCGGCGCCCGTGGCGGCAAGTTCCAGATCCTCTGGGCGGATGGCGACGGTCAGGTCCGCGGCAGCGGGCAGGCGCTCGGGCGCGGCGATCTCCAGCGTGCCGCCGCCTACGTCCAGCCGCATCCGCCCGCCCTCATGCCCCGCGACGGTGCAGGGCAGGTAATTCACCGCGCCAACGAAATCGAGCACGAAGCGCGTGGCGGGGCGGTCATAGATCTCCTCGGGCGCGGCAAGGTGATGGATGCGCCCCGCGCTCATCACCGCGATCCGGTCAGACATGGACAGCGCCTCGACCTGGTCATGGGTGACATACAGGATCGGCAGCCCGGCGCGGCGCTGGATCAGCTTCAGCTCGGCGCGCATCAGTTCGCGCAGCTTGGCGTCCAGGTTCGACAGCGGCTCATCCAGCAGCAGCACCCGCGGTTCGATCGCCAGCGCCCGGCCCAGCGCCACGCGCTGCTGTTGCCCGCCCGACAGCTGCGAGGGCATCCGCCCGCCCAGACCGGCCATGTCCAGCAGCTTCAGCACTTCCTCCACCCGCGCGGCGATCTGCGTCCCGGCCACGCCGCGCACCTTCAACGGATAGCCGATGTTTTCGGCTACGTTCATATGCGGCCAGACGGCGTAGGACTGGAACACCATGCCGATGGCGCGCTCATTGGCCGGAAGGTCCAGCCCCGTGGCGCTGTCAAACACCGGCTTGCCGTCAATTTCGATCCGGCCCGTGTCGGCGCTTTCCAGCCCGGCCACGCAGCGCAGTGTGGTGGTCTTGCCGCAGCCTGAAGGGCCCAGCAGGGTAAAGAACTCTCCCTGCGCGATGGAGAAATCCACCGTATCGATGGCCCGCAACGCGCCGAACTGCTTGGCCAGCCCTTGAACGGTGACTGCTCCGGAACTGCTGTTCATCCCTGCCTCTTTTGTCTGCGTTCTTCCAGCCGGGCGTACCAGCGCATCAACAGATACAGGATCAGGATCACCGGCAGCGTCAGCACCGCAAGCGCTGCCGCCCGGCCCGTAAAGCCCGAGTCCTGCATCAGGAAAATCCACACCCCGATGGTTTCCGACCCCGAGGTCCAGATCAGCACCGACACCGTCAACTCATTGAAGGCGGAGATGTAGATCAGGATCCACCCCGCCACCAGCCCGGGGCGCAACAGCGGCAGGGTGATATCGCGCACCGTGCGCATCCGTGACGCGCCCGAGGCCATGGCGGCCTCTTCCAGGCTGTCATGGATCTGGGTCAGCGTGGCCCGCGAGGTCTGCAGGCCAAAGGCCATGTAGCGCATGATATAGGCCAGCAGCAGGATCCAGATGGTGCCGTAGAGTGCAGGCCCAACCGGCGGGTTGGACCAGGCCAGAATCATCGCCACCCCGATCACCGACCCCGGCAGCGCAAAGGGGATCAGCCCGATCGCATCCAGCGTGCCCGCCCCGCGCACCCGTCCCTTGATGTTCAGCCAGGAAATCAGCGCCGTGGTGAACACCAGGATCGTCGCCGCCCCCGCCGCCAGCAGAAGCGAGTTCAGGATCCCCCGCCGCGCGGCCGGGGTGTTGAAGATCGCCTCATAGTGCCGGGTGGTCAGGAATTCCCAGGTCAGCGGCGCCCCCCAGAACCGCAGGAACGAGGTCAGCACCAGCGCAAACAGCGGCGCCACCACCACGATCAGGATGGTCAGCACGATTGCGGCCACCACCCAGGGCTTTGCCCGCCCCAGCTTGATGATCCCCGGCGTGGTGGATTTCCCGCCGATCACGGCATATTGCGACCGACCGCCCTCGGCCCGCCGGAAGCCGACCATGGCCACCAGCGCCACGCCCACCAGCAGCACCGACATGGCGGTGGCCAGCGGCATGTTGGGCACCGTCAGCGCCTCATAGATGCGGGTGGTCAGCACATAGAATTGCGCGCGCATGCCCAGCACCGCCGGGATGCCGAAATTGTCGATGGATGAGACAAAGGCCAGCAGCCCGCCGCCATAGATTGCCGGTTTCACCAGCGGCAGCGTGATGTCGCGCATGATCCGCCCGGTGCCCACCCCGGCGGTGCGGGCGGCTTCCTCCAGCGTGGGGTCCACGCGCTGCAACGCCCCTGCCACGGTCAGGAACACCAGCGGATAGTTGGACACCCCCAGCACAAAGATGATCCCGGTGGCCGAATAGATATTCCACGGCACCGGGCCGGGGCCGAACATGGCCCGCCAGCCCTGCGAGATCAGCCCCACCGGCCCGGCCAGTTGCACCCAGCCCATGGCGGAAAACAGCGGCGGGATGGCAAAGGGCAGCACGAACAGCAGGCTGAGCGCCCCCTTCCACGGGATGTCCGTGCGCATGACCACGAACGCCCCCAGCGTGCCGATGACCACCGAAATGGCCGTGGCGATCACCGACACCCAGAGCGAATTCCACACCGCGACGAAGTTGCTCGCGCGCAGGAATACCGCCTCGTAATTGGCAAGCGACAGCGATCCCTCGACGATGAAGCTGCGCCAGACCACCTGGAACAGCGGATAGAGAACGGTCAGGAAAACGAACAGCGCCAGCGCGATCATCAGCACCATGCGCCCATCGCCAAACAGGCGCCAGACGCGCGCGGCGCGCGGGTTTTCAAACGGAGCGGTGGGGGACGTGGTCATGCGTGTGCGTGCAGCGGTCCGGGGCGGTCAGACACCGCCCCGGACCGATCTTTCCAGATCAATACAGGTCCGAGAACCGCTCACGCAGTTCGGAGCCGTTTTCGGCCAGCCATTCGTAATCCACATCCAGCGCGATGATTTCGGACGGGCTGGGCAGACCGGCGGGCGGGTCAACATCGGTGCGCACCGGCAGGAAATGCTGATCCACCAGAAGCTGCTGCCCTTCCGCCGAAAGGATGAAATCCATGAAGGCAGCTGCGGCATCCGGGTTGTCGGTGCCCGCACCGATGGCGATGGGCGAAGGCAGCGACAGCACGCCATCGGTGGTGAAAGCGAAGGACACCGGCGCACCATCGGCGGCCTGGGCGGCCATGATGTAATCGATCCCCTTGATCACGGCGAATTCGCCCGCGACCAGGCCCCGGGTCACATCACCGGTGCCGCGCACCACCTGCACCCCGGCCTCGCGGGCTTGCTCGAACCACTCCCAGCCGATCCCGTCATGCTGGACGAAGGCGCCCATCATGTTGAAATTCGTACCCGAATGCAGCGGGCTGGCCAGGGCGGCCTGCGGGCCCCATTCCAGGAATTCGGCCCAGTTCGTCGGCACATCGTCGGGCGCCACCAGGTTGGTGTTATAGCCCACGCCCATGTTGTGGACGCGACCGGCGAACCACATGTTGTCAGGGTCGCGCAGCCCCTCGGGGATGGCCTCGGTGTGCTCGGTCTCATGCGCGGCCAGCCAGCCGGCGTCCTTCAGGTTCAGGAACAGTGCCGGGTTGGCGGCCCAGATCACATCGGCGCGCAGGCTGCCGGCCTCGATCTCGGCAAAGATGCGCTGTTCCAGCTCAACCGACCCGGAATAGAGCAGATCGACCGAGACATCCGGGTGACGCTCTTCGAAAGCGGCGATGATGGGTTCGACAATGTCAAGCTGCATCGACGAATAGAAGTTCACAGTCCCCGAAGGCGAATCGGCGACAGCGCCGAAGGCTACACCCGAAAGCGCAGCGCTGCAGAGCAAGGTTCTGAATTTCATGATCGATCTCCGTGCTGACATGCCTGATCTGTTCAGACCGTAAGCGACCTTCATGCTATCTTGCAACAGTTTGATGAAATTCTGCGCAGGAATCGAATGGCACCGGCGGTGCGATCAGTCGCCACGCAGCGCCGGGGGTTTCGGCCCGCCGGTGGCCCAGTCCAGCAGCTCCACCGTATGCACCACGGGCACCTGCGTGCCGCCGCCGATCTGCATCATGCAACCGATATTTCCGGCGGCGATCACATCCGGGGCCTTTGCCTCCAGCGTGGCGACCTTGCGCGCCTTCAACTGCCCCGAGATTTCGGGCTGCATCAGGTTATACGTCCCCGCCGAGCCGCAGCACAGATGGCTGTCGGCGGGCTCCACCACCTCGAACCCGGCGGCTTTCAGCAGGTCCTTGGGGTGGCTCTTGATCTTCTGGCCATGCTGAAGCGAGCAGGCAGCGTGATAGGCCACGCGCATCCCCCTGGGCGCGCCTTCGGGCAGGCCCAACTTCACCAGCACCTCGGACACATCCATGGCGATCCCGGCAATAGTGGCAGCATCCTCGGCCAGCGGGTCATTGCGGAACATATGGCCGTAATCCTTGACCGTGGTGCCGCAGCCGCTGGTGTTGATCACCACCGCATCCAGCCCCGCGCCCGTCATCTCGGCCCGCCAGGCGCGAATATTGGCGGCGGCGCTGGCATGGCTTTCGGCGGTCTTGCCCATGTGATGGGTCAGCGCCCCGCAGCAGCCCGCGCCCTTTGCCACCACCACCTCGGCGCCCAGACGGGTCAACAGGCGGATGGTCGCGTCGTTGATGTCGGTGTTCAGCGCCCGCTGCGCGCAGCCGGTCATCAGCGCCACCCGCATCCGGCGCTTGCCCTGCGGCGCGAAACTTTGCGGGTCGTCGTTGCGGCTGACGGGGGGGATGTGTTTCGGCGCCATGTCCAGCATGGCGCGCAGCCGGGCATCGGGCATCAGGAAGGCAAAGGGCCGTCCGATCTTCGCGCCCAGCAGCGCCAGCCGGAAGCGCGTGGGATAGGGCAGGATCCTGGCCAGCACCCAGCGCAGCATCCGGTCCGAGAGCGGCCGCTTGTAGGTCTGTTCAATATATTCGCGCGCATGATCCACCAGATGCATGTAATGCACGCCGCTGGGGCAGGTGGTCATGCAGGCCAGGCAGGACAGGCAGCGGTCGATATGCTTGACAGTGCGCGCATCCGCCGGGCGCCCCGATTCCAGCATGTCCTTGATCAGGTAGATGCGCCCGCGCGGGCTGTCCAGCTCATCGCCCAGCACCGCATAGGTGGGGCAGGTGGCGGTGCAGAACCCGCAATGGACACAGGCGCGCAGCACCTCGTTGGATCGTTTGGTCGCCGGATCGGCCAGTTGCTCGGGCGTGAAATGCGTCTGCATGGTGTCCTTCCCTCAGCCCATCAGCCCGGGGTTCAGAACCCCGCGCGGGTCGAATTTTTCGCGCAGGCCCGCCGCCAGCCTTGCCAGCGCCGCAGGTTCGGGGTGAAACACCGGCAGCCGCGCCCGCGTGGCCTCGGAGGCCCGGATCAATGTCGCATGCCCGCCGATACCCCCCAGCTTCGCACGCAGGTCGGTGCCCTCGGGCTGGACCAGCCAGACCAGCCCGCCGCCCCAATCCAGCAGCGCCGTGCCCCCGGCGCGGTCCAGCACCTTCGGAGCGTCCGAAGGCTTGACCGACACCCGCCAGACATCGCCCGGCATATCAGCCAGCGCGGCCACATCCCGGATCGCCGCCCAGGCCGCGCGGCTCTCGTCCTTCTCCAGCCGCGCGCAAGCCTCATGCCGCGCCAGCACGCCCGCCAAGGCCTGCGCCCGATGCGCCACCGATCCCGCCAGCCCTTCCAGCCGCAGCAGCACCCGCCCGCCTGGTTCGCGCGCTGCCCCGCTCACCCCATAGGCCGAGCCCAACGCCGCCGCCATCGCCGCCACCGCCGGCCCGGGCGCCATATCCTCCAGCACCAGCGAAACCTCGGCCTCCGGCACCGGCAGCACCTTGAAGCCGACCTCGGAGACCACCCCCAGCGTGCCGTAGCTGCCCGCCATCAGCCGCACCAGATCATAACCGGTGACGTTCTTCATCACCCGCCCGCCATTGCGCAGCACCGCGCCCGACCCATCCACGAACCGCACGCCGATCATGCTGTCCCGGCACGCCCCGGCCACCACCCGCCGCGGCCCCGAGACATTGCCCGCCACCACGCCGCCAATGGTCGGCTCCCCGCCGCTGCCCAGCACGGCACGATGATCCATCGGCTCGAACGGCAGCATCTGGCCTTCCTCCGCCAGAACCGCCGCAACCTCGGCCAGCGGCGTGCCCGCGCGCACCACCAAAGTCAACGCGCCGGGGTCATAAAGCGAGACACCCGCCACGCCCCCGGTTTCCAGCACCTCGCCGGTGACGGGCCGCCCAACGGGCCGCGTCCCGCCGCCCCGCACCCGCAACGGACCCTCAGCCCCCCGGATCGCCTCGGCCAATTCGTCTTCGTTCATCGGACGCATCCGGCGCCCTCCTTCAGTTTGCTGAAAAGACCCACGGTGGTTTCCAGAGCGGCGGGGGTTTCCAAAGGGGGCCCGCGGCCCCCTTTGGGCGGGGGGTGCGGGGGGCGGCAGCCCCCCGCGTCCTCTCTCAGGCTACCCGCCGCCCCGCGCTGACCTCCAACGGAAACACCTTGGCCGGGTTCAACAGCCAGCGCGGATCAAACACATCCTTCACCCGCATCTGCGCTTCCAGATCATCCGGCCCATATTGCACCGTCATCAGATCGCGCTTCTCGATCCCCACACCATGCTCACCGGTCAGGCAACCGCCCACCTCCACGCACAGCTTCAGGATATCCGCGCCCAGCGCCTCGGCGGTCTCCAGATCGCCGGGCTTGTTGGCATCGAACAGGATCAGCGGGTGCATGTTGCCATCGCCCGCATGGAACACATTGGCCACCTCCAGCCCGTGATGGCGGGCCAGCTCGGCGGTGCGGCGCAGCACGCGCGGCAGCTCCGACACGGGGATCGTCCCGTCCAGACAGATATAATCGTTGATCTGCCCCATAGCGCCAAAGGCCGATTTGCGCCCCAGCCAGATGCGCTTCGCCTCCTCGTCCGACGTCGCCTCGCGCAGCTCCAGCGGGTCATGGCGCCGCGCGATCTGCTTGATCAGGCCCAGTTGCTCGTCGATCTCGGCATCCGAACCCTCAACCTCCACGATCAGCAAGGCCTCGCAATCCGGGTATCCGGCCCCGGCGAAATCCTCGCACGCGCGGATGCAGGGGCGGTCCATGAACTCGATCGCCACGGGCAACACCCCGGCCTTGATGATGTCCGACACGCAGGCCCCCGCCACCTCAGAGGATCCGAACCCCATCAGCACCGGGCGCGCGCCCTCGGGCTTCGGCAGAACTCGCAGTACCGCCTCGGTCACCACTGCCAACTGCCCCTCGGACCCGCAGATCACCCCCAGCAGATCCAGCCCCGGCGCATCCATATGCGGCCCGCCGATTTCCACCACCGAGCCATCCATCAGCACCGCCGTCACCCCCAGCAGGTTGTTGGTGGTCACCCCGTATTTCAGGCAATGCGCGCCTCCCGAGTTCATGGCGATATTCCCCGCAATCGCGCAGGCCAGCTGCGAGGATGGATCCGGCGCATAGAAAAACCCGTCGCCCTCGACCGCGCCGGTCACGGCCAGATTGGTGATCCCCGTCTGCACCCGCACGAAGCGGTTGGCGTAATCCACCTCCAGCACCTCGCGCATCCGGGCCACGCCCAGCAACACGCTGTCGGCGGTGGGCAGCGCGCCCCCGGCCAACCCGGTGCCCGAGCCGCGCGGGATCACCGGCACACCCTCGGCATGACAGATGCGCATGACGGCCGCGACCTCGTCGGTGCTGCCGGGCAGCACAGCCGCCAGCGGCGGGCAGCGATAGGCCGTCAGCGCATCGCATTCATAAGCGCGGATGGCGTGCTCATCATGGATGACCGCATCGGCGGGCAGAACCTCCTGCAACATGGTGATGATCCGGGCGCGCCGGTCCAGCACCGAGTCATTGGGTTGGGGCATCTGCATGGCGGCTCCTCCCTGTGCACTGGTAAAAAAATATAACCAATTTCACAGAAAGCAAGAAAAAACTCTGAAGCCAGCAGCGATCAGCCGGCGCCGAAACACCGCGACCCCGCCGGACCCAGTCTCAATGACCCGTTTCACCAGGCGCCGCTCAGCCGCGTTCCTTCAGCAACCGCCGCTTCTGCTTGTCCCAGTCGCGCTTGGCCTCGGTCGCGCGCTTGTCGGCCTTCTTCTTGCCCTTGGCGATGCCGATCTTCAGCTTCACCAACCCGCGATGATTGAAATACATCACCAGTGGCACCAGGGTCATGCCCTCGCGCTGGGTGGCCGACCACAGCCGGGCCAGTTCCCGCCGGTTGACCAGAAGCTTGCGCTTGCGCCGCTCCTCATGCCCCCAGGTGCGCGCGGGGGCATAAGGGGCGATGTAGCTGTTGATCAGCCACAGCTCCGCATCCTCAACCGAGGCATAGCTTTCAGCGATATTCGCCCGCGCCTCCCGGAGGGACTTCACCTCGGAGCCGGTCAGGATGATCCCGCATTCCAGATCATCCTCGATCGCATAATCATGCCGCGCGCGCCGGTTCTCGGCGATCACCTTGTAGTTGCTGTCAGGTTTCTGGGCCATGGGGCCTCGCACATAGGCGCTGGGCGCGCGCCTGTCCAGAGCTCACGGCTTTTCCCGAAGCTGCACCGTATTGCCCTGCCCCTTGCGGATTTCGAACGGCCCGGCATCGCGCACCAGCTCGCTCAGTTTCGCACAGCCATAGTTGCGGCTGTCGAAATCGGGGTTGGCGGCAATTATATACTGGCCCACCGGCCCCAGCGAATACCACTCTGCATCCTTGTCGATGGCCTGCATGGCCGCGCGAATCAGCGGCACGGCATCGGCGGGCGAAGTCTTCTTGCCCCGCTTGCGCGTGTCCGGCTCGGCCTCGGGCATGATGTTCTCGACAAAGATGAACCGCTTGCAGGCCTTGCGGAAGGCCTCGGGCGTCTTTTGCTGGCCGATGCCATAGACATCCAGCCCCTGCTCGCGGATGCGGCTGGCCAGCCGCGTGAAATCGCTGTCCGAACTGATCAGCACGAACCCGTCGAACCGCCCCGAATGCAGCAGGTCCATGGCATCGATCACCAGCGCGATATCGCTGGAATTCTTGCCAATGGTATTGGCCGGCTGATGATGGGGCACCAGCGCCAGCGGGGCCAGCTTCCGCTCCCACCCGGACATGGCCTCGCGCGAGAAATCGCCATAGATGCGCCGCACGCTCGCCTCGCCCAGGGCGGCGATCTCCTCGAAGATCGCCTCGACCCAGCGGGGTGAGGAATTATCCGCATCAATCAGAACCGCCAGCAGCGGAATTCCCGCACGCGCCATACCAAGCCTTTCCTTCGATCAACCCACATTTTCTTGCCGGAAATACTCCGGGGGTCGTCAATCGGTGCGCCATCGGTTCAAGAACCGATTGGCGACGGGGGCTGCCCCCCCGCGTCTACAACGCGTCAGATATCAGAGCCGCCGATACATCACCAGAGCATCCACCTCCCCCTGCACCGGATGCCGGAACGCCCCCGGCAACCGCCCCACCACCTCGAACCCGTGGTCCAGCCACAGCTTCAGGGCGCGGGTGTTGGTCTCAACCACGAAATTGAACTGCATGGCGGCAAAACCCATGGCACGGGCGGTGTCCAGCGCATGGGCCAGCATCGCCCGCGCCACGCCGCGACCCTGCGCCGCAGCCGCGGTGACAAAGCCGCAATTGCACACATGCGCCCCGCCCCCGCCCTGGTTCGGGCAGATGTAATAGCTGCCCAGAGCCTGCCCCTCCGCCTCGGCCATGAACGCCCGATGCGTGCCTCCGCACCAGAACGCCAACGCCTCCGCGCGTCCGATCCCGGGGTTCACCGCATAGGTGTCGCCCGCGCAGAACACCGGCTCCAGCATCGCCCAGAGCGCGGGGTGATCCCTCTCATCTGCCGGGCGCAGCGTGATCTCAGTCAAGGCGGCCGTCCCGCGCCCAGTCCAGCGCATCTTCCAGCCGGTCATCGCCCCAGAACACCTCGGACCCCACCACGAAACTGGGCGCTCCGAAGACACCCAGCGCCATGGCCCGGTCGGTTTCCGCTTCCAGCCGTGCAGCAACCTCGGCGCTGCGGGCGCGGGCCAGCACCCGCGCCGGGTCCTGGCCGATGGCCTCCAGCGCCTGGCCCAGGGCAGGCTCCTGCCCCGGCTCCAGCCCCTCGATGAACCACAGACGGTAGGCTTCGCGGATATACGCCGCGCCCCACCCCTCGGCGCAACCGACCAGCGCCACCTGATTGGCGAAGGTCAGTTCCGCCAACGGGTAGGGCGCGGGCAGGCGCAGGTTAAGCCCGTAGCGCTGCGCGCGGCGTTCGATATCGCGCCACATGTAGGCCGCCTTCACCGGCTTGTCGCGAAAGGGGATGTTGTTCTGGGCCAGCATGATCCGGCGCACATCAAAGGGCCGCCAGGTGACGGCAACCCCCGCGGCGCGCACCACTGCTGGCAAGCGCATGACCGTCAGACAGGAATAGGTGCTGCCGATGGACACCCAGAAATCGACGGCCTGCGCCATGGCTCAGAACTCCACCACCGCGCGGATCGATTTGCCTGCGTGCATGAGATCGAAGCCTTCGTTGATCCGGTCCAGCGTCAGCTTGTGTGTGATCATCGGGTCGATCTCGATCTTGCCGTCCATATACCAGTCCACAAAGCGCGGCACGTCCGAGCGCCCCTTGGCGCCGCCAAAGGCCGTGCCCTTCCACACGCGCCCGGTGACAAGCTGGAAGGGCCGCGTGCTGATCTCGGCCCCCGCGGGCGCCACGCCGATGATCACCGACACGCCCCAGCCGCGATGCGAACACTCCAGCGCGTCGCGCATGACCTTCACATTGCCGGTGGCGTCGAAACTGTAATCCACACCGCCGATGGCATCATCCCCGCGCCGGGTCAGCTTCACGATCTCGACCACCGTGTTTTCGACCTTCGAAGGGTTGATGAAATGCGTCATCCCGAACTTGCGCGCCATCTCTTCCTTGGCGTCGTTCAGATCGACCCCGATGATCATGTCCGCGCCCGCCATGCGCAGCCCCTGGATCACATTGAGCCCGATGCCGCCGAGCCCGAACACCGCCGCCGTCGAGCCGATTTCCACACCCGCAGTGTTGATCACCGCGCCGATCCCGGTGGTCACGCCACAGCCGATATAGCAGATCTTGTCAAAGGGCGCGTCCTCGCGGACCTTGGCCAAGGCGATTTCCGGCATGACCGTGTGGTTGGCAAAGGTCGAACACCCCATGTAGTGATAGATCGGCGTGCCATCGAGCATGGAAAACCGCGTGGTGCCATCGGGCATCAGCCCCTGCCCCTGGGTGCCCCGAATCGCGGTGCAGAGGTTGGTCTTGCCCGACCGGCAGGAGTAGCATTCACGACATTCCGGCGTGTAAAGCGGGATCACATGGTCGCCGGGCTTCAGGGTGGTGACGCCCTCGCCGACCTCCAGCACCACGCCCGCGCCTTCATGGCCCAGAATGGAGGGAAACAACCCTTCAGGATCATCGCCCGAGCGGGTGAATTCATCGGTATGACAGATCCCCGTCGCCTTGATTTCCACCAGAACCTCGCCCGCCTTCGGACCGTCAAGGTTCACCTCCATGATCTCCAGCGGTTTTCCGGCTTCCAGTGCCACAGCTGCCTTGGTGCGCATGTCTTGTTCCCTCCTTGATCTGGGCGTAGTCTTATATTCCGGCGCAGGATCGGCAAGCCCATTGTCCTGTCCAATGCGAACGGGCGCGGCGGCAGAAGGAGCACGGCCATGAAACATGTCTGGATGGGAACGGCGCTGCTGGGATCAGCCGTGCTGGCCGGGTGCTTTTCCCCGCCCGAAACGCCAACGGCGGATGCCTGCGGCGCGCAGACCCATGCCGGGCTGGTGGGCGAGGCCTTGCCCAAGACGTTCGCCCCGCCCGACCCGTCGCGGGTATTCAGGTCCGGAGACCCGCTGACCATGGATTTTGTGGAGCACCGGCTGAACATCGAGCTTGATCCGCATACCGGCAAGGTGGTGCGGGTGTTCTGCGGCTGAACGCCCGCGCCCTTGATTTCAGACCCGAACCGGCGCAGGCTGCGGATATGAACATCCAGAACCCCCAGGGCTCCAGCGCCGAGGACCGCATAAGCTTCGACCGGCGAGAGCTTGGGCAGATCCTGGGCCTTTACGGGCGCATGGTGGCGGCGGGCGAATGGCGTGACTACGGCATCTCCATGCTGCGCGACCGGGCGGTGTTCTCAGTCTTTCGCCGTGCCGCCGAACACCCGCTCTACCGGATCGAAAAGACGCCGCGCCTGCGGCTGCGGCAGGGGATGTATGCGGTCATCGGGCTGGACGGCCGGGTGCTCAAGCGCGGGCATGAACTGCCCCAGGTGCTGCGCGTCCTGGAACGCAAGCTGATCCGCGCAATCGAGGACTGAATACGCGCGGCTCAATGCGCCGCCAACGCGGGGCATGATGCGTCCTGTTGCCAGACCCGCCCCGGCGCAATTGCCGGGGGTTCAGCCGCCCGGCTGACACTTTCAGCGGGCCCGTGCCGTGGCACGGGCCAGCCCCCCCGAGGTGCACATGGGTGGGCGGGCGGGTGCGCCGAGGAGGGGCTTGCTGGCGCGCGGATCAGGCGCGGATCAGAGATCAAGGCACCAGCGCATGATCGCCTTTTGCGCATGCAAACGGTTTTCGGCCTCGTCCCAGATCACCGATTGCGGGCCATCCATGACCGAATTGGTCACCTCTTCCTCACGATGGGCGGGCAGGCAATGCATGAACAGCGCGTCCGGCTTGGCCGCCGCCATCAGCGCGTCATTGACCTGATAGGCACGCAGCAGATTGTGGCGCCGTTCGCGGGTGGACTGGCTGTCATGCATGCTGACCCAGGTGTCGGTGACCACCAGATCGGCATCGGCCACGGCCTCGAACGGGTCGCGGATGATCTCGACCTTGCTGCCCTTGTCGCGGGCGAAGGCGACGGCTGCGGGGTCCGGGTCCAGGGAATCGGGGCCGGTGAAGGTGAAATCGAACCCCAACTGCCCGGCAGCGTGCAGGAAGGAGGAACAGACATTGTTGCCATCGCCGGACCAGACCACCTTGCGCCCGGCGATGGGGCCGCGGTGTTCCTCGAATGTCATCACATCGGCCATGATCTGGCAGGGGTGGCTTTCATTGGTCAGCCCGTTGATGACCGGCACGCTGGCGTATTCGGCCAGTTCCTGCAGCACCGATTCCTCGAATGTGCGGATCATGATCAGGTCCACGAAACGCGACAGCACCCGGGCGGTGTCGGCGATGGTCTCGCCATGGCCCAGTTGCAGTTCCGACCCGGACAGCACCATGGTCTGCCCGCCCATCTGGCGCACGCCCAGATCGAAGCTGATCCGCGTGCGGGTCGAGGGCTTTTCGAAGATCAGCGCCACCATGCGGTTTGAAAGGGGATTTTCGGCATCCGGCGTCGCGCGCGGCGCGCCGTCGCGCGCGGTCTTCATGGCGGCGGCCTGGTCAAGGATGGCGCGCAGGGCGGTGGCGTCGGTGGTATGGATATCAAGGAAATGCGGCATGGCATCGGGCCTTTGAAGGCCGGAAAGCCGGGGGGCCAGCCCCCCGGACCCCCCGGGATATTTGCACAAGGATGAAGATCAGGCCGGGGAAAGGGTGCTGGCGGCCCGGTCGAGGCGGTAAATGGCCTCGGACAGTTCTTCTTCGGTGATGGTCAGGGGTGGCAGAAGGCGTATCACATTGTCGGCGGCAGGCACGGCCAGGAGGTTCTGGTCACGCGCGGCGGCAACGAGATCGGTGTTGGGCACCACGCATTTCAGCCCGGCCATGAGGCCTTCGCCGCGCACCTCCTCGATCACCTGCGGATGGGTGGCGGCAAGACCTTCGAGGTGCTGCCACAAGGTGCTGCCCTTTCGGGCGACTTCGGCCAGGAAGGCGGGGGCGGACACGATTTCCATGACGCGCGCGCCCACCGCACAGGCCAGCGGGTTGCCGCCATAGGTGGAGCCGTGAGTGCCGGCGGTCATGGGGGCGGCAGCGTGGGCGGTGGCGAGCGTGGCGCCCAGCGGGAAGCCGCCGCCGATGCCCTTGGCCACCATCATGATGTCCGGCGTCACGCCCGCCCATTCATGGGCAAAGAGGCGCCCGGTCCGGCCCATGCCGCATTGCACCTCGTCGAAGATCAGCAGGGCGCCGGTGCGGTCGCAGGCCTCGCGCAGGCCTTTGAGGCAGACATCGGGCAGGACGCGGATGCCGCCCTCGCCCTGGATGGGTTCCACGATCACGGCGGCGATTGTGTCATCGAGCGCGGCGGTCAGCGCGTCATGGTCGCCAAAGGGCAGTTGGCGGAACCCCGGCAGCAGCGGGCCGAAGCCGGTGGTCAGCTTGGCGCTGCCGGCGGCGGAGATGGCGGCCATGGAGCGGCCGTGAAACGCGCCTTCGAAGGCCAGGATGGTCTGGCGCTGCGGCGCCCCTGCGTCATGCCAGAACTTGCGCACCATCTTGACGGCAAGCTCCAGCGCCTCGGTCCCGGAATTGGTGAAGAAGGCGGTATCAGCGAAGGTATGTTCCACCAGCGCGGCGGCCAGCGCCTCTTGCGCGGGAATGTTGAACAGGTTGGAGGTGTGCCACAGCTTGGCCGCCTGTTCGCTCAGCGCATCCACCAGCGCCGGATGCGCATGGCCGAGCGCGTTCACCCCGATCCCCGAGGTCATGTCCAGGAAGCGGCGGCCATCACGCTCGATCAGCCAGGCGCCTTCGCCGCGTTCGAAGCTGAGCGGCGCGCGCGCATAGGTGGGCAGGATGGATGGAAAGCTTGCATCATTCATGGACGTCACCTTTGAAGGAAGCTGAAGACCTGCCAAAGCCGGGCAGGCAAGTCAATTGTCGGGTTGGGGAGGATGAGCAGACACGGGCATGCACCGCGCGCGGGCGCGGGTGTTCAGACGCGGCGGCGTCGGGTGTGATATGTGGCGCAGATACTCATCACGGCTGCGTTATCAGGGAAGCGAAGCCCTGTCCAGCGTACTTTTCGGGCGCGCGCCCGGAGAGTGTCAGGCCTTCTGTGTATGGCTGATTGGGTCCATGCTTCCTGAGAGGAGCAAGGACGATGACGATTTCCAA
>NZ_JACBXS010000040.1 GCF_013415485.1 Rhabdonatronobacter sediminivivens | reverse complement strand
GACCAGCCCGGGACGCGCCCGACCCTCCCGCGGGAGGGCGCATTGCAACGCTGCAAAAAGCTCAGCGCATGGAGGGGCTTGGCTGGTATAAACCGCAACAAACCCAGGGTCCCAACGCGCCCACCCAGGGTCGGGCGCGTCCCTTCGCTCCCGGTTTCGATGTAAGTACAGGAACAGTTTTCCAGACAGGCACTGCCGGATCTTCTTTTCAGCAGGCAGCCTAGAGCGCCAGCCGGGCCAGCCCGGTCAGCAGCAATACCTGCCCCGCAAGAAGGGCCAGCGCGAGTGCCGTGCGGGTTGGCGTGCCACGGGATTGCCGGCCCAGCAGCGCCAATTGCAAGGGCAAGGCGCATAACAGCCCCGCATACAGATAGACGCCCGAGAGGTTGCCGAATGTCCCCGCCTGTGCAAGCGTGGGAGCAACCACACGCAGCGCCTGCAGCGGATCGCCCCCGAAGGCGCCGAACATCAGCGCCGAGCCCCAGAAGACCACTGCATGCAGGGCAATGAACAGGCCCAGCCGCAACAGGATATCGGTCAGGATCAGCCGCCACGGCGCGCCCGCGGGCCCGGCCCCGGTTGCCGCGCGATGCAGCACGATCAGGGCGGCCGCATTCATCACCACCACGGTTGTCACGCCATTTGTCACCACCTGGCGCAGGAATTGCGCCGCCGCCGGGCCGCCTTGCAGCAGATGCGCAGCAAACCCGGGGATCAGCGCCACATAGAGAGCCAGCACCGGCAACAGCCCCGCCAGGCTCAGCAGCAGGACATGCCACAGGAACCGCCCCGCGGGCTGGTCCGGGGAGAGCGCGGCCAGCAATCTGCCCGGCAGATCAGCCCGGGTCATGCGCGGGGGCCTTTCTGGTTATGCCGCGCGGTGCAATGGTTACTGCAGCAGCGGCATGGGATCGACGCTGTTGAATCCGTCGCGGACCTCGAAATGCAGGAAGCTGGGGTCGCCCGCGCGCACGGTGGCGATGACCTGGCCACGGCTGACGCGGTCATTGCGTTCGACCCGCAGGTCATCGATATTGGCATAGACCGTCAGCAGATCGCCTTCGTGGCGGATCACCATGATCGGCACGTTGTTGGTGTCACGCGTGATTGCGGCCACCGTCCCCGAGGCCGCCGCCCGCACGCTGCTGCCCGCGCTGCCGGCGATTCCGATCCCGTCAAACCGGCCCGGCGAATAGGCGCGAATGATCCGCCCGTCCAGCGGCATAGACAGGCGCGCGGCGCTGGCCTCGGTCCGGTCCTCGACCATTGCGGGGGGGGAGGGGCGCTCTTCCTCGGCCGCCGCGGCGGTTTCACGCTCCGAAGGTGCCTCTTCCGGCATGGGTCGGGCGGCGCTGGGTGGGGTCGGCGTGCTGCTGCCGCTGCCCGGCGGCGGGGCTGCGGCGGCGGTGCGGGTCTCTTCCTCTTGCGCCTCGGCGTTCCGGCGGGCGGTCTGGGCGGCGGTGGGGATGGTCAGCACCTGCCCCTCGCGCACGCGCATTTCCGGGTCCAGCCCGTTCCAGTCCGCCAGCGCGCGCGGGGTCACGTTATAAAGCCGCGCGATGGAATAGGCGGATTCGCCGCGTTCCACCCGGTGGCGCTGCGGGGCATCGGCCTGTGACGGTTGCGGCGCGGCGCTGGGGCGTTCGGTGCCCTCGGCGCGGTCGATGGCGGTTTCGGCCAGGGTGGTGATCTCGATCTCGCGGCTTTGGGCTGGAGCGGTCGTGGCGGGCACCTCGCCCGGAAGCGCCAGAACCTCGCCGCCCCGCAGGTTGGTATCCGGGGTCAGTGCGTTGAAGCGCGCCAGTTCGTCCGGGGATACGCCCACGCGGTTGGCGATATCGGCAACGCTGTCACCGCTGCGGGCCACGGCCACCTGGAAATTGGGATATGTGATCACGCCGCGGTCATCGGGGCGCGGCCTGGAGGCCGATACCTGCCGCGCCGCATCCGCAGTGGAAAACCCGTTGTCGGCGCTGCGCAGGTCCAGATCGAAATCCGAACACGCCCCCAGCGCCACCACCGCGCCCAGGGCCGCAACCCAGCCCACCCTGCGAAAACCCTTGCTGTCCATGCCTTGCCTCAATGCTCTGTCCTCTGGCCGGTTCGGCCCAAAATGCCCCCTGTTCCCGGAGGTTCGGTTACGGTGGCGTCAATCCTCGCCCAGCCCTTCGACCATTGGCACAAAGCGCACGGGGCACAGTTCCTCGTATTCGAACCCTGCCTCGGTGCGCAGCACCCGGATCAGGCTTTGCACGGTATCGGACTGTCCCACCGGCACAACCATGATACCCCCGATTCGCAACTGGGCCAAGAGCGGGCCCGGAGGGTCCTCGGCGGCCGCTGTCACGATGATGCGATCAAACGGCGCCTGTTCCGGCAACCCGTGGGAGCCATCGGCCCGGATGCAGGTGATATTGCTCAGCCCCAGCCGGTTGAAGACCTGCTGCGCCTCTTGCTGCAGGCGGCGGTGGCGTTCCACCGTATAGACCCGCCGCGCCAGCACCGACAGCACGGCGGCCTGATAGCCGGACCCGGTGCCCAGCTCCAGCACCTTGTCGCGGGGGCCGACCTCCAGCGCCTGGGTCATCAGCGCCACGACCGAGGGCTGGCTGATGGTCTGGCCGCAATTGATCGGCAGCGGCATGTCCTCATAGGCGCGTTCGGCGAACAGGCCGCGCACGAATTCCCCCCGGTCGATCTTTTCCATGGCCGCCAGCACGCGCGGGTCCGTCACCCCGCGCGAACGGATGGTATAGACGAAGCGCATCTTGCGCTCGGCGATCTCCTCGGGGGTTGCGCTCATTCCAGCGCCTCGCGCACGCGGGTCATGTCATCATGGGCGGTCAGATCGGCGCGCATGGGAGTGACCGAGATATAGCCCTCAAGGTTCGCCGCCGCATCGGTTCCCGGCGCCGTGGGCAGGTGCTGCGGCCCGCCCTTGATCCACAGGAACTTGCGCCCCGAGGGCGAGATGTGCGGCTCCACCCCGAAGAACGTATCCTTGCGGTAGCCCTGGGTGGTGACCTTCATCCCCTTCACATCCGCTCCGGCGATGGGCGGGAAGTTGACGTTATAGAACAGCCGGTAATCGCCCTGGTCCCAGATCCCGCGCTCCAGCAGGCGGCGCACGGTGGCGGTGCCATGGACCGCCGCCGCATCGAAGATCGAGGGCAGGTCCTCGGACAGCGGCCCCATGTATTGCGACAGCGCAATCGCCGGAAGCCCCTGCAGCGCGGCCTCCATCGCGCCGCCGATGGTGCCGGAATAGAGCACGTTTTCAGCCGCGTTGTTACCCCGGTTCACGCCCGAAAGCACCAGATCCGGCCGCGCGCCCTGCAGCACATCGTAAAGCCCGGCCAGCACGCAATCGGCGGGGCTGCCTTCGGCGGCATAGCGGCGCGTCTCCAGCTTGGCGATCATGGTGGGGTGGGTGTAGCTGATGCAATGGCCGACACCCGATTGTTCGAAGGCCGGGGCGACGACCCAGACCTCTCCCTGCGGGCCGGCGATCTCGGCGGCGATGGTTTCCAGCACCTTCAGCCCCGGCGCATTGATGCCGTCATCATTGGTGACCAGAATCCGCATATGTGTCCCCTTGCCTGTGCTGTGCATGTTCCCGCCCTGATTAGTGCCCGCAGGGTGCAGTGTGAAGCGGTTTTGCGGGAAAAACACCCACCGTGCGGTGCCTTCGCGGCCCCGAAACCTGTTTGCGCCATTCTGCGGCGGTTCCTGATCCAGCAGAAAGACAGTGCAATGCAGACCGTGCGCCAGATCGCCACAGCGATCGTCGCCCGCGAGGGCGGCTTTGTGAACGACCCCGATGACCCGGGCGGGGCCACCAATTTCGGGGTGACCATCCATACCATGCGCCGCCTGGGCTTGGACCTGACCGGCGATGGCCGCGTGACCGAGGCCGATGTCCGCGCCCTGACCCGCGACCGGGCCATCGAAATCTATATCGAACACTACTTCCGCCGCCCCCGGATTTCCGAACTGCCCGAGCCGCTCTGGGCGACCGTCTTCGACATGCAGGTCAATGCCGGGTCGAACGCGGTGCGGATCCTGCAGCGGCTGCTCAATGACATGGGGCAGGATGTGGTGGTGGACGGGATCATCGGCCCGCAGACCATCCGCGCGACCCATGCGGCCTATGCCGGTGCGCCGTCGCATATGGCCGATGCCTACGGGATCGCCCGGCGCAACTATTACTACGCCATCGCCGACCGGCGCCCCGCCAGCCGCAAATACGCCCGCCGCCGCGATGGCGGCAAGGGCGGCTGGATCACCCGCGCCGAGGAGTTCATCGCGCCCCGGTTTCACCTGACCGAGGCCCAGCACCGTGAAAGGACCCGCGCATGGGGATGATCCACTCGCTTTTCGGGCTGATCTTCGGCACCGCAGGCAAGGCGCGCGCCGTCGGCCAGACCGTGACCTCGGTGGCCGAGGTCTTTCGCCCCAACGCCACCCGGCAGATGGAGCTGGGCCATGACGCCTTCATGGCCGTCCATGCCAGCCACGCCGCCGAATACCAGCACGCCCGCCCGGGCTGGTTCGATACGTTCGTCAACGGGCTGAACCGCCTGCCGCGGCCCATGCTGGCGATCGGCACGCTGTCTCTCTTTGTCTATGCGATGGTGGATCCACCGGGGTTTGCCCTGCGGATGCAGGGCCTGGCCGAGGTGCCCGAGCCGCTGTGGTGGTTGCTGGGTGCCGTGGTGGCCTTCTATTTCGGCGCGCGCGAGGCGCATCACCTGCGCCATGACAGCATCCGCAAGCCAAAGGTCCTGGCCGCGCCGACAGATGTGCCCAAGCCCGCCAGCCCCAAGGCGCAAGCGCCTGCCGCAGATAACCCCGCCCTGACGGAATGGCAGCGCGACAGCGATCCCATGGCTCGAAGCTGATGCCGGCGTAGGGTGGGCCTGGCCAGGGAGCGCTTCGACGCCCCCAAAGAAGGGCAAACGCGCCTTATTCGCGCACGACAAACCGCAAGGTTTCACGCCCGCCCGGGGTGCGGATATCCAGCTCCCACCGCCCGGGGCGGGTCAATTGCCCGTTCGCCACCAGAAGCGTCTCTTCGGCGCTGTGCAGATCAAGCGTGATTGGCGCGTTCTCGGACGGGCGCAGGCTGATTTGCGGCGGGGTCTCATGGCCCGGGTGCTGCACCTGCACATCCACCCGGTAGCTGCCATCGATGGCAATCTGCATCGCCACGGGCGGGTCAACGTCCTGTGTGCGCAGATGCAGCATCTGATTGGCGCCGATGATCGGCAACGGGTCGCGCACGAAAAGCTGCACGCTGGCCATGGTGCCGATGAAGCCCAGCACAAGCACCAGCATCACAATGGCAATGGATCGAGGGGACATGAGGG
This sequence comes from Rhabdonatronobacter sediminivivens, assembly GCF_013415485.1. Classification (GTDB taxonomy): domain Bacteria; phylum Pseudomonadota; class Alphaproteobacteria; order Rhodobacterales; family Rhodobacteraceae; genus Rhabdonatronobacter; species Rhabdonatronobacter sediminivivens. The sequence goes on along the minus strand of NZ_JACBXS010000040.1, from coordinate 25,652 downwards.
GCAGGCACTCCGCTTGAACTGGATCGCAGGCCTGCTCTACGCGCTCGGCGCGCGCTTGTGAACCACGCAAGCGCCTGAACTTGCCGCGACCGGTGGCCGCGCTTGCGCGGGCGAATGAAAAACACCGCGGCCCCGAAGGTCCGCGGTGTATCTGCGTGTTTCAGTCAGGCCAATCCGGTGGCCTGCAGGCCCGATCCCTCAGGCCGCCGCCAGATCGCGCAGCACGTAGTGCAGCACGCCGCCATGTTCGACATATTCCTTCTCGATCGCGGTATCGATCCGGCACTTGAGCGTGATGGTCTTTTCGCTGCCATCGGCGTAGCGGATGGTGCAGGGCACCTCGGACAGCGGTTTCAGATCGCCCTCCAGCCCGGTGATGGTCACGACCTCATCGCCCTTCAGGCCCAGCGACTTGCGCGTGTCGCCGCCGGTGAACTCGAACGGGATCACGCCCATGCCGACCAGGTTGGAGCGGTGGATACGCTCGAAGTTTTCGGCGATCACGGCCTTGACGCCCAGAAGCGCCGTGCCCTTGGCCGCCCAGTCGCGCGAGGAGCCCGCGCCATACTGCTCGCCGCCAAAGATCACCAGCGGCACGCCCTGATCCTGCCAGGCCATGGCGGCGTCAAAGATCGACATCTGGCTGCCATCCGGCCCCAGCGTGTAGCCACCCTCAACCCCGTCCAGCATCTCGTTGCGGATGCGGATATTGGCGAAGGTGCCGCGCATCATCACCTCGTGGTTGCCGCGCCGTGCGCCATAGCTGTTGAACTCACGCACGGGAACCTGACGTTCCACCAGATACTTGCCGGCGGGAGTGCTGTCCTTGAACGACCCGGCGGGGCTGATGTGGTCGGTGGTGATCATGTCGCCCAGGATCGCCAGAACGCGGGCGCCTTCGACATTGCTGATGGTCCCGGGGTCCTTGCTCATGCCCTGGAAATAGGGCGGGTTCTGCACGTAGGTCGAACTCGCGGGCCAGTCATAGGTCAGCGCATCGGTGGTTTCGACCGACTGCCACTTCTCGTCGCCCTTGAACACATCGGCATAGCGCGACTGGAAGGCCTCGCGCGTGACGGTCTTTTCCACCAGCTCGGCGATCTCCTGCTGGGTGGGCCAGATGTCCTTCAGATAGACCGGGTTGCCGTCATGGTCCGTGCCCAGCGGTTCGGTGGTGATGTCCACATTCATGTCACCCACCAGCGCATAGGCCACCACCAGCGGCGGCGAGGCCAGGTAATTCGCGCGCACATCCGGGCTGATGCGCCCTTCGAAGTTGCGGTTGCCCGACAGCACCGACACCCCGATCAGATCGTTGTCATTGATGCATTTGGAGATTTCGGGCGCCAGCGGGCCAGAGTTGCCGATGCAGGTGGTGCAGCCATAGCCCACCAGGTTGAAGCCGATCTTGTCCAGATCCTCCTGCAGGCCCGCGGCTTCCAGATAGGCGCTGACCACCTGGCTGCCCGGCGCCAGAGAGGTTTTCACCCAGGGCTTGCGGTTGAGGCCCTTTTCGGCGGCCTTGCGCGCCACCAGCCCGGCCCCGATCATCACGTAAGGGTTCGAGGTGTTGGTGCAGGACGTGATCGAGGCGATCACGATGGAGCCGTCATGCAGCTGGTAATGCTTGCCATCGGGGCTGTTGACATAGCCGCGGGCATGGTGGCCTTCGTCACCGGGGATCGCGGTCGGCTCGGGCGCGCCGCCTTCGCCCTCCCAGCGGAGCTCTTCCTTTGGCGTGGCGTCCTTGCCCTCGCGCTGGCCCTTCACATAGGCGGTGAAGGTGCGCGCGGCCTTGTCCAGCGCCACGAAGTCCTGCGGGCGCTTGGGGCCGGAAATGGCCGGGACGATGGTGCCCATGTCCAGTTCCAGCGTGTCGGTATAGACCGGGTCATAATCCGGGCCGCGCCAGAAGCCGTTTTCCTTGGCATAGGCTTCGACCAGGGCCACGCGGTCCTCATCGCGCCCGGTGTTGCGCAGGTAGCGCAGGGTTTCATCGTCGATGGGGAAGAAGCCGCAGGTGGCGCCGTATTCGGGGGCCATGTTGGCGATGGTCGCGCGGTCGGCCAGCGGCAGGTTGTCCAGGCCGGGGCCATAGAATTCCACGAACTTGCCCACCACGCCCTTGGCGCGCAGCATCTCCACCACCTTCAGCACCAGATCGGTGCCGGTGGTGCCTTCGCCCATTTCCCCGGTCAGCTTGAAGCCCACCACCTCGGGGATCAGCATGGAAATCGGCTGGCCCAGCATGGCGGCCTCGGCCTCGATCCCGCCGACACCCCAGCCCAGAACGGCGGCGCCGTTGACCATGGTGGTGTGGCTGTCGGTGCCCACCAGCGTGTCCGGATAGGCGACGGTCTCGCCGTTCTGGTCCTCATCGGTCCAGACGGTCTGCGACAGGTATTCCAGGTTCACCTGGTGGCAGATGCCGGTGCCCGGCGGCACCACGCGGAAATTGTTGAACGCCTTCTGACCCCATTTCAGGAAGGTGTAGCGCTCGATGTTGCGCTCATACTCGCGGTCGACATTCATCTGGAAGGCGCGCGGGTTGCCGAATTCGTCGATCATGACCGAATGGTCGATCACCAGATCCACCGGGTTGAGCGGGTTGATCTTTTCCGGGTCGCCCCCCAGCGCCTTCAGCCCGTCGCGCATGGCGGCAAGGTCCACCACCGCCGGCACGCCGGTGAAATCCTGCATCAGCACGCGGGCGGGGCGATAGGCGATCTCGCGCGGGTTCTTGCCGCCCTGTTCGGCCCAGGTGCCAAAGGCGCGGATGTCATCGACGGTGACGGTCTTGCCATCCTCGAAGCGCAGCATGTTCTCCAGCACCACCTTCAGCGCGGCGGGCAGTTTTGAAAACGCGCCCAGCCCTGCGGCCTCGGCGGCGGGGATGGAGTAATAGGCAACGCTGGCGCCCCCGGCGTTGAGCGTGCGGCGCACGCCGCTGCTGTCCTGTCCTGTGATGATCGTCATGGTCTGGCCTCCCATCTGGGTTGCTGAACGGGGAAATCTGGCATGGACATGCCTTATTGCGCGGCTTCAATCAAGGGGCGTGCGGCAATTTGTATACCGTTGTGCACAAAAAATCTCGTCTTCCGGGGTGCCACGCCCCATTGTGGCCCTCTCAAAACCTTGATTGGCTGGTCAAGGGATGCTTCGTTACATACCGGGAACGCAATCAAGGGGGTCGCCGGGCCATGCGAATCTGGATCAGTCTTGTTGCCGCGACCATGCTGTTTTCAGGACTTGCCCGGGCCGAAACCCAGAATGTCGTGCTGCTGGAACTCTTTACCTCGCAGGGCTGCGCGGCCTGTCCGCCCGCGGATGAAATGCTGGGGATGCTTGCGGCGCGCGATGACGTGATCGCGCTCAGCCTGCATGTGGATTACTGGGATTACATCGGCTGGGAAGACAGCTTTGCCGATGCCACCTTCACCCGTCGGCAAAAACAATACGCCCGGGCCTGGAACCGCTCCACCGTTTACACGCCGCAGGTGATCCTCGGCGGGCTGGATGAGCTGAAATCCTTTCGCCGCTCTGCCGTGAACGAGGCGTTGGACCAGCACCTGTCCCGCCCTGCGCGGGTGCATCTGACCATGACCCGCGGCAGCAATGGCGAGATCGAGCTCCAGGCCGTTGCCGAGCCACCTCTGGAGGGCGAGGCCGAAGTCTTCTTCCTGCGCTATGTCCCCCGCGCCTCGGTCGAGGTCACCTCGGGCGAGAACAACGGGATGCGCCTGACCCATTACAACATTGTCACCAGCCTGGAGCGTGTGACCCGCTGGGATGGCCAGTCAGCCTTGCGCCTGACGCTCAACGCGCCGGGCGATGATCCTGCGGTGGTGGTGGTGCAGGAGGCGGGGCAGGGGCCCGTTCTGGCCGCCGCCCGTCGGCGTTGAGGCGTTCGCCCTGCGGGCGCCGCGCCGAAGGGGACCGAATCCGTCCGGGCGCCACATGATACAGGCCTGCACCTGAAAGGCCGCCGGGCTGTCGTCAGTCAGAACCCGGCGTCTGGCGCGCAAGGTGCGCGGATGGGCGCGGCCCGGGGGTGTTTTACTGCCAGGGAAAGGGCAGGGCGCAACGCCCCCCGTTGACGGCGGCCAGACGCCGAAAAGCTGCTCAGGCCGCCAGCCGGGCGCGTTCCTCCAGCGCCTTGGGCGGCGGCGCGGCGTCAGTCACGCCCATGACCTTCAACGCCCGCGCCACAGCCGCCACGGCCCGGCGCATGACCGCCGCATCCATCCGCCCGATACAGCCGATGCGGAAACTGTCCACCACCGTCAGCTTGCCCGGATATATGATGAACCCCTCGGCCTTCATCAGCTCATAGAACCGGTCAAATTCAAACGCCGGGTCCGCCGGGTTGAAGAAGGTCACGATGATCGGCGACAGCCAGCGGTCGGCCAGCAGGGTTTCGAACCCCTGCGCGCGCATGCCCGCCACCATCACATCGCGATTGTCGAAATACCGCGCCCCGCGCGCGGCCACGCCGCCCTCCGCGGCATGCATCTCCAACGCCTTCAGAAAGGCCGCTACCACATGGGTGGGCGGGGTGTAGCGCCACTGCCCGGTCTTTTCCATATGCGCCCATTGCGCATGCAGGTCCAGCGCCAGCGAATGGCTGTTTCCCGCTGCCGCCTCCAGCGCTGCCTTGCGCGCGATCACAAACCCGAACCCCGGCACCCCCTCGATGCATTTGTTGGCCGAGGACACCAGCGCCTCGAATTCGATCGCGCCCACCTCCAGCGGGATGGCGCCAAAGGCCGACATGCTGTCGATCAGCAGCTTGCGCCCGCGCGCGGCCACCACCTCGGCGATTTCCTCGATCGGGTTGAGAATGCCCGAGGATGTCTCGCAATGGATCGCCACCACATGGGTGATCGCGGGGTCTGCGTCCAGCGCCGCGGCGACCTCGGGGCCGCGCGGGGGCAGGTAGTCGCCCTTGTTGATCACCTGATGCGCCCGGCCCAGATAACGCAGCGTCTGCGCGGCACGCTGCCCATAGGCGCCATTGGCCAGCACCAGCACCTTGCCATCGCGCGGCACCAGGGAACCCAGCATCGCCTCGACCGCAAATGACCCGGACCCCTGCATCGGCACACAGGTCCAGGCGTCCCGGGTGGCACCGGCCATGGCCAGCAGGCGGCGGTTCATCTCGGCGGTCATGGCGCGGAAATCCCCGTCCCAGGACCCCCAGTCGCGCTGCATGGCCTCCTTGACCTCGGCCGCGGTGGTCAGCGGACCGGGGGTCAAAAGGTAGGGTTCCCCCATGCGAGGGGCAGGAAAGTCGGACTGATCCATCATCGTGGCCTCCATATCTGCGCGCAGTGTCGCATTGCTTCAGGTATTTTGGAAATCGATAATCAAGATCACTTCATATTCCTGGCTGATTGTTCTTGTGCCGCGGACTCCATAGACAGAGTTGTTGTCAGGTGAAAAACTATCTGTCCCATTGATGCTTCAGGAGGCCCACCCCCGTGCGATACGTCCAACTGCGCGCCTTTCACTATGTGGCCACCTGCGGCGGCTTTTCCCGCGCCGCCGAAGAACTGCACCTGACCCAGCCCGCCCTGTCCGACCAGGTGCGCAAGCTGGAAGAGGAATACGATGTGTTGCTCTTCAACCGTGTGCGCAAACAGGTCACCCTTACCCCGCAGGGTGAACGGCTGCTGACCATCACCCGCCGTTTCTTCGACAATGAGCGCGAAGCCTTCGAATACCTGGCCGAAGGCCGCGCGCTGCGCAGCGGAACCCTGCGCATCATCGCCGACTCCGCCAGTCACCTGACCCATGTGCTGCCGCTGTTCCGGCAGAAATATGCGGCCGTGACCCTCAGTGTGCTGGCCGGAAACACCGAAACGGTGGTCCAGGCGCTGCAACGCTATGATGCCGATATCGGGGTTCTGGGTACGATGCCGGACTGTGGCCGCTTTGAAATGGTGCCGCTGGGCCAAAGCCCGATCATCGCCTTCGTGGCCCGCGACCACCCGCTGGCCAGCAAGGAGTCGCTGTCGCTGCAGGATCTGGCGGTCTTGCCGCTGGTCCTGCGCGAGGACGGCTCGCGCACCCGCACCCGACTGGAAGAGGCCGCCCATGCCGCGGGCGTCACGCTTTCACCTGCCATCGTTGCCGAAGGGCGCGAGGCCGTGCGCGAAATCGTCGCCGCCGGGGCCGGCATCGGCTTTGTCTCGCTGGCCGAATTCGGCGAGGATACGCGCCTGAAGCGCATCCCGCTGCGCGATGCCGCAGGCCTGGTCATGGAGGAAACGCTGATCTGCCTGCCCGAGCGGCGTGACCGCAAACTGGTGCGTGCCTTCATGGAACTTGCGCGCACCGCCCGGGCCGAAGGCGTGCTGCCCGGCACCGCGTCCGCCGGGGCGTGACCCGCCGTCACCCCGCCGCGAACATGGGAAAGGTCACCCCCAGCGCCCAGGCCAGCACCAGCCCCAGGCCGATCCCCCCCGCCGCCGGCAGCCCCGTGCGCCGCCCCACCCAGCCGGACATGGTGCCGAACAGCGCAAAGAACAGCACGATCACCGGCAGGATGATCAGCAGGAACATCAGCCCCGCGAAATCCAGCGCCACCGCCGCCATGAGCGAGGCCAGAAACGCCCCGCGCGCCACCAGCACCCGCCACAGCCGCCCCGTGCCGCCCCCGGTCAGCAGCGCCTCGCCCAAGCTGAAGGGCACCGCCCCCAGCGCAAGGCCCGCAATCACCGCCAGCCGCCCCGGATGCGGCAGGAACGAGGCCACATAGCGGTCAATCACCCCGCCCAGCACCGCAATCCCAAACAGCGCCACCGCGCCCGCGATCCACCAGACCCGCGCCGGAAAGGCCCCGCGCAAATGCCCGCCCTGGCCCAGGATCGCCAGCAGGATCAGCCCGTAAACCCCCATGTGCAGCGCCACATAATCGGCCACCAGCACCGGCAGCACCCGCACCTCCAGCGGCCAGAGCGCCAGTGGCACCACCACCGCAGGTAGCAGCGCCGCCAGCAGGAAGCGCCCGCGCGGGATCTCCGGGCCGGGCGCCGCCCCCGCTGGCAAGGCGCGCGCCAGCGGCCAGCCCAGCGCCACCGTGGCCACCAGCAGCAGCACGATCCACCCGCCGCGCACCGGCACCGGCCCGTCACTCTGGCGCGCGAACACCGCGTCCAGCCAGTCGCGCGCCTCGGTCAGCGACACCGGCGCGTACAGCACGCCGACATGTTCTACCTTGGGCGCAATCACCGCGCGCCGCCCCGTGCCCGCCGCAGGATCGCCCAGCGTTTCGAATGCCTCGGCCCCGGGGTCCACCTGCCGCGCGGCGCGCAGGGCTTCCTCGGCCAGCCGCGCCTCCCATTCTCCGGCAATCACCAGCAGGTTGCGCGGGGCCTCCGCCGTGACCGCGCCGCTGAACATGGACACCGCCACCACGGCGTCCCCCGCAGGCTCCTCCAGCGCCTGCCGCACCACGATGTCCGAGGCCATGGAATGCCCCAGATACACCACCCGCCCATCGGCGCGCGGATGCGCCAGTGCAGCACGCGCCACCCGCGCGGTTTCTGCCATCAGCATCCGGGTGGTGCCGTCCAGCGCATCGACATTGCCGGACATGGGGCGCGGGTTGCGGCCATGGCCTTCGAAATCGAAACTGGCCACCACATAGCCCGCCTGCGCCAGGGTCAGCGCAAACGGCTCCATCAACTGGCGTGATCCCGCAAATCCATGGGCAATCACCACCACCGGCGCCACACTGCCGCCCGCGCGCAGATACAGCGTCGCCGGGGTGCCTCCCTCAACGGCCAGCGGTGCGATCACCAGGCCCGAGCGGTCGCGCTCCAGCGCCCAGATGGACAGCGCCATCGCCCCCAGCGCCATCAGCGCCACAATCCACCGCATGGGACCTCCACTCAACCCCCAGGGATACGCGCGGTCGCCGGTCCCGGATCAGCGGCGGGGCAAGGGCGGCGCGTGCCCCGCCCGGGGCGCCGCGCGCGATCGTGACCCCCTCGATGGGGGTCTCGATCGCTCCCCCCTCAAAGCCAGAGTCTCAGCTATGATCGTTCGACCAGCCGGACACGGCCTTGACCTCCAGGAAATCCTCGATCCCCCAGACACCGCCCTCGCGCCCGTTGCCCGATTGCTTCATCCCGCCAAAGGGTGAGCCCGCGCCGCGGCTCTTGCCGTTCATCTCGACCATACCGGCCCGCAGGCGCCGCGCCATGCGGTTGCGCCGCGCGCCGTCCTGGCTCTGGACGTAATTCGTCAGGCCATAGACCGTGTCATTGGCAATGCGGATCGCCTCATCCTCACCCTCGAAGGGGATGATCGACAGCACCGGGCCGAAGATCTCCTCGCGCGCGATGGTCATGTCGTTGTTCACATCGGCGAAGACCGTGGGGCGGACGAAATAGCCGCGGTTGAAGCCCTCGGGGCGGCCGGGGCCACCGGCGACCAGCCGCGCGCCCTCGTCGATCCCCTTCTGGATCAGGTCCTGCACCTTGTCGAACTGCGCCGCACTGACCAGCGGACCGATATGCCGCCCCGTCTCCGAGGCCAGCCCCACTGCCGTCGCCTCGGCGGTCTCGGCGGCGATCTCCACCGCGCGGTCATAGGCCGAGCGTTCCACCAGCATCCGCGTGGGCGCGTTGCAGGACTGGCCGGTGTTGTTGAAGCAATGCATGGCACCGCGCCTGACGGCCTTTTCATCGGCATCGGCAAAGATGACATTCGCCCCCTTGCCGCCCAGTTCCAGATGCACGCGCTTCAATGTCTCGGCCGCGTTCTTCGAAATCGCAATGCCTGCGCGGGTGGAGCCGGTGAAGCTGATCATGTCCACGTCTGCATGCACCGAAAGCTGCGTGCCCACGCCCGGCCCGTCGCCGTTCACCATGTTGTAGACGCCCTTGGGCACCCCGGCCTCGTCCAGGATCTCGCTCCACAGGATCGAGGACAGCGGCGCAATCTCCGAAGGTTTCAGCACCATGGTGCAGCCCGCCAGCAGCGCGGGGATCACCTTGAGCGAGACCTGGTTCATGGGCCAGTTCCAGGGCGTGATCAGCCCGCAGACGCCAACGGCCTCCTTGATGATCCGGTCCTCGGGGGCGTGATCGCCCAGGGGGGCGATGAACTCCACCTTGTCAAAGGCCGCGATGAAATTCCGGATATGCGATTCCCCCGCACCCGCCTGCGAAGCCCGCGCCATGTCGATGGGCGCGCCCATTTCCGTGCTGATGGCCAGCGCCATGTCATCGGAGCGGCTGCGATAGACCTCAAGTATGCGCTTGACCACGGCCAGGCGGTCTGCGGGGTCGGCATACATCCAGCCCTCCAGCGCGGCCTTTGCGGCGGCGACGGCGGCATCGGTATCGGCCTGTCCGCCCAGGCTGATCACCGCGCAGGGTTCCTCGGTCGAGGGGTTGATGACCTCCAGATCGGTGCCTTCGACGGGCGCCACCCAGGCGCCGTTGATGTAGAAATTGCGTTTGTCTTGCATGGGGTGTCTCCTTTGTTGCGGCACAGCCTGTCACTGCGCGCGGGCGGGTGCAAGACCCGCCGCAGGCCGCGCGCGGTTTCAAGGCCGAACGCCTTGAGGGCCGGGGCGTTCCCTTCGGCCCTATGGCGGCTGCCGTGGTCTTGTGCACCGGGCGCGGCGCAGGCCTGTCAGCCCATGCGTTCGACCATTCCGGTCAGGGTGGCGACCGGGTCCGGGGTGTCCCAGACCTCGGCGCCGAAGGCGAAGAAATCGGTGACGGGGGTCAGGGATTCGACCAGCTCCGGGGTCAGCGCGCCTTCGGCCACAATGGGCAGTTCGATCATCTGTGACCACCATTCGAACAGCTCGTGCGGCGCGGTCTGGCCATCGCCCAGGCCCGCGTCGCCGACGGGACCAAAGGCGATGTAATCGGCACCCGCTTCGCCCGCCGACATGCCGTCATGGCGCGAGGTCCCGCAGAAAGCGCCGATGATCATGTCCTTGCCCAGATCGGCGCGCAGCTTGCGCAGGCCGCGCCCGCCATCGGGCAGGTGCACCCCGTCCAGTCCCAGCCGTTCGGCCAGCAGGGCGTGGCGTTCGATCACCAGCGCCACGTCGCGGGCGTGGGCGATCTCGCGCAGGGCATCGGCGATGCGGGCAATGCGGTCGCTGTCCTGCAGCGCGGTTTGCAGGCGCAGGCAGGCCACCGGATGCGCATCCAGCACGCGCGACAGCAGCGGCCCAAAGCTTTCGGGGTCCGGGTCCGGGGGGGTGATGAGGTAGATCTGCGGGCGATCCTGGGTCGGTGCGGTCATGGCGCGCGCTCCTGATATGCTGGGGGCGTCATAGCCAAGCGCGGCGGCGGCGGCAAGCGCGCGCCGTTGCGCCCGCGCCCGCCGGGCGCTATGGCACGGCAGATGCGAAACGGGGGCAGGGATCATGCAGGCGCGCGAGGAGATGCTGACGGCGGAACCGTCTGGCCCGGTCATGGTGCTGGTCCGTCCCCAGATGGGCGAGAATATCGGCGCCAGCGCCCGCGCCATGCTGAACTTCGGGCTCAACACCATGCGGGTGGTTGATCCGCGCGATGGCTGGCCCAATCCGCGCGCGGTGGCCATGGCCTCGGGGGCCAGTCCGGTGCTGGACCGGGCGGGCCGGTTCGATGACCTGCCCGCCGCCCTGGCCGATTGCGACTGGGTGCTGGCCACCACCGCCCGCGGGCGCGGGCTGACCAAGCCAGTGCTGACGCCTGAACGCGCCATGGAGCAGGCCCGCGCCATGATCGCGCAGGGCAGGCGGGTGGCGGTGCTGTTTGGCCCCGAACGTGCCGGGCTGGAGAATGAGGACATCGCCCGCGCCAATGCCATCATCACCGTGCCGGTCAACCCGGCCTTCTATTCGCTGAACCTGGCGCAATGCGTGTTGTTGATGGCCTATGAATGGGGCCGCCAGACCACCACCGTCCCGCCTGAAGTCACCGAGCTGGCCGGCACCGATCTGGCCCGTGCGATCGAGGTCGAACGCCTGGGCGACCATTTCGAAGAGCGCCTGGGTGCGGCCGGGTTCTTCCAGCCGGAGCAGAAGGCGCCCGGAATGAAGCTGAACCTGCGCAACATGTGGACGCGCCTGCGCCTGACCCGGACCGATGTGCAGACGCTGCATGGCATCCTGCGCAAGCTGGCGCGGACCCACGGCGCGTGAAGGCTCTGGTAACGGGCGGGACATTGGCCTTACCCTGACACCGGGCGCGCGGGCGCCCGGATGCTTCAGGGAGGAGCCCATGTCGATGATCCGAGTCTCTACCTTTTCCGGCCCCGGCGGCACGGCCGAAATCCGCGAGGTCCCCTGGCCGAAGGTCGGCCGCAAGGGTGCGCTGATCAAGGTCGCCGCCTGCGGCGTCTGCGGTACCGATCTGCATATCCTGAAGGGCCATTGGCCGAAGCCTCTGCCCTGGCCGTTCACGCTGGGGCATGAGATCTCGGGGCAGGTGGTGGAGATCGGCCCGGAGCTGAAGACCGACTGGATGGACCAGCCCATCGGCGAAGGGTCGAAGATCATGATCCCGCCCTTCATGCCCTGCGGCGAGTGCTATTACTGCAAGCACTACCCCGAACATTCCAACCGCTGCCAGACGCCCGTGTATTACGGCCGCTACCTGGGCTTCGACAAGCCGCCGCATCTGTGGGGGGGCTGGGCGGAATATGTCTATGTGGATTTGGAGATGTTGCCCGGCACCAAGATCTACAAGCTGCCTGATGACATGTCCCTGCGGCTGGGCGCCATGTCCGAGCCGATCACCTCAACCATCCGCGGGTTTGCGCGGGCGCAGCGGATGGGCGGGTTCAAATGGGGTGATACGGTGGTGGTGCAGGGGTCCGGGCCGATCGGGATTCTGGCGATTGCGGCGGCGCAGGAGATGGGCGCAGGCAAGGTGATCTGCGTGGGCGCGCCGGAGAGCCCGCGGCTGGAGCTGGCACGCCGCTTCGGCGCCGTGGCGACGGTGGATATTTCCACCATGACCGATCAGGCGGAGCGCATCGCCCATGTGCGCGAATTGTGCGGGGGGTTCGGGGCCGATGTGGTGATGGATTGCACCGGCCACCCCACCGCCGGGCCGGAAGGGATCGAATTCCTGCGCGATTCGGGGTTCTACATCGAAATGGGGCAGTTCACCGATGCCGGGTCGATCATGACCAACTGGCACCGGTTCGTGGCCAAGGATATCACCATCATGGGGTCGTGGGCGTTCACCGAGAATGACCTGGCGCTGGGGGTGAAGATGCTGCACCACGCCGCCGACAAATACCCGTGGCTCGACATGCAGACGCTCTATCCGTTCGATCAGGATGGTGTGACCCGCGCGGTCGCCGATGCCATGGCCATGCGCACGGTGAAATCCACCATCGTGCCCTTTCCCGAGATGCTGGAGGCCGACGGCTGACACCCTGACGCGCGCCGCCGCGCAGCGAGCGGTCGGCGCGCCCACCCACCCACCCTTGCGCGCCGCCCCCACGCTGCGCAGCGGCGCGGTGGTGCGTCTTGACGCGGCGGGAAAGCAGCGTTACCTGTGCCCTTGAGCGGCGGGTATGGTGTAATGGTAGCGCCCCAGCCTTCCAAGCTGGTCGTGCGGGTTCGATTCCCGCTACCCGCTCCAGATGTTCTGACAGGTGAGTGATCGGCGAATGCGGCGGGATTGGCCGCATTGCGGCAGATCGCCATGCCGGTTTGGCCGGGCTGCACCGGGTTGGGGACCGCCAACGGCAGGTCTGGCGCCAGGGGCGCTCAGCGCCATATGGCAGACCCGTCACCGGGTCTGCCTTCGGGCCGGGGCCGGATCAGAAGGGGATTTCGTCATCCATGTCCGAAGGACCGCCATAGCCGCGGTCCTGATTGCCGCCGCCCTGCATCCCGCGGTCATCGCTGCCATAACCGCGATCCGGGCTGCCACCGCCGCCGCCTTCTCCGCGCCCGCCCAGCAGCGTCAACTCGCCCTTGTAGGGGCGCAGGACAACCTCGGTGCTGTAGCGGTCCTGCCCGGACTGGTCCTGCCATTTGCGGGTTTCCAGCTGCCCTTCCAGATACACGCTGGAGCCCTTGCGCAGGTATTGCTCGGCGATGCGCACCAGCGGTTCCGAAAAGATCGCCACCGTGTGCCATTCGGTACGCTCGCGGTTTTCACCGGTGTTGCGGTCGCGCCAGCGCTCGGATGTGGCGATGCGCAGGTTGCAGACCTTGCCGCCGTTCTGGAATGTCCGGACCTCGGGGTCGCGGCCCAGATTGCCCACCAGGATCACCTTGTTGACCGAACCCGCCATGTCGCTGTTCCTTCCTCGAATCTGTTCTGGACCCGGAATACACCAGCGCGCGGGGTTTCTCCATTGCCTTGGACGCTGGAATCGCCGGGGCAGGGGCGATGGTGCTGGAAAAATGGCACGCTTCAGGTATCATCGCACGCAGACGCGGATCAGGACAGAACCGAGGGACGGGCCCGCATGAAAGCTGCATTCGCAATTGTCGCGGCGCTTTGCCTGCCGCTTGGCGCCCAGGCGCAGGGTCTGAACCTGGCCAGCCAGTCGTCTTCGTCGCGCGCGGATGTGATGCAGAACCAGATGCGGCTGCTGGATGGGCGGCTGTCGGAGCAGTATTCGCGCTCGGACCGGCTGTTGCCGCCCAGTGACCGGCAACGGGACCCTGCGATCCCGGCCTATGACGGGGCCTATAACGGGCCCTTCCTGCAGATGGCCCGCGCCGCTGCGCGCCGCCACAACCTGCCCGAGGATCTGTTCCTGCGCCTGATCCATCAGGAAAGCCGTTGGAACCCCGCGGCCGTGTCCAGCAAGGGCGCGCTGGGGCTGGCGCAGCTGATGCCGGAAACCGCGCGGCTGTTGCGGGTGGACCCGCTTGACCCCGAACAGAACCTGGAGGGCGGCGCGCGCTACCTGCGCATGATGTATGACCGCTTCGGCAACTGGGAACTGGCGCTTGCGGCCTATAACGCCGGGCCGGGGGCGGTGGACACGCATGGTGGCATCCCGCCGTTTCAGGAAACCCGCCAGTATGTGCAGATCATCCTGGGCGCGGGCTGATCGCGTTCAGCCTGCCCGCGCCAGCGTCATGTGCACCACGTTGCAATTGCCGGAGCGGAACGCCCCCGCGCAGGAGGTCAGGTAAAGCTCCCACATGCGGCGGAAGCGGTCGTCATAGCCCATGGCGCTGATCTGCGCCCAGCGTTCGTTGAAGCGCTCGTTCCAGCGGCGCAGGGTCTGGCTGTAGCTTTCGGCGAAATCGAACGTGTCCACCATGGTCAGGCCCACCTGTGCGGCCTGCCGGGTCAGCGGGGTCACGGCGCCCAGCATCCCGCCCGGAAAGATGTATTTCTGGATGAAATCGACATGGGTGCGATAGGCCTCGAACCGGTCATCGGGGACGGTGATGACCTGCAGCGCGGCGCGGGCACCGGGTTTCAGGCGGTCATGCAGGGTGCGGAAATAGACCGGCCAGTAGCGTTCGCCCACCGCCTCGAACATCTCGATCGAGGCGATGCCGTCATAGGCGCCGCGTTCATCACGATAATCCCGCAGCACGATTTCGACCTGATCCTGCAGCCCGGCGGCCTGCATCCGGGCCACGGCATAGTCATGCTGCGCCTGGCTGATGGTCAGCCCCGTCACCCGCAGTCCGCGTTCGCGCGCGGCGTATTCGGCAAATCCGCCCCAGCCGCAGCCGATCTCCAGCACATGATCGCCGGGGCGCAGTTCCAGCTTGTCCACCAAAGCGGCGTATTTCTGGGTTTGGGCATGTTCCAGCGTTTCCTGGCCCGTGCGGAACAGGGCCGAGGAATAGGTCATCGTGTCATCGAGCCAGAGTTGGTAGAAATCATTGCCCAGGTCATAGTGATGCGCGATGTTGCGCCGCGCCTGGGTGCGGCTGTTGGAACGCAGCCAGTGGCGCAGACGCTCGAACGGGCGCAGAAGGCGCATGGGCAGGACATCGTCATAGACCGACGGGTTGCCGTCATTGATCAGGTCCATGAAGGCCTGCAGGTCAGGGGTGCTCCACCACCCCTCCATGTAAGCTTCGGAAAAGCCGATATCGCCTTCGCGGATCAGGCGGGCGAACAGGTCCGGGTTGTGGACGGTGATCTCAGCCACCTGGCCGGGCGCCTCGCCCGTGGCGCGGAAGCGGCGCCCGTCCGGCAGGATCACATCCAGACGCCCGCGGTTGAGCGCCTGCGCCATGCGGAAGGCGTGGGCAAAATAGCGGGGCAGATCGCGCTGCCCGTCGGTGGTGGTCAGGATCATGGTCACTTCCCTGTCGTCCCTGCGCGTGGTCTGCGCCACGTCTTTCGTTAATTCTGTCCGCAGAACGCCCGCGGCAAGTCCAGCGTTTTTGATGCGGCGTCCTGATTTCGTTGCGTCAGGCATCGGCTTTGAGGCGCTCATAAGCGGCCAGCGCGGCCTTGCGCCCCTTGTCCAGCGCGATCAGCGGCGGCGGTGGCGCCATGTCCGGCGAAAGGGCCCAGGAGCGCGGGCAGGCGTCGAAGAAGGCCAGCGCATCCGGATGGGGCGCGCGCGCGCCTTCGGCCAGGAAGCGGCGGCGGTAGCGGGCCTTGGCGTCGAACTTGTCGGCCTGAAGGTCCGGGTTGAAGACGCGGAAATAGGGCGCGGCATCAGGCCCGGAGCCTGCCACCCATTGCCAGCCCATGGCGTTCGAAGCCGGGTCCCAGTCGATCAGGCAATCGGCGAACCAGTCCAGCCCCACCTTCCAATGCACCAGCATGTGCTTGGTCAGGTAGGAGGCCACGATCATCCGCGCACGGTTGTGCATGGTGCCGGTGACATACATCTCGCGCATGGCGGCATCGACGAAGGCCACGCCCGTGCGCCCCTGTTTCCAGCGCAGCACGGCGTCGGTGTCGGCATCGGTTTGCCAAGGGAAATCAGCCCATTCGGGGCGGAAGTTGTCCCGGTCCATGCGCGGGTGGTGATAGAGCAGATGCCAGGCGAATTCGCGCCAGACGAGCTCTTTCAGGAAATGCTCGCCCCCCCGGGCGCCGTTCTGCATGGCGCGGGCGCCGGCGTGCCAGACCTCGCGGATGCCGATCTCGCCCCAGGTGAGGTTTTCCGACAGGCGCGAGGTGGCTTCAACAGCGGGAAAATCGCGCTCGGCCTTGTAGCCGTCGATGCAGTTGGAGATGAAATTGTCCAGCCGTTCGCGGGCGGCGTCTTCGCCGACGCAGACATGGGTGGCGACAACATCGGCGCCCCGGTTCATCGCATCACTCAGGGACCAATCCGCCAGAGGGTCGCTTCGGGGCCAGTCCTTTGGCGTTTTCAGTGACCTGGGCGCGGGGTCTGGTTGGGGCACGTCACGGTCACGCACGGCGCGCCAATAGGGGGAATAGACCTTGTAGGCGCCGCCACTGCCGGTTTCGACCTCCCAGGGCTCAAAAATCACATGGCCCGCGAAGCTGCGCGCATCAATCCCGCGCTCTTGCAGGGGTTTCTTGATCTTGGCGTCGCGGTCGCGGGCGGCGGCGTCATATTGCCGGCCCCACCAGACCGCGCCTGCGCCGGTTTCCCTGATCAGCGCCTCCAGCACCTCTGCCGCATCGCCCGCGCGCAAGGTCAGGCGGCTGCCCAGCCCCTCCAGCGTCCGGGCGAAGCGCTCCAACCCCAGCCCCAGCCGCCATTTCGGCGCGGCACCCAGCGCATCAACCAGCGGGTCACGGATGAAGACGGGGATCAGGGGGCGGCCTGTTGCGGCGGCCTCGGCCAGTATGGGGTTATCGGCCAGCCGCAGGTCACGGCGGAACCACAGGATTATCGGAGATGTATCGGACATTCGGCGCCTGAAAATTGCGTTACAACACCTGATCTAGCGCGTTGATCAGGCGGTCAAGTTCGGCGCGGGTGGTATAATGCACAAAGGACAGCCGCAGCACGCCATGGGCGGGGTCGATCCCCTGCGCCGCCAGCGCCCGGTCGGCATAGAAGCTGCCGCCGCCCGCCATGACACCGTGACCGGCCAGCGCGCGGGCCAGATCGGCGCCGGGGCGGGCATGGGCCAGCG
This sequence comes from Rhabdonatronobacter sediminivivens, assembly GCF_013415485.1. GTDB lineage: Bacteria > Pseudomonadota > Alphaproteobacteria > Rhodobacterales > Rhodobacteraceae > Rhabdonatronobacter > Rhabdonatronobacter sediminivivens. The sequence continues at coordinate 8,620 of NZ_JACBXS010000040.1, read as the reverse complement.
CCACCGTGGGGGCGCGGGCCTCGGCGCTTGATGGCCCCAGCAGGCGCAGGTCATTGCGCCCGGCGAGGTAATCCAGAAGCGGCTGCAGCAGCGCGGTTTCATGGGTGCGCATCAGGTCATGCACGGCCGCCGCGCGCCCGGCGGGGCCGGGCTCCGGCGCATCGGGGAAGTGGATGGCATAAAGCCCGTCCAGATAATCCGCCATGCCTGCGCAGGCGGCAATCTGGGCATGGTCCGGCCCGGCGGGGGTGAAGCGTTTATAAGGGACATCGGCGTTGAAGTAATGCGCCTGGCTGGGCAGAGCCTCGGCCAGTTCGGGGCGGATCACCATCAGCCCCTGATGCGGGCCATAGGTCTTGTAGGCGGAAAACAGATAGATATCGGCCCCCAGCGCCCCCACATCCGGCAGCCCGTGCGGGGCATAGGACACCCCATCGACGCAGCTATACGCCCCGGCGCTGCGGATCATGGTGCAAAGCTCTGCCACCGGGTTGACCTCGCCCACCACGTTCGAGCAATGGGGGAAGGCGACCAGTTTCACGCGCTCATCCAGCAGGGCGGAGAGCGCGTCCGGGTCCAGATGGCCGGTGGCGGGGTCCAGGCGCCACTCGCGGATCTCGATCCCGCGCGCGGCCAGCCGCCGCCAGGGGCCTGAGTTCGCCTCGTGGTCCTGATCGGTTACGATGATCGCATCGCCGGGGCGCAGCATCTCGCCGAACGCTTGTGCCAGAACGTAGGTATTGGCCGTGGTGGAGGGGCCGAAGCTGAGCGTCTCGGCCGCCACGCCCATCATCGCGGACAGGCGGTCGCGGGCCTCATCCATTTCGGCGCCGGCGGTCTGGCTGGCGGCATAGGCGCCATAGGGCTGGACCTTGCGTTCGCGGTAGAAGCGGGTCAGCCGGTCGATCACCGGCGCGCAGGTGTAGGAGCCGCCCGCGTTTTCAAAGAAGGCCTGATCCTGCAGCGCGGTTTCGGCAAAGGCCGGGAACTGGGCGCGCACATAGCGCAGGTCCAGTTTGCCGGGGGCGGTGTCCAGTGGGGTCATGTCGGTATCGGGCCTTTCTGCGCGGAAGCTGTGCATCGGCGCAGCTTGCGCGCAAGAGGGCCCGGGCGCAAGCGTGCGGATACGCCCGGGCCCTGATGGCGCCGGGATCAGCCCGCTGCGTCCAGACGTTCCTGCGCCTCCATCCAGAGCGCCTCGGCCCGTTTGGTGGCGGTTTCCAGTTCGGCGTATTTCGTCTGCCATTCGATCAGATCCCGCGCGCGGGCCGGTTCATAAAGCTCCGGGTCGGCAAGCTTCTTGTCCAGGCGGGCCCGCATCTCGGCCAGCTTGTCCAGCCGGGCCTCGCATTTGCGCAACTCGGCCTGCAGGGTCTGGCGGGTCTGTTTTGGCGGCGGTGGGGTCTTGGGCCTTTCGGCGGGTCTGGACGCCTGCGCCGGAGCGGTGGCCCCGGACAGAAGGAACTCCCGATAGCTTTCCAGATCGCCCTCATAGGGCGCCACTGTCCCGCCCGAGACCAGCCACAGCCGGTCTGCCACCAGCGACAGCAGATGCATGTCATGGCTGACCAGCACCACCGCCCCGTCATAGGCGTTCAGCGCCTCCACCAGCGCCTCGCGGCTTTCGATGTCCAGGTGGTTGGTGGGTTCGTCCAGGATCAGCATATGCGGCGCATCCAGCGTGGCCAGCAGCAGCGACAGCCGCGCCTTCTGCCCGCCTGAAAGCCGCGCCACCTCGGTTTCGGCCTGATCGGCCATCAGCCCGAACCCGGCCAGTTTCGCACGCAGTTTGGGCTGCTGCACGCCAGGGCGTTCGCGCATCAGGTGCTGCAGGGGCGTTTCATCCAGATGCAGCTCATCCACCTGATGCTGGGCGAAATAGCCCACCCGCAGCTTGGAGGCGCGGGTGATCTGGCCGTTCTGCCGCTCCAGCTTGCCGGCCAGCAGTTTGGACAGGGTGGACTTGCCCTCGCCATTGCGGCCCAGCAGGGCGATGCGGTCATCCTGATCGATGCGCAGGTCCAGCCGTTTCAGCACCGGCGGGCCGTCATAGCCCACGGCGACATTCTCCAGCGCGATGATGGGGGGGGACAGCTCCTCGGGGGCGGGGAAGGTAAAGACATGCTGCGCGGCCTCGGCCGGCAGGATGATGGGCTGCATCCGCTCCAGCATCTTGATCCGGCTTTGCGCCTGGCGCGCCTTGGTGGCCTGGGCGCGGAACCGGTCCACAAAGGCCTGCATATGCGCGCGCCGCGCTTCCTGCTTGCGGGCCTCGGCCTGGGCGACGGCGCGGCGTTCGGCGCGGGTGCGGGCGAATGTGTCATAGCCGCCGCCATAGAGCGTCAGCTTGCGGTCCTCCAGATGCAGGATCGACCCTACGGCGCGGTTCAGCAGCCCGCGGTCATGGCTGATGATGATGACCGTATGGGGATAGTTGCGCAGATAGGTTTCCAGCCACAACGCGCCTTCGAGGTCCAGATAGTTGGTGGGTTCGTCCAGCAGCAGCAGGTCCGGTTGCGCAAACAGCACCCCCGCCAGCGCCACGCGCATCCGCCACCCGCCCGAGAAATCGGCACAGGGCCGCGCCTGCGCCGCGGTGTCAAAGCCCAGGCCCCGCAGGATGGTGGCGGCGCGCCCTTCGGCGGACCAGGCGTCGATATCGGCCAGCCGGGTCTGCACCTCGGAAACCCGCGCTGGGTCGGTGGCGGTTTCGGCCTCGGCCATCAAAGCGGCGCGTTCGGTGTCGGCGGCCAGAACGGTTTCGATCAGGTTGTCCTGGGTGGCGGCGACTTCCTGCGCCACACCGCCGATGCGCGCGCGCGCGGGCAGGGTGATGGCGCCGCCTTCCAGCGTCAGATCGCCCCGGATCAGGCGGAACAGCGTGGTCTTGCCACTGCCGTTGCGCCCCACCAGCCCGACCTTGTGGCCCGTGGGAATGGTGGCCGAGGCACCCTCGAACAGGGGCCGTCCCTCGACCGAATAGGAAATGTCATCAATGCGCAGCATGGCGGGTCTCTGCCGGATGCCGCGCGGGGTGTCAACGGGGGCAAAGCGGCAGAAACTTGCCGTAACCCGTGCCGCGGGACGGCGGTTCCTTGCCGGTTTCGCCCGATTGCTCCTGCACCCCCGGTTTTTCGCCGGAAAGGGCGGAACCTGCGTCCAGCCACCGTCATTGGCCCTCAGATCAACCTGCAAAGGAGGACACCATGAACAAACGTATTCTTGCCGCTGGTTTCGCTGCATCGACCATGCTGGCCGCGCCTGTCATCGCGCAGGAGGTGGTCATCCCGGAACAGAGCCCGGATGAGCTGCTGGGCGGCTGGGTGCTGGGTGCCGCCGTGGAATCGACCGATGGCGAACGCATCGGGTCGATCGACGATATCCTGCTGGAGCCCGATACCGGCGATATCAACGCAGCGATCATCTCGGTCGGCGGGTTCCTGGGCTTCGGTTCAAAGGATATCGCCGTCGAATGGAGCGAGCTGGAGATCAACTGGGACGCGCGCGAGGTGGTTCTGGCCATGAGCCGCGACCAGCTGGAAGAGTATGAGGAATTCGTCGCCCGCGACCGCGAGTTCATCCCCGCCCCGGCAGATGAAGGTGTCGGCGGCGATGCCATGGGCACCGGTGCTGCGGGTGGTGGCGCCATGGATGGTGGTGGTGACGCCATTGGTGGCAACTGATCCCCGCGCCCTGACCTGACGCACTCCGCCGCCGCGCCCCCGGGTGCGGCGGCATTTTCAGGCAAGCGCTGCCAGAGGCCGATTGACCATCACCCCGGGCTGGCCCACAACAGGGCATGTTTCGGTTTCTGCACAGCTCTGACCTGCATCTGGGCAAGCCCTTTGGCCGCTTCCCCGAAGATGTCCGCGCCCGCCTGCGCCAGGCCCGGGCCGAAGCCCTGCCGCGTCTGGCCGATCTGGCGCGCGCCCATGGCGCAACGCATGTCCTGCTGGCGGGCGACACGTTTGACCAGACCACCCCGGCACCCACCACCGTGCGCCATGCGCTCAACGCCATGGCCGGGGCCGAAGGCGTCGAATGGGTGCTGCTGCCCGGCAACCATGACCACGCCAATGCAACCGAACTCTGGCGGCAGGTGCGGCGCGATGCGCCTGCCAATGTGACCGCGCTGCTGGACCCTGCGCCCCACGCGCTGCCGGGCGCGGTGATCCTGCCTGCGCCGCCCGCAGAACGCCATCCGGGGCGCGACCTGACCGACTGGTTCGACAGCGCGGACACGGGCGAGGCCCTGCGCATCGGCCTTGCCCATGGCTCGGTCACCGATTTCGACAGTTCCGAAGAGGGCGGCAGCGCGGTCATCGCCCCGGACCGGGCAGCGCGCGCGGGGCTGGCCTGGCTGGCGCTGGGCGACTGGCACGGGCAGCGCCAGATCGGCCCGCGCTGCTGGTATTCCGGCACCCCTGAGGCCGACAGTTTCAAACACGCCACGCCCCCCTCGGCCCTGCTGGTGGAACTGGACGGACCCGGCGCGCCGCCCCGGGTGACAGCCCTGCCCACGGGCGCGCTGCACTGGTCCCGGCTGCGGCTGGAACTGGACGCGCAGGATGACCCTCTGGCCGCCCATGCCACCGTCCTGCCTGAGCTTGCGGATCGCGCGCGCACCCTGCTGGACCTGCGCATTTCCGGGCAGTTGCGCCCCGCCGCCCGCGCCGATCTGGACCATGCCATCGCCCGGGTGGCGCCGGATTTCCTGTGGCACCGGGCCGATAGCGATGCCCTGGCGCTGGTGCAGGACGGCACCGATCTGGACCTGATCGACCACCATGGCGCCCTGCGCGCCACCGCCGAAACCCTGGTGGCAGAGGCCGAAGACCCCGCGCTTGACCCCGAAATCCGCGCCACCGCCCGCGCCGCGCTGCAACAGTTGTTCACCTATGCGCTGGAGGATCGCGCATGAAGCTGCGCGCATTGCACCTGGAAAACGTGCGCCGCTTTGCCGGTCAGCGCGCCTCGATCACCGGCATCGGCGATGGCATCACCGTGGTGGCCGAGCCGAACGAGTTCGGCAAATCCACCTTTTTTGACGCGCTCCACGCGCTGTTCTTTGAAAAACACAGCGCCCGCCCGCGCCATGTGCAGGGATTGCAGCCCTATGCTGGCGGCGCGGTCACTGTGGCGGCCGATGTCGAAACCGACGCCGGGCTGTTCCGCCTCGAAAAGCGGTTTCTGTCACGCGCCTCGGCCCGGGTGCTGCGCCAACCCGATGGCGCCGTGATCGCTCAGGAGGATGAGGCCGAGCGCTGGATCGCCACCCTGCTGGGCGCGGGCGGCAAGGGGCCGGCGGGGCTGTTGTGGGTGCGGCAGGGGCAGTTGGGGCTGGAGCCGGACAAGCCCGCCGAAAAGGCCGAGCTGACCGAAACCCGGCGCGATCTGTTGTCCTCGGTCGCCGGTGAGATCGACGCCATGACCGGGGGGCGGCGCATGGACCGGGTGATGCGCCAGGTCAGCGCCGATCTGGGCCAGATCACCACGCGCACAGGGCGCCCGACAGGGCCGTGGAAAGAGGCGCGCGATACCCTTGCAGCGCTGGAAGAGCGCCTGTCCGAACTGGATGCCCAGATGGCCCAGCTGGACACCGCCCTGCACGCCCGGACCGAAGCCGAAGCGCAGCTGCAGCGCCTGTCGGACCCTCAGGCCGAGGCGCGCCGCCGCGCTGCCCTGACGCAGGCGCAAGAGGCGATGCAGGCCGCGCAGGCCCATGCCGCGCGCCGCCGCGCCGCGCAGGACGCCCGCGATCTGGCCGCCGCCAGCGCCCGGGCCGCACGCGATGCGCTGGGCCGGTTTCAGGCGGCGCTGGAAACGCTGACACAGGCCGAGGCGGCAGCGCACGGGGCGGCAGAAACCGCCCGCACCGCCGCGCAGGATCTGGCCGCGTGCCAGACCCGCCTGGAACAGGCCCAGACCGCCCGCGCCACCGCCGCAACGGCGCAAGAGGCCGCGCAAAAGGCGCTGGAGAGCGCCCATGTCCAGATCGCCGCGCGCAAGGCCCGCGATGAGGCCAAGGCTCTGACCCAACGGCTTCAGCGCATCGACGCGGCGCTGCGCAGCCGTGACACCCTGCGCGCGCAGCTCAAGGCGCACCCCGCCACGCCGGACTGGCTGGCCCGCACCGAGGCCGCGCAGGCAGCGCTGGATCAGGCCGAAAATGCGCTGGCGGCGCAGGCCACGACCCTGCGCGCCCGCTACACCGGCACCGCGCGCATCACCCGCAACGGCGCGCCCTTGCCCGAAGGCGAGGTGCTGCTGCAGGGCGCCAGCGTGCTGGACCTGCCCGGGATCGGCCAGCTGGCCATCACCGCGCCGGTGCAGGGCAGCGACGGCACCGCCCGGCTGGCCGAGGCAGAGGCCGCGCTGCAGGCCCTGCTGGACCGCGCCGAAGTCTCGGACATCGCCGCCGCCCGCGCGCTTGCCGCCCGGCGCCGTGAGATGTCGCAACAGGCCGACAGCGCGCAACTGGTCATGGACACTCTGGCCCCGGAGGGCCCCGACCCCCTGCGCGCCGCCCTGGCCGAGGCCGAACTGGCCGCCGCCCGCGCCCATGATGACCCGCTGCCCGCGCTCGAATCGCTGCAGGCCAAGCTGGATGAGGCCCGCCGCGCACTCACCCGCGCAGAGGACAACCTGACCGCTGCCCGCGATGCCCATGCCGATGCCCGCGCCGCCGACAGCGCCGCCCGCGCCCATGCTCTAGCCGCCGCGCAGACCCTGGACCGTGCCCGCGCCGAAGCCGCCCCGCCCGAAACCCGCGACACCCGGCGCGGCACCCTGCTGGCCGAAGTTGCGCAGGCCGAAGCCGCGCTGGACACCGCCCAGGTCGATCTGGACCGCCTCAGCGCCGAAGCGCCCGATCTGGACACGCTGGAGGCCGAACTGACCCGCGCCGCCCAGGCGATCGAAACCACCGAGCGCCAGCGCAATGCGACCGCCGAGCAACTGGCCGCGTTGTCCTCGGAAATCCGCACCCTGGCGGGCAACGGGATCGAGGAACGCCGCGACACGCTGGCCGGTGAAACCGAAGCCGCCCGCCAGCACGAGGCCCGATTGAGCCGCCGCGCCAATGCCCTGACCCGTTTGCGCGATGCGCTCGAAGCCGAACGCAGCGCGGCACAGGACGCCTATTTCGGCCCGGTGCAGCAGGAACTGGCGCCGTTGCTGTCCATCCTGCACGCCGATGCCGCGCTCAGCTTTGACAGTGACAGCCTGCTGCCCGCCGGTCTGACCCGGGGCGAGACCGAAGAAAGCTTTGACGCGCTTTCAGGCGGCACCCGCGAACAGATCGCCATCCTTACACGGCTGGCCTTTGCCCGGCTGTTCGCACGGCAGGGGCAGCATCTGCCGATCATTCTGGATGATGCGCTGGTCTTTTCCGATGACGCGCGGATCATGCGGATGTTCACGGCGCTGACCCGGGTGGCGCGTGACCAGCAGATCATCGTCCTGACCTGCCGCCAGCTGGCGTTTCAGGACCTGGGCGGCGCGCGCCCGGGGATCAGCCTGGACTGACCGCGCCCTGACATAAGCGCGGCAGAACGGCAACGCAGCCGGGCGCATCCGGCGCCACCTTTGCAACAGGCTGGCATCCAGGGTGTTTCTGCGGTAATGCTGCGCTGCAGCAATTGCGTTCCGTGCCACAGCAGTGCCCGTCAGGGCCGCCGCCGGGGCATCGGGACCGGGCCATCCGGAGGAGCAGGCATGGCAAAAGGCAAGGTCATAACCATCGCACAGCAGAAGGGCGGGGCGGGCAAGACCACGCTGGCGGTCAATCTGGGCGTGACCCTGGCGCGCGAGGGCCTCCGGGTGGCGCTGCTGGATACCGATCCGCAAGGCTCGCTGGGCCGCTGGTTCATGACCCGGCGTGAGGCTCTGGGCGATCCGGGGGTGGAGTTCGCCACGGCCTCGGCCTGGGGGGTGGGTTATGAATGCGAGAAACTGCGCGGGCAGGCGGATGTGGTGATCGTGGACACACCGCCCAAGGCCGATGCCGACCTGCGCCCCGCATTGCGCGAGGCCGATCTGGTTCTGGTGCCGGTGGCCTCCAGCCATGTGGACCTCTGGGCGACCGAAGGCGTGCTGGACCTGGCGCGGCGGGCGGGCAAACCGGCGCTGATCGTGCTCAACCGCGCCCGCGCCCGCACCCGGCTGGATGCCGAGGTCGCCGAGGCCGCCGCCGCGCTGGATGCCGAGCTTGCGCCAATGCGTCTGTCCAACCGTGTGGCCTATGCCCAGGCGCTGGGGCAGGGGCTGGGAGCAATCGAAAGCCCCGGTGCCGCCGCAGCCCTGCGGCTGGAACTGACCGAACTGGCCCAGCTGGCGCGCAGCCGGGGCTGCTTCTGACCCGCCACGATCGCGCGCATCCGTCCGGCTTCAGCCAGTCCTGAGCACACGCGCAGGAACGGACGCAAGGCACCCCCCGGAAACCAGCACTCCCGCCCCCTGCACGGCAGCTGCTGCGCAGCCACCGCACAGGCGTGGGGGCGGGGGGGGGGGGGGGGGGGGGGGGGGGGGGGGGGGGGGGGGGCGGGGGGGGGGGGGGGGGGGGGGGGCGGGGGGGGGGGGGGGGGGGGGGGGGGGGGGGGGGGGGGGGGGGGGGGGGGGG
>NZ_JACBXS010000003.1 GCF_013415485.1 Rhabdonatronobacter sediminivivens | reverse complement strand
TCTCCGTTCTGTGTCGCAACTGAACAGAATCACAACCTGCTGAATTCACTCAACTCATTTCCGATTGGCCTCTGAGGGCAGGGCACGCATGCCTGCCGGGACCCGGTGAAAGATGAACCGGGCCATGACGGCGGCCCCTCGATGCTGCCAGGGACGCCAAAGCTGATCCGGGGCGTTGAAAGGGTCGGCGCCGTCCCGGCAGACCGGGTTGCAGCAGATGCCCGAGCGGCCCTGGTGTCAGCGACCCGGACCGCGCAGCGCCAGGTCTCTGTGGCGTAGCCCGGGGCGCAGGCGCTCATGAAGGCCGCATCGTTAAAGCATCTATTCTGTCCCCCCCCCTGAGCCGGTTGATGGTGCGGGCAAGCCGCTCAACCCGGTCCCGGGTTGCACCGATCTTTTCGTTGACACTTTCGGTGGCCTCTCGCGCGCGTTCGGCCAGGCTGCGCACTTCGGAGGCCACGACGGCAAAGCCACGTCCGGCCTCACCGGCGCGGGCCGCTTCGACCGAGGCGTTCATGGCCAGCAGATTCGTCTGGCGCGCGATGGCCTCGATCGTCTCGACAACCTCCGAGATCTCCTTGCTGGACCGGGTGACATCATGGACAGCCTCATTCGTGTCCTTCACCGCCTGCGCCCGTGCGGTGATATCCGCCCCATACATCAGGTATTTCTGGATCGTGCCCTTGATATCCGTCAGTGTCAGGAAATAGGCCTCGAAGATGGCGTCCTGCCCTTGGGCGGTTGTGAAGATCACTTCCTTCTGCTGTTCGCCCGTCTGGTTCAGGGCGCTGATGGCGTTGCTGCCCAGCAGATCCTTCAGGGCCGGAAGCTGCTGCCTGCCCAGATACTTCCGAAGGCAGTCATTGGCAGCAATCGCCTGTCCGTCGCTGTCCCATTCCGCCATGGCCGCACTTTTCGAAATCGCCTCCAGCTTGCGCGCGAATTCAAGCGATGCCAGCTTGGTCGGGGTGATGTTGGCCTGGATCGAGATAAAACTTTCGATCCGGCCAGCCTTGTCCCTGACCGGGTTGATGGCCAGCGAAATCCAGTAGGGCGAGCCGTTCCTGTCGTAGTTCAGGATTTCTTCATAGAAGGGCTTGCCTTCGGCCAGGGCCTTGCGGATGCGGTTGACGGTTTCGGGGTCGGTCTCGGGGCCCTGAAGAAAGTGGCCCGGCTTGCGGCCCCGGACCTCCTCTGCGGTATAGCCGGTCAACCGGCAAAAGCCTGCGTTCACATAGACCAGCCGCCCCGAGACATCGGTGATCAGGACAGAATTGTCGGTTTCATCGGCCACCAGCGACAGCAGGCGTATATGTTCGCGCTGCGCCACATCCGCTGTGATATCGCGCAGGAAGGCGGTGTAGGTGATGGCTCCGTTATCGCGCGGAACCTTTGACACGGACAGGCTGGCCCAGCGCTTCTCACCATCCTTGCGCACCAGCTCCACTTCCCGGAAGGATCCGACGATACGGTTCACGCCGGTCATGCGGTTACGGTTCACATAGTCATCATGCTGGGCGCGATGGTGGTGCGGAACCAGCATGTCGACATTCCTGCCGATCACCTCGTCACGCTCAAATCCCCACAGGGCTTCGGCCGCCGGGTTGAAGAAGGTCACCTGGTTCAGGTCATCGATCTCCACCACTGCATCAATGGCCTGGTCCAGGGTTTCGCGCAGCTGCTTTTCCGCCGCCCGCAGCGACGAGATATCCTTGAGGAACGCCGTGTAGCAGATGCCTTCGGCGGTGGTGATCCTGGACAGGGTCAGGCCCACCGTGCATTGGGTGCCGTCGGCGCGTTCGATAAGCACCTCGCGCATTGTGCCGACGATCCGGTTTTCGCCGGTGGTGCGGTTGCGGTTGACCATGGCGTCATGATCCTTGCGCATCAGCGCGGGCACCAGCATCTTGACGTTCTTCCCCAACACCTTGTCGCGCGGGATGCGCCACAGATCCTCGGCCGCCTTGTTGAAGAAGGTCACATTGTTCTGCGTGTCGATCGATACAACCGCATCGAGTGCCTGCTCCAGAACCGCATCCGTGACCGAAGGCGCGGGCAGCTCCAGCGTGACCAGTGTCAGCTTTTGCCCATCGATCCGGACCGGGTGCCGACCCTGCACCGGCGGGATGCCTGTTTCGCCTGCGCGCAGACGCCCCGGCGCCAGAAGCCGGTCTAGCGGCAGGCCCAGAAGATCAGAGCCCCATTTGCCGGTCAGGTCACTGAACGCGCCGTTGGACCCCTGCACGGTGTTCTCGGCATCGACCAGCACCGCGGGTTTGGAGATTTCCTCCAGAAAGCTGAAGGTGCCGGATTTCGGTTTTGATGTCGGGTTCCAGAATCGCATGATGCATCTGCTTGTTGCGGCAACTGCCAGAACGCTAGCCTCGATGCGTTAAGAAGCCGTTTTCGCCAATGCCCGGTTCCCCCGGCAATCAGCCGCCGCCAGAAGGCGCGGTTTCGCGTCCCCTCGCCCATCGGGCTGGAGCCGACCGCCCCGATGGGCGATCGTTTGCCGCGCACAGGCGCCTTGCGGTCCGCTCAGCCCCGGACGCGGGTATTCTCGGGGTCGTATAGCGGTGCCAGATGCAGCGTGGCAGGCACGGTTTCACCTGCAACTTCAATGGCATAGCTGCCGTCGCGCAGCCAGCCCGCATCCACGCCATCACGATTGCGCACATATCCCAGCCCCATCGGGCAGCCCAGGGTATGCCCGAACCCGCCCGAGGACAGCCAGCCCGCGCGCACCCCGTTGCGCAGGATGGTTTCGCGCCCCAGCAGCACCACGGACGGATCGGCGACGGTGAAGGCCGCCAGCCGCTTTTTCACCCCGTCCCGGCGCTGGCGTTCCAGCGCGGCGCGCCCGATGAAGGGCAGGTCGGTGTTCAGCTTCACTGCCCAGTCCAGCCCGGCCTCGACCGGGGTATGGTCGGGGCCGATATCCGCCCCCCAGGCGCGATAGCCCTTTTCCAGCCGCAGGGTTTCGATGGCCCGATAGCCGGCATTGCACAGCCCCAGGGGGCGCCCCGCCGCCATGAGCGCGTCATAGACGGCCTGCGCGACCTCAACCGGCATGTGCAGCTCCCACCCCAGCTCGCCGACATAGGTCACGCGCAGCGCCAGCACCCGCGCCCCCGCAACGATGATGTGGCGCGCAGAGCCGAAGGGCAGCGCGGCGTTGCTGACGTCTTCTTCGGCCACCGCCGCCAGGATATCGCGCGCCCGCGGCCCCATCAGCGACAGCACCGCCGCGCCCGAGGTCACATCCGACAGGGTGGCGCGGGCGCCTTCGGGGATGTTGCGGGCGATCCAGTCGAAATCATGCGTGGCAAAGCCGGTGCCGGTGACGATGTAGAAGCGATCCGCACCCAGCCGCGCCACGGTCAGGTCGCATTCGATCCCGCCCTGTTCATTCAGCATCTGGGTATAGCTCAGCCGCCCCGGCGCGCGCTCGACCCGGCCCGCGCAGATGCGCGACAGCACCGCCGCCGCATCGGGTCCCTGCAAGCTGAACTTGGCGAACGAGGTCTGGTCGATCAGCACCGCCGCCTCGCGCGCGGCGCGGTGTTCGCGGGCCACGGCCTCGACCCAGCCGGGGCGGGTCATGCTGTAGCGGTCGCGCGGTTCCTCGCCCTTGTCGATATCGGCAAACCAGTTGGGGCGCTCCCATCCCAGCTTTTCGCCGAAACAGGCGCCCGCCTCCTTCAGCGTGGCATAAAGCGGCGAGCGGCGCAGAGGGCGGGCGACCTCGGCCTCCTCGCCGGGCCAGGCGATGGTGTAATGGCGCCCGTAGGCTTCCAGCGTGCGCGCCCGCACCCAGTTTGTGGACGCATGCGGCGCGCCGAAGCGGCGGATGTCCACCGGCCACAGGTCGAAGGGCGGCGCGCCGTTGGCCACCCATTCCGCAAGCGCCATGCCCGCCCCGCCGCCCGCGGCAATCCCGAAGGCGTTGAACCCCGCGCCGACAAAGAAACCCGGCAGGCCCGGAGCCTCGCCCAGGATGAAATTGCCGTCAGGGGTGAAGCTTTCGGGGCCGTTGACCAGTTGCTTGATGCCTGCGCTTTCCAGCGCGGGCACGCGGCCCACGGCGGCCTCCATGAACTGTTCGAACTGTTCGTAATTCGATGACAGCAGGGTGTAATGGAAGCCTTCGGGGATGCCATCCACGGCCCAGGGGATGGGGTTGGGCTCATACCCGCCCATGACCAGCCCGCCGACCTCCTCTTTCCAGTAGATCAGGCGATCAGGGTCGCGCAGGGTCGGCAGGTCCGATGTCACGCCTGCAACGGGTTCGGTCACCATATACTGGTGTTCGACCGATACCAGCGGCACGCTGACCCCCACGGTCGCGGCCAGATCGCGGGTCCATTGCCCGGCACAGACGATCAGGCCCTCGCAGTCCACGGTCCCGCGCGAGGTTTCGACCCCGCGCACGCGGCCCTTCTCCACAACAATCCGGGTGACGGCGGTATCTTCGACGATCTGTGCACCCGCCATGCGCGCGCCCCGTGCCAGGCTTTGGGTGATGTCCGAGGGGTTGGCCTGACCATCGGTGGGCAGGTAAGCCGCGCCGATCAGGTCATCGACGTTCATCAGCGGCCACAGCGCCTGCGCCTCGGACGGGGTCAGAAGCTGCATGTCCAGGCCAAAGGAATGCGCCGTGGTGGCCTGGCGCTTTACCTCCAGCCAGCGGTCCTCGGTGCAGGCCAGCCGCAGCCCGCCGTTCATCTTCCACCCCGTGGCGATGCCGGTTTCGGCCTCCAGCCTGCGATACAGGTCCACCGAATACCCCAGAAGCTGCGTGATATTGGCATTGCTGCGCAACTGCCCCACCAGCCCCGCCGCGTGAAACGTGGTGCCCGAGGTCAGCTTGTGGCGCTCCAGCAGCAGCACCTCCCATCCCAGCCGGGCCAGATGATAGGCGGTCGAACAGCCGACGATGCCGCCGCCGATGATGACCGCGCGCGCGGATGTGGGAAACTCGTTCATGTTGTCCTCAGGATTGAAGGAAGTCGGCCATGGCGGCGCGGAACGTCACCAGGTTGGTTTCGGTATAGGCGGCAAAGTCGAAATCGAGCGTCGAATGGGTTTCGGACACCATGCTCCACAGGGTTTCGCGCAGGGCGGCGGCGCATTTCATGGCGCGATAGGCGCGCAGGCGCCCGCCATCGGGGGGTGTTCCGAAATAAGCTTCGAGCATGTGCAGCTCCTGCGCCTCGGACAGCCCGTTGTTGGCCGCCAACCCGCCCAGGTCAAAGAGCGGTGAGCCCCAGCCGGCATAATCCCAGTCGATCAGCCACAGCCGCGCGCCGTCATCGATCAGGTTCGCGGGCAGCAGGTCGTTGTGGCCGAACACCATGTCCACCGGGCCGGTCGCGGCCTCCAGCACCGCCGCCGCCGCCATCAGGTCGGGCACCAGCCCCGCGCGGGGGCTGCCTTCGGCCACCAGCCGGGCGCCATAGTCGCGGATGACGTGATAGACCCAGAACGCCAGCGTTGCCCCGCGCAGATGCGCGGGCATGTCGCGGTGCGCGCGCGCCACCAGGTCCAGCACGCGCTCCAGCATGGCGTCCTGCGCCACGTCCTCGGCCGCCAGTGTGCGCCCGTCGATGAACTCGATCACCAGCAGCCCCGGTTCGGAATGCAGCACCGCCGGAGAAATGCCCGCCGCATGGGCGGCACGGCTGGCCGCCAGTTCGTTGAAGCGCATCACCTGATGCACCGGAATGTCGGCGCCCAGCCGCACCACCGCGCGAACGCGCCCGTCGGTGGCCAGATGGTTGACATTGGTGATCCCGCCATCGAGCGGCGTGAACGTCACGCGCCCCTGCCAGATCGGCAACGCGCGGGCGCGGTCCAACAGCGCTTCGGTCATGATCCTCCCCTCCCTGTCAATCCCAGCCGTGCGCGGGTGCGCGCGGCCCCCGCCGCGATCAGCCGGTCGGCGATGATGGCGATGGCGGCCACGCCCAGCCCGGCGATGATCCCCTGCCCCACATCGGCGCGGGTCAGCGCGATATAGACTTCCTGGCCCAGATCACGGGTGCCCACCAGCGCGGTGATGACCAGCATCGAGAGCGCCAGCATGATGGTCTGGTTGATCCCCAGCAGGATTTCCGGCACCGCCATGGGCAGCCGGATGCGCCAGAGCATCTGCCAGCGGGTGCAGCCGCTGACGGTTCCGGCCTCGATCAGTTCCGACGGCACGCTGCGCAGCCCGTGCGCGGTGTAGCGCACCGCCGGGGCCAGCGCATAGAGCACCACCGCGATCATGGCGGCAAAGTCGCCGACGCGGAACAGCATCACCACCGGGATCAGATAGACAAAGGACGGCAGGGTCTGCAGCGTGTCGATGAACCCGCCGATCACCCGCCCCGCCCGGTGGCCCGAGGCCGCCAGCACCCCCAGCGGAATGCCGATCAGGGCGGCGATCACCACCGACAGCCCGCACAGGTACAGCGTGATCATCGCCGGTTCCCACAGCCCGGCCATGGCGATGAACATGACCAGCGCTGCGCAAAGCCCCGCCAGCCGTGCGCCGCCCAGCCGCCAGCCCGCCAGCGTGACCAGCGCCAGCACCCAGACCCAGGGCAGCGCCAGCAGGAAGCGGCGCAGCGGGATCATCACATTCAGCAGCAGCGCGTTCTTGAACGCCTCCAACTGGTCGAAATAGTTGACGTTGATGGTCCGTACCAGCGATGCCCAGAAATCGCGCGTGGTAATCTGCCACTCGGCCGGGAAGCTCTGCGCGGGGGGCCAGATCAGCCCCAGCAGCCCCGAAAGCACCGCCACCGCCACCAGCGCGGGGGCCCAGCGGTTGCGCGCCAGCCAGGACATGCCGCTGGCAGTGGGCGGGCGGGCACTGCGCCGGGCATAGGCCTGGCTGAGCCGGTCCAGCGCCACGGCCAGCGCGACAATGGCCAGCCCCGCCTCGATCCCCGCGCCGATGTTGAGACGCCGCAGCGCGTTGAGCACATCGAACCCCAGCCCCCCGGCGCCGATCATCGAGGCGATGATCACCATGTTGAGCGAGAGCATGATCACCTGGTTGACGCCCACCATCAGGTCCGGCTTCGCCGCAGGCACCAGCACCCGCCAGATGCGCTGGTTGCGCGTGCAGCCGACCATGGCGGCAAACTCGCGGATTTCCTCGGGGACCGAATGCAGCGCCAGCGTGGTCACCCGCACCATGGGCGGCATGGCATAGATCACGGTCGCCACCAGCGCCGCCACCGGGCCGAAGCCGAACAGGAACAGGATCGGCACCAGATAGGCGAAGATCGGCACCGTCTGCATCAGGTCCAGCACCGGGCGCAAGGCGCGGTCGAACCGGGGCGAGAGATAGGCCGCAACCCCCAGCAGCAGCCCCAACCCCACGCCGAACGGCACCGCAATGACGATCGAGGCCAGCGTGACCATGGCGCTGGCCCATTGCCCGAACACCGCCAGATACAGGAAACACCCGCCCACGAATGCCGCCAGCCGCCAGCCCCCGGCGTGCCAGCCCATGGTGGTGACAATGGCGGTGATGGCGATCCAACTCAGCGGCGGGAAATGGGTGACGGCGCGCGCGCCGCGCCCCTCGACCCAGCCCTCGACCAACACGAACCGCGCCGCCTGATAGGGCTGGTCCACCAGCCAGGCGATGCCGCGCGTCAGCTCCCGAAAGGTGAACAGCCCGAAATGGGCGCGGTTCACCAGCCAGTCCATGAAGCCGCGCACCGCCGCCTGCATGTCGATCACCAGCGCCGATGGCACCCGGATCAGCCAGCCCAGCCCCGGCAGCGCCTCCAGCAGCGGCGCCGCCCATCCCAGCGCCAGCGTCAGCAACAGAGCCACCGGCCAGAGCCAGCGTTGCGCCCCTGGGCGCTGCGGACCGGCCGGTGACGCCGTGGCGTGGTCGGGCGCGGCCAGTGTCATCCCCTCCCCCGGTTCACCAGCACGTCGATCACCGCCTGCCGCCCCACATGCCCGATCACCCGGTCCGCATCGTCGATCACCGCATGAGGCAGCGCGCTGGCCTCGATCCGGGCGGCCATATCCTCGATCCGCGCCGAGGCCGGCAGCCTGCCCGCCGTATCGCCCGGCGGAGCGCCCTCGGTCATGATCGCGCCCAGCGTGACCACCTTGGCCCGCGCCACATGGGCGGTAAAGGCGGCGACATACTCATCGGCGGGGCGCAGCACCAGTTCCTCGGGCGTGGCGACCTGCACCAGCACGCCATCCTTCATGATGGCGATCCGGTCGGCCAGGCGGATCGCCTCGTCAAAATCATGGGTGATGAAAACAATGGTTTTCTGCAAAAGCCTCTGTACGCGCAGGAATTCGTCCTGCATCTCGCGCCGGATCAGCGGGTCCAGGGCCGAGAACGGCTCATCCAGGAACCAAAGGTCCGGCTCGGCGGCCAGGCTGCGGGCGATGCCGACGCGCTGCTGCTGGCCGCCCGAAAGCTCGCGCGGGTAGTGGCCTTCGCGCCCTTCCAGCCCCACCAGCGCAATCACCTCACGCGCGCGATCCTCACGCGCGGGGCGGGCCATGCCCTGCACCTGCAGCGGGAAGGCCACGTTCTGCAACACGGTCAGATGCGGCAGCAGGGCGAAATGCTGGAACACCATGCCCATGCGGTGGCGCCGGATCTCGATCAACTCGCGCGGGGAGGCGCGCAACAGGTCCTGTCCGTCGAACAGGATTTCCCCGGCGGTGGGTTCGACCAGCCGCGACAGGCAGCGGATCAACGTGGACTTGCCGGACCCCGACAACCCCATGATGACGAAGATCTCGCCCGCGCGCACCTCGATGTCCACGCCGCCCACCGCGCAGACATGCCCCGAGGCGGCGATGGCCGCCGCATCGGGGACCGACCCGCCCGCCAGCAGGGCGGACGGATCGGGGCCATAGATCTTCCAGACATTGCGGCAGGCGAGGGTGACCGTGCCTTCTGTCATAGGGTCCGACACCCCGGGTGACTCACCCTTCGACCCAGGCGCGCCAGGTGTCCTCGTTCTCCCACAGCCAATCCTCGACCACATCCTCGACAGCGCCGCCTTCCAGATCAACCAGCGCGATCAGGCCGCCCATGGTGTCATTGTCGATGCTGAAGGCTTCGATCGCCGATGCAGCACCGGGCCATTTGTCGGCCACGCCCGCCCAGGCCACCTTCCAGATGGGGCCGCGCGGCTTTCCGCAATCAAAGGCCATGTCCGGGTTGATGCCCCAGGACGGGTCCTCGTAGCATTCGGCGGTGTATTCGGGGAACTCCACCCATTCACCGTCAAACTGCATCGGCGCCCAATGCGGGGCATAGACCCACAGCAGGATCGGCGCCTGCCGCTGGTAGGCGGATTCAAGCTCGGCGAAGAGCGCGGCATCGGTGCCCGCGTGGATCACCTCATAATTCAGGCCCAGCGCCTCCACCCGCTCGGGGTCGAAGCCGCCCCATGTCACCGGCCCGCCCAGATACCGGCCCCGGGGCGCGGTTTCGGCGGTGGCGAAGACCTCGGCGCAGTCGTTCAGCGCGGTCCAGTCCGGCAGGCCGGGGCACAGCTCCTTGACATAGGAGGGATACCACCACTCCTCGATCGCCTCCATGCCGGTGGAACCCATGTTGACCACGGTGCCGGTGGCGACGGCTTCGTCCATCGCCTCACGCCCGGTGGTTTCCCACATCTCCATCGCCACATGCAGATCGCCGGTCTTCAGCCCCGCGAACTGCGCCAGGTAATCGGCCTGCACCAGTTCCACATTATAGCCCGCTTCTTCCAGCACCCGGGCCATGATGTTGGTGGTGATCAGCTGCCCGGTCCAGTCATGCAGGGTCATCCGGATCGGATCGGACGATTCGACCTGCGCCAGCGCGGGCGCCCCCGCGCCAAGCGCCACAACAGCCGCCGAGGCCATCAAATTCCTGAATGTCATGTCCCTGTCTCCCCGCTGGTATGGCTGCCCTTGCGGCACCCTGTGGGAAAAGCATCTGCGCGCATCACAAAGCTGTCAACAAAAAATGCATATAATGCCGGTTTGGTGTTGCTGATTACGGATTAAACGTTGATAATCTGATTGTTTTCTACGCTGACACAGGCCGGATCATGGACCCATCGCCCCGCGCACGCGCCATACTTGATGCGATTTCGGCCACCGGCACGGGGCGAATCCCCGATCTGTCACGGCGGCTGGGCGTGACCGAGGAAACCATCCGCCGCAACCTGCGCCGGATGGAGGAAGCGGGCCTTGTCACCCGGTTGCGGGGTGGCGTGCGCTTGCGTGACCGGGTGGGTGAAAGCGCGGGCGAGGCAAGTTTCGTGCATCGCTTCGCTGAGAATGCAGCCGCCAAGCAACGGATCGCGGCGCATCTGGCCGGGATGATTGCGGATGGCGCGACCCTGTTTCTGGACGTGGGCGCCACCACCGCCCATGTGGCACAGGCGCTGCGGGTGCGCCGCGATCTGATGGTGGTGACGAATTCCCTGCCCGTGGCGCAGGCCCTGGTCAGCCATAACGGCAACCGCGTGTTCATGGCGGGGGGTGAGTTGCGCGCCCATGACGCGGGCGCCTTCGGGGATGAGGCGCTGAGCTTCGTGCGCCAGTTCCGGGTGCGCCACGCGGTTCTGTCGGCGGCTGCGGTGCAGGCGGACGGCGGCTTCGCCCTCCATGACCTGCGCGAGGCCGAATTCTCGCGCGCGATCATCGACTGCGCCGAACAGGCGATCATCGCTGCCGATGCCAGCAAGTTCACCCGCAGCGCCCCGATCCGCCTGACCGACCCGGCGCGGATTGCGACCCTTGTCACCGACGCTCCGCCCCCATCGGCCATCGCCCGGATGCTGGCCGCCGCCGAGGTCCGCGTGGAAATCGCCCCGCCTCTGCGCCCCGAGGGCGGGTAGGGGCACAACCCGGCCAGAAGGTTGCCTCCCCGGGGCGCACCCGTGACGGCTGCCCCGCGCCCGGGACCTGCAACCCCAAGGTGCCTCCTCCCTTGCCAATCGGTTCGTCACATCGTCAGATGGACGCAAACCAAGGGACAGGTATCATGGACGCATTGCAGGATTTCTACCCCGAGACAGACCCCTATGAGACCGGGTTCCTGGACACCGGCGACGGGCATCAGGTTTACTATGAACGCGTGGGCACGCCCGGTGCGCGCCCGGCGGTGTTTCTTCATGGCGGGCCAGGGGGCGGGATCAACCCTGAGGTCCGGCGTTTCTTCGACCCTTCGCGCTATGACCTTCTGTTGTTCGACCAGCGCGGCTGCGGCCGGTCCACGCCCCATGCCTCATTGGAGAACAACACCACCTGGCATCTGGTCGCCGATATCGAGCGGTTGCGCGTCCTGGCGGGACATGACCAATGGCTGGTTTTTGGCGGCTCCTGGGGATCGGCGCTGGCGCTGGCCTATGCACAGACCCACCGCCGGCGGGTCAGCGCCCTGATCCTGCGCGGCGTCTATACCGTGACCCGAGCCGAGATCGACTGGTACTATCGCTTCGGCGTCTCGCAGATGTTCCCTGATGCATGGGAGCGCTTCATCGCACCCATCCCCGAAGCGGAGCGCGGCGACCTTGTGGCCGCTTTCCGCAAGCGGCTGACCTCGGACGATGCGGGCGCGCGCCTTGAGGCGGCCCGGGCCTGGGCCATCTGGGAGGGTGAGACGATCACCCTTCTGCCGCGCCCGGGCATCGAGGCGAAATTCGGCGATCCCCATTTCGCGCTGGCCTTCGCCCGGCTGGAAAACCACTACTTCCTGCATGATTGCTGGCTGGAGCCCGGGCAGTTGTTGCGCGATGCGCACAAGCTCGACGGGATCAAGGGGGAGATCATCCACGGTCGCTATGACATGCCCTGCCCGCTGCGCACCGCCTGGGATCTGCACAAGCGCTGGCCAGCCTCCCGGCTGCACATCGTGGAGGGTGCAGGTCATGCGGCGACCGAGCCGCAGATCCGCGACCGCTTGCTGCGCGCCACGGACCGTTTCGCGCAAGAGGGCGAATGAAGCTTTTGCCGCGCGACAGGGTTGCGCCGGGGCACGGGCCGGGGGTGAAAGCTGAAACCCCAGGACCTGCCTGGCCATCGCCAGCGCATGGCCCGCGGCGATCTGCGCGGCTTCGCCCGCCAAAGGTTAACGATCCGCTAACGCCCCACATGGCATGGTCATCTTGCCGCGAATGATTGATTCGCATGATGGCAAAAATCATTGATATCGGGCGGTGCGCCCGGGGCCTTGCGCCTCATTCGCCCGCCTCAAGAAGTTAGTCGCATGCCGTAACTCTCCGGCCGACGGAGGGCATGCGCAGTGACGCAAGGCGGTCACGTTCCACGACCCATTTCCGTGGAGGCCGCTCGGCGTGTCGGGGGGGTCCTGAATTTCCAGGGCGCCCCCGACGAATATTCCCTTTTCTGACCGGCGCGCTGCGCCATCTGCTGCCTTGCGGGCCGTCAGCTTTGCAGCGCGGCCCAGCGCTCGATCAGCTCCTGCTGCATCCGTCGGGCGCGGCGTGTCCAGGCCACACCGCCTTCGGGGCGTTCGCGCTGGTCATCCGGCAGCCCCGCGCGGCGCGGCAGGTCGGATGCGGAAATGGCAAAGGCCAATTGCCGCCCGCCCGGCACCTCGACCACGCCCCCCAGGGCCGAGACGAAATTCAGCGTGCCGGTCTTGGCGCGCACGGTCAGCGGATGGTTGCGGATGGCATTGCCATTGGCGTCGCGCATCTCATGGTCGCGCAGCAGTTCAGGCAGGGTGCCCTCGGCGCCGCTGCGGGCAAAGAAGCGCGCCAGATCAGCCATCGAAACCCCCGCATCGGCGCCCAATCCGGAATGATCGGTAAACCCTGCCGTGGTCAGACCGTAGCGTTGACGCGCCCATTGGTTCATGGCCTGGGCGGAATGGGCCAGCGACCGCGGCCCCACGCCCAGCGCCGTGCTGGCGGCCAGGCCCAGGGCCTCGGCGGTGATGTTGGTAGAAAAGCGCAGCATGTCGCGGATCAGCAGCGGCAGCGGGTCGGACTGATGTTCGGCAAGGACGGTGCCGCCGGCGCGCCCGCCAGTCTGCCCGGCAGGCAGGGTCACGCCCTGCCCGGCGGCAAGCGTGCGAAAGACATCAGCCGCATACAGCCCCGGCTGGCGCACCGGCAGCCAGCGCGCCCCGGAATTGCCCAGCGCCGCCTGCGCCACTGTCCAGCGGTCGCGCCCGCCATCGCTGGCAAAGGTGTAGACGGGGGATCGCCGGTTGATCACTTGCATTTCGGCCATGCCGACCACCGGCTGCAGCCGCGCCGAGCGTGCATCCATGGCCACCGCATAGCCCCCGCCGCTGCGCCGCCAGCTGAAATGCACGCGGTTGAAATTCAGGTTGAGCCCCGAGATCGTGGCATTGTACCCCGCCTGCACCGGCTGATCATTTGCAATACGGGCAATCGCGGGCAGGGCGCTGTCATCCACCAGAAACCGCCCCGAAACCCTCTGCACCCCCCGCGCCCGGAGGGCCGCGGCCAGTCCGGCGAGGGCATCGGTATCCAGCACCGGATCGCCGCCTCCGGCCAGCACGAGATCGCCCTGCAGCACCCCGCCCGAAATGCTGCCGGTCGATGTCAGCCGGGTGCGGAAGCGGTGCGCCGGGCCCAGCGCGTCCAGCGCGTAAAGGGCTGTCACCGCCTTGGTCACGCTGGCAGGCGGCAGCGCGCGGGTTTCCGCCGCCGATTCGATCATCCGCCCCGTCTGCATGTCGATCACCGCATAGCCCACAGTGCCCCCCAGCCGTGCGCGGGTGATGATGTCATTGACCGGGGCGGCCGGGGCCAGCCGTGCGGCACCGCCTGCCAGGGGCCGGGCCGCCGGGCGGGGCGAGCGTGAAGGCGCCTGGGCACAGGCCGGAAGCGCCGCCGTGGCGGCGCCACCGGCGATCAGTTGCAACAGGGTTCGACGCGAAAGAATACGGTCCGGGGTCATGCCTGGGTAATGAAAGCTGCAATATGTCCAGGCGTGATTAACCACCCTGCGGCGGCGGCGTTCAAGTGTGGAATCCGGTTTTTGCGAAACTCTTTGTCATCTGTGCGGGGACAATCTGTCCGACTCCTGCCCGGTGCGGCGCAGTTCGGTTGACGAGATCGGCACCATAGGCATGTCGATGAAGCACCAGCGCGGCGCGCGGCGCTGTGCCAGGGTCGGGGCCAGGCGCGCGGGCAGGCGGGCACCCGCATAGCTGCGCGCCGCCACCGATCCAAGCGCCGCCAGCCTCTGACCGGGGCGGGCAAAGACGGCAATCGGCACCGATTCGATGATGCTGCGCCAGTCCTGCCAGCGGTGCAGATCGCGCAGGCCGTCGGCGCCCATCAGCCAGACCGGCCGCAGATGCGGGTACAGCCTGCGCAGCCGGACCAGGGTATCGGCGGTGTAACGGGTGCCCAGCTGCTGTTCGATATCGGTGGCCTGGACGCGCGGATGACCATCCAGAAGCGCCTGCGCCCGGGCCAGGCGTCTGTCCAGCGCTGCCGGCCCATGGGGTTTGAGCGGGTTTCCGGGGCTGACCAGCCACCAGATCCGGTCCAGCCGCAACCTGCGCATGGCCGCCCGGCTGAGCGCCAGATGCCCGGCATGGGCCGGATCGAACGACCCGCCGAACAGCCCGACGCTGGCCCCCGGCGGGGCGAATGGCAAGCGGTGTCGCATGGATTACGCCCCTTGTTGGCCGCAAGACCCTGGGCAGCCCTTGCCATAGCTTGCGCCGGGATGCGAGTCCCCGGGCGGGTGCTGCGTATGTGAAGGGATGGTACCGCCTCCCCGGCTTGAACGGGGGACCTCTGGATCCACAATCCAGCGCTCTAACCAACTGAGCTAAGGCGGCACTGCGCGCGATTTAGCCCCGGCGGCCACCAAATGCAAGGCCAAGATGCTTGAAAACCGCCCTCGCCGGGCGTATCGCTCGGCGCAAGGGAAGCGGCTTGGCATTGGGGAAAGCAATGGGCATCAACAAGGAAAGCGACGTCGAGGCCAGCCTGCAGATCGGCCCGACCAGCCTGGGCATGGTCCGGATCTATATCGCCGGAAACGGCGTGGACCTGCCGCTGGATTTCGACCCTGACGAGGCCGATGAGATCGCCGAGGAATTGGCCTCTGCGGCACGGGCCGCCCGGTCCATGGGCGAAAAGCCAAAACCAAAGGGCGGGAAGCGCACGCGCTGATCTCATCTGACCGGCGCTGCGCCGCAAGCAGCCGGGCGCGCCGTTACAAACCCAGCACCCCGGCACCCGCGGTCGAATCGCTGACATTGGCGCGGAACAGGCCGAACATCTCGCGCCCGATGCCGCTGTGACTGGCGCTCAGATCGGGGCGGGCGGGGGTGCGCGCGTCGAAATCGGAGGCCAGAACCTCCAGCGTTCCGGCATGGGCATCCAGCCGCACCAGATCGCCATCGCGCAACCGGGCCAGGGGGCCTTCCTTGGCGGCTTCGGGGCTCATGTGGATGGCGGCCGGAACCTTGCCGCTGGCCCCTGACATGCGCCCGTCCGTGACCAGCGCAACCTTGTAGCCACGGTCCTGCAGCACCGAAAGGGTGGGGGTGAGCGCATGCAGCTCTGGCATGCCATTCGCCGCGGGGCCCTGAAACCGCACCACCACCACAACATCGCCGGTAAATTCCCCGGCCCGGAACGCTGCCTTGACCGCGTCCTGATGCTCGAACACGCGGGCAGGGGCTTCGATCACCATCCGGTCCTCGGCCACGGCCGAGGTCTTGATGACCCCGCGCCCCAGATTGCCTTGCAGCTGCCGCAACCCGCCGGTGGGCTGGAACCCCTCGGCCACCGGGCGCAGGATCCGGTCATTCAGGCTTTCGCCCGCGCCGTCTTCCCAGACCAGCGCGCCGTCGCGCAGCTTCGGCTCCTGTGCGTAGCGTTTCAACCCGTCCCCCGCCACGGTGCGGGCGTCTTCATGCAGCAGCCCGGCCTCCAGCAATTCGCCGATCATGTAGCCCAGGCCCCCTGCGGCGTGGAAATGATTCACATCCGCCAGCCCGTTGGGATAGACCCGCGCCATCAGCGGCACGGCGGCGGAGATCTCGGCGAAATCCTCCAGGTCCAGGATGATCCCCGCTGCCCGCGCCATGGCAGGCAGATGCAGCACCAGATTGGTGGAGCCCCCGGTGGCCATCAGCCCCACCATCCCGTTGACAAAGGCGCGTTCATCCAGAATTTCCCCCGCCGGGCGATAGTCATTGCCTAGCGCCGTGATCTGCGCCGCGCGTTCGACCGCCGCCGATGTCAGCGCCTCGCGCAGCGGCGTGCCGGGGTTGACGAAGGCCGCGCCGGGCAGGTGCAGGCCCATGAACTCCATCAGCATCTGGTTGGTGTTGGCGGTGCCGTAGAAGGTGCAGGTGCCGGGGCCGTGGTAGCTTTCCATCTCGGCGCGCATCAGGGCGTCGCGGCCGACCTCTCCGGTGGCGAATTGCTGGCGGACCTTGGCCTTTTCATCATTGGGCAGACCGCTGACCATGGGCCCTGCGGGCACAAACACCGCAGGCACATGCCCGAAGCTGGCCGCCGCGATCACCAGCCCGGGCACGATCTTGTCGCACACCCCCAGCCAGAGCGCGGCATCGAAACAGTTATGGCTCATGGCCACCCCCGCCGACAGCGCGATCACATCGCGCGAGAAGAGCGACAGCTCCATCCCCGGCTGGCCCTGGGTCACACCGTCACACATGGCCGGCACGCCGCCCGCCACCTGCGCGGTGGCGCCCGCAGCCCGCGCAGCCGAACGGATCAGGTCCGGATAGCGTTCGAAGGGCTGATGCGCCGACAGCATGTCATTATATGCGGTGACGATCCCCAGATGCGGCGCGCGGCCTTCAGCCAGGGCGGACTTGTCAGCCTCCATCGCCGCATAGGCATGGGCCTGATTGGAGCAGCTCAGATGCGCGCGCACCGGGCCGGTTTCGGCAGCGGCGCGCAGGCGCTCCAGATAGCGGCCGCGCGTATCGGCGGAGCGGTTGCGGATGCGGTCGGTGACCTTGGCGATGCGTGAGTCCAATGGCATGAGCGGCCCTCTCTCGGTCTGCGCCTGGGGGATGATATAGCCAGTTAGCGCTAACGAAGCAATGCCCGCACCATATGCCTTGCGCGGCGTGCATGGCGGGGCTGTGGAAATGGCGGTAGCGGCGCGGCCTGCACCTGCCTAGATCACAGGCAGTTTAAAAAACACCGCTCACGGATCGATTCCCATGCAGACCCACCCGTTTCACCTGCCTTATCCTGATGACAGCACGCTTGAACGCCAGGTGCGCGCCATGCAGGCACGCGCCATGCGCGCGATGCTGGCCAATGCCCTGCGCTGGGCGCTCGCCAAGCTGCCCCGGCACGCGGATGCCAGCGCCGCGCCCGGTAGCCGCATCGCCTAAACGCGGCTCAGGCCGGATTCGTCGCCTCGGCCTCGGCGGCGGCTTCGGCTGCCGCTTCGATCGCCAGCAGGATCGACGCATGGCGGTTGCGATACTCCCGCGCCGGCTCCAAAACCTCATATCCGTCAAAGGGCGCGGAGGGCACCGGCCCCCCGGATTTCAGCATCGCCTGCAACTGATCGCGCGCGGCCTCCAGCTCTGCCCGGCTGCGCCCGATCACTGCCGCCCCCAGCACCGCCGCCGCCGCCTGCCCCAGGGCACAGGCCTTCACCTCCTGCCCGAACCGGCTCACCCGCCCCGCCTCCATGTCCAGCTCAACCGACACCATCGATCCGCACAGCGGTGAGCGGCGCTTGACCCGCGCCTGCGGGTGCTCCAGCCGCCCCAGATGCGGAATATCCGCCGCCAGGGCCAGAATCCGCCCGGAATAGAGCTTGATCAGGTCGGCATTCTCGGTCACCGGGCTTCCCCTTGCATCCATCCTGTCCTAAGCGGTATCCCCGCCCACATTCAGGAGATAACGCATGCGCTTCGATCCGCAATCCCTACGTTATGACGAAATGGGCCTGATCCCCTGCATCGCGCAAGATCATGACAGCGGTCAGGTGCTGATGGTCGCCTGGATGAATGTCGACTCCGTGGCCCGAACTCTGGAAACCGGGCGCGTCACCTATTGGTCCCGCTCACGCCAGGCATTCTGGGTCAAGGGCGAAAGCTCCGGGCATGTCCAGCACCTGGTCGAGCTGCGCATCGACTGCGACCGCGACTGCCTTCTGGCGCTGGTCAACCAGACCGGCCCCGCCTGCCACACCAACCGCCGCAGCTGCTTCTACACCGCCCTGCGCGACGGCGAGGAGGTCGAGATCATGGCCCCGCAGGCAGATTGACCAGCGCCCGTATATCCGCCGGGCTGGCCCCTTCAGCCCGATAGAGCGCAATCGCCCGCGCATCGTCGCGCTTGGCCAGCCGCTTGCCCTTTTCGTCGCGGATCAGCCGATGATGGTGATAGCGCGGCACCGGCAACGCCAGTAGCCGCTGCAACAACACATGAATGAAGGTCGCTTCAAACAGATCGGCGCCGCGCACCACCTCGGAAACCCCCTGCGCGGCATCATCGACCACCACCGCCAGGTGATAGCTGGTGCCCAGATCGCGCCGCGCCAGAACCACATCCCCCACCTGGCTGCGCATCCACTCCGGGTCAAGCGCATGCTCCCCGGCAAACCTCGCGCCGGTTTCCACAAAATGCGCCGGCCCGGCCAACACCAGCGCCCGGCCCATATCCAGCCGCAATACATCCCCGGGCCCGGCACGGTCCATGCCGCGCCCGCGACAGGTACCCGGATAGACCAGCCCGTCCGGCCCAATAGCCGCCGCACCTTCCTGCGGCGCCGAAACCGCGGCCTGGATATCCCTGCGGCGACAGCGGCAGGGATACACCACCCCCATCCCTGCCAGCCGCTCCAGCGCCGCGCGATACGCCCCCATCCGCGTTGACTGCCGCATCACAGGCTCGGGCCAGTCCAGCCCCAGCCAACGCAGATCCTCGAAGATCGCGGCCTCGAACACCGACCGACACCGCGCCTGATCGATATCCTCGATCCGCAGCAGAAACCGCCCCTGCCCCCTCGCGCGCTCCCAGGCCACCAGTGCCGAATAGGCATGGCCCAGATGCAACAACCCTGTGGGCGAGGGCGCAAACCGTGTCACCATCCCCGCAGCGCCCATACCCCTTTCATCCTTGTGAAAATATCCCGGGGGGTCCGGGGGGCTGGCCCCCGGGGCTGAACTTGCTACGGGACGCGCTGGTCACCCGCCGCGCCATCGGCCACCACAGCCCCCTCACCTTCGGCCGCCAGCCACGCGCCAAAGGCCTGTTTCGCCCGATCGGTGTAGGCGCGATACCGCTCCTTGCGTCCGCGCCGCCCGCCACGCGCGTCAATCGGCGGGAACAGTCCGAAATTCACATTCATCGGCTGAAAACTCTTCGCCTCGGCATCGCCGGTGATATGCGCCACCAGCGCGCCCATCGCCGTGTCGCGCGGCGGCGGGGGCAGGGTCCGTCCCAGCAACTCCGCCGCCGCCAGCCGCCCGGCCAGCAGGCCCATGGCAGCGCTTTCCACATAGCCCTCGACCCCGGTGATCTGGCCCGCAAAGCGAATCCAGGGCCGCGCGCGCAACCGCATCTCGCGGTCCAGAAGCGTCGGAGAATTGATGAAGGTATTCCGATGGATCCCCCCCAGCCGCGCGAATTGCGCCGCTTCCAGCCCGGGGATCATCCGGAACACCTCAACCTGCGCGCCGTATTTCATCTTGGTCTGAAAGCCCACGATATTATAGAGTGTTCCCAATGCGTTATCCCGCCTCAACTGCACCACCGCATGGGGCTTCACCTGCGGCGCATGGGGGTTGGTCAGCCCCACGGGCTTCATCGGGCCATGACGCAGCGTCTCGCGCCCGCGCTCGGCCATGACCTCGATGGGCAGGCAGCCGTCGAAATACTGCGCGGTCTCACCCTCGCGGAATTCGGTCTTGTCGGCGGCCAGCAGCGCGTCGATGAACCGCTCATACTGGTCGCGGTCCATGGGGCAGTTCAGATAGGCGGTGCGCTCTTCCTCGGTCTCGCCCTTGTCATAGCGAGACTGGAACCAGGCCTTGGACAGATCCACCGTGTCGAAATGCACGATCGGCGCGATGGCGTCGAAGAACGCCAACTGGTCGGCGCCGGTGGCTTCGCGGATCGCCTCGGCCAGCGGACCCGAGGTCAGCGGCCCGGTGGCGATGATCCACTGCCCCTCATCCGGCAGATCGCGCAACTCATGGCCCACCACGCGGACCCGCGGATGCGCGCGCAGCCGTGCCGTCACCCCGGCGGCAAAGGCATCGCGGTCCACCGCCAGCGCGCCGCCCGCGGGCAGCGCATGGGCGTCCGCCATTTCCATGATCAATCCGCCCGCGGCGCGCATTTCCCAATGCAGCAACCCCACGGCGTTGTTCTCGTCATCGTCCGAACGGAAAGAGTTCGAACACACCATTTCGGCCAGATCGCCCGTCCGGTGCGCAAAGGTGCCGACCTCGGGGCGCATCTCGTGGATCACCACGTTGACGCCCATGTTTGCAGCCTGCCAGGCAGCCTCGGCCCCGGCCATGCCGCCCCCAACAATGTTCAGAACCTGTGTCATGGGCGTGATCTAGCGCCTTGGCGCCCATCTGTGAAGGGTGTTCCGGCCCCCTTTCGCCGAACGCGCCCGCGCGTTCGGCAGCGCCCCCGAGGCGCGCGGGGTGGGCGGGTGGGCGCGGCTCGGGGGCGCTTCTCCCCGGCAACGGCCCGCGCCGCGTCAGGCACCCTGTGCGACTCCGTCCTCCGACCCCTCGGCGATCAGGTCGATATCCTCGACCCGCAGCCCGGCGGCGTTCAGCACCAGGCCGATGTCTTCGCCATCCAGACGGATCACCGCGTTGTTCGGGTCATCCGGGTCCGGGCTGACCAGCAGCTCCGGGTCCGGGTGAATATCCGGGTTGATCAGCAGCTGAATCCGGTCCTCTCCGGGCGTGTAATCCATGATGGTCACACGCTCTCCCGGGCCGATCCAGTCGCCCAGCACAAAGCGGTCCGCGCCGGGGCCGCCATGCAGCACATCATCGCCACCACCGAACAGCGTATCATCCCCTGCGCCGCCATTGAGGAAATTCTGCCCGCCATGGCCATCAATGCCGCCGATCAGCACGTCATCCCCCGCCCCCCCCATCAGGACGTTGCTGCCTCCGCCGGCGATCAGCAGATCATCGCCCCAGCCCCCCACCAGCGTATCATCGCCCGGCCCGCCGATCAGGATGTCATCACCCGGCCCTCCGTTCAGGGCGTTGTTGCCTGCAACGGCAACCAGAATGTCATTCCCCGGCCCACCGTTGAGCGTGTCATTCCCCGCCCCGCCCAGCAATGTGTCATCCCCGGGGCCGCCCTGGAGGGTCTGACCACCATCATGGGCGCGCAGGAGCTGCGGGGTGGTCCGGTCCTCGGGCGGCGGGAAACTGTCGCTGCTGTGCACGCCATCGTCCAGCGCCGGGTCATGCCAGCTGGCGTCCGGACTTTCATGCGCGGGCTGGCCATTGGCAAAGGGATGGCTGTCCATCGGGTCATGGTCCCAGGGCAGCTCGGGCGACAGGCTGGCGCTCGGCTCTGCCATGTATGCGGGGGCGTCGACTTCCTCGGGCGCGGCATAGGCCAGCAGGTCGATGCTTCCGCCACCCTCTGCCAGCGGCGCCGAATCATCCGCGTCAGGATCTTCGGACGACTCCGGCTCATCCAGCGCGTTTTTCATGAACGCATCGGCAGCGCTGCCAGCAAGGGCAGCCGCCAGCAATCCCAGCAGCCAGTACATACCACACCCAATCTGTCACCCACCCCGCAGTATCTGCGATTCGCGCGAACAAACGAAGCACAAGTCATGGTGAACGCCGCGCTTTCCGCGCAAATGGTTAACACAAGCCCGTGCCGCTGCCCGGGGGCTTTTCAACGGCGCGCGGATCGCCTATACGCCGCGCAGCGTCCTGGACGCGTTCCTCCCGGGGCTTGCTGGACGACATCCCGGCCCGCACCCGAAACCCCATCTTCCGGAAAAGGAGACCCCGATGTCGATCACCGTTGAAGAGAAGACCCGCATCATCAAGGAATTCGCGCGCGCCGAAGGCGACACCGGCTCGCCCGAGGTGCAGGTGGCCGTGCTGACCAGCCGGATCGCCACCCTGACCGAGCATTTCAAGACCCACAAGAAGGACAACCATTCCCGCCGTGGGCTTCTGAAACTGGTGGCCACGCGCCGCAAGCTGCTTGACTACCTGCGCTCGAAGGACGAAGGCCGCTACCGTGACCTGATCGGCAAGCTGGGCATCCGCCGCTGAGGCAGCGCAGCCCGAACGCCCTTGCAACGCCCGCCCCTTCGGCGGGCGTTTTGCGTTTTGGGCGAAAGCTCAGGTTGTCTGCGCAATCACATCCGGCACGATCCCCGATGCAGCGATGAACCGCGCCGGATCATGGCCGCGAAACAGCCCGTGGCCCGCGATCAGCACGGTGCCAAACCCCGCCGCCCGCCCGCCCAGCACATCGGTGTGCAGCGTGTCGCCCACCATGGCGATGCGGTGGCGCGGCAGGGTGCCCATACGGGCATAGGCGGCCTCGAAGGCCGGGCCGTGGGGTTTGCCGAAGAACTCGGGGCGGACGGGCAGGTCGGCGGCGAAATGGCCGGGCTCCAGGGCGAATCCGGCCTCGTTCGGTGAGATCACATCGGGGTTGGCGATCACGACCGGGCGCGGGCGGGCGGCCAGTGCGGCGGCCAGCGTGGCGTTGCGCGCCGCAGTCCAGCCGTCCGAGCCCAGGAAGACAAAGCCATCGGCACGCTCCAGCAGGCTGGCGTCCTGCGACAGCGGGGAGACCGGCACGGGAAGGTCATCGAACCCGGCCCCCGGCCCGGCAATCGCCGCCCACAGAAACCCCGGCTCCGCCTGCGCCAGCCGCCCGGCGGCAACATCGCGGCTGGCCACAACCTCGGGCGCGGTGAAATCAAAGCCCCAGGCGGTGTATTTCGCCAGCGCCGTGCGGCGCGGCACGCTGGCCCCATTGGTCAGCACCACCACCGCCTTGCCCGCCGCGCGCATCTGCGCGATCCGCTCCACCGCGCCGGGGATCGCCCGCCCGCCAACATTCAACACGCCGTAAGCATCCAAAATGAAGCCGTCATAGCGGTCGAACACCGCTGACAGGTCGGTGACATGGGTGCTCTGGGCCGGGAAATCGGCCTGGGGCAGAAGGGGGCGCAGGGTTTCATAGCGGGCACAGGCCCAGTCGGCGTCGATCTCGGCCGCGGCAGGGGCGGGGCAGGGCAGGTCCAAGGCGGCGGCTCCGGGTCGGTGAACTGGCCCCGTTTCTGGCCCCTTCCTGCCCGGCTGGCAAGGCGATATCGCCGGTTGCACTGGCCCGTCACAGCGGGCTGGTCAGGTGCCCGCCATCCGCCACCAGAACCGATCCGGTCATGAAGCGCCCGGCGTCCGAGGCCAGCAGCAGAAGTGGCCCGTCCAGATCCTGCGGCTGGCCCAGGCGGCGCTGGGGGATGCGCTTGATCATCGCCTGCCCGTGGGGCCCGGCGAAGTAATCGCGGTTCAGGTCGGTCTGGATATACCCCGGCGCCAGCGCGTTGACGCGGATGCCATGGCGCGCCCATTCCAGCGCGTGGTGTTGCGTCATCTGGATCAGCGCGGCCTTGGTGGTGGCATAGGCGCTGACCCCGGCCCCCTGCCGCAACCCCAGAATGGAGGCCACGTTGACCACCGCCCCGCCTTGGCCACGCGCGACCATGCGCCGGGCGGCCTCCACCGCCATGCGGCGGGCACCGTCCAGATTGACGGCAAAGATACGCGCCCAGTCGGCGTCTGATTGGTCCAGCGCGGCGCCGGGTTCGGCGATACCGCTGTTGTTGATCAGGATATCCACGGGGCCCAGCGTGGCCTCGGCGGCGTCAAAGGCATTGGTGACGGCCTTCGGGTCGGTCACATCCAACGCGACCACCATGGCGCCGGTTGCGGCCAGCCGCTCGCGCAAAGGCTCCATGGCCTGGGTGCGCCGCGCGGCCAGCACCACCGAGGCCCCCGCCCCCGCCAGCGTTTCGGCAAAGCGCGCGCCGAGGCTGCCCGAGGCGCCGGTGACCAGCGCCACCTTGCCCGTGAGTGAAAAGCGGTCGGCAAGATCAGGTGTCATGGAGGTCCTTTGGCAGATGGGTGGCGCGATCCTCGGGGCTGAGGCTGCGCGGGTCGGCGATCCAGGCGCGCAGGGCGGCGCGGGTTTTCAGCCGGGCGTGGAGGCTTGCGTCCTGGTCATGGGCGCCTGCGCGGATGGCGGCGGGGTCGAGCCCGGCCAGCGCGGCATCGGCGGTGGCCAGATGGGGGGCGGCGCGGGCCTCGCGCGCGGCGGTGGCCACGGCATTGGCGGCCAGAAGGGCGTGGTAGCGGGCGGCGCCGGTGAGCTGTGGGGCGAGGGTCTGGCGCAGCTCGGTTGCGGCCTGGTCCAGCAGGTCGATGCCGCGGGGGGGCATGGGGTGGGTCATGGGTTGGAGCCTTGGGGGCTGGAGTTCTGGGGGCCGAAGTTCTGGGGGGCGGTCATGCGCAGCAGGGCAAGCTCCAGCGTGTCGGCGATGCGCCCGGTCAGTTGCAGATGCAGCGCGCGCTCCTGGCCGCTGGTGTGGCGGGCCTCTTGCTGCAGCGCGATGACCGCCCAGCGAAGATGGGCCATCACCTCCCACCAGGCGATGCGCGCAGGGTCGATGGGGGCGCCGCCCTGGCCCGTGTAACCGGCATAGAAGGGCGCGCGCGCGGCGATCCCGCCAGCCTCCAGCTCTGGGCGCGAGAAACGCCAGCATTCGGCGCAGAACCAGCCGATATCGGCCATCGGATCGCCCCAGCCTGCGAATTCCCAATCCAGCACCGCCGTCAGCCCCTGCGCATCCACCATGTAGTTGCCGGTGCGGAAATCTCGGTGCGCAAGGACCACATCGCCGGGCGGGGGCGCGTGGAGTTCGCAGTGCCGCAGCGCCCAGTCCAGCCCGGGATGGGGGGTGCCCAGATCATCGAGCCAGCCGCGCAGAAGGGCGATCTCGGCCACCGCCGGGTCTTCGGGACGATCCCCAAGTATCGCCCGGATCTGCCCCTCGGGGCGGAGTGCGTGGATGGTTGCCAGTTGCTGCCCCAGGGCGTGGGCCAGCGCATCGCGGTCCCCGCCGAGCGTGGTGTCGCGCACCAATTTGGGGCCGTAGCCTTCGCCCGCGACACGTTCGAGCACGGCGAAGGGGGCGCCGAGGATCTGGTCGTCATCGCAGAACCCTACCGGGCGGGGGACGCGCACGCCGCCCGCATGGGCCGCCGCCAGCAGCGCGTATTCCTGCGCGCGGGGGCGCGAGGCGCCGATGGTGGCGGGGGCGTCCCGGCGCAGGACCAGCGCATGGGTGGCCCCCCCGGCGGTGACGTCCAGCGCCCAGTTTTCCTGGATCGCACCGCCCGAGAGTTTGCGCGCCGCCGTGACCTGCGCCTTGGCCGCCCCCAGGGCGGTTGCCAGCCAGTCCGCCAGCGCGGGGTTGGCGGTCAGGTCGCTCATGCGCCCCAGGTCCAGAACCTGTCACCCTCCTGCGCATAGGCGCCCGCCAGCACCATTCGGTGCACTTCGGAGGCGCCATCGACAAGCCGCGCCTGCCGGGCGTAGCGGTAGATCCATTCCACCACCCGGTCCTTGGAATAGCCCTGCGCGCCGCACAGCTGGATGGCCGTATCGGCGGCCTGGTGCAGCGTGTCGGCGACATGGATCTTGGCCATGGACACCTCCTTGCGCGCGAAATCCCCCTGATCGAGCTTCCAGGCCGCGTGCATGGTCAGCAGACGCCCGATCTGGATGTCATGTGCCACCTGCCCCATCATCAGCCGCACCGATTCGCGGTCGGCCAGGCGAATGCCGAAGCCCTCGCGCGTGGCGATGTAATCCTGCGCCTCGGCCATGGCGCGTTTGGCCAGGCCCAGCCAGCGCATGCAATGGGTCAGCCGCGCGGTGCCAAGCCTGATTTGCGTCAGCTTCAGCCCGTCGCCGACCTCCATCAGCCGGTCGCTGTCCGGGATTTCCAGCCCGTCGAAGCTCAGTTCGCAATGCCCTCCGTGTTCCTCGGGGCCCATGATGGGGATGCGGCGGGTGATCTCCCAGCCGGGGCTATCGCGGTGGAACAGGAACGCCGTCAGGTGGCGGCGTTTTTCGTCCGCGTTGTGGTCGGTGCGGGCGATGAGGATGAAATGATCGGCTGCGCCCGCGCCGGTGATGAACCACTTTCGGCCCGTGATCCGCCAGGTGTCGCCGTGGCGTTCGGCGCGGGTGCGGATCATGCCGGGGTCAGAGCCACCGCCCGGCGCGGGTTCAGTCATCACGAAGGCTGAGCGCGCTTTGCCGTCGATCAGCGGTTGCAGCCAGCGGTCCTGCTGCGCGGGCGTAGCGCGGCGGGACAGGATGTCGATATTGCCGTCATCGGGCGCGGCGCAGTTGAAGACCACGGGGCCAAAGAGCGAGCGGTTGGCTTCCTCATACATCACCGCGCGGGCCGTCACCGACAGCCCCATGCCGCCACGGTCCACCGGCGCCTGCGGGCACCAGAGACCATCGCGCATGGCACGCGCGCGCAGGGGCGCCAGCGCGTCCAGGCGGATGTTCTCATGGTCGTCCCAGGTGCTGCGGTCAGCCTCGACCGGCAGGATATGGGCCTCGACGAAAGCGCGGGTGCGGGCGCGAAGGTCCTCGATCTCGGGCGAAAGTGCGAAATCCATCCGGGGTTACTCCTGGCCTCGGCGTTTCAGTTCGGCCGCGTTCCAGGCGGTCAGGGCCTGATAGTCGGGCACGAAGCCCAGCCCCTTGGTGGCATCCGAACTGACAACCTGTTGCGAGGTCACAATATCCACCACTGCGGGCGCATTGGCCAGCGCGCGTTCCAGCGCGGGGGCCAGATCCTCGGGGCGTTCGACGCGCTCGCCATGGGCACCCAGCGCGTGGGCCATCCCGGCATAGTCCGAGTGGCGCAGCGTGGTGCCGATGACGCGGCCGCCGTAATTGTCCTGCTGATCGAAGCGTTCGATGTTCCAGGCGGCATTGTTGGACACGATGAACACGGCCCTGGCGCCATGGCGCACGGCGGTGTCGATCTCCATGGCGTTGAGCCCGAAGGCCCCGTCGCCATTCACGGAAATCACCTGCCGGTCCGGATGGGCCAGCGCGGCGGCCACGGCAAAGGGCACGCCCACCCCCAGGCAGCCAAAGGCGCCCGCGTCCATATAGGTTTCGGCCTGCAGCCCCACGCGGGCAAAGCTGAGCAGATCGCCCCCGTCGGCGATGCCGATGTGATCCGGCGCGGCCAGATCGCGCAGGGCCTCGAATATCGCCATGGGGTGGATCGCGCCATCGGGGCCAGTGGCGGGGCGGTTGGCGGGGGGCTTGCGGGCGCTGCGCTCCAGGTGTTTGGCGTGCAGCCCGGCCAGCCAGTCGCGCGGGGCTTGCGGCGGGCTGGCTTCCAGTGCGTCGGCAATGGCGTCCAGCGCCAGCGCCGGATCGGCCAGCAGTTCGGGATCGCCTCGGCGGTTGTCCAGCAACTCGCCCGCGGTGTCGGCGATGCGGATGAAACGGGCCTCGGGAAAGACCGCCGGCGAGCCGTAACCCAACTGATAGTCCAGCTTGCGCCCCACCACGACCACCAGATCGGCGCCACCCATGGCCTGCGCGCGCATGGCGCCGACCACCGCGCCATGATCGCCCGGCACCAGGCCGCGGCTTTCCTGCGTGTCCAGATAAGCCGCGCCCGAGGCGTCCAGCATCCGCCGCAGCGCTGCCCCGGCCCCGCGCGCGCCCCGCCCGGTGATGACCAGCGGGCGCTCCGCTCTGCGCAGGGCGTCCGCGATCTGCGCCACGGTGTCCGGGTCCGGCAGCGGGCGGCGGAAGGGCTTGGCGCGCATCCAGTCGGCCAGCACCAGGTTTTCGGGCACATGGGTGCGCAGCACGTCGGTGGGAATTTCGATGTAACTCGGCCCCGGCTCTCCCATGTCGCCCATGGCGCGGGACCAGGCCTCGTCCATCTCGCGGATGACCTGATCGGCCACCCGGGCGGTGCGGGCGTAGCGCGACACGGGGCGCAGGATGTCCACATGCGGGATGTCCTGCAACGGCCCCATGTTCGCCTGCGGGCGCGAGGTGCAGCCGCCGATCAGCACCACCGGCACGCGCGCCAGCGACGCATTCGCCATGGCCGTGACCGTGTTCGTCACCCCCGGCCCGGCGGTGACCATGGCCACGCCCACCCCGCCGGTCAGCTCCGCATGGGCGTGCGCCATGTGGACGGCGGCGGCTTCATGGCGCACGTCGATGATGCGGATGCCGAGGCGGCCCAGGAAATCCCAGATCGGCTGGATATGCCCGCCTTGCAGGCCGAACACCCGGTCCACCCCGCGTTCCAGAAGGAAGCGCGCGATCCATGCGGCGCAGGATTGCGGGTCGGTGTTCAGGTCGATGCCGCTCATGTCATTTCTCCGTTCTGGGGGGCGCTGTAGCGCGCGCGCAGTTCGCGATGCAGGATCTTGCCGGTGGCCGTGCGGGGCATGTCATCATAGGACACAAAGGCCACCGACCGCGGGCGCTTGAACCCGGCGATACGGCCCTGCGCCCAGTCGATGATCGCCTGCGCATCCGGCGCGGCGCCCGCGTGGGGCACGATCACGGCATGGACGCTTTCGCCCCATTTCTCGTGCGGCACGCCGATCACGGCCACATCCTGAACGGCCGGATGGCCGCCCAGCACCTGCTCCACCTCGGACGGATAGACGTTCTCACCGCCCGAGATGATCATGTTCTTCTTGCGGTCGATCAGCTTGATGAAACCCTGCTCATCGCGCAGCGCCATGTCGCCCACGGTGCAGTAATCGCCGCGGAAGGCTTCGGCGGTTTTCCCGGGCAGGTTCCAGTATTCCTCGAACGTGTAGGGCGTGCAGTGGTAGAGCTCGCCGGGCTGGCCGTCGGGCACCTCGTTTCCATCCTCATCCAGGATACGAATGGGGGCCGAACCCACGCATTCGCGCCCCACGGTGCCCAGATGGTCGAATTGTTCATGCGGATGCAGGAAGGTGACCCAGCCGCCCTCGGACGACCCGTAAAGTTCGTAGAGGCCCGAGTTCGGGAACATCTCCATCACCGCGCGCTTGGTATCGGCGCGCGCCGGGGCGGAGGAGATCATCAGCTTGCGGATGCGGCTGAGGTCCAGCGCGCTGCGCGCCTTCGCGGGCAGGGACTGCATCAGGATGTAATGCGTCGGCACCAGCGAGGTGAAGCTGACCCCCATCTCGGCGATGGTGCGCAGCGCGTGTTCCGGGTCGAAACTGGCGCGGCTGTAGATGCTGACCCCGCCGCCGCAATAGGCGAAGGAGCCGAAGAAATTGACCGAATTGGCGTGGCACATGGGCATGACCAGCAGCGCATCATCGCTCCGGTGAATGCCCAGCTCGATCTCGGTCACCATGGACAGAAGCGCCGCGCCGCGGTGGCTGCGGATCACGCCCTTGGGGTTGCCCGTGGTACCCGAGGTATACATCAGCGTCCACGGGTCCGAAGCCGCGACCGCCACGCCGGGTTCGCTGTCACTTGCGCGCGCGATCAGGTCCTCATAGCCCTGCCAGCCTGCGGGCGCATGGCCCCCGAAATGGATGAACCGCCCGTCGGGCAGGGCGAGGTCCGCGCGCACCTCCTCCAGCACGCCGTGCAGCCCCTCCTGCACGATGACCGCCGCCGCCCCGCTGTCGCGCACCGCAAAGCCGATCTCGGCCGGGGTGAGGCGAAAATTGATGGGAACCACCACGATCCCGGCCTTGGCCACGGCGACATAGATCTCGGCCCATTCCACGCAGTTCCAGGCCAGAACCGCCAGCCGGTCCCCCTTGACCAACCCCAGCCCCGCCAGCGCATTTCCCAGCGCACAGGCGCGCCGGTTCCACTGCGCCATGGTCATCGCGCGTTCCAGATCACGCGCGCCCGGCGCCTCCGGACGCAAGCGCGCCTGCGCCGTCAGAACCTGACCAAGCGTCAAAAGATCCCGCATCCGCGCCTCCGGTGGCTTACGAGTGAGCAGGGCGTTACCCCTACTGAATTCTGAATTCGATACCAGCCCACTTCCAGGCCGTCAAGGCCTTGGACAAGTGCTGTCTGATCGACAGCACATGAGCACGGCCAGTGCTTTCTGCCCGGATTTCATCAGGCTAACCCGTGGGGTCATCGCTGTCCGGTTCCCGCTGACCCTCGCCCACTACCCGCCCCGGCCCTTCTGCGGCCCTTCTGCGGCCTGAGTCTCAAAGGCAACAGAGGGGCCGCGCCGAATGTGGTGGGGGCCAATTGACGCTACCCAATCTGTCGCGGTGTGCCTATAGTTCTGCGGTTACTGCCCCGCAGCCACCCAAGGGAGAGGTCATGCGCTGTCCATTCTGCGGCAATATCGACACCCAGGTGAAGGATTCGCGCCCGGCCGAAGATCACGTCGCCATTCGCCGCCGACGCTTCTGCCCGGCCTGCGGGGGGCGCTTTACCACCTATGAACGGGTGCAGCTGCGGGATCTGGTGGTGGTGAAATCCAATGGGCGGCGCGAACCGTTCGACCGCACCAAGCTGGAACGCTCGATCCGGATTGCCATGCAGAAGCGGCCGATCGAGCCTGAGCGGATCGATCAGATGATTTCCGGCATCGTGCGGCGGCTGGAAAGCCTGGGCGACACGGATGTGCCGTCCAAGACCATCGGCGAGATCGTGATGGAGACGCTCGCCCGGATCGACACCGTGGCCTATGTGCGTTTTGCCAGCGTATACAAGAATTTCCAGGCGGCCGACGATTTCGACAAGTTTGTGTCCGAGCTGCGGCCACCAACGCCGGGGGAATGACGCCGGGCGAATGATACCGAACGCAGCAGGGGGCGCCGCCCCCGTCGCCCGTTGGGCGCCCCCCCCCGGAGTATTTAGGGCAAGATGAAGCAGGGTGACATGCACGCGCAGGACCTCCGCTTCATGCGTCTGGCCATTGCCCTGGGCCAAAGGGGGCTGGGGCGCGTCTGGCCCAACCCGGCGGTGGGCTGCGTGGTGGTGCAGGACGGGCGCATCGTCGGGCGCGGCTGGACCGCGCCGGGTGGGCGCCCTCATGCCGAACCGCAGGCACTGGCGCAGGCGGGTGCGGCGGCGCGGGGCGCCACTGTCTACGTCAGCCTGGAGCCCTGCGCCCACCATGGCAAGACCCCGCCCTGTGCCCGCGCGCTGATCGATGCGGGCGTGGCCCGCGTGGTCACGGCCCTGACCGACCCGGACCCGCGCGTGGCAGGTGGCGGGCACGCCATGCTGCGCGCCGCCGGGATTTCGGTGACCGAAGGGGTGATGGCGCAGGCGGCGCGCGTGGCAAATGCCGGGTTCCTGATGCGGGTGGAGCAGGGCCGCCCCTGGCTGACGCTGAAACTTGCGCTGACCCTGGACGGGCGCATTGCCACTGCGCAGGGTGAAAGCCGCTGGATCACCGGCCCGCAGGCCCGGCGCGCCGTCCATGCCATGCGCGCGCGCCATGATGCGGTGCTCGTTGGCGCCGGAACGGCGCGGGCCGATGACCCGGACCTGCGGGTGCGCGATCTGGGCACCGAATGGCAGCCGCTGCGGCTGGTGGCCGACCCGCGGCTGAGCCTGCCCAGCGACAGCCGCCTGGGCCGCAGCGCCGCAGCGCCGCCGGTCTGGATGCTGCATGGCGCAAGCGCGCCGCTGCCTGCGCGCAGGGCCTGGGGTGCCACCGGCGCCGGGCTGATCGAAGTTGCGGCCAGTGCCACCGGTCAGCTTGATCCCGCCGCCATGTTGCAGGCACTGGGCGCGCGGGGTCTGACGCGGGTGCTGTGCGAAGGCGGCGGCCTGCTGGCTGCCAGCCTGTTGCGGGCGGGACTGGTGGATGAACTGGTGGTGTTTTCCGCCGGAAAGGTGCTGGGGGCCGAGGCCCGCCCTGGCATCGGCCCGCTGGAGTTGGACCGGCTCGCCGATGCCCCTGGCTTTGCACTGACCGAGTTGCGCACGGTCGGCCCTGATGTGTTGCAGATCTGGCGCCGGGGCTGAGCGCGACCGCTACATGCGCGGTGCGTGGTGCAGGATCACCGGCACAACCAGGTCTTCCTCATCCACCAGATGCCGGTCCAGGAACCCCGCAAAGCGGGTCAGCCGCGCTTCCAGCGTTCCGGCGGCATCGCGCCCGGCGGTGTGGTCACGCGCGCGCAGATGCCCGAGCATCAGGTTGGTGTCAGCCGCCAGCCCGTGCAATTCGCCGTCCAGCGCGTGATGGTCGGAGTCCAGCAACTCGAAGCCTTTGCTCAGCCGGGTTTCCAGCCCCATCAATTGCGGGAAATACTGCATGTCTTCGATCTTGTGATGCCCGTCCAGCTGGTTGAGGAAAAACCCCATCAGCCGTGCGGTGTCCGGCGAAAACCGTGCCGGATCGGCGCCCTGGTCGATGAAGCTGCGCGTCTCGGCCTGCAGGCGCTCCAGCACCTGGCGGAACATCAGATGCCGTTCCAGCCAGAACCGGGTCAAGCCGTCGAAATTGCGGTGCGACTCCCAGATGTTGCGCGGATACTGGGCCAGCAGCACCCGCAGTGCATCGGGCAGGCCGTCACGTTTTGCAAGATCGCTCATCAGGTGCATCCTTCCGCCGCCTTGGATAGCTGCAACCTAGGGACTTCGGCGCCGGAATGACAGCGCGCCTGCCCTGCGCAGATGCAGAGGGGGTGTGCAAACGCCCTCAGCGCTGGGCGGGGCGCCAGCCGGCCTGCTGCGCCTCGGCCTCGGAGCAGAACCAGCGCTTGTCCGGGTGGTTCATGTTGACCCGGTCATAATGCGCCTGCCCCGGCAGGTGATAGATCCGGCCATTGCCCGAGACATTGCCC
Organism: Rhabdonatronobacter sediminivivens; assembly: GCF_013415485.1. GTDB lineage: Bacteria > Pseudomonadota > Alphaproteobacteria > Rhodobacterales > Rhodobacteraceae > Rhabdonatronobacter > Rhabdonatronobacter sediminivivens. The sequence goes on along the minus strand of NZ_JACBXS010000003.1, from coordinate 134,485 downwards.
TTGATCATGCAATCGCCCTCGGGGGCGGGGTTGGCCAGCTCAGCGCGCGACTGGCGCAAGGCACAGAACCCCGCGGGCGGGTTCAGGGGCCCGGCGAAGATGCCTGCCTCGCGGTCGCGGGCGCGATCCTCGGCATGGGCATAGACCTCCAGCACGCCTTGTTCGGCGGCGTAGCGGGGGCAGACCCGGGCGATACCCTGGTCAATCAGGGTTTCCGCCACATCCCGCCCATCGAAATAGCAGCGCGCCACCATCCGGTCATGGCTGCGCGCGCCCAGGTCCACGCAGCGCAACACCTGCCCCTGGAACAGGCGCTCGGTTTCATACCAGGCCCAGCGGCCACAGGCCCAGACCGCGCCCGAAGGATGCGTACAGCTTTCCGCGCGCTCGGGCGCGTCGATCCCGCCGATCCGGATGCGCGTGCCCGAGATCTCGAACGTGTCGCCATCGATCACCCGCGCCGCGCCCACCAGAACCATTTGCCCGGCATCGCTGGGCAGGGCCAGCAAGCAGGCCAGCAAGGGTACAAGAAGGGAACGCAGGCGGAACATGCGCCTGTGATCCGGGAAAGGCGCGCCCCGATCAAGGTAAAAATTAACTAATCATTAACCTTCGTTAACGATGTTGCCGTTCCTGCACGCATTCTCGCGCAAAGCGTGTCAGCGCTGCGCCTGCTGCCAGTTCGGGTTGATCCAGGGCTCCAGGTTCTCGCGCGCAGGCGCCGGACGGCCCAGGATATGATCCGCCATCTTCTCGCCCACCATGATACTGGGGGCGTTGAGGTTGCCGTTGGTGATGCGCGGAAAGACCGAACTGTCGGCCACGCGCAGCCCTTCGACCCCGATCACCCGTCCCTGCGGGTCCACCACCGCCATGGGGTCATCCGCCCGCCCCATCCGCGCCGTGCCGCAGGGGTGATAGGCGCTTTCCACATGCGCGCGGATGAACGCATCCAGCGCGGCATCCTCCTGCGCTTCGGCGCCGGGCTGGATTTCATGGCTCAGATAGGGGGCGAAGGCGTCCTGGCCCATGATCTCGCGGGTCAGGCGGATGCAGGTGCGGAATTCGGCCCAGTCATCGGGGTGGCTCATGTAGTTGAAGCAGATGCGCGGCGCGTCCTCGGGACGGGCCGAGGCCAGCTTCACCCAGCCCCGGCTTTTGGAGCGCATGGGGCCAACATGGGTCTGGAAGCCATGCCCCTCGGCCACGGCCTGGCCGTCATAGCGCACGGCAATGGGCAGGAAATGATACTGGATGTCGGGGTAATCGATGCCAGCGGCCGAGCGGATGAAGGCCGCGGCCTCGAACTGGTTCGAAGCCCCCGGCCCGCGCCCCAGGAACAGCCATTGCGCGCCGACCCAGGCCTTGCCCAGCAGGTTCCAGTATTTGTAGAGCGTGATCGGCTGGCTGGCGGCGTATTGCAGGTAAAGCTCCAGATGGTCCTGCAGGTTCTGCCCCACGCCGGGCCGGTCCGCCAGAACCTCGATCCCGTGTTCGGCCAGATGCGCCCCCGGACCGATGCCCGAAAGCATCAGCAGCTTCGGCGTGTTGATCGAAGACGCCGCCAGCACCACCTCGCGCCGCGCGCGCAGGGTTTCCACGCGGCCCTTCCGGCGCACCTCCACGCCCACGGCGCGCCCGGCATCGAAGATCACGCGTCGCGCCTCGGCCCGGATCAGGCGGCAGTTGTCACGCTTCAGGGCCGGGCGCAGATAGGCCTGCGCGGTGGACCAGCGCCGCCCCTTCCAGATCGTCGCCTCCATGGCGCCGAAGCCTTCCTGCTGTTCGCCGTTATAGTCCGGGGTCACCGGGTAGCCCGCCTGCCGCCCGGCCTCGATGAAGGCGTTGAACAGCGGGTTGTCACGCCCCCCGCGCGAAACATGTAGCGGCCCGGCCTGCCCGCGCCAGACGCCGGCGCTGCCGTTGGCCCGGGCATCTTCGGCGCCGTGCCAGCACTCCATCCGCTTGTAATAGGGCAGAACATCGGCAAAGCTCCAGCCATCGGCGCCGCTCTCGGCCCAATGGTCGAAATCCCGGGCATGGCCGCGGACATAGACCATGCCGTTGATGCTGGAAGAACCGCCGATCACCCGCCCACGCGGACAGGCCAGCACCCGCCCGCCCAGATGCGGCTCGGGCTCGGTCTGGAAGCCCCAGTCATAACGGCGCATGTTCATCGGATAGGACAGCGCGCCCGGCATCTGGATGAACGGGCCGAAATCCGTTCCCCCGGCTTCGACAACCAACACCTGCGCGCCCGCCTCGGCCAGCCGAAAAGCCACCGCCGCCCCGCCCGAGCCCGAGCCAACCACAATGAAATCCGCTTCCATCACTTCACCTTGCCCAGGGCTGCCGAGGACCGGATCAAGGATCGCGCAAGCGACCCCCGAAGGGGGCTTGTCCTTGACCCGGCTCCCTTGCAGCCCAAACACTCGACATGGCGCGTTCAGGGCAGACCTGCCCCTGAACCGCCTCTCAGCACATGCTGCACCCTCTGCCACCATCGCACCGTGTCCATGCCGTGTCCTGAAGACACAGATGGCCGACTGACACAGCGCAGACCCTCCGGCCGATGGCGCTCCCGCCCCCTGCAACGCTCGCAGGTTCCCTGCGACCGCGCAGGCGTTGGGCCGGGCCGCGCGCTTTGCGCGCGGCCCGGCCCAACGGGAGGGGGCGGATTTTCAATCCGAACCCGACGGGCGGGAGCGCCACCTTTGACAGTTGCGCTTCAATAGGGGGCATCAACGCCTCCCATGCTTACATGGACAGTCTTGATCTGCGTGTAATATTCCAGCGCGGCGTGGCCGTTTTCGCGCCCGACGCCCGACAGCTTCACCCCGCCAAAGGGCATTTCCACCGGCGTCAGGTTGTAGCCGTTGATCCAGCAGGTCCCCGCCTGCAGGCGCGAGACCACCCGGTGCCCACGGCTCAGGTCCGCGGTGAACACGCCGCCCGCCAGGCCGAAGCCGGTGGCATTGGCCCGCGCCACGGCCTCGTCTTCGGTGTCGAAGCCCAGAACGCACATGACCGGGCCGAAGATCTCCTCGCGCGCGATCACCATGTCATCGGTCACATCGGCAAAGACCGTGGGCTCCACGAAGAACCCGTCATTGCGCCCGCCATTGCCGCCGCCGCAGACCAGCCGCGCGCCCTCCTCAACGCCCGCCTTGATATAGCCCATCACCTTGTCGCGCTGCGCCGCGCTGACCAGCGGGCCCATCTGCGTGGCCTCCTCCATCGGATCGCCCAGCACGATCGCGCGGCTGCGCGCCTCCAACCGGTCCAGGAACGCCCCAATCGCGCTCTTCTGCACGAAGACCCGCGTCCCGTTGGAGCAGATCTGCCCCGCCGAGTAGAAATTCCCCAGCATCGCCGCGCCCACGGCATCGTCGAGGCTGGCGTCATCAAACACCAGCAGCGGCGACTTGCCGCCCAGTTCCATGGTCACATGCCGGATGCCCTCGGCCGCCGCCGCATAGACCTTGCGCCCGGTCTCCACCGATCCGGTCAGCGACACCTTGGCCACGCGCGGGTCCGTGACCAGCGCCGCACCGACCGCGCCCGCGCCCTGCACCACGTTGAAGAGCCCTGGCGGCAACCCGGCCTCGGTCAGGATTTCGGCCAGCTTCAGGGCCGAAAGCGGCGTCAGCTCCGAGGGCTTGAACACCATGGCATTGCCGAAGGCCAGCGCCGGCGCGGCCTTCCAGCAGGCGATCTGGGTCGGATAGTTCCAGGCCCCGATGCCGGCGCAGACGCCCAGCGCCTCGCGCAGGGTATAGGCGAAGTCGCCGCCGCCCAGGGCGATGGTCTGGCCCGTCACCGTGGGGGCGTAGCCGCCGAAATACTCCAGTGCATCCGCGCCCGAGGCTGCATCGGCCACCAGCGTTTCCTGCAGCGGTTTACCGGTGTCCAGCGTCTCCAGCTCGGACAGGGGGCGGTTACGCTCGCGGATGATCTCGGCGGCGCGGCGCAGGACCCGCCCGCGCTCCACCGGCGGGCGCGCGGCCCAATCCGCCTGCGCGCGCTCTGCCGCCGCCAGCGCGCGGTCCAGCACCGCGGGCGTGGCGGCATGGAGCCGTGCCACCGCTGCGCCGGTATAGGGGTAGATCACGTCGAAGGCTGCGCCGTCGGTATCCTCGACGAACGCGCCGTCGATGTAATGGCTGGCCTGCGGTTGTGCCTGCATCGCCTGTCCTTTCATTCGCCGCGGGGAAACCGCTGGTTTTCCTCCAGCACGTTCAGGTCCATGTGGTTGCGCATGTAGCGGTCCGAGGCGCGCTGCAGCGGCTGGTAATCCCAGGGGTAATAGGCGCCGTTGCGCAGCGCCTCATAGACCACCAGCCGCCGCGCCTGGCTGTGGCGAACCTCGGCGTCATAGGCGGCCATGTCCCAGCGCGCAGCGGCCATGGCGCGGAAGGCTTCCAGCCGTGCGGCATGGGCCGGGTCGGCGGCCAGATTGCGGCTCTCCTGCGGGTCAGTGCGCAGATCAAAGAGTTGTTCCGGGTCCACCGGGCAGGCGGTGTATTTCCACCCTTCGGCCACCAGCGCCACCATGGGCGCCACCGACCCCTCGGCCACATATTCCATCGCCACCGGGGCTTCGCGCGCGGCCCCACCGGCCAGCGGCAACAGCGTTTCACCATCGACCCAAGGCGCGACCTCGGCCATCCCCACCCCGGCCAGATCACAGAGCGTGGGGCACAGGTCCAGCGTGCTCACCGGCGCATCCACCCGCCCCGGCGCCAGCCCCGGCGCGGCGATCATCAGCGGCACCCGGGCGGAGCCTTCGCGGAAGCTCATCTTGAACCACAAGCCACCCTCGCCCAGCATGTCGCCATGGTCCGAGGTGACGATGATCACCGCCTCCTGCCGCGTGGCCTCCAGCACGTCCAGGATCTGGCCGATCTTTTCATCCACATAGCTGATATTGGCGAAATAGCCCTGCCGGGCACGGCGGATGTGATCTTCGGAAATGTCGAAATTCCGCCAGTCATTGGCATCGAACAGGCGCTTGCCATGCGGGTCCTGCGCACCGTAGCCCGGGTCCGGCAGGCCGGGCAGCAGATGCTCGCAGCCCTCATAGAGATCCCAGAACCGCCGCCGCGCCACATAAGGGTCATGCGGATGGGTGAAGCTGACCGTCAGGCACCACGGGCGCGGATCGCCCCCGCGCGCCAGATCATAGAGCTTTGCCTGCGCGTGATGGGCGACCTCGTCATCGTATTCCATCTGGTTGGAGATCTCGGCCACCCCCGCCCCGGTGACCGAGCCGAGGTTGTGATACCACCAGTCGATCCGCTCGCCGGGGCGCCGCCAATCCGGGGTCCAGCCGAAATCGGCTGGATAGATATCGGTGGTCAGGCGTTGCTCGAACCCATGAAGCTGATCGGGGCCGACGAAATGCATCTTGCCCGAAAGCGCGGTCTGATACCCCGCGCGGCGCAGATGATGCGCATAGGTGGGGATGTCCGAGGCGAATTCGGCCGCGTTGTCATAGACGCGCGTGCGGCGCGGCAGCAGCCCGGACATGAAGCTCGCCCGCCCCGGCGCGCACAGGGGACTGGCGGTATAGGCATTGGCAAACCGGACCGAAGCCTCCGCCAGCCGCCGCAGGTTGGGCGTGTGCAGCCAATCGGCGGGACCGTCGGGGAACAGGGTTCCGTTCAGTTGATCCGCCATCAGGATCAATATGTTGGGCGCGCGAGTCATGCGCGCCCCTCCAACTGCGCATCCAGCCAGCCTTCGACCATGCGCGCGGCGGCGCGGCCATCGGGCTCACCCGCACCCAGCGCCTCACGCAGATAGACCCCGTCCACCATGGCCGCCACGCCTTCGGCCAGCGCGCCCGCACGCGCCCCGGCCACGGGGCGCAACGCATGGGTCAGGTTCGATACCAGCCGCCGCTGATAGACCCGCAGCAGCCGCGCCGCATCCGCGCGCGTCTGGGCTAGCACATAGAAGTTCAGCCAGGCGGCAATCACCTCACGCCGGAAACTGGTCGGCGTGAAGCTGGCGCGAATCAGCGCCCGCACCCGCGCCGCCGGGTCATCGGCCACGGCCAGCGCGCCGCGCACCTCGGCCCCGTAAACCGCCAGCACATGGCGCATGGCGGCCAGAAACATCGCATCCTTGGAGCCGAAGTAATGATGCGCCAAGGCCGAGGACATCCCCGCGCGCCGTGCGATACGGCTCACGGTCACCTCCAGATTGCCCGCCTCGCCGATCTCGGCAATCGTGGCTTTGATCAACGCATCGCGCCTGATAGGCTCCATCCCAAGCTTCGGCATATCCTGGTCCCTGCGACAAAATGGTTGCACCCGTGATAGCCGGAGGTTTATTGATTGGTCAATCAACAAAACACAACCGGAGGTCCCAATGACTCTGCGCAATCTTGCCCTTGCCACTTCTGCCGCCGCATTGCTGGCCGCGCCCGCCGCCGCAAATTGCGATAGCGTGACCTTCTCGGACGTGGGCTGGACGGATATCACCGCCACCACCGCTGTCGCCACCACCATCCTCGATGCGCTGGGCTATCAGACGCAGACGCTGGTGCTGTCGGTGCCCGTCACCTACACCTCCATGGCCAATGGCGATGTGGATGTGTTCCTGGGCAACTGGATGCCCACCATGGAGGCCGATATCGCGCCCTACCGCGAGGCCGGGACCGTGGACACCGTGCGCCGCAACCTCGAAGGGGCGAAATACACCCTGGCCACCAACGCCGCCGGGGCCGCGCTGGGGATCGGCGATTTCGCCGATATCGCGGATCATGAAGGCGCGCTGCAGGGCCGGATCTACGGGATCGAACCGGGCAATGACGGCAACCGCCTGATCCTGGACATGATCGAGGCCGACGCCTTTGGCCTGGGCGGCTGGGAACTGGTCGAAAGCTCTGAACAGGGAATGCTGAGCCAGGTCGCGCGTTCCGATCGCCGCGATGAGCCGGTGGTGTTCCTGGGCTGGGAGCCGCACCCGATGAATGCCAATTTCGACCTCACCTACCTTGAAGGCGGCGATGACTGGTTCGGGCCGGATCTGGGCGGCGCCTCGGTCTATACCAACACCCGCGCCGGCTTCGTCGAGGACTGCCCCAACATCGGCCAGTTCCTGGAAAACCTGGAATTCACGCTGGAGATGGAAAACGCCATCATGGCCGCGATCCTCGATGAGGGTCAGGACCCCGAGGCCGCGGCCCTTGCCTGGCTGTCGGACAACCCCGATGCCATGGGGCCGTGGCTGGCCGGCGTGACCACCCTTGACGGCGAAGACGCGCTCCAGGCGGTGACGGCAATCCTGAACTGATCCGCGCCTGCATTTTCTTGCCCCAAATACTCCGGGGGGGACCGGCCCTGAACAGGGCCGGTCGGGGGCAGCGCCCCCATCCCCGCCCGGCCAAGCAGCCTGGACCCGCCCGATGCTCGATATCCTGTCCGATGCCATAACCGGCGCGAAAATCCCCCTCGGCCGTTCGGTGGCCGATGCGTTCGACTGGTTGCAGGACAGCTTCATCGGCTTCTTCGACGGGCTGGAAATGGGGCTGCGCCAGGCGGTGACGCTGCTGGCCAACGCGCTGAACACGCCGCATCCGGTACTGATGATCCTCTTGTTCGGCGCCATCACCTGGGGGTTGCAACGCCGGCTGGCGCCGGTGCTGATCGTGATGGCCTGCGCGCTCTTCGCGCTCAACCAGGGCTACTGGCTGCTGACCATGCAGACGCTGACGCTGGTGCTGGGGTCCTGCTTCGTCTGCATGGCGATCGGGGTGCCGCTGGGCATCTATTCGGCGCATCATCCGCGCTTCTATCGCTGGCTCACACCGGTGCTGGACCTGATGCAGACGCTGCCGACCTTCGTCTATCTGATTCCGGTGCTGGTGCTCTTTGGCCTCGGCATGGTGCCGGGGCTGGTGGCCACCGTGATCTTTGCCATGCCTGCGGCGATCCGGCTGACCGAACTGGGCATCCGCTCCACCCCGAAGGCCCTGACCGAGGCCGCCACCGCCTTTGGCGCCACCACCCGCCAGCGCATCCTCAAGGTCGAACTTCCCTACGCCTTTCCGCAGATCATGGCGGGGCTGAACCAGACCATCATGCTGTCGCTTTCCATGGTGGTGATTGCCGGGCTGGTGGGGGCGCCGGGGCTGGGGGTGCCGGTGGTGCGCGCGCTCAACCAGGTCAACGCCTCCCTGGGGTTCGAGGCCGGGGCCGTAATCGTCGCCGTGGCCATCATGCTGGACCGGATGCTGCGGGTGGAGGTGAAGCAATGACCAGCCCTGCCGTCAGCTTTCGCAATGTCTCCATCGTCTTTGGCGACAGCCCCTATCGCGCGCTTCCGCTCATGGAGACGGGGCAAAGCCGCGCCGATATCCAGACCGCCACGGGCCAGATCCTGGGCGTTCATGACTGCACGCTCGATGTCGCCGAGGGCGAGATCGTGGTGCTCATGGGCCTGTCGGGGTCCGGCAAATCCACGCTGCTGCGCGCGGTCAACGGGCTGAACCCGGTGATCCAGGGCGATGTGCTGGTCAATGACGGGGAACGCATGGTCAGCGTGCCAAAGGCCAGCGCCGCCACCCTGCGGCGGCTGCGGATGCGCCATGTGGCCATGGTGTTCCAGCAATTCGGCCTGCTGCCATGGCGCTCCGTGCGGGAAAATGTCGGCCTGGGGCTGGAACTGGCAGGTGTGCCCCGGCGCGAACGCCGTGACAGGGTGGAGGCGCAGCTGGAGCTGGTGGGGCTCGGCGCCTGGGCCGACCGCGCGGTGTCCGAACTGTCGGGGGGCATGCAGCAGCGCGTGGGTCTGGCCCGCGCCTTCGCGACCGAGGCACCGATCCTGCTGATGGACGAGCCCTTCTCGGCGCTGGACCCGCTGATCCGGACGCGCCTGCAGGATGAATTGCTGGAACTGCAGGCGCGGCTGAAACGCACCATCGTCTTTGTCAGCCATGATCTGGACGAGGCCTTCAAGATCGGCAACCGCATTGCCATCCTCGAAGGCGGGCGGATCATTCAGTGCGGCACGCCCTCGCAGATCTTCACCGCCCCGGCCAATGACTATGTGGCCGACTTCGTGGCCAACATGAACCCGCTGGGGGTGTTGCGGGCCTGTGATGCCGTGGTCCCGTCCAGCTGGCCGCCGCCGGGGGGGCAGATCGATGCCGACACCCCCATCCGTGATGCCCTGCGCGCGTTGCATGGCGCCGCCGAAGGGCTGACCGTGACCCGCGAGGGCCAGATCATCGGCAAGATCACCCTGGATTCGGCAGTGCAGGCCCTGGTGCGCACCCGCGGCATGCAGGCGCCTGCAACCGGGCCGACGGAAAAAGGCGCAACCGGGACTGCAGAGGGGGCATGAGCCGCTGCAGACAGCGCGCCGGGTGGTGATGGCCTTGACCGCTGCGGCGCTATGGTCAAGAAAACAGAATGTCATCAGGGCGCGGCGCGGCAACGGTCAGACCACAGCCCCCGGACCCCGTGACCTGGCCTGGAACAGGAAGTCAGACCTTGCGCCCATTGCAGACCGCCCCCAGCCGCAGCGAACAAGTCTATACCGCCCTGCGCGACAGTATCCGCGACTGCACCCTGGCCCCAGGGACCGCACTGGTGCAGGAAGATATTGCAAATATGCTGGGCGTCTCCCGCCAGCCGGTGCAACAGGCCATGGCCCTGCTGAAGAATGACGGGCTGGTAGTCGAACGCGGTGGCCGCGGCTTGTATGTGGCGCCGATCGATGCTTCGCGCATGGCGCATCACTATCAGATTCGCATGGTTCTGGACCAGTTGGCGGCACGGTTGGTGGCCGACCGCGCCAACCGGCAGCCCGGGTTTCGTGCAGAGGTGGAACAGCGCGGCTTGGCCATCCTTGCCGCCGGTGATGCCGCGCTGAAAGCCGGCAGAGCCGCCGAGGCCGTTGCCCATGATGCCGAATTCCATGCCCTGCTGTATGAACTGTCAGGCAACCCGCTGATCGGCCCCACGGCGGAAATGCACTGGAATTTCCTGCGCCGGGTCATGGTGGGGGTGCTGACCCATGCCAGCCGCGGCGCGGTGGTCTGGGATCAGCACCGCCAGATCCTGGAAGCCATTCTGTCCGGCGATACCGATGCCGCCGCAAGTCTGGCAGCGGATCATGTGATCGGCGCGGAACAGGCGCTGCTGGCAGCCGACCGTGACGGCAGCCTGGTGGACATGACCACACGCCCCGAGGCCTGAGAACTGCCGGGATGTTCCGCCGGGGCATGCAGGGATGCCGCGCGCCTGTGGCCGAAGGTCAGAAAAGCGCCCCCAAGCCGCGCCCACCCGCCCACCCCGCGCGCCTTGGGGGCGCTGCGCGGCGCATGGCTGCGCCGCGCAGGGAAGCTGATGGGCCGGTCTGCTGGCCCTGGGGGATCATTCGGCAGCGATAGCCGGGCGCGCGGACTGCCCGGGCGCCGGGGCATAGACCTGCTGCGCAGCCGCCACGCCGGACCCGTAAGGGATACGCGCGCCAGCGGCATTGAGCGCCATCTCGGCGATGGACAGGGCGCTCAGGCACATGCCTTCGTTCAGGTCACCCAGGTGACCGATACGGAAGGCCCGCCCGGCCAGCGGCCCCAGCCCGGCGCCGAAGTAGCAATTGAACTGGTCGCGGGCGATGGCGATGACCTCGCGCGCATCCACACCATCGGGGGTGTAGATGGCGGTCACGGTGTTCGATGCACAAGCCGGGCTTTCCGCCACGCAGCGAAGACCCCATGCCTCGACCGCGGCGCGCACACCGCGGGCCAGCCGCACGTGGCGGGCATAGACATTGTCCAGCCCTTCGGCATTGAGCCGGTCCAGCGCGGCGCGCAGCCCGTGCAGAATCGGTGCGGGCGGGGTGTAGGGGAAGCTTCCGGCTGCATGCGCATTGGCCATATCGCCCAGGTGGAAATAGGCGCGCGGCATGGTATTGGTCTCGGCCAGGGCCAGGGCCCGCGGGCTGAGCGCCAGCACCCCCAGTCCGGCGGGGCACATCAGCCCCTTCTGGCTGCCGGCGATGGCCAGATCCACGCGCCAGGCGTCCATTTCAAACGGAACCGAGGCCACGGACGACACGCCGTCCACGAACAGGAGCGCGTCATGGCCGCAGGCGTCCATTTCGGCGCGCACGGCCTCGACATCCGAGGCCACCCCGGTCGCGGTTTCGTTCTGGGTCACGAATACCGCGCGGATGCTGTGTTCGGAATCATCGGCCAGGATGCGGGCAAAGGTTTCCACCGGGCAGGGGGCGCCCCAGGGCACATCCACCAGTTCCACCTGCAGACCCAGCCGCGTGGCCATTTCCGCCCAGAGGGTCGAGAACATGCCGTGGCGCGCCATCAGCACCTTGTCGCCGGGGTTCAGCGTGTTGGCGATGGCGGCTTCCCAGGCGCCGGTGCCGGACCCGGGATAAAGCAGTATGGTCCCTTCGGTGGTGCCGAATACGGGTTTGAGGTCCTGCAACAGGGGCGTGACCAGGGCTGCGAATTCGGGCGCGCGGTGGTCCTGCATGGGCACCGCCAGGGCGCGGCGGACGTCTTCGGGCAGGTTGGTGGGGCCGGGGATGTAAAGATGCGACAGGCCGGTTTTCATGGGGGATCCTCCTCAAGATTGGCCCAGCCATGCCCCAGATGCGCCAATCCGTGAAGTGAAATCAGGTTCTGCTGTAAACGCGAGGATTTACAGACCCGGGAATCGGTAATATTGTAAACCCAACAGTATTGGGTATACCACATGCAAGCACGCAAGACCTTCATCGGACCCCATCTGCGGCGGCTGCGCCGGGAGCGCGACCAGACCCAGGCCGAAATGGCCAAGGCGCTGGGGATCAGCGCGGCCTATGTCAACCTGCTGGAAAACAACCAGCGCAGCGTGTCGGTGTCGGTCATGCTGCGGCTGCTGGAAGTCTATGGCGTGGACTGGCGCGAGATCACCGACGAGGACACCGGCGCCCGGCTGGCCGATCTGCGCGGCATCCTGCAGGACCCCATCTTCGATTCCACCCGCCCGGACCTGCAGGAACTTCGCGGCGCGCTGGCCCATGCACCGCGCATGCTGTCAGCCTTTGCACAGCTTCACCATGCCTATCAGGCGGCGATGGACCAGATCCAGGTGATCGCCGCGGGCATGGGGGCGGATGAACCCTTGCTCAACAGCGCCCCCGAGGCTGTGGTCCACAATTACTTTCGCCGCAACCGCAACCATTTTCCCGCGCTTGAAGCTGCGGCCGAAAGCTTCTGGGGCGGGCCTGCGCCGGCATCGGATGACCTGTATGCGGCGCTGAAGGCGCGGTTGCATGCATCGCACAAGATCATCGTGCGACTGGTCAGGGTGGCCGATCTGCCCCGCACCCTGCGCCAGTATGACGAAGCCCGCGCCGAATTGCTGCTGTCCGAGGCGCTGGACCATCCCAACCGGATTTTCCAGCTGGTTCATGTGCTTGGCCTGATAGAATACGAAAAGGTGATCGAAGAGCTGCTGACCGATGCGGCGCTCAACAGCCCGCAGGGGCGCGCCCGCTGCCGGGTGGAGCTGGCCAATTACTTCGCCGCTGCGGTGCTGATGCCCTACGGCGCCTTTCTGGCCGAGGCGCGCGACAGCAAGTATGACTTCGACCATCTGGCCACCCGGTTTGGCGTCAGTTTCGAACAGGCCTGCCACCGCGCCACCACGCTGCAGCGGGACGGGGCGCATGGGGTGCCCTTCTTCTTCCTGCGAATCGACAAGGCAGGGAATGTGACCAAGCGGTTCAACGCCACCGATTTCCAGTTGGCAGAATATGGCGGCGCCTGCCCGCGCATGGATGTGCACATGACCTTTCGCACGCCCGGGCGAATCATCCCGCAGCTTGTCGAAATGCCGGATGCATCGCGCTATTTCGTGATCTCGCGCACGGTGGACCGGCCGACATTCGAGCGCCACGGCCAGGACAACCGCCTGGCGGTTGCCATGGGCTGCACCGTGGAACACGCCACCGACCTGGGCTATGCCGAGGGCATGTCCCTGGGCGATGCCCATGCCACGCCGATCGGGATCAACTGCCGGGTCTGTCCCAGGGTGGGTTGCGAACAGCGCGCCCATCACGCCACCATCCTGACCGCGCCGGTGGATGAACACCGCCGCGGCGCCACGCGCTACGATACCTTTCAGGGCTGAGCCAGGCGTTACGAACGCCGCCTGCGGATGACGGCTGCGGATGGCAGGCCCGCGCCTCAGGTGCCCGGTAGTCCCGGCAGGCGCAGCCCGTGGTCGCGGGCGCAATCGCGGGCGATGTCATAGCCCGCATCGGCATGGCGCATGACGCCAGTGGCCGGGTCATTCCACAACACCCGCTCCAGCCTGCGGTCGGCGTCCTCGCTGCCGTCGCAGACGATCACCATGCCCGAATGCTGCGAGAACCCCATGCCGACCCCGCCGCCATGGTGCAGGCTGACCCAGGTGGCCCCGCTGGCCGTGTTCAGGAGCGCATTCAGCAGCGGCCAGTCGCTGACCGCGTCGGACCCGTCCAGCATCGCCTCGGTCTCGCGGTTGGGAGAGGCGACCGAGCCTGAATCCAGATGGTCGCGCCCGATCACCACAGGGGCTTTCAATTCGCCATTGCGCACCATCTCGTTGATCGCCAACCCGGCGCGGTGCCGGTCCCCCAGCCCGATCCACATGATCCGCGCGGGCAGGCCCTGAAAGGCGATGCGGTCACGGGCCATGTCCAGCCAGTTGTGCAGATGGGTATTGTCGGGGAAAAGCTCCTTCATGCGCGCGTCGGTCTTGTAGATGTCCTCGGGATCGCCCGAAAGCGCGCACCAGCGGAACGGGCCGACGCCCCGGCAGAACAGCGGGCGAATATAGGCGGGCACGAAACCGGGGAAGGCAAAGGCGTTTTCCAGCCCTTCCTCAAGCGCGACCTGGCGGATGTTGTTGCCATAGTCCAGCGTCGGCACGCCCGCGTTCCAGAAATCCACCATCGCGGCGACATGGGTCTTCATGCTGGCCCGCGCGGCCGCTTCCACCGCCTTCGGGTCGCTCTCCTGCTGCGCGCGCCACTCGGCCACGGTCCAGCCGAGCGGCAGATAGCCATGCACCGGGTCATGGGCCGAGGTCTGGTCGGTGACCATGTCGGGGCGCGGGCCGCCGTCCTGCATGCGGCGGGCGAGTTCGGGGAAGATTTCGGCAGCGTTGCCGATCAGCGCCACCGACTTGGCCTCGCCCTTCGCGGTCCAGTCGGCGATCATCGCCAGCGCCTCGTCCAGATCATGGGTCTTGGCGTCGCAATAACGGGTGCGGATGCGGAAATCGGCGCGGGTCTCATCGCATTCCACCGCCAGGCAGCAGGCCCCGGCCATCACGGCGGCCAGCGGCTGCGCGCCGCCCATGCCCCCCAGACCGGCGGTCAGGATCCAGCGCCCCGTCAGATCGCCGCCGTAATGCTGGCGCCCGGCCTCGGCAAAGGTCTCATAGGTGCCCTGCACGATGCCTTGCGTGCCGATGTAGATCCAGCTTCCCGCGGTCATCTGCCCGTACATCATCAGCCCCTTGCGGTCGAGTTCGCTGAAATGCTCCCATGTGGCCCAATGCGGCACCAGGTTGGAATTGGCGATCAGCACGCGCGGGGCGTCGGCATGGGTGCGGAAAATGCCCACCGGCTTGCCCGATTGCACCAGCAGGGTCTCGTCGCCCTCCAGGTCGCGCAGGGCGGCGCAGATGCGGTCGAAATCCTCCCATGTGCGGGCGGCCCGGCCAATGCCGCCATAGACCACCAGTTCATGGGGGTTCTCGGCCACATCCGGGTGCAGATTGTTCATCAGCATCCGCAGGGGCGCCTCGGTCAGCCAGGTTTTCGCGCTGATCTCGGCGCCGGTGGGGGGGTAGATGTCACGGGCATTGTGGCGGGGGTTGGTCATGGCTGGCTCCTCAGGCGGGGGGCAAGGTCGATGAGCGCATTCAGGATGCGCGCCAGCACCGGGCGCAGCCGCGCGGCGCGGGCGGCGTCCCAGTCCCAGGGCGGGCACTCCTGCATATAGGCGGATTGCGCCAGTTCCATCTGGATCGCATGGATGCCACTGTCGGGGCGGCCGTAATGCCGGGTGGTCCACCCGCCCCGGAACCGGCCGTTCACCACATGGCTGAACCCCGGCGCGGCGGCGCAGATATCGGTCACGGTGGCCTGCACCGCGGGGGCGCAGGTGGTGCCATTGTCGGTGCCGATGTTGAAGTCCGGCAGGGTGCCGTCGAACAGGAACGGGATCTTTGACCTGATGGAGTGGCAGTCATAGAGGATCGCCACCCCATGCCGGGCGCGAACACGGTCCAGCTCGGCGCGCAGGGCGGCGTGGTAGGGGGCGTGATGCGCGGCGCGGCGGGCGGTGATCTCGGCCGTATCGGGCGGGTCGGACCAGATGGGGGTGCCATCGAAATCGGTCAGCGGGACCAGCCCGGTGGTGTTCTGCCCCGGATAGAGGCTGGCGCCCGTGGGGTCGCGGTTCACATCGATCACATAGCGGTGCAGGGTCTGGCGCACGGTGGTCACGCCCGCGGCCAGCCCGTCATGCAGGGTATGGATATGCCAGTCGGTATCGGCCAGGACGCGGCCGGTATCGTTCAGCCGGGCGGCAATCTCAGGGGGGAGATCGGTGCCGGTGTGGGGCAGCCCCAGCACCAGCGGGCTTTCCCCGCGTGTGACCTCGATGCTCATGGCGTGACCTCCAGCGGCAAGGAGACCCCGGCGGCACGGGCCAGCGCGCCGGAACGCACCAGCGCGGTGGCAGCCTCGATATCCGGGGCCATGTAGCGGTCAGCGCCCAGCGGCGGCACCTGCGCGCGCAGGCAGGCCAGCGCGGCCTGCAGCGGCGCGCTGCTGCGCAGGGGCGCGCGGAACTCCACCCCCTGGGCGGCGGCCAGCAGCTCCACCCCCAGGATCGCGCCCAGATTGCGCCCCATCCGGTCCAGCCGCACGGCGCCATGGGCGGCCATGCTGACGTGATCTTCCTGATTGGCGCTGGTGGGGGTGCTGTCGGTGCTGCAGGGATTGGCCAGATGCTTGTTCTCGCTCATCAGGGCGGCACTGGTGACTTCGGCGATCATCAACCCCGAGTTCAGCCCCGGATCCGGCGTCAGGAAGGGCGGCAGGTCATGGCTGAGCGTGGGGTCCACCATCAGCGCCACCCGGCGCTGGGCAATGGCGCCCAGTTCGGCCATCGCAAGCGCAATCTGATCGGCGGCAAAGGCCACATGTTCGGCGTGGAAATTCCCGCCCGAGACGATCTGCCCGCTGTCCACCAGCACCAGCGGGTTGTCGGTCACGGCATTGGCTTCGATCAGCAGGGTGCGCGCGGCCATGCGCAGAAGGTCCATGCAGGCGCCGGCCACCTGCGGCACGCAGCGGATGCAATAGGGGTCCTGCACCCGCGCATCGCCGTCACGGTGGCTTTCACGGATGGCGCTGCCCGTCATCAGACCGCGCAGGGCGTCGGCAACCTCGATCTGCCCGGCATGGCCGCGCAGGGCGTGGATTTCCGGCGCCAGCGGCGCGGTGGAGCCCATGATCGCATCGGTGGACAGGGCGGCGGTGACGGCGCTGGCCTCCAGGCAGTCCCAGGCGGCAAACAGCCCCGCAAGCGCGCAGGCGGTGGAAAACTGGGTGCCGTTGATCAGCGCCAGCCCTTCCTTGGGGCCCAGAGTCAGCGGGGTCAGCCCGGCGCGGTCCAGAGCCTCGGCCCCCGGCAGGGGCGTGCCATCATCGACCACGGCCTGCCCCTCGCCGATCATCACCGCGGCCAGATGCGCCAGCGGCGCCAGATCGCCCGAGGCCCCCACCGACCCCTGCAGCGGCACCACCGGGGTGACCCCGCGCGCCAGCATGGCCTCCAGCATCGCCACCACGTCCCAGCGCACCCCCGAGGCCCCCCGCGCCAGCGAGGCGGCCTTGAGCACCATCATCAGCCGCGTGGTGGCCCAGTCCTGCGGCGCACCGACCCCGCAGCAATGCGACAGGATGAGGTTGCGCTGCAATGTGGCGGTGTCTTCGGGGGCGATCTTGCGGCTGGCCAGTTTGCCAAAGCCGGTGTTGACCCCATAGACCGGCGCCGCGCCCTGCGCCGCATCCGCCACAATGCGTGCGGCGCGGTCCACCTGTGCCTGTGCGGCGGGGTCAATGGCGGGCACTGCGGCACCGTCCCGGATGGTGCGCAGCAGGGCAAGGTCAAGTGTCCCGGGGGTCAGGGTCCGCATGGCGCATGTTCCGTGCTGAAGTGGTTCTGGCAATATTATGTATGCACATTATTTCCGAGTCAATCCGGTTCTCGCCCCGCCCTGCAATCTCTGGCCAGGATGAGGGACCGGTCGGTGGCGCCGAGCCCGCAGCGCCGTGCCAAGGGATTGGCGCCGCACCTGGGGACGGTGCGGCAGATCCCATGCAGGTGATTTACAAATCCGTCGGATCATGCCAATCTTCGAGGTTGGGGAAAAAACGATAAAAACCAATGCCCTGCCCGTGCCATGAAGTTATATGGCATCAAGGGCGTGGCTTGCCGGGGGAAAGATGCGCAAGTTTCTGGTGGTTCTGGACGACAGCAAGGAATGCCTGAACGCGATCCGTTTCGCCGCCCTTCGGGCCGCCCGCACGGGGTATGGCGTTCAGATCCTGTCGGTCATCCCGCCCGAGGAATTCCAGCATTTCATGGGCGTGGCCGACCTGATGCGGGCCGAAGCGCGCGAGCGCATCGAAGCCCATTTCGAGGTTTATGCCAAATGGATGCGTGACCGGCAGGGCGTCACCCCCGAACTGGTCATCCGCGAAGGCGACCCGGTCGAACAACTCATGGCCCAGATCACCGAAGACCCGCAGGTCGGCATCCTGGTGCTGGGCGCGGGCACGGACAACCGCGGGCCGGGGCCGCTGGTCACGCATCTGGCGCGCAATTCGGGCGCGCTGCCGGTGCCGGTGCTGATCGTTCCCGGCGACCTGCCCCGCGACAAGCTGGAAGAGATCGCCAAGGGCTGAACCTTCGTCCCGCGCCCGGGCCGCCCCGGACGTTTCGCCGCATCCCGCCACCCCGGACGTTTTGCCGCACCCCGCCACAAGGCTGGACATTCCCTGCGGCAGCAGGCACAACCCGTGTCCAGATTTGCAAGGCCCGGCTTCCCCATGGGAACGGAGGAAACGCCATGTCCGATCTGCGCATCCGCAAGCAGGCGCTCCAGCTCGAAGAGCTGTTTCACGATGGTGGCCCGGCCAATGGCCTGCCCCAGCGAAAGCTGGCCATGGTCACGGTCATCGCCAACCCCTTTGCCGGGCGATATGAGCCTGACATCCTGCCCTTCGTTGAAACCCTCAAACCCCTGGGCCGCGCCATGGCGCAGCGCATGGTGGACATGCTGGGTGGTGATCCCGCGCAGGTGCAGGGCTACGGCAAGGGCGCCATCGCCGGCGAGAATGGCGAACTGGAACACGCGGCATTGTGGCATGAACCCGGCGGCTGGGGCATGCGCGAGGTGCTGGGCACGGCGCGTGCCATCGTGCCCTCGACCAAGAAGCTGGGCGGGGCAGGCACGCGGCTGGACGTGCCGGTGACGCATATCAACGCCTCCTATGTGCGCAGCCATTATGACGCGATGGAGGTCGGCCTGAACGACGCCCCGCGCGCCAATGAACTGGCGCTGATGCTGGTAATGACCACCGGCCCCCGGCCCCATGCCCGCGTCGGCGGGCTGCGGGTGCAGGATATCTCTGCCCATGACGGGCTGCGCTGAGCGGCCCCATCCCAAAGGACCCACGCCCATGATCCGCACCACCCTTGCCGCCCTTGGCGCGCTGTTGCTGGCGCTCCCCGCCACCGCGCAGGAGCGCGAATTCCGACTGGGCCTGATCACCCCGCCCGTGCATGTCTGGAATCAGGAGGTCGCAGCACTCTCCGGCACGCTGGCCGAACTCTCGGACGGGCGTTTCACGGTGGCGGCCTTCCCCTCGGGGCAACTGGGGAATGAAGCGGCAATGCTGCAGCAGATGCAGACCGGCGCGCTGGACATGGCCTGGCTGACCACCGCCGAGATCACTACCCGCGTGCCTGACATGGCCGCGCTGCATGCGCCCTTCCTGGTGGACAATATCGCCGATGCCGCGCGCGTCCTGCGCTCGGATGACGCGCGCGAGATCCTGGACGCCCTGCCGCGCGCCACCGGCACCGTGGGGCTGTGCTATGCCATGACCGGCATGCGCCAGCTTGTCACCCGCGCGCCGGTGGACTCGGCCGCCGATCTGCGCGGCATGCGCTTTCGCATCACCCCCGCCCCGCCGATCCGCAGCTTCTTCGAGATGTTCGGCGCCGCCCCCGCGCCGATGCCGCTGACGCAGGTCTATGACGCGCTGGCCAATGCGCAGATCGATGCCATCGACATGGATTTCGAATCGATCATCAATTTCCGCTACCATGACCACGCGCCGCACCTGATGGAAACCAACCACCACATGTTCGCCATGGTGGCGCTGGTATCGGCCCGCGTCTGGGGCAGCCTGTCCGAGGACGACCGCGCCATCATCACGGACGCCACCCAGATGCACTGCGACCGCACCATCGACCGCTTTGTCGAGGAAGAGGCCGACAAGTTGGAGCGGCTGAAAGCCGAACCGGGCGTGCAGGTGACCGAAGCCGTCGGCCCCGGGTTCTTTGGCGATATCGTCGAACGCTGGGATGCCGAATGGCGCGACCAGACCCCCTTCGTGGACCGGCTGCGCGCGCTGGTGGACGGATTCTGAACCCGCCATGGCCCGTCTGATCCGCCTGCTGTCCGAGGCGCTGATCACCATTGAACGGCTGGTGTTGATGGCGCTGATCGCCGCCGTTGCGGTGCTGGTGCTGCTGAATGTGGGCGGGCGCGCGCTGGGCGTCACCCTGGCTTGGGCCGATGAGCTGGCGATCCTGGCCATGGTGCTGGCGGCCTTTGTCGGCGCGGCGCTGATGCTGCGCGCGCGGATCGATCCGGCGGTGCTGATCCTGCATGAACTGCTGCCCGTCCGCGCCGTGGCGGTGCTGCGCGGGGCGGTGTCGGTGGTGGGCTTCGGTTTCGGTCTGGCGCTGCTGTGGATGTGCTGGCGCTGGCTGGACCCGGCCGGGTTGGCCGCCAGCGGTTTCGATGTGGCCGAATTCGAAATGACCCGCTTCAACTTCGCTTATACCGAGGTGACGCCGGTCCTGGGCCTGCCCTACTGGTGGTTCTATCTGATAATGCCCTGGTTTGCCCTGTCGGTCAGCCTGCATGCGCTGGCCAACCTGCTGGAGGATGCGGGGCTTTCCCCCCCGCGCGCCCTGGCGTCCGAGTTGCGCGGGAACGGCATGTCATGACCGCTGCGGGGTTTGTGCTGCTGCTGTTGCTCGGCGTGCCCATCGGGCTGGTGCTCTGCCTGGCGGCGGTGCTGTTCATTGTCGAAACCGGAAATCCGCTGCTGTTCGACAGCTATGCCATGCGGCTGTTCGGATCGCTGGACAATTTCGGCCTGCTTGCCATCCCGCTGTTCATCCTGATCGGCGAGTTGATGAACGGTGCGGGCATCACCACGCGGCTGGTGCGGCTGGCGTCGATCTTCGTCGGGGCCTTCCGCGGCGGACTTGCACATATCAACCTGCTGGCCAACATGATGGTGGCCTCGATCCTCGGCTCGGCCACGGCGCAGATCGCGATGATGAGCCAGATCATGGTCCCGGAAATGCAGCGCGCCGGGTATGACCGCGCCATGGCCACCGGGATCACCGCCTATGGCGGGCTGCTCGGGCCGATCATCCCGCCGTCGATCGTGTTCGTGGTCTATGCGGTGCTGGCGCAGGTGGCGGTGCGCGACATGCTGATCGCGGGGATCGTGCCGGGGCTGTTGCTGGGGGGGCTGTTCATGGGCACCGTGGCCGCGCTGGGCTGGCGCCACGGGTTTCCGCGCGGCGAGGTGCCTGCCCCCGGCGCACGCGGGACGGCCCTGCGCCAGGCGCTGCCGATGCTGGCCATTCCACTGGTGATCATCGGCACCATTCTGGGCGGCTTCGGCTCCCCGACCGAGGCGGCAGCCATCGGCGCGCTGGTGGCGCTGGGGCTGGGGCTGTTCCACACCCGCAGCCTGCGGCTGGCCGATCTGCCCGCGATCCTGCTGCGCACCGGGGTTAATACCGCGCTGGTGCTGTTTCTGGTGGCCGCGGCGGGGGTGTTTTCCTGGGTGCTGATCTATGGCCAGATCCCGCAGATGGTGGCGGTCTCGGTGCAGGCAGTGGCCGGGACACCGGCGGGCTTCATGCTGCTGGTGCTGGCGCTGCTGCTGGTGGTGGGCACCGTGATCGACGGGATCCCGGGGCTGATCATGGTGGTGCCGATCCTGCTGCCCATCGCCACCGGGGTCTACGGGATCGACCCGCTGCATTTCGGGGTGGTGGCGTCAATCACGCTGATCCTGGGGCTGCTGTCGCCGCCGGTGGGGATCGGCCTGTATGTAGCGGCTTCGGTCAGCGGGGTCAGCCCGCTGCGGGTGTTCACCGTGGCGCTGCCCTTCTTTGCCGTGGCCTGCGCCGCGCTGGTGCTGCTGGCGGTGTTCCCCTGGCTCAGCCTCGCGCTGCTATAGGCCGCCCGGGCCGCGCGCGGGCAGGTCGGCCAGCACCGCCTGCGCGGCGGCGCGCGGATCGCCCGCCTGCCAGATGGGTCTGCCCACCACGATATGATCCGCCCCCGCAGCGATGGCCCCCGCAGGGGTGGCGACCCGCTTCTGGTCCCCCCGCGCGCTGCCCTCCGGGCGCACACCGGGGGTGACGATCAATCGGCCCCGTGCCTCGGGCAGGGCACGCAGGCGGGCGGCCTCGTGCGGGCTGGCAATCACCCCGTCGGCCCCGGCCTCAAAGGCGCGCGCCGCGCGTTCGACCACGATATCCGCCATGTCCCCCGGCACCATCATCCCCGCATCCAGATCGCCCCGGTCCAGCGAGGTCAGCACCGTCACCGCCAGGATCTTCATCTCGGACCCGGCGGCCCCTTCCATCGCCGCGCGCACCACATGCGGGTCGCCATGCACGGTCAGGAAATCCAGATCAAACCGCGCCAGGCCGCGCACCGCGGCCTCAACCGTGGCGCCGATGTCAAAGAGCTTCATGTCCAGAAAGATGCGCTTGCCCTGCTCATCCTTCAACTCGCGCGCCAGTGCCAGCCCGCCGCCGGTCAGCATCCCCAGCCCGATCTTGCAAAAGGAGACCGAGTCGCCCAGCCGCTGCACCAGCGCCAGCGCGTCAATCGCATTGGGCAGGTCCAGCGCAACGATCAGCCGGTCATCGGCCCTGGTGACAGTCTGAAGCGACATGGCTGCATCCTTTCGCGCGCTGAAGGCCCACCGGTGATACGCCAGCCCCGCCAATCCGTAAAGCCCCCGACACCCGCAGCGCGCGCGCCCGCGCCCCTTTCGGGGCGCAGCGCCCACGAGGCGCACAGGGCGGGTGGGTGGGTGCGGCTCGTGGGCGCTTCCCGGCGCGGGCCAGACGCGCATCCACGGGTGTCGCGCATCTGCGGATCGGGTATACTCCTGCCCCATGCGGATCGTCACCTTCAATGTCCAGAACCTGCGCCTGCGCCGCGCCGCCGGGCGGCCCCGTTTCGACGGCGCGCGCGATCTGGACACGCCGGGCGATGACACCCCCGCGGCCGGCGCGCTGGACCTGGCCGACCGGCGCCTGACCGCGCAGGTGCTGGCCCATGCTCAGGCCGATGTGATCGCCCTGCAGGAGGTCTTTGACCAGGAAACGCTGGATTATTTCCATGACCATCTGTTGCGCGCTGCCGGTGCACCGCACTATCCCCACCGCCTGTGCCGGCGCGGGAATGACGGCGGCGGGCGCAACCTGGCGCTGCTGTCACGCCGATCCTGGGCGTCTGTGCAAAGCCATGCGCAATTGATGGCGGCTGATTTCGGGGACAGCAACCCGCCCGGCACCGCCCCGGAAACGCCCGTGTTCCGGCGCGATTGCCTGTCGGTGCGCCTTGACGCGCTGACCCTGTTCCTGTGCCATTTCAAGGCCCCCTGGCCGGACCCCGCCGCCGCCTGGCCCGTACGCGCGCTGGAGGCCCGGGCGCTGCGCTGGCTGATCGACACCCGGCTTGGCAAGGATCCGCAGGCGCTCTGGCTCATTGCCGGGGATCTGAACGAACCCAGTGGACCCGGCGCGCCCGGATCGGCGCTGGCACCGCTGGTCGCCGACGGGTTCGCGGTGGATCTGATGGCGCGGATGCCCGATGCCGCGCGCTGGACCTTCCATGAACCCGGCAACGGGCGCTATGGCCGCCCCGATGCGCTGCTGGCCTCGCCCGCGCTGGCCCGGCGCTTTCCCCATGCCCGCCCGACGATCCTGCGCGAGGGCCTGTCCCAGAACGCCGCGCGCCATGCCGGGACGCGCCTGCAGGACGTGGGCAAGCACCGCCCTCATGCCAGCGACCATGCGGCAGTCCTGATTGACCTCCCCGGCCTGTGATCGGCGCGATCGGCGCGCCCGCCTGGAAGCACCCCGCGCCCCGTCTGCAACGGCGTCGCCTGCGTGGACCGCCCGGTCAGAACCCGCCTGAACCCCCTCCCAGCCATGCGCAATCCGCAGGTGCAGGCGCTCCGACTGCCCGAGGGCACGATCATCGGCGAAAGCGCGGCGATCATCCTGACCCTGGGCGAGCGACATCCGGGCGCGCTGGCCCCCGGCACCGGGCGATTCGGATCGGCCGCAATTCCTGCGCTGGCTCATCTACATGGCCGCAAGCCCCTACATGACCTTCGTCCAGTTCAATCATCCCTATCTGTTTCTTCAGGACCGCAAGACCCATGCCGCGCTGATCGCAAACGCGCGCAGCCGTTTGCTTGCCCAGTTCTCAATCCTTGAAAATGCGATAGCAGGGGCGCCGTTCTTTCTGGCCCGGGGCCTGACCGCGCTCGATCCCTATCTTTGCATGCTGGTGGAGTTCCATGACGACCATGCCGCGCACTTTGATGGCAGGCCAGGGCTGCACGTCCTGCACGGCACCGTTTCCGTGCGTCAGTCCGTGCAGACCATCCGGCCCGGCCACGGGTGACCCTTCACGCAATGGCCGCGCGCAATGACCCTGACGCGGTGCCGCACGCCCTTGGCGCCCTCAGAACGCCAGCGCCGTTCCGTCATGGGCCTCAAAGACACCGCTGCGGGCCAGATCCAGCGCGGCAAAGCGGGTGCGCAGGCCTGCCACGGCCGCGTCCAGGCCGATATCGGCACCGGAACCGCCCATGTCGGTGCGCACCCAGCCGGGGTGATAGACCCCCACGGCAATGCCTTCATCACGCAGATCGGTGGCCAGGTTGCGGCCCAGGTTCAGCACTGCCGCCTTCGAGGCCCGATACACATAGGCCCCGCCATTGGCATGGGCGCTGGAGCCCATGATCGACCCAAGTATGGCGATCCGCGCGCCGGGACGCAGATGCGGGCGCATGGCCTGCACGGTCCAGAACACCCCGGCCACATTGATGGCGAAACTCTGCGCCCAGATCTGCGGCGTCAGATCACCCGGGGCCATATGCTTGTCCAGATAGACACCGGCATTGCAGATCAGAAGGTCGACGGGCCGCTCCAGCCGCCCGGCCAGGACCTGCAGCGCCTGCGGGTCGGTCACATCCGCTTGCTGCCAGTCAATCCCCGCGTCCGGCGGGGCGGCGCCGCGCGTGCAGGCCACCACCTGCGCACCCTCCCGCGCGTAGCTCAGGGCCAGCGCCCGGCCGATCCCGCGGGCCGCGCCCGTGATCAGGACATGGTCCATCGCACCCTCCTGCGTTGCCCTGGCTCAGAAATCGACGGCAATGCCCTTGCGTTCCCAATCGCCATAGCGGACGGGTTCGGGGCCCTTGCGGCCGCCCAGTTCGCGCGGGGCGGGCGGGGCCTCGGCGGCGGCTTCCTCGGCCAGGCGGCGGCGCTCGGCGGCCTCGGCCAGGGCGCGCCGGGCGGCGGGGGGCAGATCGGGGCGGGGATCGTCGGACATGGGCGTCTCCTGCGGGCGGTTGCTTGTCTGGACCCTGCCGCTGTTATAGGGCTGGGCGGGCGCACAGACAACCGGACCCGCCATGCCGCCGCCGCCCCCTCGTCGCCCACGCCCCGGGCCCGCGCCCCGGCCTGCACCGCCCGCGGATGCGCGGGCGGGCGCACTGGCGCTGCTGCGCGCCACGCTGGGCCGGGGGCAAACCCTGGCCGAGGCCCGCAGCACCGCGGACACCCCCTTTTCCCGCCTGCCCCCGCCCGATCAGGCCCGCGCCCTGCGGCTGGCGCTGTCGACCCTGCGCAACCTGGACCGCGCCGATACCACCCTATCACCGCATCTGCGCACCCCCCCGCCCGAGCCTGCGCGCACCATCCTGCGGCTGGCCATCTGCGAATGCATGGTCTTTGACGCGCCCGCCCATGGGGTGGTCAATGCCGCCGTGGCCCTGACCCGCACCAGCCGCAAGGGCGCGGGGCTGGCCGGGCTGGTCAATGCCGTCCTGCGCAAGGCCACCGCCACCCCCCGCAGCACCTGGGACACCCTGCCCCCCCAGCGCCTGCCCGCATGGCTGCGCAAACCGCTGACACGCGCCTGGGGCAAGGCGCGCGTCAGCGCGATGGAGGTCGCCCATCTGCAGGGCGCCCCGCTGGACCTTACCCTGCGCAGGCCCGATCAGGCCGCGCACTGGGCCGCGCAACTGGGGGCCGAGCTTCTACCCACCGGCAGCCTGCGCCTGCCCGCCGGCGCGCAGGTCACCGCCCTGCCCGGCTATGCCCAAGGCGCCTGGTGGGTGCAGGATGCCGCCGCCGCCCTGCCCGCGCAACTGCTGGCGCCGGCGCCCGGCGCGCGGGTTCTGGACCTCTGCGCGGCACCGGGGGGCAAGACGCTGCAACTGGCCGCCATGGGCGCGGATGTCACGGCGCTGGATATCTCGGCCCCGCGTCTGGAACGGCTGCACCGCAACCTGGCGCGCACCGGCTTGCGCGCGCAGGTCGCCACCGCCGATGCGCTTGACTGGCGGCCTGAAGCACCCTTTGACGCCATCCTGCTGGATGCGCCCTGTTCGGCCAGCGGCACCATCCGGCGCCACCCGGATATGCCGATGGCACGCAAACCCGCCGATCTGGAGGCGCTGCGCAGCCTGCAGGCGCGCCTACTGGACCGCGCCCTGGACCCGGCGCAGGGGCTACTGCGGTCCGACGGGCGGGTGGTCTATTGCACCTGCTCACTGCTGCCGCAGGAAGGTGAGGACCAGATCGCCGCCGCCCTGCATCGCCACCCGCAGATCCGCCTGCGCACCCCGTCCCTGCCCGGCGTGGATCCGGCGTGGATGCATCAGGGCGGGCTGCGCACACGCCCCGACCATTGGGCCGGTCGCGGGGGGCTGGACGGGTTCTTCATGGCCGTTCTGGACCATTGCCCCGATGCAACGACCGGCGCATGATCGACCCCGCCGCAGTCCCTGCACCGGTGACTTTGCCGCCCCGCCCCCATAGACTGCGGCGTGAAAGCGGATGAGCGCCCACTGCAAAGGACCAGACCCCGCGTGATCCACCATGACGCCGCGCCCTCGCGGCGCACCCGTTTCATGAACGCCCTGGCCGCGCGGATCACGGCCCGCGGTGTGCAGCCTGCTGACTTCACCGCCCCGCCCGAACCAAGCGGCCTCGGCGCATCGGCGCGCGGCCAGCAGGTGCTGGACGGGCATTTCCTTGTCGGCGGACGGATCGTCCAGCTGCCACAGGGCACCTCACCCTGGGACCGTCCCATGCCGGACCGGGCGCTGAGAAACGGGATGCACGGGTTCGAATGGCTGGACCATCTGGCCGCCCTGGGCAACCGGGCCGCGCGGCGAACCGCGCAGGACTGGACGGCGCAATGGATCGCCCGCTTTGGCCGGGGCAGCGGGCCGGGCTGGTCGCCTGCACTTGCAGGCCAGCGGCTGCGGCGCTGGACCGGCCATGCGCTGTTGCTGATGTCCGATGGCAAGGCCCCGGCGCGCGATGATGCCTTCCTGCGCGCACTTGCCCATCACACGGCCTTTGTCGCGCGCCGCTGGGATGCCGCAGCGCCTGGCCAACCACGACTGGAGGCCCTGACCGGGCTGCTGCTGGCCGCGCTCTCGCTGCAGGGGATGGCGGGCCATGTCCCCGCCGCCAAGGCCGCCCTGGTCCGCGAATGCCGCGCCCGGATCGATGCCAATGGCGCCATTCCCAGCCGCAACCCACAGGAACTGCTGGATATCCTGGTGCTGCTGACCACAGCCGCACGGGCGCTGGAGGATGCCGGACGCATGGTCGAACTGGCCATCACCGAAGCGATCGAACACATCGCCATCACCCTGCGCACCCTGCGCCATGCCGATGGCGCGCTGCCGCGCTTTCACGGGGCCGACAGCGCAACCGAAGGGCTGCTGGACCGGACGCTGGCCGAGTCGGCCATTCGTGCCCCGTCCCGGGACGGGCGCGCCATGGGATATGGGCGGCTGACAGGCGGGCGCAGCACGCTCATCGTCGATGCCGCCCCGCCGCCGCTGGGCCCGGGGTCCGAGCGCGCCCATGCCTCCACCCTCGCATTCGAACTGGTGTCGAACCGGCGCGCGGTGATCGTCAACTGTGGCGCGGGGGCACCCTTCGGCGCCGATTGGGAACGGGCCAGCCGGGCCACGGCCTCGCATTCCACCCTGGCGCTGGATGGCCTGTCCTCGGCCCGGATGGGGGTCACGCGCCGCGGCAGCGCCCCCCTGGGTGACGGACCGCGCACCATCGGCGCCGAGCTGGAGCGCGAACCCTCGCACACCGCCTTTCTGCTCAGCCATGACGGCTATGTGGCCAGCCACGGGCTCACCCATCTGCGGCGGCTGGACCTCAGCCGCGATGGCCGGGCGCTGGTGGGCGAAGACACGCTGGTGGCCCTGGCCCCGGACGACAAGCACCGGCTTGAACGGGTGCTGGCCCGGGCGGGCGACCACGGTATCGGCTATGCGATCCGCTTTCACCTGCACCCGCAGGCCCGGGCCGAACCGGACCCCGCAGGCACCGGCGCCACCATAACCCTGCAAAGCGGCGAGGTCTGGGCGCTGCGCTTCGAGGGCCCGGCACGGCTGTCGCTGGAGCCATCGGTCTATCTGGAGGCCGCAGCACTGCGGCCCCGTGCCACAATGCAGATCACCTTGTCAGCCGCGGTCCGGGACTATACCAGCCAGATTGCCTGGACCCTGGCCAAGACCGCCGACACCCCCCTCGCCCTGCGCGACATCGGCCGCGATGACGCGCTGGCGCTGCCACCACTCTGACGACCCATAGGGCCGCCCATAACCCGAAAGACCCGCCATGACCGATACCCTTCCCCTGCGCCGCGCCTTGATCTCGGTTTCGGACAAGACCGGCCTGATCGACCTGGGCCAGGCGCTGGCCGCGCGCGGGGTGGCGCTGATCTCCACCGGTGGCACCGCATCGGCCCTGCGCAACGCCGGGCTGCGCGTGCAGGATGTCGCCGAGATCACCGGCTTTCCGGAAATGATGGACGGCCGGGTCAAGACCCTGCACCCCATGGTCCATGGCGGGCTGCTGGCCCTGCGCGACAATCCCGCGCACAGGGCCGCCATGGACACCCACGGGATCGGCGACATCGACCTGCTGGTGGTCAACCTCTACCCGTTCGAGGCCACGGTGGCCCGCGGCGCCGGGTATGACGAAGCGGTGGAAAACATCGACATCGGCGGCCCGGCCATGATCCGCGCCGCCGCCAAGAACCACCGCTTTGTCACCGTGCTGACCGATCCGCAGGATTACGGCCCCCTGCTGGCCGAACTGGACAGCCATGACGGCCATACCGGCTATGCCTTCCGCCAGCGCATGGCGCAGATCGCCTATGGGCGCACGGCAGCCTATGACGCGGCGGTCTCGGGGTGGATGGCCGGTGCCATGGGCGAGCCCGCCCCGCGCCACCGGGTGGTGGCCGGAACCCTGGCCCAGACCCTGCGCTACGGCGAGAACCCGCACCAGACGGCCGCTTTCTACCGCGATGGCAGCGACCGCCCCGGCGTGGCCAATGCCACCCAGCATCAGGGCAAGGAACTGTCCTGGAACAACCTCAACGACACCGATGCCGCCTTCGAACTGGTGGCCGAATTCCTGCCTGCCGATGGCCCCGCCTGCGCCATCATCAAACACGCCAACCCCTGCGGCGTGGCCCGCGCCGACACCCTGGCCGAAGCCTACGCCCGCGCATATGATTGTGACCGGACCTCGGCCTTCGGCGGGATCATCGCGCTGAACATGAAACTGGATCTGGCCACCGCCCGCGCCATCACCGAGATCTTCACCGAAGTCGTCATCGCCCCCGGCGCTGACGAGGACGCCATGGCGCATTTCGCCACCAAACCCAACCTGCGGCTGCTGACCACCAATGGCCTGCCGCTGGCCGGCGCACCCGCCCTCTCGCTGCGCCAGCTCTCGGGCGGGTTTCTGGTGCAGGACCGGGACAGCGCCATGATCGATGCCGACGCCCTGCGCGTGGTCACCGACCGCGCCCCCACCCGGGCCGAGCTTGATGACATGCTCTTTGCCTGGCGCGTGGCCAAACATGTGAAATCCAACGCCATCGTCTACGCGAAGGACCAGGCCACCGTCGGCATCGGCGCAGGCCAGATGAGCCGGATCGACAGCACCCGCATTGCCGCGCGCAAATCCGCCGACATGGCACAGGCGCTGGACCTTCCCGCGCCCCTGACCCAAGGGTCAGTGGTCGCCTCGGACGCCTTCTTCCCCTTTGCCGACGGGCTTCTGGCCGCGGCCGAGGCCGGGGCCACCGCCATCATCCAGCCCGGCGGCTCCATGCGCGATGACGCCGTGATCGCCGCCGCGAACGAAGCTGGCCTGGCCATGGTCTTCACCGGCCAGCGCCATTTCCGGCACTGAACGGCCATGCGCATACTCGCTGCCACACTTGCCCTGACCCTGCTGGCCGATCAGGCCAGCAAATGGGCCGTGATCGACCGCATGGCCCTCGCCCAGCGCCTCTATGTCGAAATCTGGCCCCCCTATCTGAATTTCACCATGGCCTGGAATACCGGCATCAATTTCGGCCTGTTTGGCGGCGGCACGGATGCCACCCGCTGGATCCTGATCGCCCTGGCCCTCGCCATCTGCACATGGGTGCTGGTCTGGACCTGGCGCGAGCGGGCCAACCGCATGATGCAACTGGCCGCCGGTCTGCTGGTCGGCGGCGCGCTGGGCAATGTGATCGACCGGCTGCGCTACGGCGCCGTGGCCGATTTCATCAACATGAGCTGCTGCGGCATCAACAACCCCTATGCCTTCAACATTGCCGATGTGGCCATCTTCGCCGGCGCGGGCCTGCTGATCCTCTTTGCCGGGCGCAAGAACACCCCGTGACGGCTGGCGGCATATGGGGTAAACAGGGCCCGAGATACGCGAACACAAGGGGCTTTATGATGCTGCGCGGCAAGGGTGTTCTGGGGGTAATGGCGCTGGCGCTGCTCACGCTGGCCGGATGCGGCGGGACGGAAAACCCCGCGCTCATGCATGCCGCCGCCGAATCGCGCAGCCCGGATGAGTTCGCCATCCTGCCCACCCGCCCTCTGGAAATGCCGGACCGGATGGACAGCCTGCCGGACCCCACGCCGGGCGGAACCAACCGCGCCGACCCGCAGCCCCGCGCCGATATCGCCGCGGCCCTTGGCGGCAGCCGCCAGGCCGCGCTCGAAGGCGCGGTTCCCGCCGCCGATGGCGCGCTGGTCTCTCGCGCCACTCGCTTCGGCACCGACCCCGCCATCCGCGACCAGCTGGCGGCCGAAGACCTTGAATTCCGTCGCGCCAATCGCGGCCGCCCTCTGGAACGCCTGTTCGCCGTGAATGTCTATCACCGCAACTACCGGGTCATGGCACTGGACCGCTACGCCGAGCTTGAACGCTGGCGCGCCCGCGGGGTGCAGACCTCTGCCGCCCCCCCGCCAAGGGAACGCTGAACCTCTCCGCACCATCCCGGGCCTCCTCTCAGCTTCATCTTGCCGGAAATACTCTCCGGGGGTGAATGCGCGCCCGCGCGCAGAGGGGGCAGAATGCCCCCTGAAACCCGCACGCAGTGCCAGAAGACCTGCGCGCGGAACGCGCGCTCCGTGTGATGACGCAGCGTGACGGGTGACAGGCCCCCACGCCCCTGCCACTGTGGCGCCACTCTGGAACCGAAGGTGCCCGCATGTCCCCCTATCCGCATCTGTTCACCCCGATTGATCTGGGCCGGCTGACCCTGCCCAACCGTGTGCTCATGGGCTCCATGCATACCGGGCTGGAGGAAATGGGCGACTGGAACCGCGTCGCCGAATACCACGCGGAACGCGCGCGCGGCGGCGTGGGGCTGATGGTCACCGGCGGCATGGCCCCCAATGCCGAAGGCGGCGTCTTCCCCGGCGCGGCGGGGCTTTTCACCGACACCGACATCGCCAACCACCGCACCGTCACCGACCGGGTGCATGACGCGGGCGGGCGGATCGCCATGCAGATCCTGCACGCCGGCCGCTACGCCTATGGCAAGGACTGCGTCGCCCCTTCGGCCATCCGCGCCCCCATCGCCCCCTTCACCCCCCGCGAACTGGACGAGGACGGGATCGAAAAGCAGATCACCGACATGGTGACGGCGGCCACCCGCGCCCGTGACGCCGGCTATGACGGGGTCGAGGTGATGGGCTCCGAGGGCTATTTCCTCAACCAGTTCCTCTGCCTGCACACCAACCACCGCACCGACCGCTGGGGCGGGGATTATGCCAACCGCATGCGCCTGCCGGTCGAGGTGGTGCGCCGCATCCGCGCCGCCACCGGCCCCGACTTCCTGCTGATCTACCGGATTTCACTGCTGGATCTGGTCCCCAATGGCCAGAGCTTCGACGAGGTCCTGCGCCTTGCCCGCGCGATCGAAGAGGCGGGCGCCGATGTGCTCAACACCGGCATCGGCTGGCATGAGGCGCGGGTGCCCACCATCGCCACATCCGTACCGCGCGCGAATTTCACCTGGGTCACGCGCAAGCTGATGGGGGCGGTGGGGGTGCCAGTGATCACCTCGAATCGCATCAACAGCCCTCAGGTGGCCGAAGACGTGCTGGCGCGCGGCGATGCCGACATGGTCTCCATGGCGCGCCCCTTCCTGGCCGACCCGGAGTTCCTGGCCAAGGCCAAGGCCGGCCGCGCCGCTGAAATCGCCCCCTGCATCGCCTGCAACCAGGCCTGTCTGGACCACACGTTTCAGGGCAAGGTCGCCTCGTGTCTGGTCAACCCCCGCGCCGGGCATGAAACCGAGCTGACCTACACCCCCACCACCACGCCGCGCCGCGTCGCCGTTGTCGGCGCCGGGCCTGCGGGCATGATGGCCGCGATCACGGCGGCGCAACGCGGGCATGCGGTGACGCTGTTCGAAACGGCCGACCGCATCGGCGGGCAGCTCAACATGGCGCGCGTGATCCCCGGCAAGGAGGAGTTTCACGGCCTGGTGGACTGGTTCGCCACCATGCTGGAGCGCGCAGGCGTGACGCTGCGGCTTGGCCAGGCCGCGGATGCCTCGGCGCTGGCGAGCTTTGATGCGGTGGTGATCGCCACCGGCGTGCGCCCGCGCGACCCCGGGATCCCCGGGCAGGCGCGGGCGAATGTCCTGCGCTACACCGATGTGCTGCACGGCAAGGCACAGGCGGGCGCACGCGTCGCAATCCTGGGGGCGGGGGGGATCGGCTTTGACGTGGCCGAATACCTCTCGCATCACGGCCCCAGCCCGACGATGGAGCCCGCGCTTTGGGCCCGGGTCTGGGGTGTCAGCGATCCGGCCCGCCACCCCGGGGGCCTTGCCCCCGACGGCCCCCGCCCCGAGGCCCCCGCCAGGGCCATCACCCTGATGCAGCGCAAGGCCGAAAAGCCCGGCAAGCGGCTGGGCAAGACCACCGGCTGGATTCACCGGCTGGGCCTGCAGGCGCGCGGGGTGCGGATGATGGGCGGGGTGGAGTATCTGCGCTTCGACGATGCGGGCCTGCATATCCGCCGCGACGGCAGCGAAGAGGTGATCGCCGCCGATACCTTCGTGCTTTGCACCGGGCAGGAACCCGAGCGCGCCCTGGCCGAGACGCTGGCCGCGACGGGGGCGGAAATCCATGTGATCGGCGGGGCGGATGTTGCCGCAGAGCTGGACGCGAAGCGGGCGATCGACCAGGGCGCACGGGTGGCCGCAGCGCTGTAGGGATCCGATCCAGGGGTGTTTGAAACGATGCCCCCGGACCAAGCCGATAGCCGGGGGGCCAGCCCCCCGGACCAAGCCGATAACCGGGGGGCCAGCCCCCCGGACCCCCCGGGATATTTTTACAAGGATGAAAGGGGGGCGGGGTTTTGCTGCGGAATGGGTCAGCGTCCGGCGCGGGCCTGTTTGCGGAGCATCCAGCCGACGATCAGAACGGCGATGGTGACGATGCCGATGATGATCGTGGCCAGCGCGTTGACATCGGGGCTGACACCCAGCCGCACCTTGGAAAAGATCACCATGGGCAGGGTGCTGGCGCCGGGGCCAGAAACGAAGCTGGCGATCACCAGATCATCGAGCGACAGTGTGAAGGCCAGCAGCCAGCCCGAGACCAGCGCCGGGGTGATCACCGGCAGGGTGATGTCGAAGAACACCCGGACGGGGCCGGCGCCGAGGTCGCGGGCGGCCTCTTCGAGGCTTTCGTCCATATCACGCAGGCGGGACTGGGCGATCACGGCGACAAAGGCGGCGCAGAATGTCGTATGGGCGATGATGATGGTGGTCAGGCCGCGCCCGGCGGGCCAGCCCAGTGTCAGCTCCATCGACACGAACAGCAGCAGGAGCGACAGGCCGGTGATCACCTCGGGCATGACCAGCGGCGCGGTGATCATGCCGGTCAGCAACAACCGCCCGAAGAACCGCCCCATCCGCACCAGCACGAAGGCCCCCAGCGTGCCCACGATCACCGCCAGGTTGGCCGACCAGAACGCCACCTTCAGGCTGACCCAGGCGGCGTTCAGGATCTGGCGGTCGCGCAACAGCTCTCCATACCAGCGGGTCGAAAAGCCGCCCCAGACCGTGACCAGGCGGCTTTCGTTGAAGGAAAACACCACCAGCGAGATGATCGGCGCATAGAGGAACACGAAGCCGAAAACCACCGCCATGGGCAGGACCCAGCCGCGCCCGGTCATTTCAGCTCCCTCCGGTTCTGGACCGATTGCAGCCACATGATCGGCGCGACCACCAGCACCAGCATGACGATCGCCACCGCCGAGGCCACCGGCCAGTCGCGCGAGGAGAAGAACTCATCCCACAACACCCGGCCGATCATCAGCGTGTCCGGCCCGCCCAGCAGCGCCGGGATCACGTATTCGCCGATGGCCGGGATGAAGACCAGCATGGAGCCCGCCACGATCCCCGGCAGCGACAGCGGCAGGGTCACGGTGAAGAAGGTCACCATGGGCGAGGCGCCCAGATCCGCCGCCGCCTCCAGATGCGCATCATCAAGCTTGGTGAGGTTGGCGTAGAGCGGCAGGATCATGAAGGGCAGATAGGTGTAGACGATACCGATATAGACCGCGAAATCGGTCTGCAGCATGGTCAGCGGGCTGTCGATCACCCCGGCCCAGATGAGGAAATTGTTGATCACGCCTTCGCGCCGCAGAAAGCCCATCCACGCATAGACCCGCAACAGGAAGCTGGTCCAGAAGGGCAGGATCACCAGCAAAAGCAGGATCGAGCGGCGCGGTTCGGGCGAGCGGGCGATGAAATAGGCCATCGGGTAACCGATCAGCAGCGCGAAGATGGTGGAGACCACGGCAATGCGGATCGAGGACAGATAGGCATTGGCGTAAAGCCGGTCCTCCATGAGCCAGCGGTAGTTTTCCAGCGTGGCGATGATCTGCAGCGTGCCGTCGGCGTCACGCTCCCACAGCGGCGTGTAGGGGGGGCGGGCGATGATCGCCTCGGCCAGGGAAATCCGGCCCAGCACGAAGAAGGGCACCAGGAAGAACACCAGCAGCCACAGCATGGGGATGGCGATGACCAGCGTGCGCCCGCTGATCCCCAGCCAGCCGAACACCCGCGCCGTGCCGCGCCAGGGCGCGCTGCGGGTCAGGGGGTTGCCGGGCGCGGCGCTCATTCGGTCAGCACCTTGAACGCTTCGGGGCGAAAGCTGGCCCAGACCCGTTCATCCCAGCTGATGGGCTTGCCTTCGCGCAGGTTGTTGGGTTCGGTCACACGGATCATGCGGCCCGTGTCCAGCACCACGCGAAAGGTGGACATATGGCCGACATAGCCCACATCCTCGACCGTGCCGCGCAGGACATTGCGCGCGCTGTCCGGGCGGTCGCGGCTGAGCGTGATGCGTTCGGGGCGCAGGGCGCCCCAGACGGTCTGCCCCCGCGTCAGCCCGGTTTGCGGCGGGACCAGCACCGCGCCCCCCGCATCCGGGCAGGCCAGCCGCATCATGTCGGGGGCGGCGGCTTCGACCGTGGCTTCGAACAGGTTCACCGAGCCGATGAAATCGGCCACGAAGCGGGATTTCGGATTCTCGTAGATCTCGCGCGGTTCGCCCACCTGTTCGATCACCCCGTCACGCATGACGCCGATGCGGGTGGCCAGGGTCATCGCCTCATCCTGGTCATGGGTGACCACGATGAAGGTCACGCCCAGGGTTTCCTGAATGCGGATCAGCTCGAACTGGGTTTCCTCGCGCAGTTTCTTGTCCAGCGCGCCCAGGGGTTCGTCCAGCAGCAGCACCTTCGGCTGCTTGATCAGCGCGCGGGCCAGGGCGACCCGCTGGCGCTGGCCGCCGGAAAGCTGATGCGGTTTGCGCCGGCCAAAGGACTCCAGCTTGACCATTTTCAGCATCTCGGCCGCGCGGGCATAGGCCTCGCGGCGGGACATCCCCTCGCGCAGCAGGCCGTAAGCCACGTTCTTTTCCACCGTCATATGCGGAAACAGCGCGTAGGACTGGAACATCATGTTGGTGGGGCGCCGGTCCGGGGGCACGCGGCCCATGTCCTGCCCGTCAATCAGGATGGCGCCTTCGGTCGGGGTTTCGAACCCGGCCAACATCCGCAGCAGCGTGGACTTGCCGCAGCCTGACCCCCCCAGCAGGCAGAACAACTCGCCCCGGTGGATGCCCAACGACACGTCATTGACGGCGGTGAAATCGCCGAAGCGCTTGGTGATGTTGCGGATTTCAATAAAGGGCTGGCGGGCGGGATCGCGCCAGGGACGGGTATCGGCGGCAATCTGTGGTTCGGACATATTGGTGCGTCCCGGCTTGGAAAAGACCCGCCCGAGCCAGTGCCCCGGGCGGGTCATGTCGCTTACTGGCCGGTGCGCACCCGGGTCCACAGGCGCGTCACGGTCCGGTCGGTGCGGCTGTCATAGGTGACGCCGGTAAACAGCGTGTCCAGCACGTCATCGGTGGGATAGATTGCCGGATCGGTGCGGATATCCTCGTCCACCAGATCAAAGGAGGTGGCATTGGCGTTGGGGAACCAGACGTAATTGGTGATCTCGGCCGCGACCGAAGGCTCCATCATGAAGTTGATGAAGGCATGGGCGTTTTCGGGGTTCGGCGCATCCGCCGGGATGGCCAGCATGTCGAACCACTGCATCGCCCCTTCGCGCGGGATCGCATACCAGACATTGACGCCGCGGTCCGCTTCCTCGGCGCGGTCGGCGGCTTGCAGCACATCGCCGGACCAGCCCACGGCCACGCAGATTTCTCCATTCGCCAGGTCCGAGATATACTGCGAGGAGTGGAAATACCGCACATGCGGGCGCGCCTCCATCATCATCTCGGCGGCGGCTTCGAAATCCGCCGCATCGGTGGATTGCGGGTCCAGCCCCATCCAGGCGAAGGCGGCGGGGAACATGTCGGTGGGCGAATCAAGCCAGGAGATCCCGCAATCGGCCAGTTGCGCGGCGATCTCGGGGTCAAAGACCATGTCCCAGGTATCGACCTCGAAATCCTCGCCCAGCCGTTCGGCGACCATGTCGATGTTGTAGCCGATGCCGGTGGTGCCCCACATGTAGATGGTGGCATGTTCATTGCCCGTGTCATGGGCGGCGGCGGCGGCCATCAGGCCTTCGTCCATATGCTCCCAATTGGGCAGCTGGTCACGGTCCAGCGGCTGATACACCCCGGCCGCGATCTGGCGCTGCAAGAAGGTCGCCGTCGGCACCACCACATCGAACCCTGAAGAGCCCGCCAGCAGACGCGCCTCCAGCGTGTCGTTGCTGTCATAGACGTCATAGTTGACAGTGATGCCGGTTTCTTCGGTGAAGCGCTCCAGCACTTCATCGGTGATGTAATCGGACCAGTTGAACACATTGACCACATCGGCCTGCGCCGCGCCCGCCTGGGCGATGATGGCGGCACAGGCGGCCATGACAAAGCGGTTTTTCTGCATGGGTGAAGCTCCCTGACTTGGGTGGCCTGGGCCACATGGATTTCCGGGCGTTCGCCGCCTCTGGGAAAAAGTCTAAGGGCCGTGGCAGCAGTTTCACAAGCCAAAAGCTGCGTGATCGGCATGGGCCAGCAAGGATTTGATCAAAATTCCGACCTCAGCCCAGCATTGCGCGCCGCAGTCTGACAGCTTCGGCGCCCTCGTCCAGCGTCACATCCGCCATGCACAGCATCTCGCCCGCGGCCACATCGCGCCCAACCGGCACCCCATGCGCCAGACCGATCGGTAACAGCGCGCCTGCCCGCGACTGCGCCGCCGGAACCGCCTTGCCCCAGACGGTCCAGCCGCCCTCGCCGTCCAGAACCTCGCCCGCGCGCAGGTCGCGCTTGGCCACGGCCACCGCATCGCCGCGCCATTCCCGCGTCTGGCCCGTGGGTTCCCCCCGCAGCGCCGCCGAGAGGACCGAGACCGACAGTTCCAACCCGATCAGATGGAACGGCTTGTACATGGCCGCATAGCGCCCCGAGGCATCCGTCGGCAGCCCGTATTGGCGGAAACAGGCAGCCGCATAATCATTGGGCGCCTTCAGCACCACATAGACGCCCCAGCGCAGATCGCGGAACACCGGGCGGCCATCGCGCTCCAGACTGGAGACAACCTCGACCATCCCGTCGCGCGCCAACTGCCCGCCAACCGCGCGCGGGCGCAGCACATGGGCCAGATCATCCACCCCGCAGGGCGGGAAGCCCAGGCCACCCTCGGGCACATCCAGCCCGCAGGCATTGGCAATCGCCGCCATCTCGATCGCGGATTTGGTCCCATCAAGGAAACTGTTGAACATCTGCGGGTTCATGCCCGCCGCGGCGGCCTCCTGCGCCGTCAGCCCGTAGTGCGACCAGACATCATCCGGCGTCACGCCATGATAGGCGGGCAGGTACTTCGTCCCCTTCCCCGCCGCGGCCACCTCGAACCCCGTGGCGCGGGCCCAGTCCACCATCTCCGATACCAGCGCGGGCTGGTCGCCATAGGCCATGGAATAGACAACCCCCGCCGCCCGCGCGCGTTCCGCCAGAACCGGACCGGCCAGCACATCGGCCTCTACATTCACCATCACCACATGCGCGCCCGCCTCCATGGCGGCCAACGCATGGGCGATCCCGGGGCCGGGGGCGCCCGTGGCCTCGATCACCACATCCACCCCCGCCTGCGCCGCCGCCACACCGCTGTCCAGAAACTGCGTTCCCGCAATCCGCCCGTCATCCCAGCCCACCGTGCGGCAGGCCGCCCGGGCACGGTCCACGTCCAGATCGGCGATATGGCTGACCTCCAGCCCCGCGATATGCGGCACCTGTGCCAGAAACATCGACCCGAACTTGCCCGCGCCGATCAGCGCCACCCGCACCGGGCGCCCGTCGGCGCCGCGCTCTGCTGCCAGCCTTGCCAGATTCATCCACCTTCCCCCTCTGTCCTGCCTGCCGCAACAGGTCCCAGCCGCGCGCAGCGACAGCGAAGCGCCAGAAGACCTGCGCGCGGAACGCGCGCTCCGCATCCAAGGTTACAGAAACACCATCAGCGCCGAAACTGCCAGCAACAGCGCCATGATCCGCATGAACACCTGCCAGCGACGCGGCGATTGCAGCAGCGTCGTCAGCAGCGCCCCGGCCGAGGTCCAGAACAGGCATACCCCGAGGTTCACGCTGGAAAACGCCGTGGCCAACCGCGCGGCCTCCCACGCCGGGGCCATGCCTGCGCCATAGCCCGCCGAAGCCGCAAAGGCCACCGCCCAGACCTTCGGATTGATCCACTGAAACAGCACCGCCTGCCAGAGCGTCATGGGCGTGCCCTTGTCTGCGACCATCCCCGCCGGGCTGCGTGTAGCCTTGTAATAGTTCCAGGCCATATACAGGATCCACGCCGCCGCCAGCCCCCGCAACACCGTGCCCAGCACGGGGCTGGCCAGCACCAGTGCCCCCACGCCCAGCGCCGTGACCGCACCAATGACCCCCACGCCCAGCACCACGCCGAACAGATGCGGCAGGCTGGCCCGGAACCCGAAGCGCGCGCCCGAAGCCGTCAGCATGATCACATTCGGCCCCGGCGAGAACAGCCCGAGAAACAGGAACGCATAGAGCAACGGATCGAGGAACAAGCGCGGCACTCCCGGGAAAAAGGCCGGCGGAACCCCCGCCGGCCAGCGCATCGGATCAGTCGGGTAGAGCGTTTATTTTCGCATGTCGAAAAGCTCGGAACCGGAGTCCACTTCCGAGCGAGATGCTAAAGTACCGCTATCCGCCCAGAATGTAACTCGGGAACCACAGCACGATCGCCGGAAAGGCCACGCAAAGCGCCAGTCCCACCACCTGCAGCGCCACAAAGGGAATGATCCCCTTGTAGATTTGCTGGATCTTCACCTCGGGCGGGGCCACCCCCTTCATGTAGAAGAGCGCGAAGCCGAAGGGCGGTGTCAGGAAACTGGTCTGCAGGTTCACCGCCACCAGGATCAGGAACCATATGATGATCGGGTTGCCGATCCCGTCCCAGGTGCCGACATGGCCGCCGAAATCCAGCAGCGCCACGATGGGGGCAAAGATCGGCAGCACGATCAGCGTGATCTCGATCCAGTCGAAGAAGAAGCCCAGCAGGAACACCATGGCCAGCAGGACGAACAGGATCGACCACGGCCCCACGCCGGTGTCGCGGATGAAATTGACGATCAGGGTCTCGCCGCCGATGGCCTTGAACACGAAGGCGAAGGCCGTGGCGCCGACGAAGATGCCGAACAGCATCGCCACCGTCAGCGCCGAGCGTTTGCAGACCTCCAGGAAGTTCGCCCAGGTCAGGCGCCGGTTATACGCCGCCAGCAGGATCGAGCCGAAGGCACCCACTCCCGCAGCCTCGGTCGGGGTCGCAAACCCCGCAAAGATCGACCCCAGCACCATGGCGATCAGGAAGATCGGCGGCAGGAAGCTGGAGAAGATCATCTTCCAGAATTCCAGCCTTGTCGAAGGGCCGATGTCATCGGCCATGGGTGGCGCCAGTTCGGGGCGGAACCCGCACAACAGCAGGATGTAGACAAAATAGAGCGCCGCCAGCAGCAGCCCCGGCATGAGCGCGGCAATGAACACTGTCCCCACCGGCACCGACAGCAGGTCTGACATGATCACCAGCATGATCGAAGGCGGGATCAGGATGCCCAGCGTCCCCGAGGACGCGATGGTCCCCGTGGCCAGCGGCATGTTGTAGCCCGCCTTCATCATCACCGGCAGGGCCATGAGCGTGATCATCACCACCGAGGCGCCGATGATCCCCGTGGTTGCCGCCATGATGGTGCCCATCAACGTGACCGACAGCGCCAGCCCCCCCGGCACCCGCCGCAGGATCACCTGCAGCGCAAAGAGCAGATCCCGCGCGGCGCCGGATTTCTCCAGCATGGTGCCCATGAAGGTGAACATGGGGATCGCCACCAGCACCAGGCTTTCCATGGTCCCGCCATAGATGCGCAGCGGGATCAGGGTGAGTTGCTGCAGCCGGAAGGTGCCGAAGAAATCGCCCAGCACCGCGAACAACAGCGCCACACCGCCCAGGATGAAGGCCACCGGATATCCGGTGAACAAAAGCATCGCCAGCACGGCGAACATCACCAGCGGCAGATAGGTTACAAGAATTTCCATCGTTTATCTGTCCCTCGTCCCGGCGGCGTGTTCAGCGCGCCTGCGCCTGCGGTGGAAGCTCGCTCTCTTCGGGCGGTGCCGGGTTCTGGTGGCTGTAGGCGTAATAGTTCGACTGCGATTTCAGCGAAGGCGGGCCGAACAGATAGACCATGCATTTCAGTGCCACCGACATGCC
Organism: Rhabdonatronobacter sediminivivens; assembly: GCF_013415485.1. Classification (GTDB taxonomy): domain Bacteria; phylum Pseudomonadota; class Alphaproteobacteria; order Rhodobacterales; family Rhodobacteraceae; genus Rhabdonatronobacter; species Rhabdonatronobacter sediminivivens. The sequence continues at coordinate 93,204 of NZ_JACBXS010000003.1, read as the reverse complement.
CGCCAGCGCGATCAGCGCAAAGCCCAGCGGCAGCATGGCCTTGATGACGAAGCGGTTCGGAAGCCCGGTCTGCGCAGCCGATCCTTCGCCTATATTCCAGGATCGCATGGCGTTTTCGATGCCGTACTGCATGACCACATAGCAATAGGGCACCATGAACAGCAGACACCCGGCCAGTTCGATCCAGACGCGGGTGCGCGGGCGCAGCGTGTCGCGGACCAGTTCGATCCGCACATGTGCATCCTTCACATAGGCATAGCCCAGACAGAACAGAAACAGCGCTGCGTGCAGATGCCACTCCATTTCCTGAACCCTGGTGGCGCTGAACATCCGGTACCAGTCGGTGCGGGTCCATTGCGGATTGTAGCCCAGGTACTGGCGCTGGATCACATCATACATGATTGCAAAGATCAGTGCCGACAGCAGAACCACCGCCGCGGTGACCCCCACCCGTGTGAGGAAGGTTGCCAGCCCGTTGCTGGCGTCCAGCATGTTGTGGAAAACCGTCAGCCGCCCGCGCGCCATCCCGTAGCCGAACATGCCCAGAATGATCACCGTCAGCGCAAGCATCAGATAGGGCGCGTAGGGGGTCATGACCTCATAATAGGCCAGAAGGGCCTCGGCCTGCTCATCGCCGCGGTTGGCGACCCGTCGCAGGGCGTTGATCTCACGCGTGGTCAGCGCAAAGGGCTGGGCGAACATGACCGAAAACCAGCCCAATACGCTGGCGGCTGCAAACACCGCCGGATTGCCGCGCAGGAAGGTCGAAGCCACAAGGCCAAGCACCAGCACGCCCACCGTGGCGAAAATCATCGTCGAATCCGATGGCAGCACAACCAGCCAGAAAGCTGCGGCAAGCGACAAGATGCCACCAACGGTTCCAAGGGTCTCGCGCAAGGCCATGCAGCGGCTCCTTTCGGATCATAGGGATGCCGCGCGCGGCCAGATGTCGCGCGCGGCAAATGCATGGTTACAGTGAATGTGTCGGCGGATTAACGCAAGTAACCCCGTTCGCCCCAGACCGCGTAATTCTCGCGGAAGGTCCTGTAGCTTTCATAGACCCGGGCAAAATCGGGATCGGCGGCGGACTCCTCCTCGATCACTTCCATCCAGGCGGCTTCCAGCGCTTCCAGGATTTCCTCATCGAACTGGTGGATCGTCACACCGCGCTCTTCCAGCTCGGCCAGGGCATCGAACTGGATCGCCTCACCTTCGACGAAGCCGTGCAGCAGGTTGGCCTGGCAGACGGTTTCGATCTTGAACTGGGTCTGCTCATCCAGGCTTTCCCACAGATCCAGGTTGATCATCAGGTCAAACAGGGTGGACTGCTGGTGCCAGCCGGGCAGGTAGTAATGCTGCGCCACCTGATAGAAGCCAAGGTTCAGGTCGATGGCGGGCATCGAGAATTCGGCCGCATCAATGGTGCCAAGCTCCAGCGCCGGGAAGATGTCACCGCCTGCGAGCAACTGGGTCGAGGCGCCCATCTTCTCCATCACCTTGGCGCCCAGGCCGAAGAAGCGCATGGTCAGGCCCTGGAAATCCTCGACCGATTCGATCGGCTCGCGGAACCAGCCGGCGCCTTCGGGGGCCAGAACGCCGCACATGATGGATTTGATGTTGTGCGGCTCATAGAGCTCGTCCATCAGCTCCTGCCCGCCGCCATAGAAGAACCAGGCCAGGTATTCGCCGGTTTCCGGGCCAAAGGGCACCGAGCCCATGAACTGCAGCGCCGGAACGCGCCCGGCCCAGTAGCCCGGGGTGGACCAGGCCATCTCAACCGCGCCGGTGCCCACGGCGTCGAATGCTTCAAGCGCGGGGACGATGCCGCCGGGCTCCTGGAACTGGACGGTGATCTCGCCTTCCATGATTCGGGTGATGTTATCCGCAATCCGCACACCCAGCGTGCCCAGCTGCGTCAGCGACCCGGGATAGGTCGACTGCAGCTGCCAGGTTTCCTGGGCCTGCGCGGCCGGTGCGACCATGGCGGCGCAAACTGCGGTGGTTGTCAGTAGTTTCCTCATGGGGTTCCTCCCTGCTGTTGAACGGTCCCGGGCGTTCCCGGATGCGGCTTGATGCGCGCGTCATAGGGTGGGCTGGGTTCAACAAGGGGGCAGTTTCCTCTGCACTACGCCCTTTCCCATGCTCCTCCCGATTCGGTGGTAAAAGAAGTTTACCAATCTGTCCACGAAATTTTTACCCGAATTCGGAATTCCGAGTTCAGAATGTACAGAGCTTTCCAACCTCCTTCAACAGCGCATCACGCAGGTGCAGCATGCACCGTAACATCGCTTCAGGCTACAGTTACTTTTGGTTGGGGCGTCATTGCCGCGCGGTACGGCTGACCGAGACGTTCCGCCGGGTATAGAATTCCCCCATCAGGCCAACAAGAATGACCACCAGCGCGAACCAGATCGGATACATCAGTGATGTGTTGAACGGGTTGTAATCATTGAAGGTAAAGCCCCGCGCCTGATCGATCAGATGAAACAGCGGGTTCCAGGTGAAATAGGGCAGGAAGCTGGCCGGAAGGATATTGGCCACGAACATCTTGCCCGAGGCGATCATGTTGAACCGGGTATAGACCTGGGTCGTCAGCTTGACCGCATTGGGCGCCCAGGGTTTCACCGCCAGCAGCACCATGCCCAGCGCCAGCCCGGCAAACCAGGCCACCAGCAGCATGGCAAAGGCCGGGGCGGGCTGGTGCACCTCAAGCGGGGTCCAGATGGCGTGATACAGGAACAGGATCACGAACAGCGACAGCACCTGCACGTAAAGCTCGCCCAACGCGGCGCCGCCGATGGCGATGATGGTGTTCATCGGCGCGTGTTTCATCATGGGTGAGGTCGGCCCCTCGGACCCCACCACCGCCGAAAGCGTTTTCACATGGCACATGAACAGGAACACGCCGGTCATCAGATAGAGCAGGAAATCGCCCCGCAGACCGGCGCCCCGCAGGCCGAAGAAGGCAAAGACCACATAGAAGACCAGCACCAGCGCCAGGGTCTGGGCAATGTTGATCATCAGCCCGATGATGGCGTTGCCATGGCTCTTGCGGATGGAGCGAACCGCGGCGTGAAAGATCAGTTCGAATATGCTGAGCGCGACCAGAAACGCCGGTTCCGCGCGGTGTGTGTTCTGCATGGCAGCCCCATGGAATGCCGCTGACTTGCGGTTCGGCTATGCTGACAGCATAAGGCATGCGAAAAGGTTACTCAACGCGTGCGAAGGGAACAGGTCATGACCGAGGCAGAGCAGATCGAATCAGTGCTGCGCGACCTGGCCCGCGATGCCGGTGCGGCAATCATGGCGATCCACGCGCGCGATGATTTCGACATCCGCGCCAAATCCGACGACAGCCCCGTGACCGAGGCCGACCTGGCCGCCGATCGGATCATCATCGCCGGGCTGGAGCGCGCATTTCCCCATATCCCGGTGGTGACCGAGGAACGCGCCGACAGCCACAGCCTCTCGGCGGATCGGTTCTTCATCATCGACCCGCTGGACGGAACCAAGGAATTCATCCGCCGACGGTCGGATTTCACCGTCAATATCGCGCTGGTGGAAAACGGCGTGCCGGTGCGTGGCGTGGTCTACGCCCCGGCCCGCGCGCGCATGTTCTACACACGCGCCGATGGCAGCAGCGTCGAAGAGGAGGGCCCCTTTTCGACCCCCGGCACGTTACGTCCGTTGCGGGTGCGGGAACCGGCGAATGACGCGCTCAGGGTGGTGGCCTCGAAATCTCACCGTGATCTGGCCACCGACGCCTATATCGCCCGCTACCAGGTGGCCGATCTGGTCAGCGCCGGGTCATCGCTGAAATTCTGCCTGGTCGCCGCGGGTGAGGCTGATCTCTACCCCCGCCTTGGCCGGACCATGGAATGGGACACCGCCGCAGGCCATGCCGTGCTGGCCGGGGCCGGCGGACAGGTGCTGCGCTTCGATGATCACCAACCCCTGCTGTATGGCAAATCGGGGTATGAAAACCCCTTTTTCCTGGCCTTGGCGCCGGGTGTGGACCTGACACCCCCGGGCTGACCCCGGCACTGCGGCGGATACACAACACCCTGTTTCCTATCGGCCACAAACTGCAAATATAGCAGTCACCCTGCCCGAAAAACCCGCATTTCTTCATGAACTGGCCCTCGAACGTCTAAAATTTGACAGGATTCTCCGGCGAAAACTGGCCCCAAGCCGCAAGCGCGACAGGATTGCCCCTGCATCGCTTGCAAGACACAGGTCAGGAAATTGGAGAAAGACATGGCACATAAGGTCACCAAGGCAGTATTTCCCGTGGCAGGCATGGGCACGCGGTTCCTTCCCGCCACCAAATCGGTGCCGAAGGAGATCATGACGCTGGTGGACCGCCCGCTGATCCAATACGCCATCGACGAGGCCCGCGCCGCCGGGATCACCGAATTCATCTTCGTCACCTCGCGCGGGAAAAGCGCGCTGGAGGATTACTTCGATCACGCCCCGGAACTGGAGGCCAGCCTGCGCGCCAAGGGCAAGACCGCGCTGCTGGAAACGCTGGAGGCCACCAACATGGACAGCGGCGCCATCGCCTATGTCCGCCAGCATCAGGCGCTGGGGCTGGGCCATGCGGTCTGGTGCGCGCGCCATCTGATCGGGGATGAGCCCTTTGCCGTGCTGCTGCCCGATGACGTGATCGCTGCCGACAAGCCCTGCCTGAAACAGATGGTCGAAGCCTATGCCGATACCGGCGGCAGCATGGTCGCCGCCATGGAGGTCCCGCGCGACAAGGTCAGCGCCTATGGCGTGCTGGACGTGCATCCTGCCATCCGGTCGGTCCTGCCGGTCAAGGGGATGGTCGAAAAACCCGCCCCCGGCACCGAGCCGTCGAACCTGGCGGTGATCGGGCGCTATATCCTGTCGCCGGATGTCATGCGCAACCTGGACAGTGCGACCCCCGGCGCGGGCGGCGAGATCCAGCTGACCGATGCCATCGCCGCCCAGATCGAACAGTCGAACAATGTCTATGGCTACCGCTTTGACGGGCAACGCTTCGATTGCGGCTCCAAGGCCGGGTTCCTGCAGGCGACCATGGCCTTTGGCCTGGCGCGCGAGGATCTGCGCGAGGATCTGGAGGAGTACCTGCTCAAGACACTGGCCCAGCGTCAGGCGGCGGAATAACCCGGGGCCGGGGGGCGTTCAGTCCTCTGCAACCCCGCCGCGCAGGAACCGGGCCTGCAAGTCCGGCTCAGGCGCCACGGGTTCAGCGGCGAAATGGGGCCGCTGGCCCAGCCCGGGGAAGCGTGTGCGCAGATCCTCGGCCAGGGTGGGTGACAGACGCGGCACCATGGCGCTGCTGGCCCAGAGGCTTTCGACCGGGATGCCTTCGGCATAGACGATCTCATGCGCGTCGAAGACCAGGCTGAAATACTCTACAAAGCCCCCTTCGCGCAGGCGCACCCGGGCGCCATCGACCAGCGCGCGGGCGGGCACCAGAATCTCGGCCCGGCCGGCCAGGCGCGCATCGCCCCGCTGATACAGGAACACCCGGTGGTGCGGGCTGATCCGCAACGACGCGGCATTGCCCAGCACACCGGCGGCAAATTCCACCGGCGCAAAGGCGCCCTGCGCGCGCTGACTGGTCCGTCCGATCCAGACCAGCGGCTGCGCGCCATGGTCCCGGGTCAGCACCGCATCGCCGGGGCGCAGCGCCTCGATCGGGGTCTGCGTGCCATCGGGGCGGGCAATGCGGGTGCCGCGCACCAGGGATGCGCAGGCCATGTCCGACAGGCGGATGTCACCCGAGTCCGCCCCGGCGCGCACCAGCGTGTAATCCACCCCCGCCCGCATCGGGCTGAGCGGCAGCGCATAAACCGCATGCTCCATGCGCATCAGCTCCAGCGTCACGCTGTCACCGTCATGTGCCATCAGGACCAGCCGCCCGGCGGGGATGACAGGCGCGCCCGTCTGGCCCAGCGCCGATCCCGGCGCCACCACCATGGGGGTTGCGCGGGCATCCAGGTCCAGCCCCTGGGGCCGGGCAGTGGTGGAGAGCTGATAGATATCCCCCTCGAACACCTCGGCGGGTTCGGCAAGCGCATCCCCCTGCGCGGTGCCAGAGACCACGGTGATGTCTGCCGCGGCAAAGACCTCGGCCCGGAAGGGGGGGATGTCGGACATGAGTGCCCTTGTGACTGTGTTGCGCCCCATGGTTACAGGGGCGGCCCGGAAAAAGGCAAGCCCGGCGCGCGGATGCGGCCGGGCTGCGGGTTCGCGGGCGGCTTTGATCCGCCGGTCAGATGATGCGCACCTGGGTGCCGATCTCGACCAGTTCGTACAGATACTCCACATGCGGGTTCATCAGGCCGATGCAGCCGTTCGACGCGCGCCGCCCGATCTTGGCGGGGTTGTCAATCCCGTGGATGCGGTAATACTGCCAGCTGAGGTTCATGGCGCGGGTGCCCAGCGGGTTGTCCGGGCCGGCGTGAACGATTTCCGGCAGCGAGGGGTCGCGCTCACGCATGCCCGGCGTGGGGATCCAGGTGGGCTCGAACCGCTTCAGCGTGACATGGGTATAGCCGCGGCGGGTGAATTCCTCGGACATGGGCACGGACGAGGGATAGACCAGCTGCACGCTCTGATCCTCGGACCAATAATAGAGCGCGCGCGAATCCGTATCGCACAGGATCGCACCCTTGTTCAGGTTGTCGAAGTGATCTTGCCAGCGCTGGTTGCGAAAGCCCATTACATTGCGCTGCGCGCGGCGCACGGTGGTTTCGGGTTCATATTCCGGGACGGATACAGCCCGTGCAATCCCGGGAGCAGCCAACGCGCCCAGAACCGCAGCACCCGTTCCCAACAAAGCCCTCCGGGAAAATCGCTTGTCAGACATGGACCAATCCTCTTTCTTATTTGCCGTTTCTTGAATGCTTTATTGCGAAAAGAGTTCCCGAATCGCAAGTCACGAGCCCGTGCGCCCGGCAGCGCTGTTGCGGAAATGCGCCAATCCCGGCGCTTCAGGCGTGGCACGCGCAGCGCCGTGTCAATGAAAATCCCGGCTGGGAAACAACACCCGGGCCTGATCGCGCGGGTGGCGGGCGCTGCGGGGCTGGCGGGTGGGAACGGGGCGGCGGGCCTCATCCCCGCGGCCCTGCGTGGGGTCGATCTCGCCGCCCTGGCCCAGGGTCGACAGCCGGGCCGACAGATCCGTTACATCCTCGGCGATAAGGTGGATGACCATGCCTTCACGCTGCAGCCTTCCCGTGATGCGCAACAGCCGCCCACCGATCACCGCGCGGCGGAAGTGCGCGTAAACCTTGGGCCAGACCACCACATTGGCCACGCCGGTTTCATCCTCCAGCGTGATGAAGATCACCCCCGAGGCCGTGCCGGGCCGCTGCCGGGTGATGACCAGCCCGCAGGTGCTGACCCGCCCGCGCGCCTGCGCCAGCTCCGCCGCAGTGGTCAGCCCGGCGATGTCCGGGCGCAGCAGTTCCAGGGGATGCGCGCGCAGGGACAGGCGCAGCGCCAGGTAATCTTCGACCACCGCCTCGCCCAGCGTCATGTCCGGGAGCGTCACGCCCGGCTCCATGATCCCCTCGCCATCCATGCCCGCGAACAGCGGCAGGGGTTTGGATGCCCTGAGCGCGCGCACCGCCCAGAGGGCGGCGCGTCGGGTCAGGCCGAGGGCGGCAAAGCCGTCGCCCTCGGCCAGCCGTTCAAGTGCGGCCACCGGCACCCCGGCCCGCCGCCACAGGCTTTCCACATCCGGGTAGCCATTGGCGCGGGCGGCGACGATCCAGTCGGCATCCTCGGCCCGCAGCCCCTTGATCTGGCGAAACCCCAGCCGCAGCGCCAGCCGCCCGTCGGCGCGGGGCTCCAGCGTGCAGTCCCACTGGGATGCGTTCACGCAGACCGGCCGCACCTCCACCCCGTGTTCGCGCGCATCGCGCACGATCTGGGCGGGGGCGTAGAAGCCCATGGGCTGGCTGTTCAGCAGCGCGCAGGCGAAAGCCGCCGGGTGGTGGCGTTTCAGATAGGCCGAGGCATAGACCAGCAGCGCAAAGCTGGCGGCGTGGGATTCCGGAAAGCCGTATTCGCCAAAGCCTTCGATCTGGGCGAAACAGGCGGCGGCGAAATCGGCGTCATAGCCGCGCGCCAGCATCCCGCCGATGAACCGGTCGCGGAAGCTGCCGATGGTGCCCATGCGTTTGAAGGTTGCCAATGACCGGCGCAGGCGGTCGGCTTCCTCAGGCGTGAAGCCAGCGGCCACCACGGCGATCTGCATGGCCTGTTCCTGAAACAGCGGCACGCCCAGCGTGCGCTCCAGCACCCCGCGCAATTCGGGCGAGGGCAGATGCACCGCCTCCTTCCCCTGCCGCCGCCGGATATAGGGATGCACCATGCCGCCCTGGATGGGACCGGGGCGGATGATCGCCACCTCGATCACCAGATCATAGAAAGAGCGCGGGCGCATCCGGGGCAGGAAATTCATCTGCGCGCGCGATTCCACCTGAAACACACCGATGGCATCGGCCACACACAGCATGTCATAGACCTGCGGACATTCGCGCGGCAGGTTCTCCAGCGTGAATGCCGCCCCTTCATGCTGCGCGATCAGCGCAAACCCCTTGCGCAGGCAGGTCAGCATCCCCAGCGCCAGCACATCCACCTTCAGGATGCCCAGCGCGGCGATGTCATCCTTGTCCCATTCGATGGTGCTGCGCCCCTCCATCGCCGCATTGCCGATGGGGCAGAGCTCATCCAGCCGCCCCCGCGTGATGACAAAGCCACCCACATGCTGCGACAGATGCCGGGGAAAGCCGATGATCTCGGCGATCAGGGCCATGGTCTGGGTCAGGCGGCGGTCAGAGGGGTCCAGCCCGATCTCCTGCAATTGCTCCGGCCCCGGCGGCGTGGCCGACCAGCCCCATTGCAGCCCCGCCATGGCCCCCAGCACATCCGAGGACAAGCCCATGACCTTGCCGACCTCACGTATCGCGGCGCGGGTGCGGAAATGGATGACGGTGGCGGTCAGCCCGGCACGGTGGCGGCCATAGCGGTCATAGATATGCTGGATTACCTCCTCGCGCCGTTCATGTTCGAAATCCACGTCGATATCCGGGGGCTCGCCGCGCGCTTCGGACATGAAACGCTCGAACACCATGGAAATGGTGTCCGGCGCCACCTCGGTGATGCCCAGCGCGTAGCAGATCACCGAATTGGCGGCCGAGCCGCGCCCCTGGCACAGGATCCCGCGCCCGCGCGCAAAGGCCACGATGTCATGGACGGTCAGGAAATAGGCGGCGAAGCCCAGGGCGGCGATGATGCGCAACTCCTTGGCGGTCTTCTCGGCGATCTCGGGCGGGATGCCGCGCGGGAAGCGGCGCCACAGCCCGGCATGGGTCAGCCGCTCCAGCCGCGCCTGCGGGGCCTCGCCATCGGTGATTTCATCGGGGTATTCGTAGCTCAGGTCATCCAGGGTGAAAGCGCAGCGGGCGGCGATTTCGAGCGTGCGGCGCAGGGCGGCGGGATGGTCGGCAAAGATGCGCGCCATCTCGGCCGGGCTGCGCAACCGGCGTTCGGCATTGGGCAGGGCGCGGGCGCCGATGGTATCGATGGTGCAGCCTTCGCGCAGGCAGGTCAGCACATCGGCCAGGCGGCGGCGGCGGGCGTGGTGCATCAGCACATCACCGCAGGCGACCATGGGCAGGCCCAGGCGTTGCGCCAGCGCGGCCCGGGCCGCAAGGCGCGCACGGTCACGCCCGTCATAGCGCGGGGCGGCCCCCAGAAAGACAGTGCCGGGAAAGCGTGCGGCCAGCGCACGGGCGGCCCGGCTGGTGTCTTCGGCAGTATCTTCGGCGATATCTTCGGGCGGCAGTGCAATCAGGACCAGCCCCGCGCCATGGTCCAGCAGATCCGCCAGCGCAATGTCGCACTGGCCCTTCGGTGCGCGCATCTTGCCCAGGCTCAGCAGCCGCGAGAGCCGCGCCCAGGCGGCCCGGTCCACAGGCAATGCCAACCAATGCGCGGCGCAATCGCGCAACACAAGCCGCGCGCCAGGGATCAGCCGCGGCAGGCGGCCTGCGGGGGTCAGCGTGGCGCCGCCTTCGGTCTGGCGGCTGGAGGGATCAATCCGGGTCTGGCCGCGAATGGAAATCGTCCCGCCCTCGGCCGCCGCGCGGGCCAGTTCGCGCAACGCCACATGGGCGCGCACCACCCCCGCCACGCTGTTGCAATCGGTGATGGCAATCGCCGAAAGCCCCAGCTCGGCGGCGCGCGCGACCAATTCCTCAGGGTGCGAGGCGCCGCGCAGGAAGCTGAAGTTCGAGGTGACGCAAAGCTCGGCATAGCCGTCGGCAGCGGGCGCAAGGGCACTGGGGGAATCGGTCGCCATGGCGCGAACATATCATGAACATTTACCGCCGACCAAGGGGTGACCGGCGCAGAGGGGGTGGCCACACCCAACCGATGCCGACCCTAACGAAAGGCCTCGCAGGGATCAGGGCGGTCCACCGGGTCGGTGACGATCCACAGATCAAAGGGCGGCGCGGAGTCGGGCGCCGCTTCCAGCTGGCCCAGCGCCAGAACCGTGATCCCGGGCGCCGCACGCGCAAGCTTCAGCGGCACCCCCTGATCCCGGCGCACATGCCCGGTGCCGGTGATCACGACAACCGGCCCGCCAGTCTCGGCATGGGCCAGCATCGCAGTGCGGGCCAACATCGCATCGCGCAGCCGCTGGATCTCGACCATCGCGGGCAACAACTCATCAGGCAGCATGTCGCAATGGGCGGCAGCCTGAAGCGCTTCGCGGCTGGCCTGCTCATCCTCGGACAGGGGCTGGTCCAGACCGAAACTGGCCGCCTCGGGGCCGAACGCTTCTTCGGCAGTTTGCGCCATCATGGCACGGGCCTCATTGCGCGGCAGGGCCGCACCACGGATCCGCGCCTGGGGGGCGGCGTCGAAAATGGGGAAATACATGGCGAAATCAGGCCAGCCAGAGGCTTCCCATTCCAGAACCTCGGCCAGAACCTCGGGGTCCTGACGGTTTGCGGCGGTGACCCGCGCGGCCTGTCCGCGTGTCAGCATCTCGAACACCAGCGCCGCGGGCTCCAGGGCCGCAACGGCGCGGGCTTGATGGGTGTGATGCGCCGGGTTGTCATGGATTTCACCCAGCAGATACACATCGGCCGGGGGCAGGCGCTCCAGATCATCCGGCGTTATTTCCGACGCCTCAGCCCCAAGCGAAAGCACACAGAGCAGAACACCCGCCAACAACCCCGCCCCATCCGTTCGGAACGAACGGACAGCGCCCCCGAGGCGCACGGGGTGGGTGGGTGGGTGCGGCTCGGGGGCGCTTTCTCTATCGCTTGTGAAGCAGGAACTCATGCCAGGAAGTGTTGCACTTCCCGCGACTGGGTTTCAAGGTTGCGCCGCATCTTGGCAAAGGCTGCGGCTTCAAGCTGGCGCACCCGCTCCTTGGACAGGCCCAGCTCATCGCCCAGGGATTCCAGCGTGCGTGGCTCCTCGCGCAGCTTGCGCTCGCGCACGATGAAACGTTCCCGGTCGGTCAGCGCATTCAGCGCCACCAGCAGCCATTCCCGCAACTGCGCCTGATCCAGCTTGATTTCCACCAACTCGGTCCCGGCATCGCTGTCATCTTCCAGCGTGTCGATCCACTCACGCCCCTCCTCATCCGAGGATTGCGTGGCATTGAGCGAAAAATCCATCCCGCCCAGGCGCCCCTCCATCATCTCCACATCGTGGATCGGCACGCCCACCTCGGCGGCAACAAGCTCGCGCAGGGTCTGGCGGTTCAGGGTCTCGCCCCGGGCGGCCGCCTCGCGTTCGATCTGCGCCTGGACCCTGCGCATGTTGAAGAACAAGGATTTCTGGCTTGACGTCGACCCGGTGCGCACCAGCGACCAGTTGCGCATCACGTAATCCTGAATGCTGGCGCGGATCCACCACACGGCATAGGTGGAAAACCGCACCCCGCGGTCGGGGTCGAACTTGTCGGCGGCCTTCATCAGGCCCAGCCCCGCCTCCTGGATCAGGTCATTCATGGGCGCGCCATAGCGGCGAAACTTGGCCGCCATGGAAATGGCCAGCCGCATATAGGCGTTGATCAGCCGGTGCAGCGCGGCTTCATCGCGGTGGTCACGCCAGGCATAGGCCAGCGCGCGTTCGGTTTCGGCATCCAGCAATTCGGCCTTCATGGCCTGGCGCGAAAAGCGGCGATCATCTTGTCCGTCAAGTGGCATTCTGGGCCTCCGGAGCGTTGTTTCCCTTTCCCTGTATTGCTTCGGATACGCGACGACGGGCGGAATGGATGACTCATGGTGCGGAATGTCGCACCCTGGCCACGGGAAACACGCCGCTCAGAGGGGGATCGGAGCCTCGGCTCCAGGGGGAAGAAGCCCCCCGGCGGCAATCCACCAGCCCGGCGCCCGGGGGCGCAGCGCCGCGGCGGCATGGTCGGCAGCAGCACGGCTGGGAAACAGGCCAAAGCAGGTGGCCCCGGACCCGGACATCCGCGCCAGAAGGCAGCCGGGCATCTGTTCCAGTGCGGCCAGGGCTTCGGCGATGACAGGTGCATGAATGATGGCAGGCCGGGACAGGTCATTGCGCTGGCCGCGCAACCAGTCGGCAAGCGCCTGCGCATCCGGCCAGGGGGCCGAACCGGTCGGCAGCGGGTCCATGGGCGGGTTGTCGCGCCGCGCCAGCGCGGCAAAGACCGCTGGCGTGGACAGGCCGACCCCAGGATTGACCAGCACCACCCCCAGGTCCGGCAAGGCGGGAATGGCGGTCAGAACCTCGCCCACCCCCTGCATGCGGCAGGGCTGGCCATGCAGGCAGACGGGCACATCGGCGCCCAGCCGCGCCAAGGCCCCGGCATCCGGCAAGACCGCCCCGGTCAGCGCCGCAACCGCGCGCAGGGTGGCCGCCGCATCCGAGGACCCGCCCCCGATCCCCGAGGCCGCCGGCAGATGCTTGTGCAGGGTCAGCGCCACGCCACCTGCCCCCATCAGCCGCGCCGCCCGCAAGACCAGATTGTCCGGCCCGCGCGGCACATCCGCCGCATAGGGGCCCAGCACCGACAGCGACAGATCGCCGGCCTCGGCGGCATCAACCCTGTCGCCGAAATCAAGCAGCACCACCAGACTGTCCAGCAGATGATACCCGTCAGCGCGCTGGCCGGTCACATGCAGGGTCAGGTTGATCTTGGCGGGAGCCAGGGTCCGCAAATGGCGGGGCATGGGTCAGTTTCCGCCGGTCTCGGAGGCTTCCTCTTCCAGCACCACATCCAGTCCCACGTCCAGCTTGCGGCGGATGCGCTCGACCTCCAGATCCGGATGCGGAGCAAAGGAAAGCGCGCGGCGCCATTGGAACCGGGCCTCGCGTTCACGGCCGACCATCCAGTAGACATCGCCCAGGTGATCATTCAGGATCGGGTCCGTGGGCATCAGCTCTACCGCGCGCTCCATGACCGGCACGGCCTCGTCATACCGGCCCAGACGATAAAGCGCCCAGCCCAGACTGTCGGTAATATAGCCGGATTCGGGGTCGCCTTCGACCGCGCGTTCGATCATATCCAGCGCCTCGTCCAGATTGCGCCGTTCTTCGACCAGTGAATAACCCAGGTAATTCAGCACGCTGGGGTTATCGGGGACAAATTCCAACGTGCGCCGGAACCAGGGCTCGGCCTCGGCGAAGCGGCCATCGCGCTCCAGCGAAATGGCATAGGTGTAGTAGAGCACCCAGTGGCGGCGTTCGGGGTCATCGATCAGGGCGATGGCGCGTTCATAGACGTCGATGGCTTCGGTGAACTGTTCCTCGCGGCGCAGGAAATCGCCCAGGGTGGTCAGCACCACAAGGTCATCCGGCATCTGTGCCGCCAGCGCGCGCAGCCGGTCGATCGCGGCTTCGGGGTCGCCTGCCTCGAACAGGGCCTGCGCGCGGCCCATTTCCGCGTTCAGGAAGAAGGGATCACCCTCGGGGACACGGGCGTAGGTGCTGTCGGCCAGGTCATGCTGGCCCATGCCTTCCAGCAGACGGGCCGAAAGCATCATGGCTTCGGAATGATCGGGGACCAGAAACTCGGCCAGCCGCGCATAGACCAGCGGCAGGGTGCCATCCTCATCAGCGGCCAGCGCGCTGCCGATGACGTGATAGACCTCGGCCAGGCCTTCGCGCGCATTGCCGATCAGCGTGAACGCGGGCTGGCGACCCTCGGCAAAGGCGGTGCGCAGTTCCTCTATGTCGGATTCAACATCGGCCCCGAACTGTTCGAACGAAAGCTCCAGCGCCTCATCGAAGCGTTCAAGCTGACCCAGAACCAGAAGCTGCGCCACGACCCCGCGTCGCCCCATGCTGATCGGCCCCGCGTCATCGCCCATGAGGATTTCATGCGCGCCTTCGAAATCCCCCACCATGGCCAGCGCCAGCGCCTTGTTGTAGAGCGCGAAGGGCGTGACCAGATCGCCGGCGATGGCATCGTCAAAGGCGGCCAGGGCCTCGGACATGCGGCCCAGGCCGATCTGCGCCCAGGCCGGGGCCAGGGCATCGGTCAGCGGGCCGGTATCGGGGCCGGTTTCCACGGCGTCCAGCACCGCGGCGTAGTCCCCTTCGGCAAAGCGCGCGGCCTGCACCACCAGCGCGGCCACCTGACTTTGACCACCGCTGGCCAGAAGCGTCTGCGCCAGCGGCAGGGCCTTCTCCACCTGCCCCAGCAGGACCTGCGCGTGCATGGCTGCATCCATGAAGAACAGGTTGGCGGGGTCTGCCTGCAGGGCGCGCTGGAAATAGGTCGCCTGGGCGGCAAAGTCGTTTTCGACCAGCGCCACGCGCCCGGCCAGGAAGGCCCCGGCCAGCCCGTCACCATGGTCTGGCATGTCGTGCTGATCGGCGGTGGCAGGGGCCGCACCCAGCATGAGCGCGGCCGCAAGGGCGATGACGTGGCGATGTCCCGGCAAGGGAGGCTCCTTCGCTGCTTCGCCTGCAACCCTAGTGCCGCGCCCGGGCAGTGACAATCGCCCGGCCCGAAGTTTCACCCCCAGGCGGCGCAGATCACCGCAGTTTTACATGTTGGGATAGTTCGGCCCGTCCCCGCCCTGCGGCGTGACCCAATGGATGTTCTGGCTGGGGTCCTTGATGTCGCAGGTCTTGCAATGCACGCAGTTCTGGAAGTTGATGACGAATTCAGACTTGCCGTCCTTTTCCACCACCTCATAGACCCCGGCCGGGCAATAGCGTTGCGCCGGTTCGGCAAATTTGGGCAGGTTCACCGCAATGGGCACCGAAGCGTCCTTGAGCGTCAGATGCGCGGGCTGGCTTTCCTCATGGTTGGTGAAGGAAAACGCCACATTGGTCAGCCGGTCGAAGCTGAGCTTGCCATCGGGTTTGGGGTAGTCGATGGGCTGGAACTTCGCGGCCTCGCCGGTGGCGGCGGCATCGGTCTTGCCGTGCCCCATGGTGCCGAAGACCGAAAAGCCCAGCGTGTTGGTCCACATGTCCAGGCCCCCCAGCGCCAGCGAGGGCACCAGCCCCCATTTGGACCACATGGGCTTGACGTTGCGCACCTTTTTCAGGTCCTTGCCCACCGGGCCGCTGCGCAGCTCCTGCTCATAGGCGGTCAGCTCATCGCCTGCGCGCCCGGCTGCGATGGCCTCATGCGCGGCCTCGGCCGCGGCCTTACCCGAAAGCATGGCGTTGTGGTTGCCCTTGATCCGGGGCACGTTGACCAGCCCGGCGGAACAGCCCAGGAGCGCGCCGCCGGGGAAGACCACCTTGGGGATGGACTGATAGCCCCCTTCCGAGATCGCCCGCGCGCCATAGGCCACGCGCTTGCCGCCCTCCAGCAACTCGGCCACCATGGGGTGATGCTTGAAGCGCTGGAACTCCATATACGGGTAAAGATGCGGGTTTTCATAGTTCAGATGCACCACGAAGCCGATCAGCACCTGATTGTTTTCAAAGTGATAGATGAAGCTGCCGCCGCCTGCATTCTTGCCCAGTGGCCAGCCCATGGTGTGGGTGACGGTCCCCTCGCGGTGCTTTTCGGGGTCGATCTCCCAGATTTCCTTCATGCCCAGGCCGAACTTCTGCGGCTCATGCCCCTTGGACAGGTCAAACTTCGCCATCACGTCCTTGGACAGCGACCCGCGCACGCCTTCAGACAGGAACACGTATTTGCCGTGCAGCTCCATGCCCGGTTCATAGTTCGGGCCGGGGCTGCCATCGGGGTTCTTGCCGAATTCTCCGGCGACCACGCCCTTGACGCGCCCGTCCTCGCCATAGACCACTTCTGAGCACGCCATGCCGGGGAAGATCTCCACGCCCAGCGCCTCGGCCTGTTCGGCCATCCAGCGGCAGACATTGGCCATGGACACGATGTAATTGCCGTGGTTGTTCATCAGCGGCGGCATGGGCCAGTTGGGCACGCGCATCTGCCCGGCGGGGCCCAGGACGCGGAATTCATCGCGGGTGACCGGCACGTTCAGCGGCGCGCCGCGCTCCTTCCAGTCAGGGATCAGCGCATCCAGGCCAACCGGGTCCAGCACGGCACCGGACAGGATATGCGCGCCCACCTCGGACCCTTTTTCCAGCAGGACCACGTTCAGATCCGCATCCAGCTGCTTCAGCCGGATCGCCGCCGACAGGCCCGCAGGCCCCGCCCCGACGATCACGACATCATACTCCATGGCTTCGCGCTCGATCCCGGACATGGCGGCTCCTTCGATGGCTGGGCGGGAAATTTTGTTACGTTGATGCGATAGCGCAGCGGAGCGGCCACGGTCAATCACAACAGGGCGTCAAAGCACCGGACGCCGCGTCGCAGCCACGCCACATTCATCTTTTCGCCGGATTCGACGGCTAACCCCGGACCATGTTGCGTGTTTGTGTCTTTGAGTCAGCCCTGCCCCCGGCGCCTGATCTGGTGCCGGGGCTCGGTGCTGAATGCGCAACCTCCTTGCCGGACCTGCCCATATCTTCCCGAAAGACCGCCCCATGACCGATCTGAGCGCCCAGACCCCGCATCAGGACAGGATCCCGGATCTGCGCGCCCTGACCCTGCGCAAGGTCACGGTGGCGATCATCTCGCTGATCACCACGGTGGTGCTGACCCTAGGCAAGCTGATCGTCGGCGTCATCTCAGGCTCGCTCGCCTTGATTGCCGATGCGCTGCAGGGGCTTGTGGATATCCTGGTGACCATGGTCACGCTGGTGGTGGTGGCCGTTTCCGGGCGCGGGCCTGACCCCGCCTGGACCTGTGGGCGTGACAAGCTTGAAGCCCTGGCCGCACTGATCGAGGCGGCACTGCTGTCCATCATCGCGCTGTGCATCTGGTATCTGGCACTGGGCAAGCTGCTCTTCGGGGTAAGCGAGGTCACAGTGGAACCCTGGTATATCGGGGCGGTCTTCGTGGCGGTGGTGGCCGATTTCTGGCGCCATGTGGTGATCCGCCGGGCCGCGCGCGCCACCCGCTCCATGGCGCTGGAGGCCAATGCGGCGCATTTCCTGACCGATTCCATGGCCTCGGCCGCGGTGATGCTGGGGTTGATTGCGGTGCATTTCGGCTATCCGGTCGCCGATACGCTGGCGACACTGGTGGTCGCCGGGTTCCTGACCTTCACCGCCTTGCGCGTGGGGACACGGGCAGTGGACATGCTGATCGACCGCGTGGACCCGGATGTGTCCATCCGGGTGCTGGCGCTTCTACAGGCCCGCCCGGAGGTAGAGGCGGTGCCGGTCCTGCGCCTGCGCCGCCCGCCCCACTGCCATGTCGTGGAAACCCGGCTGCGCGCCGCCGTGCCGGACCTGCGCGCCCAGCAGGCGCTGGTTGCCGCGATCGAACGCGATCTGGACGCGGCCCTGGGACCGGTGGATGCGCTGGTCAGCATCGACCCCGCATGACCGCACAGGGGCGCGGCACCGATCACCGACGATAACGCTTGCATTCGCTCCTGCCCTGCGGTCAGATATCGAAGGAATCTGGAACGGCCCCGGCGTATGCTGCGGGCGGTTTTTTTACATCATGGTGATGCGCAATGGACAAGATACCTCTGACCCGTGACGGCCATCAGAAGCTTGATGCGGAACTCAAGCGGCTGAAATCCGAAGAGCGCCCCGCGATCATTCGCGCCATCGCCGAGGCGCGCGAACATGGCGACCTGTCGGAAAACGCCGAATACCATTCGGCGCGCGAAAAACAGAGCTTCATCGAAGGCCGGATCAAGGAGCTGGAATCGATCCTCTCGCGGGCCGATGTGATCGATCCCGCGCGGCTTTCGGGCGCCATAAAGTTCGGCGCCCGCGTCACCGTGATCGACGAGGATACCGAGGAAGAACACCATTACCAGATCGTGGGCGAGGCCGAGGCGAATATCGAGAACGGCCTGCTCAACATCAAGTCGCCCCTCGCCCGCGCGCTGATCGGCAAGGATGAAGGCGACAGTGTCGAAGTGCGCACCCCCGGCGGCCAGCGCAGCTACGAGGTGCTGCGGATCCTGTACGAATGACCCCGCGAACCCCGGCGCGATGACGAAACCGCCCCCCCCTGCTGCGCCCTCACGCGCCGGATGGCTGGCCGGTTTCGCCTCGGCGTTGTGGGTGGGGCTGGTGGCGGTGCTGTGGCGGGGCGATGGCACGGGCACTTCGGCGCTGGCCCTGGCGGCACTGGCCGCGGCGCTGCCGGTGGTGATGCTGTGGCTGGCGGTGGCGCTGCATCGGGGTCAGCAGGCCCTGCGCCAGGACATCGCCGCCCTGCGCGACCGGCCAGAGCCGCCGCCCCCACCAACGC
Source organism: Rhabdonatronobacter sediminivivens (assembly GCF_013415485.1). GTDB lineage: Bacteria > Pseudomonadota > Alphaproteobacteria > Rhodobacterales > Rhodobacteraceae > Rhabdonatronobacter > Rhabdonatronobacter sediminivivens. The sequence continues at coordinate 74,432 of NZ_JACBXS010000003.1, read as the reverse complement.
CCGAGGATCTGGCCGCCGCCCTTGTCGCCCGTATGCGGGCCGAACCCGCGCTGGCCGACAGCGCGCTGGGGGTTTTCGCCAGCACCCGGACCGGCACCACACTTCTCGCCGAAACCCAGCCCAGCCTGGCGCTGGGGGCCATGGCGGCCGCCGATCCCCCCGCCCATGCCGATCTGATCCGCGCGCTGCATTTCCCCGAAGACGCCGAAGACCACGAGGGGTTTGCCGCGCTCAGACGCTGCCTGGCCCATCATTCCGCCGGCCCGTTGATCCGCAGCGCGCAACAGGTGGTCACCGCCCTGGCCGAGGAAGGCATCTTCATGGATGACCTGCCCACCGCCCCGGCCCCGCCCGCGCTCTGGCGCGCCTTTGCCGACGGGCTTGGCGGCCCGGAGGTTGCCGGGCTGGCCGGGCTGGAGGATGTGGACATCCTGGACCGCACCATTGCCCGCATGCGCAGCGATGCCGCCTTTCGCAACGATGCCCACCGCTTCCTGCGCGGCTTTGACGACTGTCTGCGCGCCACCGCCCCGCGGATGGAAGATACCGATCTTGCCCGCCTGACCGATACCCGCAGCGCGCGAGCATTTGTGCTGCTGGGCCAGGCCACCGGCGCCTTCGGGCGCTGATCAAAGGCGCCGCCCCGCGATTGCACGCCCCGCCCCGTTGCCCTATTGCTGCACAGGTGAAGCAACCGGGGGGCACAGCATGCCACAAACGCCATACTGGCAGGGGGTCCGCGCAGGGCTGCCCTTTCTGCTGGTGATCGTGCCCTTCGGCATGGTCTTTGGCGTCGCCGGAGCCGAGGCCGGGCTGAACATTGCCGAGGTGATGGGCTTTTCCATCCTGGTCATTGCCGGGGCTGCGCAATTCGTGGCCCTGCAGATGATGATCGACAATGTGCCGGTGCTGATCGTTCTGGCGGCCTCGCTGGCGGTCAATCTGCGCATGGCGATGTATTCGGCCTCGCTTGCCCCGCATCTGGGGCATGTGGCCTGGTGGAAACGCGGGTTTCTGGCCTATTTCCTGGTGGACCAGTCCTATGCCGCCAGTATCCTGAAATTCGAGAACACGCCGGATATGACCGCGGGGCAGAAGATGGCCTTTTACTTCGGCACCATCACGCCGGTGTGTTTTCCGTGGTATCTGGCCACCTGGGCGGGCGGGGTGCTGGGGGCCTCCTTGCCGCCGGGGCTGCCGATCGACTTTGCCGTGCCGATCACCTTTCTGGCGCTGATCACGCCGATGCTGCGCACCGCGGCGCATGTGACGGCGGCCAGCGTGTCGGTGGTGGTGGCGCTGGCGCTGGCCTGGGTGCCGTTCAACCTTGGCCTGCTGGTGGCGGCAGCGCTGGCCATGATGACCGGGGCCTGGGTGGAAAAGCGCCAGCGCCAGATCGCCGCGCGGCACCAGCCCTAGGCGCTTGCCTGAGGCTGGATTTCCGGGCACCCTGCGCCACCCTGACCCGCCAGCAACTGCCAGCAAGGGCCTGCGCTCATGCCCCAGCCCGTCCTGCATATCGCCCAGGCCCCCGCCGCCGACCCCGATGCCTGGGACCGGCTGGCCCGGGAACTGGGACCGGAGCCGCTGGCGCTGGTGATCGTGCTGGCCGCGCCCTCGGCCCCGCTGGAGCGGATGCCCGCAGGGTTCGGCAGCGGCGCGCCGGTGATCGGCTGCACCACGGCGGGGGAAATCGGCACCAACGGCTATACCGAAGACACCATTGTTGCTATCGGACTGCCGGCACGGGATTTCAGCGCCGATACGCTGCTGATCGATGATCTGGCCGGGCTGGACCCGGATCCGCTGATCAGCACCCTGATCCGCAGGCGCGCGGCGCTGAGCGCGCAGCATCCGGACTGGTCGCATGAATTCGCCTTTCTGCTGGTCGATGGCCTGTCCTACCGCGAAGACGCTCTGGCATCGGTGCTGGCAACAGGGTTGGGGCCGGTGCCGCTGTTTGGCGGGTCCGCCGCCGATGGGACACGGTTTCTGGAAACCCTGGTGCTGCAGGGCACGCGCCGGCTGCGCAATGCGGCGGTGGTGGCGCTGGTGCGCACACGCTGCCCCGTCCGGGTGTTCAAGCTGGACCATCTGCGCCCCACCGCCACCCGCATGGTGGTGACCGATGCCGACCCCGCGCGCCGGATCGTGCGCCGGATCAATGCCGAACCGGCAGCGCTGGAATATGCGCGCCTTCTGGGCCGTGACCCCGCACAACTGACGCCTTTCACCTTTGCCGCGCATCCGGTGGTGGTGCGGGTGGGCGGGCACCATCATGTGCGCGCCATCCGCCAGGTGGCCGATAACGGCGATCTGGTCTTCTACTCTGCCATTGCCGAAGGCATGGTCCTGACATTGGCTGAACCCATGGACATGGAGGACCATCTGCGCCGCGAACTGGGCACGCTTTCGTCGCCCACCCCGCCCGCCGCCATCATCGCCTGCGATTGCGTGCTGCGCCGGATGGAGGCCGAAGAAAAGCAGAAGGCCTTTGCCCTGTCGCAGGTTCTGGCGGCGCACCGGGTGGTGGGCTTTTCCACCTATGGCGAACAGTTCAGCGCCATGCATGTCAACCAGACCCTGACCGGGGTGGCGATCTACCCGCCAGGTCCAACGCCATGACCCATCCGCTGATCAACCCCGCCGACCCGCCCGACCGCCAGCGCGAAAAGCTGCTGACCATTGTGGACGTGCTGATGCGCCGCGTGGAACAGGTGACCGATGAGGCCGGCGCCGCCTATGCCCAGTTCGAACGCGCCGCCATGCTGGAGGATCAGGTCCGCCAGCGCACCCAGGATCTGGAGCAGGCGCTCGATCTGCTCAACCAGTCCAACGCCCGCCTGGCACAGGCCAACCGCGAAACCGAGGCCGCCCGCAAGGATCTGGCCAACGCCATCGAGACCGTGCAGGAGGGCTTCGCCCTGTTCGGCCCCGATGATGTGCTGGTCATGTGCAATTCGCGCTTCGGCATGCACATGCCCGATATCCGCGAAAAGCTGCGCCCCGGGCTGCGGTTTGCAGCCTATGTGGCGCTGGTCGCCGGGTCACGCCACCTGCGCCTGCCCGAAGGCACCGACGCCGAGGCCTGGGCCGAACGCCGCATGCAGCGCCACCGCGACCGGCACCTGATGTTCACCGTGGGCATGAGGCCGGACCACTGGGTGCAGGTCTCCGAACACCGCACCCGCGATGGCGGCACGGTGATCCTGCAAACCGATGTGTCCGACATCATCCGCGCCGAACGGGCCGAACGCGGCAAGCTGCTGGACAATCAGGCGCAGATGGTGCGTGCCACGCTGGACCATATCAGCCAGGGCGTGGCGATCTTTGACACTTCCGCGCGGCTGATGGGCTGGAACGAACGCGTGGCCGAGCTGCTGGGTCTGGCCCGGGGGCGGCTGCGGCTGGGCATGGTGTTCGACGATCTGGTGGCGCGGCTGGCGCGCGATGTGCGGCTGGGTCAGGGGATGACCATGGCCACCCTGCGCGACTGGGCGCGGGTGACGGGGCGGCGCGCGCCCTTGCGGTTCGAATTGCGCCGTGGCGCCATCATTCTGGATGTCTTTGCCCAGGACATGCCGGACCGGGGTTTCGTGATCTCGTTCACCGATGTCACATCCGAACGGGGTGCCATTGCCGCGCTCAGCCGGATCAATGAAACCCTGGAAGCCCGCGTGACCGAACGCACTGAAGAGCTGCAGGCCGCGCTGGCCGATGCCGAACGCGCCAATGCCGCGCGCTCGCGCTTTGTGGCGGCGGCCAGCCATGACCTGTTGCAGCCGCTTTCTGCGGCCAAGCTGTTCGTTGCCGCGGCCCGCGATGAGATGGGCCAACCTCGCCGGGCCGAAACCCTGGACAAGGCCGCAGCGGCCCTGGAAAGCGTGGAGATCATCCTTGAAGCCCTGCTGGACATTTCGCGGCTGGAGGCCGGCAAGGCCGCGCTGCGGCCCGGTCCGGTGCAACTGGCGCCCCTGCTACAGCGTCTGGCCGATGAATTCTCCCATGTGGCGCGCGAAAAGGGCCTGCGCTTTCGCCTGCGCGGAGGCGATGCGCTGGTGGTGTCCGATGCGGCCTATCTGCGGCGCATTCTGCAGAACCTGATCGGCAATGCGCTGCGCTATACCGACCGCGGCGGGGTTCTGGTTGGGCTGCGCCGCCGGGGCGCAACCACCCTGCGGCTGGAGGTCGTGGACACCGGCCCCGGCATTCCCCGGTCCGAACAGAAGGCCGTGTTCCGCGAATTTCACCGCCTGAATGCACGGGCCTCGGCCTCCGAGGGGCTGGGGCTGGGGCTGGCGATCGTGGACCGCGCGGCGACCCTGCTGGGCCATCCGCTGGCGCTGCATTCCATGCCCGGGCGCGGCACCCGCTTCACACTGGACCTGCCGCTGGCCGATCCGCCCGGACCCGCCACCCCTGCCCCGCCCGAACCCGCCGCGCCCGCCCCCGCCCCCAAGCGCGACCTGATCGGCCTGCTGGTCGAGGATGACGAGGATATCCGCAGCGCCCTGACCCTGTTGCTGGAGGGATGGGGCCATTCGGTGCTGGAAGCGCGCGGCCATGCCGATGCGCTGGCGCTGGTGTCGGAGATCGACATTGCCCCCGACTTCCTGCTGGTGGACAACCGCCTGTCCGCCAGCCGCAGCGGGCTGGAGCTGATCGAACGGATGCGCCATCTGCACGGGCCGCTGCCCGCACGCATCATCACCGCCGACCGCAGCCAGACATTGCGCGATGCCTGCGCCCGTGCGGGGGTGGCGATCCTCTATAAACCCATTGATACCGTGCTGCTGGAGCGGTTCATCGCCTCGGTCGCGGCGCGGGGCTGACCTTGTCCAATGGTCGCATTTGCAGCCCTTCGGCTTGACCCCGCAGCGGGGCCCTCGCACTCTGCCCACAAACAGGGGCAGGAGGAACCGTGGCCGACAGGATCACCGCGATCGACGATGTCATCACCGCGCTGGCCGGGCAGAGTTATGTCTGCGGCCGTGCGCTGGGCACCGTGGCTTTTCTGGCGCTGCGCCTGGGCCGGCCCCTGTTTCTGGAGGGCGAGGCCGGCACCGGCAAGACCGAGATCGCCAAGGCCCTGGCCGCCGCCCTGGGCCGCCGACTGATCCGGCTGCAGTGCTATGAAGGGCTGGACGCCGCGCAGGCGGTCTATGAGTGGAATTTCGCCGCCCAGATGGTTGCCATTCGCAGCGCCGAGGCTACGGGCGGCACGGATGCCAGCCATCTGCGGGACACGCTCTTCACCTCCGACTTCCTGATCGAACGCCCGCTGTTGCAGGCCATGCGCCCCCAGCCCGGCGGCGCCCCCGTGCTGCTGATCGACGAGGTGGACCGCACCGACGAACCCTTCGAGGCCTTCCTGCTGGAGGCCCTGTCGGATTTCCAGGTCACCATCCCCGAACTGGGCACCATCCGCGCGCCCGAGCCGCCCATCGTCATCCTCACCTCCAACCGCACGCGCGAGGTGCATGACGCGCTCAAGCGCCGGTGCCTGTATCACTGGGTGGATTACCCGCGCTTTGATCGTGAACTGGAGATCCTGCAGGCCCGCGCGCCCGAAGCCTCGGCCCGGTTGTCGCGCGAGGTCGTGGCCTTTGTCCAGCGCCTGCGCACCGAAGACCTGTTCAAGAAACCCGGTGTGGCCGAAACCATCGACTGGGCCAAATGCCTGCTGGCGCTGGATGTGCTGACCCTCTCGCCCGAGGTGATCGCCGACACGCTGGGCGCGGTGCTGAAATACCAGGATGACATCGCCCGCCTGCAGGGGTCCGAGGCGAAACGCATTCTGGATGAGGCCCGCGCGACCCTGGAGCCTGCAGGCTGAAACCTCGCGCTGACGGGAATGTGTCCCGGTTTCCACGATCAGGATAATGTGTTTTTCCGATTTTGATTAAATCGTAACCGATTCTCCGTTAACCTCTGTCCGAGACTTCTAGCCAGAGCCGTTCCTGACCGGAGAGGAAGCATGTTCGACTCCGACACTGTCACCACGCCCGCCGCCCAAAGCTGGGATCCGGCCGAGGCATGCTGGACCGAGAACCCGGCCCCCCGGCCCACACGCTCGGTGCCGCCGGGCATGACCCTGATGCGCCCCTGGCACGAAAGCGATCTGGACCGCTATGTCGCCTTGCTGGATGACCCGGCGGTCTGGGCGCATCTGCCAGACCCCTACCCCGACCCGCTGACCCACGATCTGGCGGCTCAGCTGATCGCGCTGTCAAACGCCGCAGATCATCACCTGGTCCGCGCCGTGGTGCTGGACGGCCAGCCCGTGGGGCAGGTGCGCCTGTCCTTCACGCCCGGAAGCGCCGATCGCAGCCGGGCCGAAATCGGCTACTGGCTGGGGCGCGACTATTGGGGCAAGCGCATCGCACGCGACATGGTCGCCCGGTTCTCGGCCCAGTGCTTCGCCATGATGCCCGCGCTGGCCGAGCAATACGCCCGGGTGCACCGCGACAACCCTGCCTCACGCCGGGTTTTGGAGCGGATCGGCTTTGTCGCCGCCGGCCCCTGCCCCGAACATGACGGCTTCGACATCCTGACCCGCCCGCGCCCGGCCTGAGCGCGCATCACAAAAGGCGCACCCCGATGGGTGCGCCCGGACTTCGGTTCACCGCGGGATTCAGTTGACGCGGGACCCTTCGGCCCGGCCTTCCACCAGCGGCTGCTCGTCACGCGCATTGCGCGCGATTTCGATGCGGCGCGGCTTCAGCGCCTCGGGGACTTCGCGCACCAGATCGATATGCAGCATGCCATCGGCATGGGTGGCACCCGTCACCTTGACATGATCGGCCAGGTGGAAGCGGCGTTCGAACGCGCGGGTGGCGATGCCCCGGTGCAGGAAGGTGCGCTCGTCATCGGTCTCCTCGCGCCGGGCGCTGACCAGAAGCGCGTGCTCCTTCACCTCGACATTCAGGTCCTCGGCGCTGAACCCGGCCACGGCGATCGAGATGCGATAGGCATTCTCATCCACCTTCTCGATGTTATAGGGTGGGTAGCTGGGGGCCTGCACGTCGCTGGCCATCACGCGGTCCAGCATGTCGGCGATCCGGTCAAAACCGACGGTGGCGCGGTAAAGCGGGGTTGGGTCAAATGCTCGCATTGGGTCATCCTCCGTTGAGCGATGGTTCTGCGGCCCTCCGGCATGGACGGGCCTGGTTGCGATGCCCGGACCCGTTGTCGGCGTCCGGACGCATCTGATCTGGGGAGCGGTTTTCGCTGTTTCAAGACCCGGGCCGCGCCGGAGTGACGATGGCCGGTCAGCGCCGGGGCGGCGCGCGCTAGCCCCGCGCCAGAAAGGGCATCCTGGCCGCCATCACCGTCAGGAAGGGGATGTTCACATGGGCGGGCAGGTTGGCCATATGCACCACCGCATCCGTTACATGGACCACCTCCATCATCGGTTCGGGGCGAATGGAACCATCGGCCTGGGGCACGCCATGGGCGATCCTTTCAGCCAGTTCCGTGCGGGCATTGCCGATATCGATCTGCCCGCAGGTGATATCAAAGGCGCGCCCGTCCAGCTCCAAGGTCTTGGTCAGGCCGGTGATGGCGTGTTTGGTGCTGGTATAGGCCACCGAACCCGGGCGCGGCGCATGAGCCGAGACCGAACCATTGTTGATGATCCGCCCGCCCATGGGCGCCTGACGTCGCATCCGGGCAAAGGCTGCGCGGGCGCACAGGAACATGCCAGTCAGGTTCACCTCGACCGCAGCGCGCCATTCGGCGGGCGACAGCTCGTCAATCAGCGCGCCCTTGGGCATCAGCCCGGCATTGTTGAACAGCACGTCAATCCGGCCAAAGCGGGCGGCGGTTTCGTCAAAAGCTGCGTCAACCGCGGCCGCGTCGGTCACATCGCAGGGCAGGACCAGCGCGTTGGGCGCATCGCCTGCGGTTTCCGCCAGCGGGTCGGCACGGCGGGCGATCAGGGCGACATTCCAGCCCAGGGCCAGGAAACGCGCGGCGCAGTCACGGCCGATCCCGGCGCTGGCGCCGGTGATGAGGATGGTGCGGGGGTCAGCCATCTCAGAACGCCTTGAAGGTCATGGTGGTCAGGGTCCGCGCGATACCCGGAATGTCGAACAGCCGGTCGGTCAGGTAATGGCCGACATCGGCCTCTTCGGGGATATAGACCTTGGCGATCAGGTCATAATCGCCCGAGGTCGAATAAAGCTCGGACACCACCTCGCGGTCCCAGATGGCGTCGGCGACCTGATAGGTCTTGCCGGGGTGGCAGCGAAACTGGACGAAGACACAGCGCATGACGGATCCGTTTCTGGCATTCGGGTCAGGGGCCAGCCTAGGACAGCGCGGCGCGATCCGCCAGTGCCCATCGGCAGGGGTCAGACATCGGAGCCGGTCAGGGCCAGCGGCGCCGGGGGCGCTTCCAGATCGTCGATCCCCAGCGGGGCATCGGGGCGTTTGAGGCGGTTGCGCACCACCCAAAGCAGACGGTGTTCGGCGCGGGTGATGGCCACATAGGCCAGGCGCTTCCACAGCGGGATGCCGGCCTCGGACCGGCCAGAGCGCGCGGCGGCCCACAGGTCCGGCGCAAAAACCTGCACTTGCGGCCATTGCGAACCCTGCGCCTTGTGGATGGTCACAGCCGCCCCGTGCAGGAAGGATGCCCCCATATTCGCGGCGAAGGGGATGAAGGGTTCTTCGTCCACATCCTTTTCGATCTTGACGATCGAGGCGACGGAAATCTGCGGCTCATCCAGCCCCATCAGATGCAGGCGTGAAAACCCCGGCCGCCGCCCCGGCCCCAGATAAACCGCCTGCGCGCCCTTGATCAGGCCGCGTGCCTCCAGGTCCATCCGCTTCTTGCGGTGTTTCAGCGGCAGCTCCAGCCCGTCGCAGATCAGCGGCTCGCCGGGCAGCAGTTCGGTTTCGGGCGCGTCATAGGCAGTGCGAAAGGCCTGGATCAGCCGGATGCGGGTGGCATTGCGCCAGACCAGCACCGGAGAGCGCGCCATCAGCCCGGCATTGACGCTTTGCGCCACGCTCACCCGGTCATCGGCGGCGGCGGCGGCCTCGATCCGGCGTTCGAAGTCCTCAAAGCTCAGATCGGGGTCGCCCAGGGCGTGGGCCAGGTCCAGGATGGGATTGTCATCAGCCTGGCGGTGGATGCGCGACAGGTGCCGGGTCTGGCCCTGGGGCAGGCGGTCAAAGACCATTTCACCGGACTGGCCCACGGGCGCCAGCTGGGCAGGGTCGCCGAACAGTACAAGGGTGGAGAAGATCTCCTGCAGATCCTCAAGCTGTTTGGCATCCAGCATCGAGCTTTCATCGACAAAGCCGATATCCAGAGGATCCTCACGCCGTTTCCAGCCGCGTATGAAATCCGACCCGCGCAGCCCGGCGGCGGCCAGGGCGCCGGGGATGGACGGGACCGAGGCGAAGAAAGCCGCGGCGCGGTCCAGCGCCGTATCGCTCAGCCCCTCGATCTGCGGGCGGGGGCCGTCCTCGGACAGCCATTGCGCGATCTTTTCGTATTCCGGGTCATAGACCGGGGTGTAGATGATCCGGTGAATGGTGGTGGCGGGCACGCCACGGGTGCGCAGCACGCTGGCGGCCTTGTTGGTGGGTGCCAGCACCGCAAGGGTGCGCCGTTCCTTGCGGTGCCGGGGTTCGTAATCCCCCGAAACCGTTTCCACCCCGGCATTGCGCAGCGCGCGGGTCAGGGCCGCCAGCAGCATGGTCTTGCCCGACCCGGCCTTGCCCAGGATCGCCAGCAGCCGCCCGCCATCGGTTTCCGCAGGGGCCGCAGTGCCGTCAAACAGGTCGATGCCAACCCCACGGAGCACCTCGGCGACGGAATCCCAGGCTTCGGCCTGATCTTCGGACAGGGTGGCTTCAACGGGGCGGTCAGGGCTCTGCATGGGCGGACCCTAGCGCAGAACCGGGGCGGGTTGGAGAGCGGATGGAGGGTCCGGGCGCAATTCATGGCGCAACGGGCAAGCGTGCATCAACCCCACCCATTGAAACGCGTGGGGATCAAGCGGCAGGTGTCACCTGGAACCGTAGTGGAGCGCCAGTGCAATCGGCTGCACGGGGCCATCCGCTGCCCCCTCTGGCAACCCCGGCTTCGATGCGATCTCGGTCTGTGCAACCAGCCGCGTATCTTCGATTTCCTTGGCCAGTGCATCAAGCCTGTTTTCCTTGGCATAGGCCCTGAGGTCGTCAAGAACCTCGATGATCCAGTCATGTGGCAAGGCAGCTCTCCGATGGTGCGAGGGGCAGTTGGACGAATGAAGAACGTTCATGGGCCAACACTACGCCGCCGGTGGTTTAGAAATGGTTGATGATCCCCAGTCTAGCAACAAGAACGGCCGCCCCCAGGGGGGCGGCCGGTGCATGGGCGGAATTCCGCGCGCTTAGCGGTTGCGGCTGGCTTCCAGCGTGTCTTCGAAGGTGCGCAGCCCGGTGCGCGGGGCCTGAACCAGAACGGCCATGTTGCCGGGTTTGTGCTCATTGCGGCGCATCTTCATATGGGCCTCGGGGATTTCCTCCCAGGGGAGGACCTCGGACATGCAGGGGTCCAGGCGGCGCTCGACCATCAGCTGGTTGGCCGCAGCGGCCTGTTTGAGATGGGCGAAATGGCTGCCCTGCAGGCGCTTCTGATGCATCCACATGTAACGGACGTCAAAGGTGCAGTTGTAGCCCGTGGTCCCGGCGCAGATCACGACCATGCCACCCTTCTTCACCACCAGGGTGGAGACCGGAAAGGTCGCCTCGCCCGGATGTTCGAAGACCATGTCAACGCTGACACCCTTGCCGGTGATCTCCCAGATGGCCTTGCCGAAGCGGCGCGCTTCCTTCAGCCAGTCATTGTATTCGGGCGTATTCACCGTGGGAAGCTGGCCCCAGCAGTTGAAGTCCTTGCGGTTGATCACGCCCTTGGCGCCCAGCCCCATGACAAAATCGCGCTTGTCCTCTTCCGAGATCACGCCGATGGCATTGGCGCCCGCGGTATTGATCAACTGGATCGCATAGGAGCCAAGGCCCCCCGATGCCCCCCAGACCAGCACGTTCTGGCCTGGCTTCAGGTCATGGGGTTCATGGCCGAACAGCATCCGATAGGCGGTGGCCAGCGTCAGGGTGTAGCAGGCCGATTCCTCCCATGTCAGATGCTTGGGCCGCGGCATCAATTGCTGCGCCTGGGCGCGGGTGAATTGCGCGAAACTGCCGTCATGAGTTTCATAGCCCCAGATGCGCTGGCTGGGCGAATACATCGGATCGCCGCCATTGCAGTGTTCGTCATCGCCGTCATCCTGGTTGCAATGGATGACGACCTCATCGCCGACCTTCCAGCGCTTGACCTTGTCGCCCACCGCCCAGACGATCCCCGAGGCATCGGAACCGGCCACATGATACGGCGCCTTGTGAACATCGAACGGCGAGATCGGCACACCCAGCGAGGCCCAGACCCCATTGTAGTTGACGCCTGCGGCCATCACCAGAACCAGCACCTCATGGCTGTCCAGCTCCCAGGTGTCCACGACCTCGACCTGCATCGCGGTCTCAGGCTCCCCGTGACGCTCGCGCCGGATTGTCCAAGCGTACATCTGCTTTGGCACATGGCCCAGTGGGGGCATCTCGCCCAATTCATAAAGGTCTTTTTCGGGCGCGTCATAGGCCGCGATCCCAGCATTCACATCAAGCGCCATTTCTGCCTCCGTCTGATCTGTGCCGCATCGCAGAATCAATGCGGCCTTGCAGCATGGATAGAATCGGGTGCGCAACATTGCAACCGCCAATCGGCGGAAATTGTAATTTTATGTCTCGGCTGGTGAGGGGAGGGTCAGGCCGCGCGGCAGGTCGGTGCCGGGCAATGCGTCGCGCTGCAGCACCGAGGCCGCATAGAATTCCAGCGCGCCACGCTCTTCGGCGACGGGTTCAAAGCCGGCGTCCGTGCGGGTGATCAGCCCGCGCAGCAACAGGGCGCGAAGCCCCTCATCCAGAGCCTCGGCCACATCGCCCGCGGGCAGATGCAGCCAGCACCCCCGCTGATGCAGGGTTTCCACCAAAGCCGCCGCCGCATTGCCCAGTTCCGCGCGCGATTGCGGGCCGTCCTGCCGGCACAGCATGGCCGCCGCAAGCGGAACCGGCAGCACCGGAACGGCCATGCGGATGCGCGCCATCAACTCTTGCGCAAGGGTATCCACCGGCTTGTCGGCGTTGCTGCGCAGGTGATCCCGCAGCGACAGGGGCGCGCCGTAGCAGACCGCCGCATGACCGAAGCGTTCGAACCGCCCGCGCACGCGCTTCCACATCACCCCCCAGACAAACCGCGCCAGAACCCGAGGCTGCACGGGAAAACGGCGTGACCCGGCGCGTTGCGCGGCGATCAACACGCGATCTTCAAGCACCCGATCATAATTCACCGCCACCGGGACAAAGACCACGTCCCGGCCGCTATCCGGGCTGAAGTCCTGCACGATATACCGCAGAAGCCCCAGCCGCGCCTTGCCGACAGTGCCATCCAGGCTCAACCCGCCTTCGGGGAAGATTGCCTGGGTCGTGCCCTGCTGCACCGACATCTGTACATAGCGCGCCAGCACCGCACGATAGAGGTTGTTGGAATAGCGCCGCCGGATGAAATAGGCCCCCATCGCCCGGATCAGCGCCTTGAGCGGCCAGATCCGCGCCCATTCCCCCACGGCATAGGACAGCGCCGAATGCTTGGACGCCAGCCAGGTGACCAGCACATAATCCATGTTGGACCGATGGTTGATCACGAAAACCACCGCTGCGCGCTTGTCGATGGACTGCAGCGCCGGGCTGTCCGCCCCCCCCAGATGCACGCTGTAGAGGCCCTGGCTGATCTTTTGCGCCAGTTTCGTGGCAAAGCCGAAATAGGTGGCGGTGGAAAACCCTGGCACGATCTCGCGCGCATAAGAGCGTGCGCGCTCAAAGGCGATGTTCTGCGGCACACCCTGTTCACGGGCGAATTCGGTCACGGCCTCCATCACCTGGGGGTCGTAGATCAGGCGGATGACCTGATCCTGCCGGCGCATCAGCTTGAAGGGTTCGATGGGGACCGACAGTTTCTGGTTGATGCGATCGACCGCACGCTGCATGCGCCGGCGCAGAAACCACCGCGCCGAAGGCACAAGGATGCGGTCCAGCGCCGCAACGGCCGCAAAACCCAGCACCAGAAGTAGGACCCAATACGGTAGCTCAACCGTCGCGCTCATGTGCCCGCTTTACACCATACAAGGAGTCAGACAACGGCTTTCGGTCTGGGCGGGCGCGAAATCTGAGCCAAATCATGGCAGATCGGCACAAGCCGGAGAAGTGTTGGAAGGCGCCGGGAAGAAAGGACCAATCATCATGGGACGTGAAGTGACCCTGTTCAGCAGTGAAGAGCGCAAGAGCCGCGCCTAAGTAAGCGCATTTCTGCGCGCACTGGCCGACAAGATTGAAACCGGCCGCGTGACACTGCGCCAGGGCAATGAGGAACTGGTGCTGGTGTTGCCCGGACAGATGGTGATGGAGGTCAAGGCCGAGGATGAGGAAAAGGGCAGCAAGGGCACCCAGCATTCGCTGGAGGTAGAGCTGAAGTGGTGGACGGGGCTCAGGTCCCCGGGGGGGGGTACAGCTGGGGTAAAGCGGCCCCCGGGGCGGTCATGCCGCATTGCAGCGATTTTTGCTTGACATTAAGTTGCGCCATGGCGATTTGTCAGGAAAGAAAGTTGCGCTGCAGGCGCAGGGCCTGAATACCGGAGACTCGCATGACCGACCCCAGCACCCAACGCGACAAACCCTGGCTGTTCAGGACCTATGCCGGGCACTCCACTGCGGCGGCTTCGAATGCGCTGTATCGCCGGAACCTGTCCAAGGGTCAGACCGGGCTCAGTGTGGCCTTCGACCTGCCGACCCAGACCGGCTATGACAGCGACCATGAACTGGCCCGTGGCGAGGTGGGCAAGGTCGGTGTGCCGGTGGCGCATCTGGGCGACATGCGGATGCTGTTCGACCAGATCCCGCTGGACCAGATGAACACCTCGATGACCATCAACGCCACGGCGCCGTGGTTGCTGGCCCTCTATACCGTGGTGGCCGAGGAGCAGGGCGCCGATGTCGCACGGCTGCAGGGAACGGTGCAGAACGACATCATCAAGGAATACCTGAGCCGCGGCACCTATATCTGCCCGCCCGAACCCAGCCTCCGGATGATCACGGATGTAGCCGCCTGGACCCGGGAGCATATGCCGAAATGGAACCCGATGAATGTCTGTTCCTATCATCTGCAGGAAGCCGGGGCGACACCACAACAGGAACTGGCCTTTGCGCTGGCAACGGCAACGGCGGTGCTGGATGATCTGAAGGGCAAGGTGCCTGCGGCCGAGTTTCCGGCGATGGTGGGGCGAATCAGCTTTTTTGTGAATGCAGGCATCCGCTTTGTCACCGAAATGTGCAAGATGCGCGCCTTTTGCGAGCTGTGGGACGAGATCTGCCGCACCCGTTACGGTGTGGAAGACCCGAAGTTCCGCCGCTTCCGCTATGGGGTGCAGGTCAATTCGCTGGGCCTGACCGAGCAGCAGCCGGAAAACAATGTCTATCGCATCCTGATCGAGATGCTGGCGGTAACATTGTCGAAGAAGGCACGCGCCCGGGCGGTTCAGCTACCGGCCTGGAACGAGGCCCTGGGCCTCCCGCGGCCCTGGGATCAGCAATGGTCGCTTCGGATGCAGCAGATCCTGGCCTATGAAACCGATCTGCTGGAATTTGACGACCTGTTCGATGAAAACCCGGCGGTCGCGCGCAAGGTGACGGAACTCAAGGAGGGCGCGCGCGATGAGCTGGGGCTGATCGACAGCATGGGCGGGGCCGTCAAGGCCATCGAGCACATGAAGCGGTCACTGGTGGACTCGAATGCCGCGCGGATCGCTCAGATCGAAGCGGGCAAGACGGTGGTTGTGGGGGTGAACCGCTACACGACCACCGAGGATTCCCCCCTGACCACGGGCGATGACGCCATCATGAAGGCCGACGCCGAGGCCGAGGCCGACCAGATTGCCCGCCTGCGGGCCTGGCGGGCAGACCGTGACGAAGCCGCCGTGCGCGCGGCGCTGCAGGCGCTGCAGGCCGCCGCGCGCAATGGCGAGAACATCATGCCGGCATCGCTGCAGGCTGCACGCGCGGGCGTGACCACTGGCGAATGGGCCGGAGCTATCCGGGCCACCTTTGGGGAATACCGCGCGCCAACCGGGGTGTCGCAGGCGATCTCAAACCGGACCGAGGGCCTGGAGGAGATTCGCGAAGCCGTCGACGCCGTCAGCGCACGCCTGGGGCGGCGTCTGAAATTCGTCATGGGGAAGCCGGGGCTGGACGGGCATTCAAACGGCGCCGAGCAGATCGCCGCGCGCGCGCGCGATTGCGGGATGAACATCCACTATGAGGGGATACGGATGACGGTGGATGAGATCCTGGAAACGGCCCGCACCCAGGATGCCCATGTTCTGGGCCTGTCGATCCTTTCAGGCAGCCATGTCTCGCTGGTGGCCGAATTGATGGAGAAGTTGCGGCAATCCGGCCTGGAGCACATGCCGGTGATTGTCGGAGGCATCATCCCCGAAGCCGATGCAGTCCGCCTGCGGGCGCTGGGCGTGGCCGCGATCTACACGCCCAAGGATTTCGAACTGAACCGGATCATGATGGATATCGTGACTCTGTCCGAAAAGGGACTGGTAGCTGCCTGAAACCTGTCTGGCCGGTCATGACCGCGGGCCAGGATCGGCCTGGAGCCGGGTTCACCGTGCGGTGGAGAGAAGCTGGCATAGCTGGTCAAGCTGTTCCAGTGTCTTGTACTGGATGGTCAGACGCCCCTCGCCCCCGGCGCGGTGATCTATGACCACCGACATTCCCAGGTTGGCAGACAGGTCCTGTTCGATCACCCGGGTATCCGCATCCTTTTCGCTGGACTGGGGTTTGCTGCGCTTGCGCGGTTTCGCCGGGTTTCGGGCCAGAGCTTCGGTTTCGCGCACCGATAACCCCTTGGCGATCACCTGACGCGCCAGCTCGGACGGATTGGGCGTGGTGATCAGGGCGCGGGCATGCCCGGCCGACAAGCGGCCGTCACGCAGGTATGTCTGGATCTCTTGCGGCAGGTTCAGCAATCGCAGCAGGTTCGCAATATAGCTGCGACTCTTGCCCATCGCCTCGGCCAGGTGTTCCTGGGTATGGCCAAAGCGTTCTACAAGTTGCTTGTAGCCCGCCGCCTCTTCGACCGGGTTCAGATCCGCGCGCTGGATATTCTCGATGATCGCGATTTCCAGCACTTCGGTATCGGTGAATTCCCGCAGCAGGACAGGCACTTCATGCAGCTTGGCTAGCTGCGCGGCCCGCCAGCGACGTTCGCCCGCGACAATCTCATAGTGGCCGGGCTGACCCGGGGTCGCGCGGACGATCAACGGCTGGATGATCCCCTTCTGGCGAATGGAGGCAGCAAGCTCTTCAAGGGACTCAGGATCAAAGGCGCGGCGTGGCTGGTCCGGATTGGGGGCCAGGGATTCGACCGGAACCAACTGAGCGCCCGAAGATGTAGCAGATGTTGTTGTGTTCAGCACATCAGTCCCAACATCTGCCATAAGTGCCGATAACCCGCGTCCCAGACCGCGGCGCTCCGGTTTCTTGTCAGTCATTGGGAGGTCTCCGCAGGTTTGAGCTTCTGGTGCTTGATGAGCAATTCACGGGCGAGGGCACGATAGGCAACCGCCCCGCGCGATGCGGTGTCGTAATTCAGCACTGGCATGGCGAAGGATGGCGCCTCGCTCAGCCGGACATTTCGCGGTATCATCGTGTTCAGGACAAGGGCTCCAAGATTGTCGCGCGCGTCAGACTCAACCTGTTGTGACAGGTTGTTGCGCTGGTCATACATGGTCAGAAGGATTCCTTCGATCCGGAGGTCCGGATTTGCGGTCTGCCGAATCTCGCGGATGGTCAGCATCAACTGCGAGAGGCCTTCGAGCGCGAAGAATTCGCTTTGCAGAGGCACGAGGACCGTATCCGCCGCGACAAGAGCATTGATCGTCAGCAGGCTGAGCGAGGGCGGGCAATCGATAAAGATATAGTCCAGCGCCGAATCGCCCAAAAGCGGTTGCTGCAACGCATCGCGCAACATCGATGTCCGGTTCTGATTGGAGTACAGCGCCATATCTGCGGACGACAGGTCAGAATTTGCCGGGCACAACCAAAGACCTGGAATACCGGTCATTTGCATAGCGCGCTCCAGCGGCGCTTCGCCCATCAGAACATCATAGGTGGACAGGTCGCGGCTTTCAGGAAGGACCCCGAGGCCGGTAGACGCGTTCCCCTGCGGATCCAGATCAAGCAGTAGGGTGTTCTGACCACGCTCTGCAAATGCAGCAGCAAGGTTGATGGCAGTTGTAGTCTTGCCTACCCCACCCTTCTGATTGGCGACAGCTATCACGCGTGGGCTGGTGTTATCAGTAGCATCAGACACGGGAAGGTGACTCCAGCTTCAAGATCACCGAGTCCTGACTTGTTCGGCTTGGATGTATTTCATACGAAAATGACCAGGATACAAGCGCTGCATCGACTTCCTGGCGATACGACCGTCCTTTGGGCAAAAGCGCGACACCGTCAGGCGCCATATGACGCGCGACAAGCGGAAGCAACTGTGACAAAGGGGCAAGCGCGCGCGCGGTCACTACGGCAGCAGATTGCGGGGGGGCCTCCTCGATCCGCGCGTTGAGGATCCTTACGGAAAGGGAAAGCCTGCGGCTTGCTTCGGAAAGGAAGGCGCATTTGCGGGCGTCGCTTTCGATCAGCATGACCTTCAGATCGGCATTCAATTCCTTTGCAACGCACGCGATGACCAGCCCTGGAAGGCCGGCACCGGCGCCAATGTCAACCCAGCTCTTCGCATGCTTCGGTGCGTGCATGTACAACTGGGCAGAATCGACAATATGTCGGCGCCACAGATCGGGCAGCGTTGAGCGCGCAACAAGATTTACGTGCTGATTCCAACGCACCAGAAGTGCGCCGTATTCATCGAGCCGTTCTACTGTTTCACGTGAAACACTCTGGCCCAACGCGGCGCTGAGCGCAGCAACGTCAGGACGCATTTCGCCGCGCCTGGACCTGAAGCCTGGCAACAATCAAGACCAGCGCAGCCGGTGTCATGCCCTCGATCCCTGACGCCTGAGCAACCGAGTCCGGGCGCAAGGACTCCAGCTTCACCTTCAGCTCGTTGGAAAGACCTGCAATGGCGCCGTAATCGAAGTCCTTCGGTATGAGCCGCGCCTCCTCGCGCTGGACAGTTTCGATTTCGGCATTCTGCCTCTGAATATAGTGGAAATACAGCGCCTCACGCTCCAGCTGTGCACGAGTATCGGAGTCAAGATCACTTACGGATGGAAGCAGACAAGCGATCTCGGCAAACCCGAACTCTTTTTGTGACAGAAGATCCATCGCAGATCTGCGCACACCATCGAGCCGCACCGAGATACCCTTCTGAGACAATTGCGACGGCGTGAAGGACGCATTGGTCAGAACTTCTCTTGCTGCTTCAAGTTTTTCCATCTTGCGAAGAAAGACCGCTCGCCGTTCTTCAGATACACAGCCCAAATCTTCGCCAATCGGTGTCAATCTCTGGTCCGCATTGTCGGCGCGGATCGACAGACGATACTCGGCGCGGGAGGTGAACATCCTGTACGGCTCCTTGACACCGCGCGTTGTCAGGTCGTCGACCATGACGCCAATATAACTGTTGGTTCGGCTCGGCACGAAGGGCTCTTTGCCCAGCGCACATGCCGCTGCGTTGATACCAGCAACGAGTCCCTGCGCAGCGGCCTCTTCGTAACCTGTCGTGCCGTTTATCTGACCCGCAAGGAACAAACCCTGGAAATACCGGGTCTCCAGGCTCGAATGAAGCGATCTTGGGTCGATGAAGTCATACTCGATCGCATACCCTGGCTGGGTTATGTTCGCATGCTCCAAGCCTCGTATTGTCCTGACATAAGCGTTCTGAACATTGGCCGGAAGGGAGGTCGATATACCATTCGGATACACGATATCGGTATCCAGCCCTTCAGGTTCCAGAAAGATCTGATGTGACGATTTTTCCGCGAACCGTACCACCTTATCCTCGATTGACGGACAATACCGGGGGCCACTGCTTTCGATAAACCCGCCATAGATTGCCGAGGATGACAGGTTCTCTGAAATAATCGAATGGGTTTCGGGGTTGGTTTCCGTAATGCCGCAAGCAACTTGTTGCGCGACCGGTCGATTGCCGGAAAGGAAGGAAAACAGCTGAGGGTCATCATCACCCGGCTGCATCTCAAGCGCGCCCCATTTAATGCTACGGCCGTCAAGCCTCGGCGGCGTTCCCGTCTTCAGGCGCCCTAATGGCAGATCCATGGAAAGCATCTGCTCGGCAAGCCGATGGGCAGCCTTGTCTCCCACACGCCCCCCGGCATGAGCACTGTCGCCGATATGAATCCGCCCGCGCAGGAAGGTTCCAGTGGTCAGCACCACCGATCGCGCGATCAAAACTGAATCGTCGGCCAGCCGCACGCCTGAAACAACGCCTTTGCTCAGTTCAAGTGCAGTAACCTCTACTTCAATGACCGTAAGCTGTTTGCGCGACGTAACGGCTTTCCGGATAAAGCTTGCGTATCTAGATCTGTCCGCTTGCGCGCGGGGACCTTGAACTGCTGGACCTTTCCTTCGGTTCAATAGCCGAAACTGGATACCCGCAAAATCTGCCGCCCGGCCCATGAGCCCATCCATCGCATCGATTTCGCGGACCAGATGCCCCTTTCCGAGCCCGCCGATTGCCGGATTGCATGACATCACACCCAGATCCGCGCTCCGGAACGTTACAAGCCCCACGCGCGCACCCATGCGTGCCGCGGCATCAGCTGCCTCCACCCCAGCGTGCCCACCTCCAACGACAATGACGTCAAATTGTTTCACGTGAAACACTCCTACTTGCCGATGCAAAAACTGGCAAAGATATCATCCAGCAGATCTTCAACATCGACCTTCCCGATCAATGAATCAAGGGCGTGAACCGCCGCAGATATATCCGCAGCTGCCAACTCCACCATTCCATCAACATCCTGGACGCAGCCAAAGGCCTTTTCGAGGCGGTCGCGCGCGGCTCTCAACCCTTGTTCATGGCGGGCCCGCACAGCAAACCCGTCCGGAGTCACGCGCTCCTGCAACCGGTCTTCCAGTCTCTGCAGCAGCAGATCGATCCCCTGGCCCGTCACACCGGATACCCCACCAGAGCCAGCCGCCTGAATGTCGGCTTTTCCAACAATAACAATATCATCAGCGCGAGGAGGCACCGCGGGATCAGCCCCCCGATGCTCCAGAAGGATAACTCTGATATCAGCGTCATCGGCGCGCTGTCTTGCCCGCGCGATACCGATCTGCTCGATCTCGTCGTCACTGTCACGCAAACCTGCCGTATCCAGCAAGGTCACGGGAAACCCGCCAAGGTCCATCTGCACTTCAATGACATCGCGAGTGGTTCCGGCAATATGTGATGTGATGGCAGCCTCACGCCCCGCCAGGGCATTGAGCAGTGTCGACTTCCCGGCATTCACCGGCCCGAGAATCGCCACCTCGAACCCAGAGCGTATGCGCTCCCGGGCACGCATCCCATCCAGTTCCGTATCGATTTCTCGAATGACCTGCTCAAGATTGGCCGAGATTTCCCCCATGAAATCGCCCAGTTGCTCTTCAGCAAAGTCTATACCAGCCTCAAGCAGTGCAAGCGCACGCACCAGCTTTCCACGCCATTGGCCGATCGTCTTGCCTGCAGCGCCTTCAAGAAGGCGGATGGCCTGTTTACGCTGAAATTCTGTATCAGAATCAACAAGATCCGCCAAAGCTTCGACCTGCACCAGATCAAGGCGACCGTCTGCCAGCGCACGCCGGGTGAACTCCCCGGCCTCAGCATGGCGCAGACCAGGCATGCGCCCCAGCTCTCCTTCGACAGCTGCCACTCCCGCAGGACTGCCATGGATCATCAGTTCGGCAACCCGTTCTCCGGTAAAGCTCGCCCCGTCTTCGAACAACAGCACCAGGCCGGTATCCAGTACCGAGCCACATGCGCCCCGCAGCTTTCGCAGGCTGGGCACCCTTGGCATCAATCCCGTCCCGGCGAGTGTAGTTGCAGCGTCCCAGGCCGCAGGACCGGATACTCGGATTACGGCGACCCCGGCGCGCCCCCGCGCAGTGGCCAAGGCATAGATCGTATCCATACGGACCCTTCGCCTGACATCATCCTCAGGTATTCATCGAATCGAAAAACTCGCTGTTGGACTTCGTCTGCTTCAGCTTCGATATCAGGAATTCGATCGCATCGGTCGTCCCCATGGGGTTCAGGATCCGGCGCAACACGAATGTTTTCTGCAGATCCGACTTTTCGACCAGAAGCTCTTCCTTACGGGTGCCGGATTTCAGGATATCCATCGCCGGGAAGACGCGTTTATCCGCAACCTTGCGGTCCAGAACGATCTCGCTGTTGCCCGTGCCCTTGAATTCCTCAAAGATCACCTCGTCCATGCGACTTCCGGTATCTATCAGCGCCGTCGCGATAATCGTCAGCGACCCGCCTTCCTCGATGTTGCGCGCGGCACCAAAGAACCGCTTGGGACGCTGCAGGGCGTTCGCGTCCACACCCCCGGTCAGCACCTTGCCCGAGCTTGGCACTACGGTGTTGAACGCCCGGCCCAGACGTGTGATCGAATCCAGCAGGATGACCACATCACGCTTGTGTTCCACCAGGCGCTTGGCCTTTTCGATCACCATTTCCGCAACCGCCACATGCCGTGTCGCCGGCTCGTCAAAGGTCGAGGCAATAACCTCGCCCTTCACGCTGCGCTGCATGTCGGTCACTTCCTCGGGACGCTCATCTATCAGAAGAACAATCAGATAACATTCCGGGTGATTGTTCTCGATAGAATTCGCAATATTCTGAAGAAGAACGGTTTTCCCGGTGCGCGGCGGTGCAACGATCAGTGCCCGCTGGCCCTTACCCAGAGGCGAGACAATGTCGATGATCCGCGCCGAACGGTCCTTGACGGTCGGATCCGCCAGTTCCATGTTCAGCCGCTCATCCGGATAAAGCGGTGTCAGGTTGTCAAAGTGAACCTTGTGGCGTGACCGTTCCGGATCATCAAAGTTGATCTTCGTGGCCCTTGTCAGCGCAAAATACCGCTCGGTTTCGGACGGGGCCTGGATCACGCCCTCAACCGAATCCCCGGTGCGCAGTGAAAACCGACGGATCATCTCGGGCGAGACATAGATGTCATCAGGACCGGACAGATAGTTCGCCTCGGGCGACCGCAGGAACCCGAATCCGTCCTGCAACACCTCCAGCACGCCGTCGCCAAAGATCTCCCAACCCTCTTCAGCCCGTTCCTTGAGGATCGAGAACATCATCTCGCCCTTGCGCATGCTCGAGGCGTTCTCGATCTCCAGCTCTTCGGCCATAGCCAGAAGTTCGGCCGGGCTACGGGATTTGAGTTCTGCAAGGTTGAGCTGGCTTACGGTCATGGGAATGGTCCATCGGCCATGACGAAGCATGGCACAAAAAGTTTGTGTGGGGGCATGAGACGACCGAAGCGGACGCCCCGGCAAGCTGTACCTAAGCCACGATACCCTGGAAGTCAATCGAGCCGGGCCCTGAGTTCGATCATGCCGCTGCCCTTCATAATCTCATTCTTGGATAAAGGACTCTGAAGAGTGTAGTAGGGCCTGTGGAACAGTGGATTATATTTCCCTCCACAACCTTATGCACAGCCGAACCCATGTCTGGTGGCGACTTTCTGCGCACAAAATAAGATTTTTAAACTTAAAATCATATACTTAATAAGATAATACAGACTCTTTCAGGGCGCCGCTTCGCCATTGCTCAGAGTTATCCACAGACCACCGGCGCAAGTCATCATTGTGGAGAAACAGCTGCCGGAGGCGGGACAGCCGCGCAGTCTTGCCGCCGTCCTTGCCGCGCATGTGGATGACGCCGGGTTTTCCCCTTGCCCCACATCGAATTCCCCACATAGATATCCCCATGAAACGGATCATCCTCGCTTCTTCTTCCGCCGCGCGACATGCCATGTTGCAGGCCGCAGGGCTCCAGAGTGTCGCTGAACCCGCGCGTATCGACGAAGTTGCGTTACGTGATTCGCTTCTCCATGAAGGGTGCACCCCGCGCGACCTCGCCGATGCGCTGGCCGAGGCGAAGGCCCGCAAGATATCCAATCGTTTCCCCGAGGATCTGGTGCTCGGATGTGACCAGGTGGCTGACCTCGGCGGCACTGTCATCTCCAAGGCCCCGGACCCCGAACAGCTGTTTGAACAGTTGTGCCGGATGCGCGGTCATAGCCATGAGCTGTATTCCGCTGCGGTGCTCTATCAGCAAGGTGTGCCGATCTGGCGTCATGTCGGTGTTGCGCATCTTCAGATGCATGACCTGTCGGATGCCTGGTTGCGCGGCTATATTGACCGGAACTGGTCCGAAATCCGCCATTGCGCGGGTGGCTACCAGATCGAGGCCGAGGGCGTTCGCCTGTTCGCACGCGTAACGAGTGACCACTTCACCATTCTCGGGCTGCCGCTCATGGAACTTCTGAACTTTCTTGTCCAGAGACAGGATCTGCCCATATGACAACTGTTCCCCTGGCCGGGGTGATCGGCGCGCCCATTGGCCACAGCAAGTCACCGCTTCTGCACGGGCATTGGCTTCGTGTCCTGGGGATCCGCGGGCATTACGTCCCGCTGGACATCGCCGCCGAGGATCTGACAACCTGCCTTGCCACCCTGCCTCGCATGGGGTTTCGGGGGGTCAACGTCACCATCCCGCACAAGGAAGCTGTGCTGCCGCTGGCCGCCGAGGTTTCGGCCCGTGCCCGGCGCATCGGCGCGGCCAACACGCTGACCTTCGGCACGGGTGGATTTCACGCCGACAATACCGACGGCGAAGGTTTCATGGAAAATCTGCGACAGGGCGCACCGGGCTGGGACCCTGCGGCAGGGCCGGCGCTGGTGTTGGGCGCGGGTGGCGCTTCGCGCGCAGTGGTCGTTGCCCTGCAGGATGCTGGGGTGCCCGAGATCCGTCTTTGCAACCGCACATTGACCCGCGCGCAGGCGCTGGCACGGGAATTCGGCGCCCCCGTGACCGTGGTTGACTGGGCTGACAAGGCTGTCGCTGCAGGGGATGCGGCGTTGCTGGTCAACACAACCTCGCTTGGCATGCAGGGTCAGAGCCCGCTTGACCTGCGACCCGATGCGCTCAATCCCCAAGCCCTTGTCACCGATATCGTGTATTCTCCGCTTGAAACGCCGCTTCTGCAGATAGCGCGCGCCCGTGGGTGCCGCACCGTTGACGGCCTGGGCATGTTGCTGCACCAGGCCGTGCCGGGGTTCGAGCGCTGGTTCGGCCAACGCCCCAGCGTGACCGATGAACTTCGCGCGGCGGTGCTGGCAGGATGACGCGGCCGCTGATCCTGGGGCTGACCGGCTCCATCGGTATGGGCAAATCCACCACAGCCGCCATGTTCGCTGCGGAGGGTATTCCGGTCTGGGATGCCGATGCTGCCGTGCACCGCCTCTATGCCCCCGGGGGGGCCGCAGTTGCGGCTGTTGCGGCGCTCTGCCCGGATGCGCTGGACGATGGCGGGATCGACCGCGGCGCCCTCAAGCACTGGATCGCATCGGATGACACTGCCCTGGCACGTCTGGAAAAAGCGGTGCACCCGCTGGTTGCCCGGGACCGTGCCGCGTTCATATGCAAGGCGCGTGAGGATGGCAAGTCCTTGGTTATATTGGATATTCCACTTCTGTTCGAGACAGGTGCAGATGCAGGTTGTGACCAGACACTTGTTGTCACAGCCTCGCCTGAAGTGCAGCAGGAGCGCGTGCTGGCCCGCCCCGGCATGACCCGGGTTCAGCTGGACAGCATTCTGGCCCGCCAGATGCCGGACGCAGAAAAGCGCGCCCGTGCCACACATGTCATCGAAACCCGAA
This sequence comes from Rhabdonatronobacter sediminivivens, assembly GCF_013415485.1. Taxonomy (GTDB): domain Bacteria; phylum Pseudomonadota; class Alphaproteobacteria; order Rhodobacterales; family Rhodobacteraceae; genus Rhabdonatronobacter; species Rhabdonatronobacter sediminivivens. The sequence goes on along the minus strand of NZ_JACBXS010000003.1, from coordinate 49,403 downwards.
CCCTGGATCAGACCCGCGCCGATGTGCGCGCCCTGATCCAGCGCCTGATACCGGAGGAATGATGCGCGAACTGGTCATGGATACGGAAACCACAGGCCTGGACCCGCAGGAGGGGCATCGTATCGTTGAGATCGGCGCAGTTGAGCTGATCAACCACATGCCCACCGGCCGGACCTATCATCAATACATCAATCCGGAACGCTCCATGCCGGTCGAGGCGTTCGAGGTTCATGGCCTGGGAGATGAGTTTCTGGCCGGTCAGCCGGTATTCGCGCAGATCGTGGCCGAGTTTCTGGAGTTTGTCGGCGATGCCCGGCTGGTGATCCACAATGCAGCTTTTGACATGCGTTTCATCAATGCCGAATTGCGCTGGCTGGGCCGTGATCCCCTGCCCGACCGGCAGGCGGTGGATACGTTGGACATGGCGCGGCGGCGCTACCCGGGCGCACCGGCCTCGCTCGATGCGCTGTGCCGGCGCTTCGGGATCGACAACAGCGCCCGGGAAAAGCATGGGGCGCTGCTGGACAGCGAGATCCTGGCCGAGGTGTATCTGGAGCTGATCGGCGGCCGTCAGCCGGATTTCGCGCTCTCTGGTCCATCCCAACACCAGAGCCGGGCGGCCGAAAACGCCGGATGGCGCCCGAAGCCGCGTCCGAAGCCACTGCCGCCCCGGCTGACAGCCGCGGAACGTGACGCCCATGCGGCCTTTGTGGCCAATCTGGGGGAAAACGCCCTGTGGACCCGGTATCTGTCAAAGCACTGACCTTGATCCCGCGCGCCCCTGGTGCATGACGCAGCAGCGCCCACGAGCCGCGTCCCACCCGCCCACCCACGCGCCTCGTGGGCGCCGCCCTGTGCTGGGGCACAGGGCGGGAAGTCATTCAGGCCGAGCTGTCCATCTCCGATGCCGGTTTCTGCCGCATCAGAGTGATATGGCTTGCGCCATATTTCCTCTGATCCTCAATGACAAATCCGGTTGGCGCGGGTTGGGGCGCGGCCTCTTCCCAGATGACCAGCGCATCGGTTGCCAGCCAGCCGCCCTTGGTGGCCGACCCCAGCGCCTGTGCGCCCAGACCCTGGCCATAGGGTGGGTCCATGAAGACCAGGGTGAAGGGCGCGCCGCGGTTGTCACCCAGCCGGGTGGCATCGCGCCGGAACAGGCGCGTTGTCCCCATGGCCTGCAGTTTGTCGATGTTCTCGCGGATCAGGGCGCGACCCGCGGCACCGTTTTCGACAAAGGTGACATGCGCGGCCCCGCGCGAGAGCGCCTCGAACCCCAGCGCGCCGGTACCTGCGAACAGGTCCAGCACGCGTGCGCCCTCCAGCACCCGCCCGAACCGCCCGGAGCCAAGCATGTTGAACAGCGCCTCACGTACCCGGTCAGGGGTGGGGCGCAGGTGCGCCGCCGCATCCCCGGCGCCGACTTCGGCCAGCTTGCGCCCACGGAACCGACCGCCGACAATCCGCATCAGCGCAGCAGGTCCTTCAGGTCAACCGCCGGATCGGCCAGCCGGGCCGGGTCCGGGCTGCGGCGCTGGGTCAGCAGGCGCTTGCCCAGCATGAAGGCGCGCGGATCATTCATGGCGTCCACAGCCAGGAATGTTCCGCCGCCGAAATACCAGTGGCTTCGGGCGCTGCCACTCTCGCGCACGATGACCCGGTCATGCCCCGTGCCCAGCCCGGCGATCTGCAGCTTCATGTCATACTGGTCGGACCAGAACCAGGGCACCGGGTCATAGGGCTGGTCGGCGCCCAGCATGTTTGCGGCCACGCATTCGGCCTGATCGATGGCATTCTGCACGCTTTCCAGCCGCATCTGTTCCCCGCGCCAGGGAAAAGAGGCGCAATCCCCCGCCGCCCAGACATGGGGATCGCTTGTTCGGCCCTGCGCGTTGGTGGCGATGCCGTTGTCGATGGTCAGCCCGGCCGCTTGTGCCAGCGCATCATCCGGGGTGATGCCGATCCCGCAAACCACGAAATCCGCAGCGATGACCCGGCCATCGGCCAGATGCGCGGCGATGTCCCGGCCATCCCTGCCCTCCAGGCGCTCCAGCGGCGTGCCTTCAAGCAGTGTCACCCCCTGCCCGGCGTGCAGTTGGCGCATATAGTCCGAGGTCTCGGCCGCCGCGACCCGTTGCAGAATGCGCGGTGCGGCTTCGATCACGGTAACCGCCAGGCCGCGTTTGGCGCCCACCGCTGCGGCTTCAAGCCCGATATACCCGCCGCCGATGACCACCATGCGCCGCCCGGCCACGAATTCGGGCGCCATGCGGTCCACATCGGCCAGGGTGCGCACGGTATGCACCCCGGCCAGATCGCCGCCCATGGCCGCAGGAAGCCGCCGCGGAATGGCCCCGGTGGTCAGGGCCAGTTGCTCATAGTCCAGGGTCTGATCGCCCATGCGGATCTGGCGCCGGGCAGGGTCCAGCGCGGTGACGGCTGCATCGGTGATCAGCGTGATCCCCTGTTCGGTGTAATAGCTCTCGGGTCGCAGGAACAGGCGTTCCATGTCCATTTCGCCCAGCAGATAGGCCTTGGACAGGGGTGGCCGTTGATAGGGCGGCACAGGTTCGGCACCGATCAGGGTCAGCGGCCCGTCATGCCCCAGCGCCCGCAGCTTTGCCACCAGCGCCGCCCCGGCCTGCCCGGCCCCTACAACGACGATCCCGGCCATCTGTTCCGCTCCTGTGTTCGCATCTGGCCGCGAAGGTTTCGCCGCCTATATGTCGCCCACACTTATACACACCCCAGACAAGAGGAAAGTCATGAGCATCAAGCCGGGAGATACCCTTCCCCAGGCCACGCTGGGCCGCATGGGCGATAACGGTCCTGAAACGGTGGACCTGTCAGAACTGATCAAGGGCCGCAAGGTTGTCATCTTTGCGGTTCCGGCGGCATTCTCGTCTACCTGCCACACGGCCCATGTGCCCAGCTTCATCCGCGTCAAGGATGACCTGGCCGCCAAGGGGGTTGAGGATATCATCTGCATCTCGGTCAATGATCATTTCGTCATGAAGGCCTGGGCCGAGGCCACGGGGGGCGAAGCCGCGGGGATCAAGATGCTGGCCGATGCCGATGGCGCCTTTACAAAGTCGCTGGGCATGGCGTTTGACGCCCCGCCAGTGGGGTTCTTCGGCCGGTCCAGACGCTACGCGATGCTGGTCGAAGATGGCGAGGTGAAGGTGCTGAACCTGGAAGAAGCCCCGGGCACGTGTGAACTTTCAGGTGGCGAAGCCATGCTGCAGAAACTTTGATCGATCTGAACCCGGGCGGCGAAATCTGCACCGCTGTGCAGAATTTTTCCGCCCGGAAGCTTGCCAACGCGCTTCCGGGGGTCATCTTGTTCCCTCGGAGGAGCATACAGCGGCATGCAGAATACAGGGCTGCAACTCACCTCGATCAATGGTGTCGACCGCATCGCGGCGGCTGACTGGGACGCATGCGCCTGCCCCGAAGCGACCATGGGGCGGCCGGCGGACCCGTTTACCACGCACCGTTTCCTGAAGGCACTGGAGGATTCGGGTTCCGTGGGGGACGGCTCCGGCTGGGATCCACATCACTTTGTCCTGCGCGACGGGTCACGGGTCGTCGGTGTGGCGCCGGTCTATGCCAAGTATCACAGCCAGGGCGAATATATCTTCGACCATGCCTTTGCCGATGCCTGGACGCGCGCGGGCCAGTCCTATTATCCGAAACTGCAATGCGCGGTCCCCTTTACCCCGGCAACGGGGCGCAGGATCCTTGTCGTCCCGGACCGGGAGGACGATGCCGGGGGGGTCATGCTGCAGGGGCTTTCGCGGGCGGCGGCGCAGAACGGGCTGTCTTCGGCGCATGTGACCTTCTGCACCGAAGAAGAGGCGCGAAAGGGGGCGGATCAGGGGTATCTGCACCGGGTAACCGAGCAGTTCCACTGGCAGGATGCCGGGTTTGGTGATTTTGACGGCTTCCTGGGCGCGCTGTCTTCGCGCAAGCGCAAGGCCATCCGCAAGGAGCGCGCCACCGCCGCAGATTTTGGCGGCACCATCCATGAGCTGACTGGCGACGCCATTGAGCCTGAACACTGGGATGCGTTCTGGACCTTCTATCAGGACACAGGTGCGCGAAAATGGGGCCGACCCTATCTGACACGGGATTTCTTTGCTGCAGCACAGGCCAGCCTGCGCGACGATATCCTGCTGGTCATGGCGCGCAACAACGGGCGCTGGGTCGCTGGCGCCCTGCATTTCATCGGGCGGGATACGCTGTTCGGGCGCTACTGGGGCTGTATCGAGGATCACCCCTGCCTGCATTTCGAACTCTGCTATTATCGCGGCATCGATTTCGCCCTGCGCAACGGGATGTCGCGGGTTGAGGCGGGCGCGCAGGGTTCGCACAAGCTGGCGCGCGGATACCTTCCGCGCAAGGTCCATTCCCTCCACCATTTTCCCGACCCCCGTTTCCACGACGCCGTGGCGCGCTACCTGTCGGAAGAGCGTTCGGCCATGGAGCATGAAATCGACCTGCTGGCCGATATGGGCCCGTTCCGAAAGATCGCGGGCCGACCGCAGCATCAGGAGGAACCGCAATGACCGAGAAACTGACCGACCAGAGCTTGCTGGATCCGCTTCTGTCCCAGGGCTGGACGCTGCGCGATGATGGAGCGGCGATTGAAAAGACCTATACCTTCGCCAATTTTGTCGAAGCCTTTGGCTGGATGGCACAGGCCGCGATCTGGGCGGAGAAACTGAATCACCACCCCGAATGGTTCAATGTCTTCAAGACGGTGAAGGTCACGCTGACCACCCATGATGTGGACGGACTGTCCGAGCTGGACGTGAAGCTGGCCAGGAAGATGGACAAGCTGGCGGGATAAGGTGGAAGCGCGCGCAGCCTCCGTCCGGGCCGCGCGCCCACCCACCCACCCTTGCGCGCAGCCCGGACGGAGGCTGCGCGCGCCAGAGCATCTTGTGTCCCATGATCCGCGCTGACCCTCTGGGCGCGCATCGCGGAAAACCCGGATCCGGTCATCATTTGCGGGTGGCCGACTTTAATGCCAGGTGACATCGCCCAGAAAGATGTAGCCCGCGCCGTAGATGGTCTTGATCAGGCGCGGGTTTCGGGGGTCTTCGCCCAGTTTGGTGCGCAGGCGTGAAATCCGCACATCCATGGCCCGGTCAAAGCTTTCGCCCGCCGCGCCGCCCAGGGAGTCCTGCATCTGCGTGCGGGTGATCAGCCGCTTGGGGCTTTCCAGGAACAGGCGCAGGACCTCGCCCTCGGCATGGCTGAAGGGGATTTCGGCGCCGTCGCTGCGGGTCAGGATGTAGCGGTCGAAATGGGCGGTCCAGCCGTTGAACCGGGCGGTTTCGGCGCTGGCGCTGCCTGCGAAGCTGGCGGGGCGGCGCAGGCGCGCGCGGATGCGGGCAACAACCTCGGCGGGTTCAAAGGGTTTGATGATGTAGTCATCGGCGCCCAGTTCCAGCCCGGTGACCCGGTCCTGCACCTGCGCCCGGCCCGAAATGATGATGATGGTTGCCCCCGATTCAAGCGCCAGCCGGTGCACAAGTGCCAGCCCGTCGCGGTCCGGCAAGCCCAGATCCACCAGGCAGACATCAGGGGTGGCGTGTTTCAGCGCCGCTTCGAACTCGGTCGCGCGGGCAAAGCATGAGGTGCGGAATCCGGCATCTCCCAGGGCCTGCGCCAGCATCTGGCGGATTTCGGGCTCATCATCAAGGATCGCGACATGGGGCTGGTTCATGCGGCGACCTCTTGCAGCGAGGTCTGCAGATCCGCAGGGCCGAAGGGTTTTCCGAGCACCGGGAATTCGGCGGCTGCGGTGCGGCGCAGGCTGTCCCCCGGCGGCAGCGAGGTCATGAGCGCGGCACGTGTGAGCCCGCGGATGCGTAGGTGGCGGGCCAGGTCCAGCCCGCTCATTTCACCAGGCAGGTTGATATCGCTCAGCACCATTTCGATCCCCGGCAGTTCGGCCAGTTGCATGGCTTCATCGGCACTGGTGGCCTCGATCACGCTATGGCCCATGCTGCGCAACATCTCGCGCACGGATTCGCGAATTTCGGTGCTGTCTTCGACCAGCAGCACCATTTGCGGGGCGGCATTGGTGCTGACCCGGCGCAGGGGCAGGCGCAGCGTGACGCGGGCGCCGCCCTGCGCGCCGTTGGACAGCCGCACGGTACCCCCGCAAAGCGTGATCTGGTCATAGACCATCGCCAGACCCAGGCCTGATCCCTCGCCGCCCTTGGTGGTAAAGAACGGCTCCAACCCATGGGACAGGGCGGTTTCGGAAAAGCCCGGGCCCGTATCCTTGACCGTCACTTCCAGCCAGGTGTCCTGCACGGCGCGGGCGGTCAGGCGGATTTCGCCGCCCCCTTCGTCCAGCGCGTCGCGGGCATTCAGGATCAGGTTCAGCAGGCTGTCCTGCAGCGCACCCGCATCCAGCATCAGCGGTGGCAGGGCGGTTTCCAGCCGCACGCGCAGCTGCACCGTTTCCGGCAGCGAGGGGCTGGCCATCATGTGCAGGTCATCCAGAAGCGATTCCAGATCGGTCGGCCCCGGGCGGATTTCGCGGTGCCCCGAGATCTGGGCGATCCGGTCCAGCAGCACCCCGCCGCGCCGCGCCGCCGCCATGGTGGAGCGGGCCAGCTCGGCCAGACGCGGGGGCAGTGCGGTATCGCGCAGCATCCGGCCCTGCAGGCCGAGGATGATGGTCAGCAGATTGCCGAAATCATGCGCCAGCCCCGATGAGAGCTGCGCGGCCAGTTCCCGCTTGCGGGTCTGGGCCAGGGCGGCGCGGGCCTGGGTTTCCTCGGTCACGTCCATGGACAGGATATAGATGCCATTGATTGGCCCGGTGCCGATCTGGTCCGGGGTAAAGGCCACGCGGATGCGACGCCCGCTTTCGGTGTCGGTGAATTCGTAGACGGACGCCTCTCCGCGCAATGCGCGCTCAAGTGAGGGGCGTATCCTGGCGAAGGCATCGCCCAGCGCCTCGGAGGCATGCAGGCCGATGATGTTGCGCGGACGCCCGGGCATGACCGCCGACAGGCGCCGGTTGGAAAAGGTATAGCGGTAGTCCCTGTCCATATGCGCGATATGGGCCGGCATCATCTCGGTGGTCAGCCGGGTGCGGGCCTCCATCTCGGTCAGTTCGCGCTTGGTTTCTTCCAGCCTTGCATTGGTGGCGGCCAGCTCGCGGTTAGCCTGGGCCAGGCGTTCGGCATGGGTCAGCAACTCACCCGAGAGTTCCTCGGAGCGGGCGCGCAGAAGCTGTTCCTGCAGCCGCACCTCGGTGATGTCGGTATAGACTGTGACCCAGCCGCCCTGGTGCAGCGGCGCGCCTTCGACGGAAATCCAGCGTCCGTTGGCGCGCTGGCGCTCCATGTAATGCGGCACAAAGGCGCGCGCGGCCTCGACCCGGCTGCGGATGGCTTCGTCGCGGTCCTTGACCGGGCCGTATTCGCCACGATCCACCAGATAGCTTATGATATCCTCAAAGGCGACGCCGGGCTGGACAAGGTCATCGGGAAAGCCGAACATCTCCTGGAAGCGGTGGTTGCACAGGGCAAGCTTGAGGTCGCTGTCAAAGATCGACAGGGCCTGCTGGATCAGGTTCAGCCCGGCATTCATCAGCCGAAAGCGCGTATCCTCCAATTCCGGCATGCTGTCCTCCCTTTGAACACGCCCGGGGAGTTCAGGTTTACCCTGCCCATGCGCCTGGCGAAAGCTGCCATTGCCACCTGTTACAATTCGAAAGGATTGGGCAAAAGTGAAGCAATACTTGCCCAGCAAGACAAGGCCAACGCGCCGGTGATCCGGCGATTCTGCCCGGGCTATGAGGTAGGCCCGCGCAAGACGGGAGGACAGACGCCGTGAGCACCACGCCCGCGCAGGATGCACCCTGCTCGATCCCCGCGCTTCTGGCGCGCAATGCCAGCCGCTACGGGGCAAAGACCGCGTATCGCGAAAAGGAATTCGGGATCTGGCAGCACTGGACCTGGTCCGAAACCGCCGAGGAAATCCGCGCCATGGCGCTGGGCTTTCTGGCGCTGGGCATGGAGCGGGGCGACTATGTGGCCATCATCGGCCGCAACCGGCCCGCGCTCTACTGGTCCATGGTGGCCGCGCAATCGGTGGGGGCGATCCCGGTGCCGCTCTATCAGGACGCGGTCGCCGAAGAGATGGCCTATGTGCTGGACCATTGCGGCGCGCGCTTCGTGGTGGCCGGCGATCAGGAGCAGGTGGACAAGGTCATCGAGGTGCAGGAGACTGTCACCTGCATCGAGCAGATCCTTTACCTGGACAAGCGCGGGATGCGCAAATACGACCACAGCCGCATGAACTGGCTGGAGGATGTGCAGACCGAAGGCCGCGCCGCCGCGCAGCGCCTGGGCGCCAAGCTGGACAAGCGCACCGCCGAGCTGACCTATGACCACACTTGCGTCATGCTCTACACCTCGGGCACCACGGGCAAGCCCAAGGGCGTGGTGCTCAGCAACCGCAACATCATCGAAACCTCCCGCGCCTCGTCCGAGTTTGACAAGCTGAAACCGGGTGATGAAATCCTGGCCTATCTGCCCATGGCCTGGGTTGGCGATTTCATCTTTGCCATCGGGCAGGCCTACTGGACCGGGTTCTGCGTCAACTGTCCGGAATCGGCGCAGACCATGATGACCGACCTGCGCGAGATCGGCCCCACCTATTACTTCGCCCCGCCGCGCATCTTTGAAACCATGCTGACCACGGTGATGATCCGCATGGAGGACGCAAGCCCCATCAAGCAGCGCCTGTTCCACCATTTCATGGCCCATGCGCGCAAGGTCGGGCCGAAGCTGCTGGACGGCAAGCCGGTGAGCATGGGCGCGCGGCTGAAATACGCGCTGGGCAACCTGCTGGTCTATGGCCCGCTGAAGGACACGCTGGGCCTGCGCCGCATCCGCGTGGCCTACACGGCGGGCGAGGCGATCGGCCCCGAGATCTTCGAGTTCTACCGCTCGCTGGGGATCAACCTCAAACAGCTTTACGGTCAGACCGAAGCATCGGTCTTCATCACCCAGCAGCCCGATGGCGAGGTTCGCAACGATACCGTGGGCGTGCCCAGCCCCGGCGTGGAGGTGAAGATCGCCGAGAATGGCGAGGTTTACTACCGCTCACCCGGCACATTCGTCGAATATTACAAGAACGCCGACAGCACGCGTGACACCAAGGACCCCGAAGGTTGGGTGGCCACCGGGGATGCCGGGTTCTTCGAGGAAGCCACCGGGCATCTGCGCATCATCGACCGCGCCAAGGATGTGGGCAAGATGGCCGATGGCGGCATGTTCGCGCCCAAATATGTGGAAAACAAGCTCAAGTTCTTCCCCAATATCCTGGAAGCGGTGGTCTTCGGCAACAACCGCGACCGCTGTGTGGCCTTCATCAACATCGACCTCGGCGCAGTTGGCAGCTGGGCTGAGCGCAACAACATCGCCTATTCAAGCTATCAGGAACTGGCGGGGCTGAAGCGTGTGCTGGATACGATCCAGGAGCATGTGGAGCAGGTCAACGAAAGCGTGGCGCAGGACAAGATGCTCTCGGGCTGCCAGATCCACCGCTTTCTGGTGCTGCACAAGGAACTGGACGCCGATGACGGTGAAATGACCCGCACCCGCAAGGTGCGCCGCCGTATCGTCGAGGACAAGTTCGCCGATCTGATTGACGCCCTCTATGGTGACAAGGACAGTGTCTACACTGAAACCGAAGTCACCTACGAGGACGGGCGCAAGGGTCGGATCAAGGCAACGCTGGAAATCCGTGACGCGCGCGTCTTCGGCAACGAACAGAGGATTGCCGCAGAATGACCCAGTCACAGCTTCCCCAGGAAAGCCCAAAGTACCCCGTTGCCGCCATCATTGCGGTTGCCGGTCTGATCCTGGCCTTCGCCATCGTGCGATTCTTTCCCGAGTTCCTGAAACCCGCGATCAGCGGCTCCATCACCGGCGCGTTCGGTATTCTTGCGATCCAGCGCATCTGGCCGGGCCTGCCCTTGTCGCGGATCCATTACATCATCGGCTCGATGATCGCCTACGGGTTGGTCGTCGGCCTTGTCGGAAGGCTCTGAACCATGCTCGATACCCAGCCGGATGAGGGCTACACCACCGCTGACGGTCGCAAGATCGGCGGTGTGGCGATGGAAATGAAGAACATCACGCTGCGCTTCGGCGGCGTGGTGGCAATCAAGGACATCAGCTTCGATATCCGCTGGGGCGAGGTGCGCGCCATCATCGGCCCCAATGGTGCGGGCAAGTCCTCGATGCTCAACGTCATCTCTGGTTTCTACAACCCGCAGGAGGGCGAAGTCATCTACAAGGGCTATCGCCGCCCGCGGATGCGCCCCTATCAGGTGGCCCGCACCGGCATCGCCCGGACTTTCCAGAACATCGCGCTTTTCGAAGGCATGAGCGTGCTGGATAACATCATGACCGGGCGGCTCAACCACATGAAGGCCAACATCTTCCAGCAGGCCATGTGGTGGGGCAAGGCCCAGAAGGAAGAGGAAGAAAACCGCGAGAAGGTTGAAAAGGTCATCGACTTCCTGGAGATCCAGCACATCCGCAAGACCCCGGTTGCCCGCCTGCCTTACGGCCTGAAGAAGCGGGTGGAGCTGGCCCGCGCATTGGCGGCCGAGCCGTCGATCCTGCTGCTGGATGAACCCATGGCCGGCATGAATGTCGAGGAGAAGGAGGACATGTGCCGCTTCATCCTGGATGTGAATGACGAATTCGGCACCACCATCGTCCTGATCGAACATGACATGGGCGTGGTCATGGACCTGTCCGACCGGGTGGTGGTGATGGATTACGGCAAGAAGATCGGCGACGGCACCCCGGACGAGGTGCGCAACAACGAAGAGGTCATCAAGGCCTATCTGGGGGTGACCGATGACTAAACGCGCCGCAACAGTTGTTTATCGGGGGGGCAGACATGCCTGACACGCTACTTTTTGCCATGGAGGCAGCCGCCAATGGCCTGACGGCCGGGGTCATGTATGCCCTGGTGGCGCTGGGTTTCGTGCTGATCTTCAAGGCCAGCGGGATCTTCAACTTCAGCCAGGGGGTCATGGCGCTTTTTGCCGCGCTGACGCTTGTGGGGCTGCAAAGCGGGCAGATACCGTTCGCACATCTGATCAACGCGATCTTCGGCACGCGGCTGCACTATTTCGGCTTCACGCTTCCGACGCTTGCTGCCATCGCCGGGACCGTTGTGGTCATGATCGTGTTTGCCTGGCTGGTCGAGCGCTACATCTTCCGCCACCTGGTCAACCAGGAGCCCATCATCCTGTTCATGGCCACCATCGGCCTTGCCTATTTCCTCGAAGGTCTGGGCGATCTGATGTGGGGGGCCGAGGTCAAGCGGCTGGACGTGGGTATCCCGCAGGGCATGTCGCTGGCGGTGGACGAGACCACGTTCAACTGGTTCGGCTACGGCTTCTACATGGACACGCTGGAGCTGTGGGCCGCGCTGATCGCTGCCATTCTGGTGGGCGCGCTGGTGGTATTCTCGCAATACACAAAGCAGGGCCGTGCGCTGCGTGCGGTGGCCGATGACCACCAGGCGGCCCTGTCGGTCGGCATTTCGCTGCGCTTCATCTGGGTGCTGGTGTGGTCGCTGGCGGGGATCGTGGCACTGGTCGCGGGCATGATGTGGGGCGCAAAATCGGGGGTGCAGTTCTCGCTGTCGCTGATCGCGCTCAAGGCACTGCCGGTGCTGATCCTGGGCGGCTTCACCTCGATCCCCGGGGCGATTGTCGGCGGATTGATCATCGGCGTGGGCGAGAAGCTGTTCGATTTTTTCATGGGACCGCTGATCGGTGGCGCCACCGAGAACTGGTTCGCCTACATGCTGGCGCTGGTGTTCCTGCTGTTCCGCCCGCAGGGGCTGTTCGGCGAAAAGATCATCGAAAGGGTCTGATCCATGCTTTACCGTGAAGCGGGCGATTTCAAGACGTCCTACACCTCTGACAACCAGACCTTTCCGATCCGGTTCGATCGCTATGGTTATTACTTCGTGCTGGGCGTCGCCTTCCTGGTCATGCCGCTGATCCTGAACGACTACTGGACCAACGCGCTGGTGGTTCCGTTCCTGATCTATACCATCGCGGCGCTGGGGCTGAACATCCTGATCGGCTATTGCGGGCAGCTCAGCCTTGGCACCGGCGGGTTCATGGCGGTGGGGGCCTATGCCAGCTACAAGCTGATGACCGGGTTTCCGGACCTGAACATCATCTTCGTGATCCTGCTGTCGGGGCTTGTCACCGCCGGGGTGGGGGTGCTCTTCGGCCTGCCCTCGCTGCGGATCAAGGGCTTCTACCTGGCGGTGGCAACGCTGGCGGCGCAGTTCTTCCTGATCTGGCTGTTCACGCGGACGCCCTGGTTCTTCAACTACTCGCCCACGGGCATGATCTCGGCGCCCACGCGGACGGTGTTCGGCATCCCGGTGACCGGCGCCTCGGCCAGTGCGCTGTCGATGTACATGATCTGCCTGGTATTCCTGGTGGCGCTGGCGTGGCTGGCGCGCAACCTGACGCGCGGCACCCTCGGGCGTCAGTGGATGGCGATCCGAGACATGGACATCGCGGCCGAGATCATCGGCGTCAACCCGCTCTGGTCGAAGCTCACCGCCTTTGCCGTGTCCTCGTTCTATATCGGTGTCGCGGGCGCGCTGCTGTTCGCCGTCTACCTGGGTGCGGCCGAAGCGGGCGAGGCCTTCGGGATCGACAAGTCCTTCCTGGTTCTGTTCATGGTCATCATTGGCGGGCTGGGGTCAATCTTTGGCGCCTTTGCCGGGGCGTTCTTCCTGATCGCCGGGCCGGTGCTGCTCAAGATCATGCTGGTCGACAACCTTGGCTGGGCCACCGATCTGGCCGCGCATCTGGAGATCATGATCATCGGCGCGCTGATCATCGTGACCCTGATCATGGAGCCGCACGGGATCGCCGCGCTGTGGCGTACGATCAAGGAGAAGCTTCGGCTCTGGCCGTTCCCCTATTGAGGGTGCGGCGACGACCCGGCGCCCGGGGTAGTGGGCGCATCAATCACCGTCATCCAATGTGGGAGGAGACACCAATGAAGATGACAAGACTGACCGCAGCCCTTGCGGTCACCATGACCGCCGCAGCCCCGGCCATCGCCGAGTCGCTGTTCTTCCCCAACATGAGCTATCGCACCGGCCCCTTCGCTGCCGGCGGCATCCCCTTCGCCGATGGCTATGCCGATTACTTCACGCTGATCAACGAGCGGGACGGCGGCATCGGTGGCGTGCCCATCCGCTACAGCGAATGCGAGACCGCCTATAACACCGAGCGGGGCGTGGAATGCTACCAGGCGCTGCGCGGCGAAAACCCGCTGGTGCTGCAGCCGCTGTCCACGGGCATCACCTATCAGATCATCCCGCGCGCCGCACGCGACGAGATCCCGATCCATTCCATGGGCTACGGGCGCACCTCGGCCGTGAATGGCGAGGTCTTCAACTGGACCTTCAACTACCCGGCCAACTACTGGGACGGGGCCAGCGTGATCATCAACTACCTGCTGGATGAAAACGAGGGCAGCCTGGACGACAAGAAGATCGTGCTGCTCTACCACAACTCGGCCTATGGGCGCGAGCCGATCCCAACGCTGACCCGCCTGTCCGAGCGCCTGGGCTATGAGTTGCTGACCATCGGTGTGGACAGCCCCGGCCAGGAGCAGGGCAGCCAGTGGCTGCAGATCCGCCGCGAACGTCCTGACTATGTCATCATGTGGGGCTGGGGGGTGATGAACTCCACCGCCGTGCAGGAAGCCGCGAATATCCGCTTCCCGATGGAGAACTTCATCGGCGTCTGGTGGTCGGGCTCGCAGCAGGACGTGCTGCCCGCCGGGATGGGCGCGGATGGCTACAAGGCGCTGGCAATGCACGGGACGGGCACGGACTATCCGGTCTATGACGACCTGCAGGAATACGTCTATGACCGCGGCCTTGCTGCGGGCACCGGCGATGAGGTCGGCACCGTGCTCTATTCGCGCGGGATGTATGCCGCGATGCTGGCGGTCGAGGCCGCGCGCACCGCGCAGGAAATCCACGGTGTGGCCAACATCACCCCGGCGATGATGCGCGACGGCATGGCCAATCTGGTCATCACCGAAGAGCGCATGGCCGAACTGGGTCTGCCCGACTTCGGCCCCCCGTTCGAGGTCAGCTGCCAGAACCACGGCGGTTCGGGCCAGGCCATGATCCAGCAGTGGGACGCCAGCGCCCAGGAATGGAACCTGATCACCGACTGGATCGAACCCGACCGTGAGCTGATCATGGAAATGGTGATGGAGGACAGCCTTGCCTTCGCCGCCGAGAACGACATCGAACCGGCCTGCCTGAACTGAGGCACGCCTCCGGCGGCCCCGTCCGGGGCCGCCACCACCCCCGCAGGGGGGTAGCTGCCACCCGCCCCCGAAGCGAAGGTCCGAACCCATGCTAGACGCCGCAACGCCGCAGAACACCACCGAGCAGCCCACGCAGGCGAACCTGCTGGAGGTCAACAACATCGAAGTGCTCTACAACCACGTCATCCTGGCGCTCAAGGGCGTCAGCCTGGAGGTGCCCAAGGGCGGCATCACCGCGCTTCTGGGCGGCAATGGCGCGGGCAAATCGACCACGCTCAAGGCGATTTCGAACCTGATCCATTCCGAACGCGGCGAAGTCACCAAGGGCTCCATCATCTATGACGGTGAAAACGTGGTGGACATGAGCCCCGCCGATCTGGTCAACCGCGGCGTCGTGCAGGTGATGGAGGGACGCCACTGTTTCGAACACCTCACGGTCGAGGAGAACCTCCTCACCGGGGCCTATACCCGCAAGGAGGGGCGCAGCGAGATCGCCGCCGATCTGGAGCTGGTCTATGAATACTTCCCCCGTCTGAAGGAACGGCGCAGGTCGCAGGCGGGCTACACCTCGGGCGGGGAACAGCAGATGACGGCGATCGGCCGCGCACTGATGTCACGTCCGCAGATGATCCTGCTGGATGAACCGTCCATGGGCCTTGCCCCGCAGCTTGTGGAACAGATCTTCGAAATCGTCTCGCGGCTGAACCGGGAACAGGGGGTGACTTTCCTTTTGGCCGAACAGAACACCAATGTCGCGCTGCGCTATGCGAATACCGGGTTCATCCTGGAAAACGGCCGCGTGGTGATGGAAGGCAACGCCAAGGAACTGCGTGAAAACCCCGATGTGAAGGAATTCTACCTGGGCATGTCCGACACCGGCCGCAAGAGCTACCGCGAGGTGCGCAGCTACCGGCGCCGCAAGCGCTGGCTGGCCTGATCCGCATACCTCCCTCCCAACCCCCGAAACCCGCGCGTGAGCAGCCATGACACAGCCTTTCGATCCCCTTGAATGTCGCAGCGCCGATGCGCGCGCCGCCGATCTGGCCCGGGACCTGCCTGCTCAGATCGCCCGCGCGCAAGCCACCCCCGGACTGGGGGCGCAACTGGCGGATATCGATGCCGCACAGATGCGCGACCGCGCCGCACTGGCGCGGCTGCCGGTGTTGCGGAAATCCGAACTGGTGGGCGCGCAGGGTGATCACCCGCCGCTGGGCGGACTGGCATCAATTCCGCTTGGCGGCTTCGACCACGTCTTCCAGTCTCCGGGCCCGATCTATGAACCCGGGCGCGTCAGTCATGACTGGTGGCGGCTGGGCCGCTTCCTGCATGCGCTGGGGATCGGTTCTGATGACATTGTGCAGAACTGCTTTTCCTATCACTTCGTGCCCGCCGGCATGATGTTCGAAAGCGCCGCCCGCGCCGTGGGGGCGACCGTGTTCCCCGCTGGCACCGGACAGACCGAACTGCAGGTCCGCGCCGCCGCCGATATCGGCACTACCGCCTATGCGGGCACGCCGGACTACCTGAAGATCATCCTTGACAAGGCCGAGGAGATGGGCGTGCGCCTGTCGCTGACCCGTGCGGCGGTGGGTGGGGGCGCGCTGTTCCCCTCGCTCCGGCAGGAGTATGCCGACCGCGGCATCACCTGCCGCCAGTGCTACGCCACCGCCGATCTGGGCAATATCGCCTATGAATCCGATGCCATGGATGGGCTGATCGTGGATGAGGGCGTGATCGTCGAGATCGTTCGCCCCGGCACTGGCGATCCCGTCCCCGAAGGCGAGGTGGGCGAGGTTGTGGTCACCACGCTGAACCCCGACTATCCGCTGATCCGCTTTGCCACCGGGGACCTTTCGGCGGTGTTGTCGGGCGAAAGCCCCTGCGGGCGCACCAACATGCGCATCAAGGGATGGATGGGCCGGGCCGACCAGACCACCAAGATCAAGGGCATGTTCGTGCGCCCTGAACAGGTGGCCGCCTTCGTCTCGCACCACGAAGAAGTGCACCGCGCCCGCGTCATCGCCACCCGTGACGGTGAAATGGACGTGATGACGGTGCAGATCGAAACCCGCGCCAGCAATCCCAAATTGTATGAAGGCACGGTCCTTGATACGCTGAAACTGCGGGGCAAGGTCGAACTGGTGCCGCCCGGCACATTGCCCAATGATGGCAAGGTGATCGAGGATCTGCGCAGTTACGATCAGGGCTGACCCTTTCGCGCCCCCGCGAACGGAGGTTTGGATGCTTGTTCGGTTCCTGTCGGTCTGCGCTGTCTCGCTGGCCTTGTCGCTTCCGGCGTCGGCGGCCGGGCTGGTGCTGATCATCGCCAACGAGGATTATGAGACCCTGCGCGATGCGCGCGGTGCAGGGCAGGTGCTGGCCGCCGAGACCCGCCTGCGGGCCGCAGGGTTCGATGTGGAAACCACAAGTGATCTGAGCGCCGCCGAGATCCGCGGCGCCCTGTCGCGCCTGTCGCGCAACCTGCGCCAGCAGCAGCGCGAACGGGTGGTGATCGTCTTTGCCGGTCACATGCTGCACGGGGAACAGAGCGTGTGGCTGATGGGCACTGAAGCCGAAAGCCCGGATCTGGCTACCGTGGATAATGACGGGGTGCGGCTGGAAACCGTGTTGTCGGTGGCATCGCGTATCCAGGGCGGTGCCGTGGTGGCGCTGGCAGAGGGCAGTTTTCCGGGCAGCCCCGGCGACGGGCTGACCGGTGGCCTGCCGGACCGGATCGACGTGCCCCAGGGCGTCAGCCTGGTGCGCGGACCCGTGGGCCAGATCACGGCCTTCGTGCGCGAAGCCATGGTGCCCGGCACCAATCTGGGCGGTGTCGTGCGCCAGACCCGGACCCTGTCCATCGAAGGTTTCGATCCGCCCTTCCTGACCTTTCTGCCCGAAGGGTTCGAGCCCGCGCAGGAGGCTGACCGCCGCGCCTGGGCCGAGGCCGAGGACGCCGACACGGTCGAAGCCTATGACGCCTATCTGGAAGCCTTTCCCTCGGGCGGTTTCGTCGAGGCTGCCCGCAGCGCCATCGAGGCGCTGGAGACGACCCCCGAAACCATCGAGGACGCGCTGGGCCTGACCCGGGACGAACGCCGCGCGATTCAGCGGGACCTGACCTTGTTGGGCTTCAACACCCGCGGCATCGACGGTATCTTTGGCCCGGGCACCCGCGGGTCAATTCGGCTGTGGCAGGCCCAGAACGGGTACGAGGACACGGGTTTCATCACCCGGGACCAGATATTTCAACTCAACGCCCAGGCCGCGCGCCGCGCCGCCGAGATCGAGGCCGAGGAACGTGAGCGCCGCGCCGCCGAGGAGCAGCGCGACCGCGCTTTCTGGGCTGAAACCGGGGCTGCGGGCGACGAGGCCGGGTTGCGCGCGTATCTCAACCGCTACCCGCAGGGGATTTTCGCCGAGCTGGCGCGCGAACGCATCGGTTCGATAGAGGCCGAGCGCGCCCGTGCCCGCGCCGAGCGTGAACGCGCCGCCTGGGCCGATGCCCGTGCCATCGACAGTATTGCCGCCTATGAGAGCTTTCTGGCGGATTGGCCCGAGGGGGACAATGCCGCAAGCGCGCGCAGCCGGTTGGAGGAGTTGCGCGAGGCGGCGCGCCCCGCGCCTGAACCGCAACCTGACCCAGGGGTCTCGCCCGAGCTTGTCGACCGCGACCGGGACGCGGAGCAGGCGCTGGCCCTGGGCCAGATGACCCGGGTGCTGATCGAGCGGCAGCTGCGCGGCGAAGGGTATGATCCCGGCGCTGTCGACGGCAGTTTCGATGCCAACACGCGCGCCGCCCTGGCCGATTGGCAGGAGGATAACGGCATGACGCCCACCGGTTACGTCACCAGTGCGGTGATCGACGGGCTGATACGCGGCGCCGTTTTCCGTCTGTTCGACTGACAGCTGCGGCGAGCGGGGCAGGAAGCGCCCCCGCGCCGCGCCCACCCGCCCACCCTGCGCGCCGACGGCGGGCGCTGTCCGGCGCAGGGCGCCGGACAGTGGCATTGCGATCGGTCGGCAAGTTATCTGTGCCGCGCCTGCATCCCGGTCATGGCGTCGCGTTCGGCCTGGGTCAGCGATGTTGCGCGCAATCGGGCGGCGCGGGCGTTCAACGAGGCGGCGCGGGCTTCGATCCCTGCGGCCATGTCAGGTGCGCCCTCCTGAGCGCGGGCCTGGGCCACGACCCTGGACAGCGGCAGGAGTTCAGGTGTTGGAAGATCCCGTGCGGCGGGGTCTTCGGGCGGGAGATGCGTTGGCGCGAAACACCCGGCCAGCAGCGCCGTAATGACGGCCGTGGCGCCCATCTTTTGCAGTCCGGACCGCATCCTGTTCCCTGCCTCCATACCCGGTGCGAAGCCTATGTCAGCGCCCGTTGCTGTGCAAGCGCAGGGCGCTATCGGCTTGCGCGTGGTGCGCAATGGGGGGCATGGTCCTGTCATGGCCCGAAAGCCCGGATCCCGATCTGATATCACCGGACCGCGCGTGCGCGCTGCGGCGCTGCGGCTGTTTGCGCGCGAAGGGTTTGCCGCGGTTTCGATGCGTCAGATCGCGGCTGAGGTGGGTGTGCAGGCGGGGGCGCTGTATCTCTATACCCCTGACAAGCAGTCGCTGCTGTTCGATCTGATGCAGGACCATATGCGCGGCGTATTGGAGGCTCTTGACGCCCTGCCGCCCCGGGAAACGGCGCTGGAGCGGCTGGAGCAGTTCACCCGGTTTCATATCCGCCATCACGCTGCGCGCGCGGATGAGGTCTTTGTCTCCTACATGGAGTTGCGGAACCTGGAGCCCGGGAATTTCCGCGTCATCGAAGGGTTGCGCCGCGCCTATGAGGACCGTTTGGAAACCATCCTGCGCGACGGCATGGCCGAAGGGGTCCTTGATGTGCCGGATACGAAGCTGGCGACATTGGCGCTGATTGCCATGCTGACCGGCGTGAATACCTGGTACCGCGAGGGCGGTCGGCTGAGCTTGCAGACGGTCGAGGGCATCTACTGGGACATGACGCGCAAGGCCGTGTCCCCGGTCCGGTGACCGCAGTCTGTGGTCAGTTGTTGGTGTTCAGTTCCGAAAGCGTGTCATCGTCATCGAAAGTCGGATTGTCGGTATTGCACAGTGCGCCCGGGTCATCACAGGTGGGGAAGGTGGTCCCGATGACGCCGGTTCCGTCGTCGAATTGAAGCTGCGGGGCAAAGCGCGGCCGGGCAACGATGAACTGCCGCAGGACCTGGCGGTCCAGCACTCGGCCAACCAGCGGCAGCGAGCGCATGATGGGCACGAAATCCACCATGGTTTCGACAATATAGATCGATTCCCGCGTCGGAAGCACGGGGAAGCGCTCGATCACTTGCGGGGTCAGGTCCGTGTCGGTCAGCGGCTCAAGGCTGTTTGTGCCGTAGGACCACACGACTTCATATTGTTCGATGATGGGGTTCCAGATGACCGAGGTCACCCGGAGATTGGTGCGCGGCTGCCCCCCGGACAGATAGGAAAAGATCCGGTTGTAGCTGTCGATCTCTTCCGGGGTGATCGGCGTGAACTGCTGGCGGCCGATGGAGTCGGACACCGTATACGCGGCGCGCTGGCTGTCCGTGCGCGCGGCAAAGGCATCAAAATAGACAAAGGTGGCCATGAAGGCCCAGAACACCACGGGCAGGATGATGACTGTTTCGGCCGTGATGGCGCCGCTGTCGTCACGGCCATAGCGGCGCAAGAGGTCTGACAGATACTGGCGCATGGTCATGCTCCGGGCTCGTTGATGTAGAAGGACGCGGCGATCATGCGGAACCCGCCCTGCGAATCCGTTGACAGGCGCAGGCCAAGCCGACTGGTTGGAAAGATCAGGTCCACGATCAGGCAGGCACGCACAAGCGTTGGCCGGACGTCGCCAGCCTGGGTGAAGGTGTTGACCGGCATGATGTCAAGCTCTCGGTCAACGCATTCGATATCGGCCTGTGGCGGCGCCCAGCCCGCCAGGTTGATCCCGGTCAGTTCCAGGGCCAGATTGTCGTTGCAATTGGGGATCAGGAAGGAATGGTCGCAGACTGCCCGGCGAACCTCGTCATGTTGCGGTTCACTGCCCAGCCGTCCCAGGCGCAGGTCGCGGATGGTCAGGTCCAGGGCCCGGTCCAGCATCACCTGGCGCATTTGCAGCACCCCGGCTTCGACCCCCATGAAGAAGACGGAAAACAGCAGCGGCACCATGATCACGAATTCAACCTGGGCCGAACCGTCCTGTCTGCGCAGCAGATCCCGGGGTGCGCGGCGCAGAGCGCGGAGAAAGCGTGCAATCCTGGTCATTCGAGCAACCTCAACCGCTGGATGCTGCCGGCAATGGTGCGAAAGGCCTGCTGAATTTCCAGCCCGTTCACATCGAAGAAGTAGTTTTCGGAATAGGCGCAGCGGCGCATGGCCTCGACCCCGTTGGGCGGTGCTTCGAAGGCCACGGCATAGACGCGCACGTTCTGTTCGCGCAGCCGGTCGCAGATCCGGAACAGACGCTCATCCTTTGGCCCCGGGGGCGACGAGGTGATGCGCTGGTCCAGCCAGTTCCAGTAGTTCTGGATCCCCGGGTAGTGATAGAGATACGCCCCCACCCAGCGCACCGGGAATGTGGCCCAAAGCTCACGGTAGTCCAGCTCCTGGATGATCCAGTCGTTGCAGGCGTAGAAGCGGAAGGCCGTGCGCCGGCTGCTATGCATCGATGGGCCATATTCGGTGCAATTGCTGTCCCAGCGGTCCGGCATGTTTGACCAGGTGCGGTTCATGGGGTTCTCCACCCGGTCAGGGATGTAGAAATTGCCCTGATTCCAGTCCGGATTCGGATGACGGACCGAGAGGCGCGCGCTTGATGGATTGGCCCAGGGCTTGTCAGGGAACTCGAACTGCGTCCCGTTGGCCCCTTCGGCGACAAGCTGCGAGATCAGCGTGTTCGCATTCGATGGCCGCTGGAAGCTGTGCCAGACACCCGAAGGCCCCTGCTTGAACTGGTTGGTCATGCGCCATTCGTCCCAGTTTTCGCCATCGGTCATCAGGACCACGGTCTTGATCGATTCCGGGTCTTCATATTCAAAGGGGCGGTCATCGAAGCTTGCATTGACCAGGTTCTGGCTGATCATGTCGTTGACGATGTTGCTGGAGGACATATCCATCAGCGCGGCGGCCCATTTCATGCCGATCTCGATCGAAGTGTTGCCATCGGCGATCAGGCTGCGCAGGCGGCGGCGCAGAACGTCCGGATCATCCTGCATGACCATGATCTCGGCGGTGTCCACATCCTCCGGTTCGAAATCATCCGCCGTCAGGCCCTGCGATGACACATAGTTGTTGAAGGCCCAGGTGCTCATGGAGCCGCGGATGCCGCCCGGATGCGTGGGGCAAAAGGACATCAGGTCGAACCGGGACATGTGCCAGGGGTCGAAATGCCCCGCCCCGGTCAGCGTGGCCGACTGGGACAGTTCAAGATTGTCATAGGAATTGTTGTTGAACAGCACACAGGCGGAATAGGGCTGATCATGGGTGGTGTTGTAATAGGACAGAAGATCATGCCCGGCATTCACCTGCCCCGTGTAGGGGACGATGGACACCGAAATCTGGTCATCCTGCGCGTCCTGATAGAGCGTATCGATGAAATCCTCTCCGGCGATGCGCAGGTTTTCGATGCGGTTGAACTGGTTCATGGAATTCGACAGGTCCAGAACCATCGTCACCTCGACATCGGTGATGCGTTCCTCGGCGCGGCTGACAACGGGCGATTCGTAGCGGGTCATCCCGATCAGGCGCGAGAAATAGGCCGGCACTGCCGCCCGCGTGACCACCTGCACATTGCGCGCGTTCAGGGTTTGTTCGCTGGTATCCACGCGGACCAGATACTCCAGAAGCCCCTCACGCTCGAAATAGTCGCGGACCACATCCTCCATGTCCTGGGGCTGGGTCAGGCTGGCCGCCGCAAGCGCGGCACGGTCTGCAAGTGACTGCAATTGCGTGCGTTTCTGTTCATATCGCACCAGATCGACGGAGATGCCGCCAACCATCAGGATCAGGATGAAGAAGACCAGACCCAGCACCATGATGCTGCCATCCTCGCGCCGCAGGACGTCCGGGGCATGCCGAAGGCGTGATCTGATCTGCCGTTTGACCATACGCAGAATGTCCATCAATACTAACCTCATCCGACAGCAAGGGCCGCAGCGACCCACGCGTGAAAACAGGACTTCAGAGAATGTCATACCCGCCGTTTCAGGCTGTTTTGGGGCGGGTGAACCGGGATTGTGGCAAGTTTCTGGCAAAATCGAATGATCCGGCTGAACCCAGTTCGGGGGCAGGCGCGCGGCAAGGAATTTCAAAATCGCCGTTTAATTGTGCAATCGACCTGTTAAGCTTCTTGTGTGAAAAGGACAGTGCATACCGATAAGTCGATGCTCAGAGGGAGGACAGAGATGCTGGATATCAAGGAACCCGGATTTCGCGAAAATGTCGATCTGATGTTTCGCCGTGCCGTGGCGCATATGGACCTGCCCCCCGGCCTCGCCGAAAAGATCCAGATCTGCAATTCGACCTATACGGTCCGTTTCGGTGTGCGCTTGCGCGGACGGATCGAAACCTTTGTCGGCTACCGCTCGGTCCATTCCGAACATATGGAACCCGTCAAGGGCGGCATCCGCTTCGCGCCCGAGGTCAACCAGAACGAGGTCGAGGCGCTGGCCGCCCTGATGACCTACAAATGCGCCCTGGTGGAAACGCCCTTTGGCGGGTCCAAGGGGGGGCTGTGCATCGATCCGCGCAAGTATGAGGAACATGAGCTGGAGCAGATCACCCGCCGCTTCGCCTATGAGCTAGCCAAGCGCGACCTGATTCACCCGGCCCAGAACGTGCCCGCCCCCGACATGGGAACGGGTGAGCGTGAAATGGCCTGGATCGCCGACCAGTACACGCGCATGAACACCACCGATATCAACGCGCGCGCCTGTGTGACCGGCAAGCCCCTGAACGCGGGCGGGATCAAGGGCCGGGTAGAGGCCACGGGCCGTGGCGTGCAATTCGCCCTGCGCGAGTTCTTCCGCCACCCCGAGGATGTCGCCAAGGCGCAGCTTACCGGAACGCTGGCGGGCAAGCGGATCATCGTGCAGGGGCTGGGCAACGTGGGCTATCACGCTGCAAAGTTCCTGCGCGAGGAGGACGATTCGCGGGTCATCGCCATCATCGAACGTGACGGCGCGTTGATGAATGACGAAGGAATGGACCCCGACGCCGTGCGCGACTGGATCGCTGAACACGGTGGGGTCAGTGGCTTTCCCGATGCGACCTTTGTCGAGGATGGCGCGCGTGTTCTGGAACAGGAATGCGATATCCTGATCCCCGCCGCCCTCGAAGGGGTGATCAACATGGGCAACGCCAATGCCATCCGCGCGCATCTGATCATCGAAGCCGCGAACGGCCCCGTGACCGCAGGCGCTGACGAGATCCTGCGCGAACGGGGGGTGGTGATCATCCCGGATCTCTATGCCAATGCAGGCGGGGTAACGGTGTCCTATTTCGAATGGGTCAAGAACCTCAGCCACATCCGGTTTGGCCGGATGCAGCGCCGGAATGAGGAAGCGCACGCCATGCTGCTGGTCAAGGAGCTGGAGCGACTGTCCGCTGATCGTGAACTCGGGTGGGAACTTTCGCCCGATTTCAAGCGCCGCTACCTGCAGGGCGCCGACGAACTGGCGCTGGTGCGCTCGGGCCTCGATGACACCATGCGCACCGCCTATCAGTCCTTTGCCGAGGTCTGGCGCAGCCGCAAGGACGTGCAGGATCTGCGCACCGCGGCGTTCGTCGTGGCGATCGAGAAGGTTGCAGCCAGCTATCGCGCCAAGGGGTTGTAACGCCGCATCCTGCCGCGGACCCGTCCACCCCTGACCGTGTGTTTCCCGGCCGCAAAAGCGCCCCCGAGCCGCG
Source organism: Rhabdonatronobacter sediminivivens (assembly GCF_013415485.1). Classification (GTDB taxonomy): domain Bacteria; phylum Pseudomonadota; class Alphaproteobacteria; order Rhodobacterales; family Rhodobacteraceae; genus Rhabdonatronobacter; species Rhabdonatronobacter sediminivivens. The sequence continues at coordinate 25,071 of NZ_JACBXS010000003.1, read as the reverse complement.
CCCACCCACCCGATGCGCGCCTCGGGGGCGCTGCCCGGTGCAGGTCACCGGGCAGGGACATCGTTGAGGCTTGCGCCCCTGATGAAGCGCGTGCGCCGGGTTGTCAGGGAGGCAGGCGCCAGGCCTTCCTGCTTCAGTCCTGTCCGGGGACGGTCTGCAGCAATGGCATCAGTGCCGCCATGTCGGGGCCATGGGTCCGCCCGGTGATGGCCTTGCGCAACGGCATGAACAGCGCCTTGCCCTTGCGTCCGGTTGCGGCCTTGACGGCGCTGGTCCAGTCCTGCCAACTCTGCGGCCCATAGGGGGGTGGGGGGAGCAGTGCCAGGGCCTCGGCGACGAACTCGGCGTCTTCGGGGGCGATCACCGGTTCGGCGCCGTCGCGGCAGAGCGCCCACCATTGCCCCAGGTCTTCCAGTCGGTCGATATTCTCGCGTGTCACCTCCCAGAAGGCTTCGGCCTTCTGCGCGGGAACGTCCAGCGCGGCAATCCGCTCGGCAACGGCCTCGAAGGGCAGGCGCTGGATATGCTGGCGCGTGAGGGGCCAGAGGTCGTCGGCATCGAACTTGGTCGGCGCCGCTCCGAACTGTTCCAGCGCGAAACCGGCGGCGATCTCGTCCATATCCGCGGCAAGCACGACGGGCTGGCTGGATCCCAACCGCGCCAGAAGCGACAGCAGCGCCATCCGCTCAACCCCTTGGGCGCGCAGGTCGCGCAGCGATAATGTTCCCAACCGCTTGGACAGGGCTTCGCCCTGTGGGCCGGTCAGCAGGCTGTGATGGGCAAAAGCCGGAGGCGTGCCCCCCAGCGCCCGGATGATCTGGATCTGCGTGGCGGTATTGGTCACATGGTCGGCGCCGCGCACGACATGGGTGATCCCCATCTCGATGTCATCCACCACCGAGGCAAGCGTATACAGAACCTGCCCATCCGCGCGGATCAGAACCGGGTCGGAAACGCTGGCGGCATCGATGGATTGCGGCCCCAGGATCCCGTCGGCCCATTCGATCCGTTCATGATCCAGGCGGAACCGCCAGTAACCGTCGCGCTCGGTGCGCAGCCGGGCGCGGTCCGCCTCGGACAGGGACAGGGCAGCGCGGTCGTAGACCGGCGGGCGGCCCATGTTCAGCTGCTTCTTGCGCTTCAGATCCAGCTCGGTGGGGGTTTCGAAACACTCATAGAGCCGCCCGGCATCGCGCAGCGTCTCGGCGGCAGCATGGTAGCGCTCCAGCCGCTCGGATTGCCGCTCCTCACGGTCCCAGTGCAGGCCCAGCCAGTCCAGATCGGTCTTGATGGCATCGACATAATCCTGCTTTGACCGTTCGGGGTCGGTATCATCCAGCCGCAGGATGAAACTGCCCCCGGTCTTGCGGGCGATCAGATAGTTGAAAAGCGCCGTGCGCAGATTGCCGATATGCAGGTATCCGGTGGGCGATGGGGCAAAGCGGGTGACGGTCATGCGGGGCTCTCCTGTTGCGCTCCCTCTTTCACAGCGGCGTGGTTTTGTCCATATCGGCAGCGTGAGGCGCCTTGGCGACGGCAACCACCCGGAGGGCAACATGGTGAAACGATGGGCTGGGCGGCATGCGCCGTCGCTGGAGGATTTCGCAGCGCTGGCCGAGGCCGCGATTGCCGCGCTGCCGCCGGAATTCGCGCAGCATGCCCGCACGGTCGCGCTGAGGATAGAGGATTTCGCCCCCGAGGACGTTCTACAGGAGATGGCGATGGAGGACCCGTTCGGATTGACGGGTCTCTACAGCGGCGTACCCCTGCCTGAAAAATCGCTATTCGATCAGCCGATGGAGCCGGACACGATCTGGCTGTTCCGGCGTCCGATCCTGGAGGAATGGATCGAGCGCGGCGATGTCAGCCTGGGCGCGCTGGTAACCCATGTCTATGTGCATGAACTGGCCCATCACCTGGGATGGACGGATGACGATATTGCTGTCGTCGACCGTTGGTGGGAATAAGCGCGCGCGCCCCGCGCCGTTCGGGCCGTGGCGCCCACTCACCCGCCTCGCCCCGGCCCGAACGGCGCGGGGCGCGCGCGCATGCTGGTGTTTGCTGACTCAGAACAGGCTGCCCTGATCGGGGGCAGGTTTCGGGGGGCGCGGGGGGCTTGTGCGTGCGCCACCGAGCTTCAGGCGGCCATCGCGGAACTCGATCTCCAGCCCCGTGGCGTCGCTGGCGGCCTGTCTTGTAGTCAGAGGCTGGCCTGAAGCGTCGCGCACCACCGCGTAGCCGCGGGCAAGCGTGGCCGTGTAGCCCAGGCTCTGGCGCAGGCGCTCTGCCTGGGTGATGGCATGGCGAGCACGCTCCAGGCGGCGGTCAAGTGCTGCGTTCAGCTGGCGGGTGCGCTCGTCCAGCCGTGCCCTTGCGTCGGTGATCCGCGCGGTGGCGATCTCAGGGCGCAGGCGACCTGTACTCATGCCCAGAACTGCGGTCTTGTGGGCCGTGGTGGCGCTCAGGGCGCGGTCCAGGCGGGTGGATTCGGGCAGGGTTGCCCGGGCGCGTTCCAACTGCCGTTGCGCCGCAGCGGCAAGGCGCAGCATGCGTGAGCGCAGCCGCTCCTGATCCTTGCTGGCCTGGCGCAGCAGGGCGCTGGCGCGCAGACCGCCTGCGGTTTCGGCCAGGGCGCGCGCCTTGGTGCTGACCAGGGTGCGCAGACTGCCGGGCAGGCGTTCGGCCCAGCGGTCGAACCCTTGCCAGGCGCCCGCCAGCAGCGAGTCGGGGCGGGGCAGGGCGCGCGACAGGTCGCGCAGCCGTTGGTCGCGCCGGGCAATCATCTGCCCGCTTGCGCGCAGCAGCCGTGCCTGCTGCCCGGATACATGCGCCAGCAGATCGGCGCGCACTGGCACCGCCACTTCCGCGGCGGCGCTGGGTGTGGGCGCGCGGCGGTCGGCGGCATGGTCGATCAGGGTGGTGTCGGTTTCATGGCCCACCGCCGAAATCAGCGGAATCTCCGAAGCTGCGGCGGCGCGGACCACAATTTCCTCGTTGAAGCCCCAGAGATCCTCGATCGATCCGCCGCCGCGTGCGACGATCAGCACATCCGGGCGCGGCACCTTCCCGCCCGGCGCCAGCGCGTTGAACCCGGTGATGGCGCGGGCGACTTCGGGGGCGCAGCGTTCGCCCTGCACGGCAACCGGCCAGACGATCACCTGCACCGGAAAGCGGTCGCGCAGCCGGTGCAGGATATCGCGGATCACCGCCCCCGAAGGCGAGGTCACAACTCCGATCACGCGCGGCAGATAGGGCAGGGGGCGTTTGCGCCCGGCATCGAAGAGCCCTTCGCCGGCCAGGGCGGCGCGGCGTTTTTCCAGCATGGCCATCAGCGCACCCGCGCCGGCGGGCTCCACGCTTTCCACCTGAAGCTGATACTTCGACTGCGGGCCGAAGGTTGTCATGCGCCCCGTGGCGATGACCTCCATCCCTTCCTCGGGGCGCACCCGCATCCGGGCGACCTGCCCTTTCCAGCTGACGGCGGCCAGCACGGCGCGCTCATCCTTCAGGTCGAAATACATGTGCCCTGTGCGCGCCACCACCACGCGCCCCACCTCGCCGCGCACGCGCACACGGCCGAATTCACCCTCGATCACACGTTTCACGGCGCCCGAGATTTCGGCCACGGTGAATTCGGGGGTGTTGGACACCGGTTGCGGGTCGTCGATCAGGTCCATGGGGCGCTCATGCTTGTCAGGGCGGCAGCGATACCCTAGACCGCTGCGCAACAAAGGCCAAGCCGGGGGCGGGTGCGATGAATATTCTGGTGCTGGGCGGGGGCGGGCGCGAACATGCCATCGCCTGGGCGATCAAGCAGAACCCCAAATGCGACCGGTTGGTGGTGGCGCCGGGCAATGCGGGCATTGCGCAGATCGCCGAATGCGCGGATATCGACATCAATTCGCGCAGCGCCGTTGCGGAGTTCTGTCAGGACAATGCCATCGAGTTCGTGGTCATCGGGCCTGAAGCGCCGCTGGCCGCCGGGGTGGCTGATGCACTGCGCGATGCGGGGATCGCATGTTTTGGCCCTTCGGCAGCGGCGGCTCGGTTGGAGGCTTCGAAAGCCTTTACCAAGGAAGTCTGCGATGCTTGCGATGCGCCCACCGCCGGTTGGGCGCGCTTTGCCGATGCCGATGCCGCCAAGACCCATATCGCCGCACAGGGCGCGCCCATAGTGGTCAAGGCCGACGGGCTGGCCGCGGGCAAGGGGGTGGTGGTGGCCGAAACCATCGCCCAGGCCTGCGAGGCTGTGGACATGATGTTCGCCGGAGGGTTCGGCGCCGCAGGGGCCGAGGTGGTGATCGAGGAGTTCATGCATGGCGAGGAGGCGTCCTTCTTTGTGCTGGTCGATGGCACGGATGTGCTGCCCATCGGCACGGCGCAGGACCACAAGCGCGTGGGCGAAGGTGACACCGGCCCCAATACCGGCGGCATGGGCGCCTATTCCCCGGCGCCGGTCCTGACCGAGGCCCTGCAGGCGCAGGTGCTGGAGCAGATCATCCGCCCCACCATGGCCGAGATGGTCCGGCGCGGCACGCCCTATCAGGGTGTCCTTTACGCCGGGCTGATGATCCATGACGGGCAGGCGCGGCTGGTGGAATACAATGTCCGCTTCGGTGACCCCGAAGCGCAGGTGCTGATGATGCGGCTGGGCGCGCAGGTGCTGGACCTGCTGATGGCCTGCGCCGAGGGGCGGCTGTCCGAAATGGCCGTCAACTGGGCCGATGACCATGCCATGACCGTGGTGATGGCAGCGCAGGGCTATCCGGGTGTTTATGAAAAGGGAAGTGAGATCAGGGGCCTGCAAGGCCTCCCCGCGGATTCCTGGCACATGGTCTATCATGCGGGCACCCGCGCCGATGGCGGGCGCATCCTGGCGGATGGCGGGCGTGTGCTGAATGTGACCGCCCGTGGGCGCACCCTGCAGGAGGCCCGCGACAGGGTCTATGACATGGCCGGGCGGATCGAATGGCCCGAGGGGTTCATGCGCCGCGATATCGGCTGGCGGGCAATCGGCACGGACTGACCGGGCCATTCCCGGGGCGCTGGCCGGGCCGCCGGTCGAATGCCACCCGGGCGGGCGGGGTTTGGTGCGACCTCAGATACTGTCGAAATCCATCGGTTCGGACATCATCCCCGATGACTCCATGTCGGACATGTCGAACGGGTCTTCTGGCGGCTCGGGGTCGGCGGGAAGCCCGGGTGGTGCGGTGTCTTCCGGCGGTTGCGAGAGGGCCGCGGACAGGAAGGTCGGGTCTTCGGGCGTCTGCTGGTCTGATGTGATCCGCACCGCGCGGTTGCCATGGGCCTGGCCCAGCCGCGCTGTGGCGATGGGAAGGCCATCGACCCCTTCGACCTGCACCTGTTCAAGCGCGCAGACCGGCACCTCAAGCACATCGCCGGGGCGCAGTTGCGTGGCCTGCCCCAGCGGCATGGGGACGCGCGCCAGGATTGCATTCAGCTTGACCGGATAGCGCTGCATCGCGTGGCGCATGGTGGTGGCGATATCACTGCGGGGCAGGGCATCTGCGGCCGGTGCAAAGGCGTCATGCGCATCCGGGGTGCTCTCAGGGGGCGCGGGCTCATCGAACGGGTCCGGCGGTGGGGCGAGGGGGACAGCCAGCAGGAACGCCCCCGAACGGCGTTCGTCGGAAGCCTCCGCCGGTGTGTCAGCGCCACCGGTCACGCCGGGCGGGGGCGGGATGGTGGCCAGATCGGTCTGCAGCACAACATAGTCACAATCGTCCAGGATCAGCCCGACCGGGCGCGGCTCCTCCATGAATGAGGCGAACCGGTACCCCCGGCCCCATCCCGAATCGGGGTCTGCGCTGTGGTCCAGTTTCGCCAGCATCAGATCCATGACCGGTGCCACCAGCGCCGAATCGGTCCGGGTGGGTTTGCGGCGGGTGTTCGGGGTGACGGGGGGGATGCGGCTGAGCGTCTGGTAATCGGCCGCGGCGGTCGCGATATCGGCATCCAGGATGACCAGGCCCGGTGCGGTGGCGCCATTTTCCAGGATGCCGATGAACATGCCGGTTTCCAGCCGCTCCAGAAGCTCGCACAGGGGCATCCGGCATTCGGTCATGGTGGCAGGACTGATGGGCAGGTTGCCACAGGCGCGCAGCGCCCGGCCCAGAGCCAGGCGCCCCTGTTCGCTGAGCGACCTGGGCGCGGGCGCGTCCGCCGCCAGCTGGCTGACCCGGGATGGGGCCACCATGCGGCGCAGGATGGGTTCACCCCCTGGTGGCATGTCCTGTTCTGTATCCATCATGACCCCGGCTGCACGGTTTGCGCCCTGCATTCTGGCAGGGTCCGGTTAGCAAACCCTTTCCGTTATACGGTTCGGGGGCCAATTGCGCGGATGGCCTGTAAGCCGGATTCTGTTCCGGGTTGCCCCGGCGATGACCATTCATCTGGCCCTGTCGTTGCCGACAGGGTCTGGCTGCCAACCCGGACCTCGGGCTGAAGCGGCCCTGCGGCGATATCCCTGTGGGATCAGCCCCGGCATGAGGTCCCTATTCGGCATTGCTCCAGGTGGGGCTTGCCGTGCCGTCCCGGTTACCCGGTCCGCGGTGGGCTCTTACCCCACCGTTTCACCCTTGCCATGCAGGCATGGCGGTCTGTTCTCTGTGGCGCTTTCCCTCGGGTTGCCCCGGCCGGGCGTTACCCGGCACCTTTGCTTCATGGAGTCCGGACTTTCCTCGCACCCGTTGGCGGGCACGCGGCCATCCGGCCATCCGCGCCCTGCCCACATAGGCGCTGCGCCGGGGCGCGTCAATCAGCGCTTGCGCGGCGCGGTGGGGGTGCCTTGGCGTGGGAGCGCGCCCGGTTTGGGGCCTTGCCCCGGGCCTTTGGCGCGCGCGCCGCGCCCGGGGCGGGGGCGTGGCGGGGGCGGGTCTGCCGCGGGGTCCAGGCCCAACTGGTCGCGCAGCACGCGCGGTTTGACCTCGCGCAGGGCGCCCGGCTCCAACTGGCCAAGCTGAAAGGGGCCATAGCTGACCCGGATCAACCGGTTCACCACCAGCCCCACATGCTCCATGGCGCGGCGGACCTCGCGGTTGCGGCCCTCGCGGATGCCGACGGTCAGCCAGGCATTGGCGCCCTGCTGGCGGTCGATCTGGGCGATCATGGGCTGGAAGCGCTCGCCCTCGATCTCCACACCTTCAATCAGCGGGGCAAGCGTCGCCTCGGAAGGCCGGCCGTTCACCCGCACGCGATACTTGCGCAGCCACCCGGTCGAAGGCAGCTCCAGCCGGCGTTTCAGCTCGCCATCATTGGTCAGCAGCAGCAGCCCTTCGGAATTGATGTCCAGCCGCCCCACGGGCATCAGCCGGGGCAGACCCTCGGGCAGCTTGTCGAACACCGTCTCGCGGCCCTTTTCATCGCGGGTGGTGGTCACCTGCCCCTGGGGTTTGTGATACATCCACAGCCGCGCGGGTTCCGGCGCGGCCAGGGGCTTGCCATCCACGGTGATCCGGTCGCTGTCGGTTACGTTCAGCGCCGGCGAGGTGATGCGCTTGCCGTTCACCGCCACGCGCCCGCCGGTGATCAGCCCCTCGGCATCACGGCGCGAGGCGACGCCCGCGCGGGCCAGCACCTTGGCGATTCGCTCGCCGCTGCGGGGGGGAGAGGGCTTGTCACTCATGGGTTTGGCATAGCGCGGAAACGGGGGGCGCAAAAGAGCCGATCGGCGCTTGCAGGAATGGGTCAGGGGGGGCATCAACAGGGCATGAGCCGCTTTCACAGCCATATGCAGGCCGCGCTGGAGCACGCCGCCCTGGCCGCCGCGCGCGGCGAGGTGCCGGTGGGCGCGGTGATCGTGGCGCCCGATGGCCGCGTGGTCGCGGCCGAGGGCAACCGCACCCGGGAACGCGCCGACCCCACCGCCCATGCGGAAGTGCTGGCGATTCGCGCCGCCTGCGCCGCGCTGGGGAGCGAACGGCTGCCGGGTCATGATCTGTATGTGACGCTGGAGCCCTGCCCCATGTGCGCCGCCGCCATCGGCTTTGCGCGCATCCGGCGGCTTTACTATGGCGCCGCCGATCCCAAATCCGGGGGTGTGGCGCAGGGCGCGCGGGTGTTCACGCATCCGCAATGCCACCACGCCCCCGAGGTCTATGACGGGATCGCCGCGCCCGAGGCCGAGGCCTTGTTGCGGGAATTCTTCGAAAGGTTGCGCTGATGTGGGCCGAACAGGTCATCGCCTATTGCGAACGCAGTGATTTCGCCTTCTGGGCCGAGCCGGTGAATGCCGTCACCAACGCGGCCTTCCTGATTGCCGCGGCGATCATGTGGCCCCGGGCGCGGGGGGTGCCCATGGCGCAGGCGCTGGTTGGGGTGCTGGCGGTGATCGGTGTGGGGTCTTTCCTGTGGCACACCCATGCCACGCGCTGGGCGGGGCTGGCCGATGTGCTGCCGATCCTGGTCTTCATCCTGATCTATCTGTTCGCGGCCACGCGCGATTTCCTGCGGCTGGGGCTGGTGGGCGGTGCCGGGGCGCTGGCGCTGTTTGTGCCCTATGTGGCGGCTGTGGCCTGGGCGCTGGGGTTGGTGGTGCCGGGGCTGGGGGCGAATGCGGTCTATGGGGCGGTGGCGCTGCTGATCGTGATCTATGGGCTGATTCTGCGCGGGACGGCCACGGGGCGCGGGCTGCTGATCGGGGCGGGGGTTCTGTTTGTCTCGTTGGGCTTTCGCATGGCGGATGCGGCGGTCTGCGATGCCTTTCCCATCGGCACGCATTTCATGTGGCACATCCTGAACGCGGTGATGCTGGCCTGGATGATCGAAGTCTATCTGCGCTACCGCCGCGGGTTGTCCTGATCCGGCAGGGCGGAAAACAGTGGCGCGGTCAGTTCGCGCAGCAGCTTGCGGCGCATGACCGGGGGGAAATCGCGCCAGGTCTCGGCATATTCCACAAACGCGCCGGGGCCACGGATGACGTGATCGCGGTAGTAGCTCAGGATGTCAGACTCCAGCCCGCCAATGGCCAGCCCGTTCACCGTGATGTCGTCGAAGTTGAAGCGGGCGTAGATGCGTTCGGGCGTGGGGCCATCATTGTTGCGCCCATCGCCCGAAATATCGAGCGTGCGCGCCGCGCAATCCGGTGCCCCCAGCAACAGCCGCCCGCCAAAGAACAACGCCCGGCCCACGGCGGTCTGCCCGGCGAAGCTGCGGTCATGAGCCTGCAGGGTGGTGATGACGGCATCGATCCCGGCGGCATCTTCCAGCAAGACCCAGCCCTGGATCACATGCTGTTGCCAGCGGCTGCTCCATTCGTAGATCGCCAGCGCGACAGGCTCGGACGGGGTCAGGATCGCTGACCGAACCCCGGGGTCCCGGAATGCGGCGATCAGCCCGTGCAGCTGGGTGTCATAGGCGGCCTCGCTGACCGAGCGAGAGGCGTCAAGCCCCAGGGCAAGGGCCAGCCGACAGGCTTGCGCGGGCCATGCGACCAGCAACGCCAGCATGGCGCCGGGCAGAACCTGACGCCATGCGGTGCGGGAGCGGCGCGTCAGCAGCGCGGGACAGGGCGTGTGCATCATGGACCAAGCATAACCCGGGCCATGATTCGGTCCAGATGCGGCAGGGCCGTGGTGCCTCGGCCCCGCGCAAGGGTCAGTGCAGCTGACGCTCCAGCAGCTTTTGCAGATCGGTGTCTGGCTGGGCTGCCATGAATTCCTCGGCAATCCGCAAGGCAGCTTCAAGTTCCTGAACGCTGTCCGCGCCTTCGATCTGGCTGCGGAAATACTCCAGCACCTGTGCGCGTGAGGCCTGGGTGCGCGGCGTACCTTCCGGCCCGCCATCATGGGCCATCTGCGTCAGCGCCTCGACCGTGGCGCGGGCATCCAGCAGGGCGCGGACCTCATCGTCATCAGCAAAGACATCGCCTTCGATCCCGGCGAACCGGCGCACGCGGTCGATGCGTTCATCCGAACAATCCAGAAGTGCTGCCAGCGCCGACACCTTGCCCATGGGTTTGCGTGATCCGACATAGCCATAGGGCGCATTGTCCGACCGCTTCAGCACCCGGTCCATCACCGGATCGATCACCGTCACGATATCGGTGATACCCGCGCTCTGGGCATATTCCAGTGATCCGATCATCAGCTCACACGTGGCATAGGAGATCGAATTGCGCCCGGTGCCCCGGTCCAGCCGTTCGGTATCCACGCAGAAGCGGGTGGATTCCCAGATGGTTGCGCTGCGAAGCGGGGGTTCCCCGTCCAGGATTGAGGAAAACACATCTGCCAGCATATGTGGACCAGTCGTCTGCAGGGCACGCACGCAGGCGATCACATGCCCTTCATCGTCGATCCCGATGACATAGGCCGGGTTCAGGTGATCGAACTCGTCGATCTCGCGCCCGTTTTCGATCTTCACGTCCCAGCCAAGCCGGTCCCCGAAAACCCGGGCCCGCAGCCTGTACATATCATCCAGCAGATCGCCGAAACGATCCGCGTTGAGCGCATCAACCACAACGATCATATTAGTAGCCTCCGATTAGTTACAGGTGAAGGATACCATCAAAGGTTGTGTGGGCCATTAGGGGAATCCCGTATGTCAAGTCATACCCGCGGCGATGGGCCGGTCCATGCGGGAATTCCGCTGCGCAAAAGAGAGTCCCGGGTGCCATCAGAACCCTGCGGCGGGCGTCACGTTGCCGGGCGGGGATGCGCGGCGCGGATCAACCGGTCGTTAATCGCCTGCCCCAGTCCGTGCTGCGGGACCGGGGCAAAGGCGATCGGGCGGGCGTGGGCATCGGCCTCATGCAGGATTCGGAACAGATTGGCCGCTGCCTCGGTCAGGTCGCCGCTGGCCGAAAGCGTCAGCGCCGCGCCGTCGCAGCCGGGGCCGAAGCCGATCCAGAGCTCATCTGGCGCGGGATCACTGACATTCAGTCGCACCGGCGCATGGGGCGCGTAATGCGATGAAAGCTGCCCCGGCGCGCGCGGGGCCTGGGCCTTGCCAGGGTCACGGGCGGGCGCGTTGCCCAGCAGCGCGGCGATGCCCTCTGCCGTGGTGCCGCCGGCGCGCAGCAGGGCCGGGTGGTCGCCGCTGCAATCCAGAATCGTGGATTCCACCCCCACCGCGCAGGGGCCGCCATCCAGCACCGCATCAATCCGTCCGGTCAGCCCGGCCATGACATGTGCCGCGCTGGTGGGGCTGATCCGGCCCGAAGGGTTCGCCGAAGGGGCGGCCAGTGGCCCGCCAAAGGCCTGCAACAGTTGGCGCGCCAGCGGATGCGCGGGCAGGCGCAGCGCCACCGTGTCCAGCCCCGCCGTGACCAGCGGTGACAGCCCATGCCCTGCGCGCAGCGGCAGCACCAGCGTCAGCGGCCCGGGCCAGAAGGCGGCGGCCATGGCCTCGGCCCCGGGGGTGAACCGTGCCAGGGCGCGCGCGTCCCGGATCTCGGCCAGATGCACGATCAGCGGGTTGAACCGCGGCCGGTCCTTGGCGGCGAATATTGCGGCCACCGCCCGGTCATTGCGCGCATCCGCCGCCAGCCCGTAGACAGTTTCGGTGGGCAGGGCCACCAGCCCGCCTTCGCGCAGGATCGTGGCCGCGGCGGCAATGCCCGCGCTGTCCGGCGGCAAAATCTGGGTGGTCCTGCGATCCATATCCGTGACGTTGCGTTGTAGTTCCAAGGGGTCCATGCCTGCGCTAGGATCGACGCAATAGGCTGAGAACCCCGGCTTGCCAAGCCGCAAGGCAAAGGAGCGCCCCATGCCGTTTACCGTGCCGCTGAAGGATTTCGAATTCCTGCTGGACCATGTGGTGGGCTTTGACCGCGTTCAGGCCACTGACATGTTCGCCGAGGCCACCCCCGACACCACCCGTGCCATCCTGACCGAGGCCGGGCGGTTGTGCGAGGATGTGCTGGCGCCCCTGCAGCGGGCGGGCGACCTGCACCCCGCGCGGCTGGAAAACGGGGTGGTGCGGACCTCTCCTGGCTTTGCCGAAGGCTTCCGCGCCATTGCCGAAGGCGGCTGGACCGGCATTTCCGCCGACCCGGAGTATGGCGGTATGGGCCTGCCCATGGCGCTGACAACCGCCGTAAATGACATGATGTCGGCGGCCTGCCTGTCGCTGCAACTCAACCCGTTGATGTCCCAGGGGCAGATAGAGGCCCTGGAGCATCACGCCAGCGAGGAGATCAAGGCGCTGTATCTGCCCAAGCTGATCGCGGGCGAATGGTGCGGCACCATGAACCTGACCGAACCGCAGGCGGGCAGTGACGTGGGGGCGCTGCGCACCAAGGCCGAGCCGAAGGGTGACGGCACCTATGCGATCAGCGGGCAGAAGATCTATATCTCCTGGGGTGACAACGATTTTTCCGAAAACGTCTGCCATCTGGTGCTGGCGCGCCTGCCTGATGCCGCACCGGGCACCAGGGGCATCAGCCTGTTCATGGTGCCGAAGCTGATCCCGGATGCCGATGGCACCCCCGGCGCGCGCAACAGCCTGCGCGTGGTGTCGCTGGAGCACAAGATGGGGCTGCATGGCTCACCCACCGCCGTGATGGAATATGACGGCGCCACCGGCTGGATGGTGGGCGCGCCGAACAAGGGCATGGCGGCCATGTTCACCATGATGAACAACGCGCGCCTGGGGGTGGGCGTGCAGGGGATCGGCGCGGCCGAAGGCGCCTATCAGCATGCCTTGGCCTATGCCCGGGACCGCAAGCAGGGCCGCACCCCGGTCAGCGGCAGCGGCGCCATCATCGAACATGCCGATGTGCGCCGCATGCTGGCCCGCATGAAGGCCGAGGTCTTTGCCATCCGCGGCATCGCGCTGATGAACGCTGTGGCCATCGACATGGCCCGCGCCACGGGGGCCGAGGACTGGGCCGCCCGCGCTGCGCTGCTGACCCCGATCACCAAGGCCCATGGCACCGATATGGGGATCGAGGTTGCGAACATGGGCGTGCAGGTCCATGGCGGCATGGGTTACATCGAGGAAACCGGCGCCGCGCAATTCCTGCGCGACGTGCGCGTGACGGCGATCTATGAGGGCACCAACGGCATCCAGGCCATGGATCTGGTGGGCCGCAAGATGATGGACGGGGGTGAGGCCGCCTTTCGCCTGTTGCAAGAGGTCGAAGACGCCGCCGAAGCCGCGCGCGCCGCGCTGCCCGATCTGGCCGGTCCGGTCTGGGACGCCGCCGAGACACTGCGCGAGGCCACCGAATGGCTGGTCGCCCAGGATGCGCCAGCCCGCAACGCCGGGGCCGTGCCCTATCTGCGCGCCTTTGCCCGGGTGCTGGGCGCGCATGTGCATCTGCAGGCCGCGGCCCGTGGCGCCGATGCGCGCCGGGCATTGGCGGCGGTGTTCATCACCCGCATCCTGCCGGAACATGTCAGCCTGCTGGCCGAGGCACGCGCGGGCGAGGCTGCGCTCTACGCGCTCTCAGACGACGATCTGGCCGCGTGATGCCCGACGGTAGACCCGAGCCTGACGGCATCCGCTACCCCTTCCCCGACCCGCCCGCCGAAGGCGCGGCGGTGGAGGTGGCCAAGGGCGTGCTGTGGCTGCGCCTGCCGCTGCCCATGAAGCTGGACCATGTGAATGCCTATGCGCTGGATGATGGCGATGGCTGGACCCTCTTTGACACCGGCTTTGACACCAGACGCACCCGCGCCATATGGGAGCGCCTGCTGAGCGGCCCGCTTGCGGGCAAGCCCGTGCGCCGGGTCATCGCCAGCCACCACCACCCCGATCATATCGGGCTGGCAGGCTGGTTCCAGAGGCAGGGGGCCGCGCTCTGGACCACGCGCACCGCCTGGCTGTTCGCGCGGATGCTGACGCTGGATGAACAGCCCCTGCCGGTGGCGGAAACGCTGGAGTTCTGGCGCCGGGCGGGGATGGATGCGGATGTGCTGGCGGCGCGTGCGCAGGAACGCCCCTTCAACTTCGCCGATATCGTGGCGCCGCTGCCGCTGGGGTTCCACCGCATCCGGCAGGGTGACATCCTCCACGCCGCCGGGCGCAACTGGGAGGTACATGTGGGAAACGGCCACGCGCCGGAACAGGCCACGCTCTGGTCGCGGGACTGCAACCTTGTTCTGGGGGCGGACCAGCTTCTGCCCTCGATCTCGCCCAATCTTGGCGTCTATGCGACCGAGCCCGAGGCCGATCCGGTGGGCGACTGGCTGGAAAGCTGTGCACATTTCCAGACCCTTGCGCGCGCCGAACATCTGGTGCTGCCGGGCCACAAGCTGCCCTTCACCGGCCTGCCGCTGCGGCTGCAGCAGAAGATCGACAACCACTTGGGCGCGTTGAAGCGGCTGGAGGCGTTTCTGGATCAGCCGCGCCGGGGCGGCGCGTGCTTCCCGCCCCTGTTCCGGCGCGAGATCGGCGCAGGCGAATACGGGCTGGCGCTGGTAGAGACCATCGCCCATCTGAACCACCTTTGTCTGCGCGGGCGAGCCCGGCGCTGGATGGGCGATGACGGCGCCTGGCGCTGGCAGGCCTGTGCTGGACAGTCACCGCAATAGCACCCAAATTCGGGTGACAGCCGCCGCGGGATCGGCTATCGCAAGGCAAAAGACCGATTGCAGGAGGACCGACATGGCCGAACATGAGCATGGCAAGATGGACATCACCGCACAGGAGAAGACCTTTGAAGGGTTCATCAGGTTCGTGGTCTGGGGCACCGCGATCTCGATCGGCGTTCTGATCTTCCTGGCTCTGGCCAACGCCTGAGCATGGTTTCGCCAACCGGTGAGGGCGCCGGTTCTGTCGCTGTCTTTCCCGGCTGGCGCCTGGTCCGGGCGCTGGGGATTGCGCTGTTGCTGGTGGCAGGGCTGGCGGCCTGTGCCGGGCGCGGGGTCTGGGCGCCGGATGACGCCGTGCAGGCCGCGCGCTATGCGCACCCCGGCGCGCCAGAGCTTGCGCTGATCACCGTGACGCATAACCGCACCGGTCGGGGCGACCATACCGCACTGTTGATCAGCGCGGGGGAGCGGGTGCTCTTTGATCCGGCGGGAAGCTGGTATCATCGCCTGGCCCCGGAACGCCATGATGTGCATCATGGGCTGGCGCCGCAGCTTTTTGCCATCTACATCAACTACCACACGCGCGAGACGCATCACACCGTGGTCCAGCGCATGGCGGTCAGCCCCGAGGTGGCGCAGCGCGCCCTGCGGCTGGCGCAGGAAAAAGGCCCTGTGAACAACGCCTTCTGTGCCCGCGCCACGGCCGAGATCCTGCGCGAGCTGCCGGGGTTCGAAGGGATCTCGGTCAGCTGGTTTCCACACGAGCTGAAGGCGCAGTTCGCGCAGCTCGACGGGGTTGAAACCCATACGCTGCGCCATGATGACCCGGACCTGACCGCGCGGATTGCCGCCGCGCAGCGCCCGCTCTGATGGCGGCCGCTGATCTGCAAGGCACCGCCTATGACCCGCCGTCAGACCCGCCCGAAGTCCTGCATGCCGACCATGAGCTGCTCTTCGTGAACAAGCCCGCGGGGCTGCTGAGTGTTCCCGGCAAGGGGCCGGAGCTGGCCGATTGCCTGATCGAGCGGCTGCGCGTGGCCTTCCCCGAGGTGCTGCTGGTGCACCGGCTGGACCGCGATACATCGGGGGTGATGGTCTTTGCGCTGACCCCGCATGCCCAGCGGCATCTGGGGCTGCAGTTTGAAAAGCGACAGACCCGCAAGCAGTATCTCGCCCTGGTTGCGGGCGATCTGCGCCCCGATACCGGACAGGTGGACCTGCCGCTGGCCGTGGACTGGCCCAACCGCCCGCGCCAGATGGTCTGCCATGACACCGGCCGCCCGGCGCAGACCGACTGGAAGGTCCTGCGCCGCAAGGGGGGCCACACCCGTGTGCGACTCTCGCCGCTGACTGGGCGCAGCCATCAGCTGCGCGTGCATATGCTGGCGCTGGGCCATCCGATCCTGGGCGATCCGCTTTATGCCGAAGGGGCGGTGTGCGATCATCCGCGGCTGATGCTGCACGCGCAATCCCTGCGCCTGCGTCATCCCGATGGCGGGCGCGGGATCACCGTCAGCGCGCCTTGCCCGTTCTGAGCCGGGCCGGGGCGATCAGATATTGTCCACCTGCGGCATGCCCATGACGTGATAGCCGCCATCCACATGCACGATCTCGCCCGTGGTGTGGCGGCCATAGTCCGAGGCCAGCCAGGCCGCGGTCCCGCCCACGGCATCCAGCGCGGCATTGGTGCGCAGGGGGGCGTTTTCCTCGGCGTGGCGATAGGTCTTGCGCGCCCCGCCGATGGCGGCGCCGGCCAGGGTCTTCATCGGCCCGGGGCTGAGGGCGTTGACGCGAATTCCCTGCGGCCCCAGATCGCTGGCCAGATACCGGACCGAGGATTCCAGCGCCGCCTTGGCCGCTCCCATCACGTTATAAAAGGGCGTGACCGTGTTCGACCCCTGAAAGGTCAGGGTCAGCAGCGTCCCGCCATCCGGCATCAGTTCCGACGCCCGGCGTGCGGCATCGATGAAGCTGTAGCATGAGATGTCCATCGTATGGGCGAAATTGGCGCGGCTGGTATGGATGAAGCGGCCCGTCAGTTCCGACTTGTCCGAAAAGGCGATGGCATGGACCAGGAAATCAAGCTTTCCCCAGCGTTCGGCCAGCGTGGCGAAACCCGCGTCCATGGCCGCATCGTCGGACACATCCACATCCAGCAGCAGGTCCGCGCCCACGCTTTCCGCCAGCGGCGCCAGACGGCGCCCGAAGGCCTCGCCCTGATAGGTGAAGGCCAGCTCGGCGCCTTCGGCTGCCATGACCTGCGCGATCCCCCAGGCGATGGAGCGTTCATTCGCCACGCCCATGATCAGCCCGCGTTTGCCGCGCATCAACTCCGCCATGCCCGCACCCTCTCTGCTCAGCCGTCGAACCGGCTCATGACCAGCGTGGCATTGGTGCCGCCAAAGCCGAAGCTGTTGGACAGGACGCTGTCAAATTCGACAGCCTCGCGCAGTTCGGTGGCGATTTCCTCGGGCCGGATACCGGGGTCCAGCTCGGTCACATTGGCCGAGGCCGCGATGAACCCGCCCTGCATCATCAGCAGCGAATAGATCGCCTCATGCACGCCGGTGGCGCCCAGGCTGTGCCCGGTCAGCGACTTGGTGGAGGCGATGGGCGGCACGTTTCCCTCGCCGAAGATGCGGCGCACGGCTTCGACCTCGGTCACGTCGCCCGCGGGGGTGGAGGTGCCATGGGCGTTGATATAGCTGATCTTGCGCCCCTCGGGCAGGGTGTCCAGCGCCAGGCGCATGGAGCGCTCGCCGCCCTCGCCCGAAGGCGCCACCATGTCATGGCCGTCCGAGGTGGCGCCGTAGCCGGTCAGTTCGGCATAGATCTTCGCGCCGCGCGCCTTGGCGTGTTCCAGCTCTTCCAGCACCAGCACCCCGCCGCCACCGCCGATCACGAACCCATCGCGCGTGGCGTCGAACGGGCGCGAGGCGCTTTCAGGCGTGTCGTTATACTTGCTGGACATGGCGCCCATGGCATCGAACAGGCACGAAAGCGTCCAGTCCAATTCCTCGCCACCGCCGGCAAAGATGATATCCTGCTTGCCCATCTGGATCAGTTCGGCCGCGTTGCCGATGCAATGCGCCGAAGTCGAGCAGGCCGAGGTGATCGAATAATTCACGCCCTTGATCTTGAACGGCGTGGCCAGACAGGCCGAATTGGTGGAGGACATGCAGCGCGTGACCATGAACGGCCCCATCCGCTTGGGGCTGCCCTTTTCCACCACGATCTTGTGCGCACTGAACAGTTGCGACGTGGACGGCCCGCCCGAGCCGACAACCAGCCCGGTGCGCGGGTTCGACACGTCGCCCGGCTCCAGCCCCGCATCGGCGATGGCCTGCTCCATGGCGATGAAGTTATAGGCCGCGCCCGCCCCCATGAAGCGCAGGTTGCGCTTGTCGATATGGTCTTCCAGCGTGATCTGCGGCTGGCCGTGCACCTGGCTGCGGAAGCCGTGTTCGGCATAGTCCGGTGCAAAAATGATCCCCGAACGCCCTGCGCGCAGGCTGTCGCTGACCTCGGATGCGGTATTCCCGATGGGCGAGACAACCCCCAGCCCGGTGATGACAACGCGACGCATGGTGCCTCCATTGATCCTGTCGGGCCCTTGTGTAGGGAAGTTGTGGCCCTGGGGCAAGCGGGAAGGGGGCGGAGGCCTGCGGGCAGGTCACAAACGGAAACAGGCGCCGTAAGGCCCGACAAGGCTTGACCTTTGGCAGGATGCGTCGTTTCCATCGGCTGCGCGGCTTTGCGTATGTTTCTTATAGGTGCCTGAAGAATGACACTTCTGCGGTTCGCGTCCGGTGCAATCATTGCTGTCGTCATTGCGCTGGTCGCTTTCCTGGCCCTGCTGGTCTACCTGCAATTCCGCGCGATCGAACCCGAGGCCGAGGTGCCGCTTGCGTTACAGCTGTTCGAGGCGAACATCTGGGTTGAATTCGCAGCCACCTTCATCTCGGCCATTGCGGTGTTTCTGTTGATCATTTCGGTGATGATGCAGGGCAGGGAACTGCGTGAGCAGCGCGCGGAGATGCAGAACCAGCACCAGGAGTTGCGCAAACAGGCAGACGCACTGGTTGAACAGACCAGGATCCTGATCCGTCAGGCGGATACAACAGAGCAGACGCTGCGCCTGACTGTCGAAAGGAACACCTGGGAAAAGGTCAAGGACCTGATGAGCGACCTGCGTGGGCTTGTCCATCTGCCTGCGGATGCTGATGCTCGGCAGGCACAGAACAAGACCATCGAGATCAAGAGGTATGCGTGGAAATTCGCCTACAGCCCCAAAAAAGACGATCACCCGGAGGCATGGACAGCGGCGCATTTTCTGCGCCGTGCAGCGCTGAACATGAAAAAGCCCTGCAAGCGATTGTCAGATGCCTTGGATCAGCATGAGCCGATTTCCTGTCCGGACTTCAGGGATGACTTCGACCTGATGGCGGAGCTGGTCAATGGCATCGACGCATTGGGGCAACAGTTGCCCGCCCATCGCAGAACCGCGCTTCAGGAAATGCGGCTGGATGTGTGGAAAGAGAACATGGCAGTGATCCAGCGTGCCCTTGACGAAAACGACGCACGCTGAAGGGGCAGGCCGTGCCGCGCTGCCTCAGCTCTCGCTCAGCGCCACCTTCATGTCCTTGACCTGATAAATCACCTCGCCATCGGCTTCGACAATGCCATCGGCCACGCCCATGGTCAGGCGGCGGCTTTGCACGGCCTTGGTGAAATCCACCTTGTAGGTCAGCATCTTGCGGTCCGGCCGGACCATGCCGGTCAGCTTCACCTCGCCCACGCCCAGGGCATAGCCGCGCCCCTGCCAGCCGCGCCAGCCCAGGTTGAACCCGGTCAGCTGCCACAGCCCGTCCAGCCCCAGACAACCGGGCATGATGGGGTTGCCGGGGAAATGACAGTCAAAGAACCACAGGTCGGGGTGGATGTCGAATTCGGCTACTACATGCCCCTTGCCATGGGCGCCGCCATCGGCGGAAATGTCGGTGATCCGGTCCATCATCAGCATCGGCGGTTCGGGCAGCTGCGCATTGCCGGGCCCGAACAATTCGCCCCGCGCGCAGGCCAGAAGGGCGTCGCGGTCAAAGCTGGTGGGAAACTGGGACATGGCGCGGCGCTCCTCCTGGGCCTCTATTTCCCCTCGTCTAGCATTGCGGTTCCGAAGCTGACAAGGGCGCCCGCCACGCTTGTGCCGCAGGTTGCACCTGATTTTCATTTGAAATCTGCCGGTGTCAGGCTTTATATACACGTCATGAATACCGGATTCGCTCCTCTGACCCAGTCCAGCCTTGCGCAGGGATCGACGTGGTTGAACCGCGCGGGTCTGCGCCCGACGCGCCAGCGCCTGTCATTGGCCGCGCTGCTGGTGGGGGATGGCCAGAACCGTCATGTCACGGCGGAAAGCCTGTTTGAAGCCGCAAGCGCCAGCGGCGACCGTGTGTCCCTTGCCACGGTCTACAACACGTTGCGCGCCTTTTGCGATGCCGGGCTTCTGAACGAGGTGACGGTGGATGCCACCCGCAGCTATTTCGACACCCGTACCGACGATCACCCGCATTTCTTCTGGGAAGACACCCAGGACCTGACCGACGCTCCGGCCGATGAGCTTGAGATCGCGCGCCTGCCAAAGGCGCCGCAGGGGGCAGAAGTCTCGCGCGTGGATGTGGTGATCCGGTTGCGCCGCCCCTGAGCGGCGATTGCGCGCCACGCGCCTTTTCGCTAAAGCATCGGCACTTGATCCCCCTTCTTCGCGCAGGCCCCTCATGTCCGACCCCCGGAAGCTGTTCATCAAGACCTATGGCTGTCAGATGAATGTCTATGACAGTGAGCGTATGGCCGAAGTGCTGGGCGCCTCGGGCTATGTGACCACGGATCGCGCCGAAGACGCGGACATGATCCTGCTCAACACCTGCCATATCCGTGAGAAAGCCGCCGAAAAGGTCTATTCCGAACTGGGCCGGTTCAAGCCGCTCAAGGCCGCCAACCCTGACCTCAAGATCGGGGTTGCGGGCTGCGTCGCCCAGGCCGAGGGCGAGGAGATCATGCGCCGCCAGCCTCTGGTGGATCTGGTCGTGGGCCCGCAGACCTATCACCGCCTGCCGGCGATGGAGCAGACCCTGCGCGATGGCGGCCGCGCCGTGGATACCGATTTCCCGGACGAAGACAAGTTCGACCACCTGCCCAAAGGCCGCCCCCGCGCCAAACGCGGCCCCACGGCGTTCCTGACCGTGCAGGAAGGCTGCGACAAATTCTGCTCCTTCTGCGTGGTTCCCTACACCCGCGGCGCCGAGGTCAGCCGCCCCGTCGCCCGCCTGATGGCCGAGGCGCAGGATCTGGTGGACCGTGGCGTACGCGAGATCACGCTGCTGGGCCAGAACGTCAACGCCTATCACGGCGCGGGCGCGGGGGGCGAATGGTCCCTCGCGCGCCTGATCGAGGCATTGGCCGGGATCGACGGGCTGGAGCGGATCCGCTTCACCACCTCTCACCCCAATGACATGCGCGAGGATCTGATCGCCGCCTTTGCCGAGCAGCCAAAGCTGATGCCCTATCTGCACCTGCCGGTGCAATCCGGCTCGGACCGGATCCTGAAGCGGATGAACCGCAAGCACACAGCCGAAAGCTATATCGACATCATCGACAGGCTGCGCGCGGCCCGCCCGGACCTTTTGCTTTCGGGCGATTTCATCGTCGGCTTCCCTGGCGAATCCGAGGCCGACTTCGAAGACACGCTCGCCCTGGTGCGCCGCGTGGGCTACGGACAGGCCTACAGCTTCAAATACTCCGCCCGCCCCGGCACCCCGGCGGCCGAGCGCAAGGACATGGTCCCCGAAGATGCCGCCGCCGATCGCCTCGCCCGGCTGCAGGCGCTCCTGTCAGACCAGCAGCGCGCCGCGCAGGACGCCATGGTCGGGCGCACCGTGTCGGTCCTGTTTGAAAAGCCGGGCCGCCTGCCCGGCCAGATGGTGGGCAAGTCCGACTATCTGCACGCCGTTCATGTCACCGACGCGCGCGCCACCCCCGGCATGATCGCGCGGGTGCGCATCACCGCCAGCGCCCCGAACTCGCTTGCCGGCGAACTGGCCTGACCTTCCATTTTCTTGCCGAAACTACTCTCGGGGGGAGCGCCCGGAACGGGCGCGGGGGGCAGACAGCCCCCCTCCCACACGCGCCATCCCTCGCCACCGCCGGCGGTTGACTCCCACCGCGCACCCTGTATAAGCGCGCCGTTCCGCCCTGCGGGACACGCATTCACATGGTGTTGGTGGCCCCCGCAAGGGGATGCCTGTCGCCAAGGGCCCGCGCGGCCTGCGGAAAGGACAACGCCCTTCACAACCGAAGGAGATCAGCCGTGACCAAACGCACGTCTGCCAAGTACAAGATCGACCGCCGCATGGGCGAAAACATCTGGGGCCGCCCGAAAAGCCCCGTCAACCGCCGCGAATACGGCCCCGGTCAGCACGGCCAGCGCCGCAAGCAGAAGCTCAGCGACTTCGGCACCCAGCTGAAGGCCAAGCAGAAGCTGAAGGGCTATTACGGCGACCTGACCGAAAAGCAGTTCCGCCGCATCTATGCCGAAGCCGCCCGCGTGAAGGGTGACACCGGCGAGCGTCTGATCGGCCTGCTGGAGCGTCGCCTGGACGCCGTGGTCTATCGCGCGAAATTCGTCCCCACCGTCTTTGCCGCGCGCCAGTTCGTGAACCACGGCCATGTGACCGTGAACGGCCAGCGGGTGAACATCCCCTCCTACCGCGTCAAGGAAGGCGATGTCATCGCCGTGCGCGACAAGTCCAAGCAACTGGCCGTGGTGCTGGAAGCCGTGGGCCTGGCCGAGCGTGATGTCCCCGATTACATCGAAGCCGACCATTCCAAGATGACCGCCACCTTCGTGCGCACCCCCGCACTGGGCGACGTGCCCTATCCGGTGCAGATGGAGCCCAACCTGGTGGTCGAATTCTACGCCAAGAACTGATCCGGCCCGCGCCCCGGGCGATACGGATTGTGCAAGGCTTCGGGCCGTCCTGTGCGGGGCGGCCCTTTTTCATGGACGGGACCGACACGCATGAGGTGCGGCAAAGGCGCATCCCTGCAACATTCTTGCGCACGGATGCCGTGAAACCGCTTCACACCTGAATCCTGCGGCACTAGAACGGCCTGAAACAAGGGGTCAGCTACCGATGCATGACATCATCCGCCCGCAACCCGGCATCATGGATATCGCCCTCTATCAGGGCGGCAAGGCGTCGATCGAGGGGCGCAATGACGCGGTCAAGCTGTCGTCCAACGAAAACCCCTTCGGTCCGGGCGAAAGGGCCATCGAGGCCTATCGCCGGGCCGGGCATGCATTGCATCGCTACCCCTCCACGGATCACCTTGCACTGCGCGTGGCGCTGGCCGCCACCTATGATCTGGATTCCGACCGGATCATCTGTGGCGTGGGTTCGGACGAGATCATCACTTTCCTGTGCCAGGCCTATGCCGGCCGCGGGGATGAGGTGCTCTACAGCCAGCACGGTTTCCTGATGTATCGCATTTCGGCGCTGGCTGCCGGGGCCACCCCGGTCGCCGCGCCAGAGCGCGACCGTACCACGGATGTGGATGCCCTGATCGCCGCCATGACCCCGCGCACGCGACTGGTCTTTGTGGCCAATCCCAACAATCCCACCGGAACCATGATCCCGGCCTTTGATGTCACACGCCTTGCCGATGCGCTGCCACCGCAGGCGCTTCTGGTCCTGGACGGGGCCTATGCAGAATATGTCGAGAATTTCGACGGCGGTGCAGCCATGGTCGAATCGCGCGACAATGTGGTGATGACCCGCACGTTTTCGAAGATCCACGGCCTGGGAGGGCTGCGGGTTGGATGGGGCTATGGGCCGCGCCATGTGATTGACGTGCTCAACCGGATCCGTGGCCCGTTCAACCTGTCCACCACGCAGCTGGAAGTCGGCGAAGCCGCCCTGACCGATACCGAACATCTGGAGCGCAGCCTGCGCGAGAATGCGCGCATGCGAACCTGGTTGCAGCGCGCCCTGCTGGACCTGGGGCTGAAATGTGACCGCAGCCATGCGAATTTTGTCCTCGCCCGTTTTGATAGCCCGGCCGAGGCCGAGGCCTGCAACGCGCATCTGCTCTCCGAAGGGCTGATCGTGCGCCAGGTGGGGGCTTACGGCCTTCCGGAATGCCTGCGGATCACGGTGGGCGATGAACCGGCCTGCCGCCGTGTTGTCCATGCCATTGCGCAGGTGCGGGGCCGGCGCTGATGCCTGCGCTCTACAGCCGTGTCGCCTTTATCGGTCTGGGGTTGATCGCCTCATCCATGGCGCTGGCCATGCGCCGCGCCGGGCTGGTCGAAAGCTACACCGGTCATGCGCGCAGCGCCGAAACGCGGGCCACGGCCCTGGATCTGGGCCTGATCGATACCGTCCATGACAGTGCCGCCGCCGCCGTGCAGGGCGCCGATCTGGTGGTGCTGGCCGTGCCCGTAGGCGCAATGGCTGCAATAGCACAAGAGATCGCCCCCCATCTGGCCCATGGCGCCACGCTGACCGATGTCGGATCGGTCAAGGGGGCGGTGATCGACGCCGTATCCCCGCATCTGCCCGGGTCCGTGCAGTTCATTCCCGGCCACCCCTTGGCGGGCACCGAGCATTCCGGCCCCGCCGCGGGCTTTGCAGAGCTGTTCGACAACCGCTGGTGCATCCTCACCCCGTTCGAAGACGTCTCTGCCGATGCCGTGGCCCGCCTGCGCGCGCTGTGGGAGGGGATGGGCGCGAATGTCGATCTGATGGATGCACCGCATCATGACCTGGTGCTTGCGGTCACCAGCCATGCGCCACATCTGATCGCCTATACGATGGTGGGCGTGGCCGATGACCTGCGCCGCGTGACCGACAGCGAGGTGATCAAGTATTCGGCCGCCGGGTTCCGGGATTTCACGCGGATCGCTGCCTCGGACCCGACCATGTGGCGGGACGTGTTCCTGAACAACAAGGCGGCCACGCTGGAAATCCTTGGCCGCTTCACCGAAGAGCTCTTCGCCCTGCAACGCGCCATCCGGCGCGAGGATGGCGATCACCTGCATGCCTACTTCACCCGGACCCGCGCGATCCGGCGCGGAATCGTCGAGGCTGGTCAGGACACCGACGCCCCCGATTTCGGCCGCGCTGCCTTGCGCAAGGGCACGCCCCGGGACTGAGCGATTCTGTTCGAATCGATTCGTCTCGGTGCCTGCGCCCTTCCCCGCACTATACCCTTGAAAACAAGGCCCTGACGGGGGTCCGGGCGATTCCACAGACGCACGCCCAAGTGCGCCGCAGTGGCCGCCAGGCCGTGGCGCAGTGGTATTGCCCGTTCGGACCGTCGGTCGCCGCGCAAAAATCAGACCATTCGGAAAAATCCAATAATTTCATTTAAAACAACTACCTACGCCCTATCCGGGCGCATCCTGACGCTAGGGAAGAGCGGATTTTTGTCATCCTTCTGTCTTTTTTCACTTGCGGAGTTTTGTTTGTGGACCTAGATAGCGCTCACCGGCGGCGGGGAGCTGCTGGGGATCGCG
>NZ_JACBXS010000039.1 GCF_013415485.1 Rhabdonatronobacter sediminivivens | reverse complement strand
CCATGAAAGCCGCAGGCATAACCGTCGCAGACAGCCCCGCAACCCTCGGAGAAGCCGTCCTCAAGGCAATGGGGAAGCTGGACTGACCAGACGACCAGGCACAGGCGCCGCAGTCGGCGCCTGTGCACCGGGGCGACAGGAAAGAGAAGCGGCACAAGCTCCCACCGCCCGCCTGCCCCCGTCGACCCGCGGCGTTCCTCCCGGACCGGCCGTCTGAATGCGCCGCGGGTCCCCTTTCCAGACAGAATATCCCTTGGCCTCCATGCCAAGGCCCGGGCGCCTTCCGGTATGGTGAATTCACCGATGCCCCGGTTCTGTTAACCATTCTTTCACCAATCTTTTGGCACTGTCGCATCATGCCACGCCAGCGTTCCGCATTCTCCGATACTGCCATGCCGCTCTTT
This sequence comes from Rhabdonatronobacter sediminivivens, assembly GCF_013415485.1. Lineage (GTDB taxonomy): Bacteria > Pseudomonadota > Alphaproteobacteria > Rhodobacterales > Rhodobacteraceae > Rhabdonatronobacter > Rhabdonatronobacter sediminivivens. Next base: position 31,192 of record NZ_JACBXS010000039.1, on the reverse strand, counting down.
GCGCCCGATACCGCTGGGGCAACGGCCTCCTCTGTGCCGGTCGAACCCGTGGCTGGAAAGCTCCCATCCTATATCCGCGATCATCGCAAACGGCTGCGCGAACGCTTCATGACCGGGGGCCAGGGCGCCATGCCGGAATATGAATTGCTGGAACTGATCCTGTTCCGCGCCATTCCCCGCCAGGACGTCAAGCCGCTCGCCCGGCGCCTGATGGACGCTTTCGGGGATCTCAACCGCGTCATCACCGCCCCCGCCGCGCGCCTGCGCGACATCGATGGCGTCGGCGATGCGGTTGTACTTGAACTGAAACTTGTCGAGGCCGCCGCCACCCGCATGGCCCGCGCGCGCGTGATGCACCGCCCCGTGATCTCATCGTGGGACGCGCTGATCGACTACTGCCACACGGCCATGGCGCATCGGGAAACCGAACAGTTCCGGGTCCTGTTCCTGGACCGCAAGAACATCCTCATCGCCGATGAGGAACAGGCCAGCGGCACCGTGGATCACGTCCCCGTATACCCGCGCGAAGTGGTGCGCCGCGCGCTTGAGCTCAATGCCTCGGCTCTGATCCTGGTCCACAACCACCCCTCTGGCGATCCAACCCCGTCCGAGGCCGATATCGCCATGACCGGGCGCATCCAAGCCGCGGCCGAGGCGCTGTCCATCACGCTGCATGACCACCTGATCATCGGCAAGGAACGCGAACTCAGCTTCCGTGCCACCGGGTTGCTCTGAACCACGCCCGCAAGCTGTCCCTTCGGGCACGCGGGGCGGGCGCGGTCGGGGCAGGCGCAGCCTGCGCCGCCGGGGCCGCGCCCGCGCTAGCCGTTGCCTTCGGCCGCCGCCACATGGCCCTTCACCGCCAGAAAACTGTCCGGGGTCACGGAAATCGAATCGATCCCGGCCGCCACCAGCAGCCGTGCGAATTCCGGGTCATTGCTGGGCGCCTGACCGCACAGCCCCACCTTCACCCCCGCCTTGCCCGCCGCATCGATCACATGCCGGATCATCCACATCACCGCCTCGTCCCGTTCGCGGAACAGATCGGCCAGCTTGCCTGAATCACGGTCCACACCCAGCGTCAGTTGCGTCAGGTCGTTCGATCCGATGGAAAACCCGTCGAACCGCCTGGCAAACCCCTCGGCCAGGATCACGTTGGACGGCACCTCGCACATCACAAAAACCTCCAGCCCGTCGCGCCCGCGCTCCAACCCTGCCCTGGCCATGACCTCCAGCACGCGGTCCGCCTCGTCCAGGGTGCGCACGAAGGGGATCATCACCACCACATTGGAAAAACCCATTTCATTGCGCAGCTTGGCCATGGCGGCGCATTCAAGCGCAAACCCGTCCTCGTAATCCGGCGAATAATAGCGCGAGGCCCCCCGAAACCCGATCATCGGGTTTTCCTCATGCGGTTCGAACTGCGCGCCCCCCAGAAGCCCCGCGTATTCATTGGTCTTGAAATCGCTCATCCGCACGATCACCGGCTTCGGCCAGGCGACCGCAGCAATCCGTGCCAACCCACGCGCCAGCTTGTCCACGAAGTAATCGGGCTTGTCGCCATAGCCGCGGGTCAGATCCTCGATCTCCTCGCGCACCGCCTCATCCCGGATCTGATCGAACCGGATCAGGGCCAGCGGATGCACCTTGATCGCGTTCGAAATCACGAATTCCATCCGCGCCAGCCCCACACCTTCGGCCGGCAGGCGCCACCAGCGGAAGGCCGCAGCCGGGTTGGCCATGTTCAACATGATCTTCGTATGTGTTTGTGGCGCAGCGCCCAGGTCGATCTCTTCCACGCTGAAATCCGAGGTTCCGTCATAGACGATCCCTTCATCCCCTTCGGCGCAGGACACGGTCACCACCTGCTCGTCATGCAGCAATTCAGTGGCATTTCCGCAGCCCACGATCGCAGGCAGCCCCAGTTCCCGGCTGACGATGGCAGCATGCGAGGTCCGCCCCCCGCTGTCGGTGACAATCGCTGCTGCACGCTTCATGATCGGCACCCAGTCCGGGTCGGTTATCGAGGTCACCAGAATCGCGCCGTCGCGGAACTTGCCGATATCGGCGGCCGATTCGATCAGGCAGACCGGCGCGTTGACCACCGCCCCGCCCACGCTCAGCCCGCGCAGGATCTCGGGGCCGTGTTCATGCACCGTATAGCTCAGCATCTTGCCCGCCTCGGCCCGCGATTGCACCGTTTCCGGGCGAGCCTGGACGATATAGAGCTTGCCCGTATCACCGTCGCGCGCCCATTCCATATCCATGGGGCAGCCATAGTGATCCTCGATCACGCAGGCCTGTCGCGCCAGTTCCAGGATCTCGTCATCATTCAGCACAAACCGCCCTCGTTCGGCGCGCGCGGTCGGCACATTGCGGGTCTCGCCCCCTTCGGCGCCCGCATAGATCATCTTGCGTTCCTTGGCGCCCAGCGTCTTGTGCACGATCGGTTTCAGCGCGCGGTCCTCCAGCAACGGCTTGAACACCTGGTATTCATCCGGGCTGACTGACCCTTGCACCACGTTTTCCCCCAGACCCCAGGCCGCGTTGATCAGCACCACCTTGTCGAACCCGGTTTCGGTATCGATGGAGAACATCACCCCCGCGCCCCCGGTATCGGCGCGCACCATCATCTGCACCCCCACCGACAGGGCCACCTTGTCATGCTCGAACCCGTTGATCCGGCGATAGGTGATGGCCCGGTCGGTGAAGAGCGAGGCATAGCACCGCCGACACGTCGCCAGCAGCGCCTTTTCCCCGCGCACATTCAGGAATGTCTCCTGCTGGCCGGCAAAGCTGGCCTCGGGCAGGTCCTCGGCCGTGGCCGAGGAGCGCACCGCCACCGCTGGCGCATCATGCCCGGTGCGCCGGCCCAGCGCGCGGTAGTTTTCGACGATGGCCGCGGCCAGATCCTCAGGCCAATGCCCGGCGATGATCGCCTTGCGGATCGCGGCGCCCGCCTCGGGCAGGGTCATGCGCCCGTCTTCCAGCCGCTGCAACCAGTCAGCGATCGGCGCCTCCAGCCCGTTGCTGGCAATGAAGCCGCGAAAGGCGGCGGCACTGGTGGCGAAGCCGGGCGGAACGGAGATCCCCTTGGCCGTCAGGGTTTGCACCATTTCCCCCAGGGACGCGTTCTTGCCCCCGACAAGCGGCACATCCCCGCGCCTGAGATCGTCGAACCAGATGACATGCGGTGTGTCTGCGTCGGTCATGGGGCCTCCTTAGGTGTTACCCGGCCATGAACCCCATCCATGGGGCGCAAGGCATGTCCAAGGCTGACCGTCGATCCCGCGCAGGACATTGATTTGCGTCAAAGCTGCAGCGCAAAGGTGCATTTAGTGATACGTCATGCCAGTCGGACATGAGGAGGTCCGACCGGTATCGGCCCCCAGGAGGCGCGAGGGGTAGGCCCCGAACGGCGCAGCACGGTTTTGTCCCTTTCCGTGCTGCGCCCAGGGCCTGATGCTCAGGGCATCTGCTCAAGCACCTTTCGCAGCGCAGGGCGCTGCAGCATCGATTCCAGATACGTGGCCAAGCGCGGCTCGGAAATCGGAAATTTGGCAATCCTTGCCCAGATCCCGCAATGGGTCAGGATGATATCCGGCACCGTAAGGTCCTGTCCCATCAGAAAGGGGCCCTCGCCCATGCGGCGCACCAGGGTCTTCTGGCTGCGGGTGAATTCCCATTTCAGCGATTCCTTGATCGCGGTCTGGCGCAATTCCTCGGGCAGGACAAAACTGTGCCGCGCCGCCATCCACAGGGCCGAATCGAACTCGTCCAGCAGGAATTGCGTCATGCTGTCCTGCCGCGCGCGGTCCAGCGTTCCGGCGGCATAGGTGAAGCCGCCGTGCTTGTCGGCCAGATACTGGATGATTGCCGTCGAATCGGTGATCGGTGTGCCGTCTTCGATCAGCACAGGCACCTTGCCCGCCGGGTTGAAGCTGACCACCCCTTCGGAGCGCGGCGCGGCGGGGACATGCTCATATCCCTGGCCCAGCTCCTCCAGCAGCCACAATACGCGGGTGGCGCGGCTATTGGCCCTTCCGATCACAGTATACACGCGATGCTCCTCCTGGGTCGATCCCTCAAGCGCGGCGGCCTGCAGGCGCGGGCAAGGGCCAACCACATGCCCCTAGCGCCGCCGCTGCATGGCCAGGCGGATCAGCGCCCGCTCCATGACCGCCATGCTGGGGGCCTCGGTGGCCGAGCGCAAGGCCAGATCGGTTTCCGTCAGCGCCGCCAGCGCCCGCTCCAGCGCGGCGCGCTCCCAGGCCCGGGCCTGGGCGGTCATGCGGTCGCGCCGTTTCCAATGCACCGGCGGGCGCATGTTGCGGATACCCTCGACCGGCCCGCGGGGGTCGCAATGGGCGGCAAAGAGGGTGCGAAAATGCCGCGCCGCGCCGATGCACAGCGCAACCGCGGCAACGCCCTGCGCCTCCAGTCGCCGCAACAGCGGCCCGATACCGCCTGCCCGGCCCTCGGCCACCATGTCAAAGAGGCTGTCCATATCCGCTTCGGTGCTGAGCGGAGCACAGGCGGCGATGTCATCAGGGCTCAGCGGCGTGTCATCGCCCAGCTTGTAGAGCGCAACCTTTTCCACAGTCTGGCGGAAATCCCCCGGGTCCAGTGCCTGCGCCAGCGCCAGCAGCTCCTCCATGGCGGCAGTGTCGATCCGGGTCAGCCCCGCGGCCTTCAGGCTGGCCTGAATCTCGTCCCGTCCGGGGGGATCATCGTAAATCCCCGCGGCCAGAGCGGTTTTCGACCCCTCGAACAGCTTGCGCAGCTTGGACGCCGGCTTGAGGTTGCCAGCCGTGACCACCAGCCGTGCATCCTCGGGGCGCCAATCGGCCAGAACCTGCGCGATCACCGGCGCCAGCAGGTCGGTCGCATCCTCCAGCAGCACCACGCGCAGACCGGGAAAGAAGCCCTGCGCCTGCATCGCATCGGCCAATGCCGCCGGATCCCCGCGCAAACCCGCCGCCTGCAGGCGTTCCAGGCGCATCTCGGCCTCCCCCTCGGGGCCAACAAGGTTCGCCACCAGTTCCTGACGCTTCAGCGCAATCCGCATGGCATCCGCACCGAACAGCAAGACCCCTGCCCGCGCCGGGTCCGGTTTGGCGCAGAACCGCGCAACCTCGCGCGCTGCCAGTTTCATGGGGCCGCGACATCCGCCAGCACGGCAAGCAGCCGCGCAACCACCTGATCGGCCAGGATGACCATCAGCCGCCGTTCGGCATCTTCCTGCGCGGCCAGCGTGGCCAGCTGGGTCGATGTGGCAGAATAGGCGGTAAAGTTACGCACGGTGCCGCTGTAGAGTTCCGAATCGCTGGCAATGTCACGCAGCGCGAAATGCACCCGGCCAAAGACCTGAAACCGCGTGTCACCCAGTCGCCGCATCCGCGCACCGCCGCTTTCGGACACCGAGATATCATGCGAGAGCGCAAACCGGGCGGCCTGCGGGCGGCCAAGACGGTCCTCGAGCGCGGCGACAAAAGCAGAATCGCGCACGTTCCGCGGGTCATCGGCGCGCACCTGACCCCGGAGTGCGGCGCCGGGGCCGCCGGGGGCATGGGCAGGTGAAAAGCCGCAGGCCGCCGCCACCGGCAGCGCCAGCAGTCCCGTCAGCATCGCCCTGCGTTCAGACAACCACATTCACGATCCGCCCCGGCACCACGATCAGCTTGCGCGGGGCCGACCCGCCCAGCGCCTTTTTCACAGCATCATCGGCCAGCGCCAGCTTTTCAACCTCTTCCTTGGCCATGTCGGCGGGCACGTCGATCTGACTGCGCCGCTTGCCGTTGATCTGGATCGGCAGGGTCACGGTATCCTGCACCAGCATGTCCGGATCCGCCTGTGGCCAGGGCGCCTGCGCCACCAGCCCCTGCCCGCCCAGCCGGGCCCAGAGGTCCTCGGCCAGGTGCGGGACCATCGGCGCCATCAGTTGCGCCAGCACCCGCGCGGCGGTCTTCTGCGACGCGCCGCTGGCGGTGCTGCGCGACAGCGTGTTGGTGAAGGCATAAAGCTCGGCGATGGCCTTGTTGAAGGCGAAGTTGTCAACGGCGCGGGTCACATCGGCAATGGCGCGGTGCATGGCGCGCAAGAGGTCGCGGTCGGCCTCCGTTGACGTGCCACCCTCCATCCCCGCGATCCGCTCGCCCAACGTCCAGACGCGCGACAAATGCTTGAACGCCGCTTCGGCCCCGGCGCTGGTCCATTCCACGTCACGTTCGGGCGGGCTGTCGGACATGACGAACCAGCGCGCGGTATCGGCGCCATAGGCGCTGACGATCGCCAGGGGATCAACCACGTTCTTCTTGGATTTCGACATCTTGGCCGAGGGGATGACCTCAACCGTTACGCCGTTGGCTTTCAGTTTTCCATCCTCCACCTCTTCGGGCACGTGATAGATCGGGCGGCCGCGATCATCGCGAGTCATGTAGATTTCGTGAGTTACCATCCCTTGCGTGAAGAGCGCGCTGAACGGCTCCTTGCACATTTGCGACAAATGGCCGGTCTGCACCATCGCCCGGGCAAAGAAGCGCGAATAGAGCAGGTGCAGGATCGCGTGTTCAATCCCGCCGATATACTGGTCCACGTTCATCCAGTAATCGGCCTCGGCCCGGTCGGTGGGGGTGGTGGCGCGGGGGCTGGTGAAACGCGCGAAATACCAGGACGAATCCACAAAGGTGTCCATGGTGTCGGTTTCCCGCCGCGCCGGGCGCCCGCAGGCCGGGCAGGCGCAATCGCGCCAGGTGGGGTGGCGGTCCAGCGGGTTGCCGGGGATCGAGAAATCAATGGGCGCGCCATCCTCGTCATAGGGCAGCGCGATGGGCAGGTTTTCCTTCTTCTCGGGCACCACGCCGCAGGTGTTGCAATGCACCACGGGGATCGGACAGCCCCAATAGCGCTGCCGCGAAAGCCCCCAGTCGCGCAGGCGATACTGGGTGACACCGTAGCCCACGCCTTGCGATTCGCAGAATGCGATGGCGGCCTCTACCGCCTGTTCGCCGGTCTGGATCTCCTCGCCCGCAAAGCCGCGCACATAGCGGACGCGGTCGGTCTTGGGCGGGACAAAGGCGACGGTGTCCACCGGCGTCTCATCTTCCAGCGCGAAGAAGACATCCGGGTGCGGCAGGCCGTATTTGCGCGCGAAATCCAGGTCGCGCTGGTCATGGGCGGGACAGCCGAAGATGGCACCGGTGCCGTAATCCATCAGGATGAAATTGGCGATGTAGACCGGCAATTCCCAATCGTTGTCAAAGGGATGGCGCACGCGGATGCCGGTGTCGAAGCCGCGCTTCTCGGCCTTTTCCAGGGCTTCCTCGGTGGTGCCGATCTTGCGGCATTCGGCCACAAAGGCGGCAACCTGCGGGTCATGGCGCTCCAGATGCCGCGCCAGCGGATGGTCGGGCGAGACGCCGACAAAGGACGCCCCCATCAGCGTGTCCGGCCGCGTGGTATAGACCTCGATCCGGTCGAACCCTTCGGGCGCATCCACGGTGGAAAAGGCGAATTGCAACCCGCGCGACTGGCCGATCCAGTTGCGCTGCATCAGGCGCACCTTCTCAGGCCAGTTGTCCAGCCCGTCCAGCGCCTCCAGCAATTCCTGGCTGTAATCCGAGATGCGGAAGAACCACTGCGTCAGCTCCCGCCGCTCCACCTCGGCGCCCGAGCGCCAGCCCTTGCCGTCGATGACCTGCTCATTGGCCAGCACGGTCATGTCCACCGGGTCCCAGTTGACCACGGCGTTCTTGCGATAGACCAGCCCGGCCTCCAGGAAATCCAGGAAAAGTGCCTGCTGCTGCGCGTAGTATTCCGGGTCACAGGTGGCGAATTCGCGGCTCCAGTCGATGGACAGGCCCAGCGGCTTCATCTGGTCGCGCATGACCTGGATGTTGCCATAGGTCCAGTCGCGCGGGTGGCCGCCCTGCTCCATCGCGGCGTTTTCGGCAGGCATGCCAAAGGCGTCCCACCCCATGGGGTGCAACACCGAGAAACCCTGCGCCGACTTATACCGCGCCACCACATCGCCCATGGTGTAGTTGCGCACATGCCCCATGTGGATGCGCCCCGAAGGATAGGGAAACATCTCCAGCACGTAATATTTCGGCCGGTCCGGATCACGCCGGGCGGTGAAGACCCCTGCACTGTCCCAGGCCTCTTGCCAGCGGGCTTCGATCTGTTGCGGGCGGTAGCGCGCCTGTTGCTGGCTGGCCATGGTCGGACAATCCCTGTTCAGCGGTCGGTTAAAGGCGTGGCAGCCCCGGCGCCAACGAAAACACCGGGCGCGGCAGGCCCGGTGTTGTCATAGCGTTGCCGTCGCGCGGGGTCCAGCGGGTCACATCCCGCGGTCACGGATCCGAAGCTGGCGTGCGCGTGTCAGAATGGCATCCTCGACCGCGCGGACGGTCTCGCGGCTGGCCGGGCCGCCCTGTGTCATCAGCGCCACATTGAGCGACCGCGCATCCAGCGCCGGGTCATTCACCAGCACCGCCGCGCGATAGGCCCTTCCCCCGCCCGGAGGCGTGCCAAACCCGGTCACGATCACCCCCGAGAACGGGTCCACCGTCTGCACCGGCAGGAAGTCCAGCACCTCCAGCGCCGCGTTCCAGATGTAGCGGTTGACTTCGACCGTGGTGCTGGGCGGGTCCACATTGGTGAACAGGTCCCAGATTGTGCCATCCTGACCGCTGCCCGGCAGGCGCTCTCGCTCCTGCGCGTGCATTTCGGCCGTTGCCTCCTGCGAGCGTTCGCCCCCCTGGAAAAAGTTGCCGAAACCGCCGCCACAGCCCGCAAGCACGGCTGCCAGGCCCACTCCCATCGCGATGCGACTCAGTCTCCGCAGCGCTGCCCTGTTCGATGCGATCATGCGTGCCGACCTTTGATTACTGCCCCCGCATGTCTAGCCGAGGGCCACACATGGGACAAGAGGGCGTCCGGGGATTCCCGCGCGGGGGTTCAAATCACCCCTTTGCACTCCGAATCCGGCGCCCATCGGATCGGGCGTGACAAATCTGCATCAACGCCGCCAAGTTCGCAAAGCGCCATCGACCTACGTGTTGCAAACACCGGCCGAAAGAGAGAAATAGGCTCAGACCCGGCGAGACGCCCAGGGTTAGTCCTTAAGACAACGAGGGAAACAATGAAAAAGATTCTTCTTGGTTCGGCCGCCGCACTGGTCGCATCCGCTGGCGTCGCCGCCGCTGACGTCAGCGTCTCGGGCGATGGCCGCATGGGTGTCGTATTCAACGACGCTGCTCAGGACAAGCTGCGCCTGGACAGCCGTGCACGTGTGCGCTTCACCCTGTCCGGCGAAACCGACACCGGCATGGCCTTCGGCGGCTGGTTCCGCGCTCAGACCGCTCCCGATTCCGCTTCGGGCAACATGGGCACCGGCGGCGCCAACGTGTTCATCTCGGGCGACTTCGGCCGCCTGTCGTTCGGTGACGTGGCAGGCGCTGCTCAGGCGTCGGTCGGCGACCTGCACGGCATCGGCCTGACCGGGCTGGGCTTCCTGAACGAGAACACCTACTTCCAGCGTGACTTCAACGGTGGCATTCTCAACAGCGGCGGCACCAACGCCCTGTACACCTACAGCTTCGACGGTTTCACCGTTCACGCATCGCTGGGTCAGCTCAACGTCCGTGACGGCAACAATGACCGCGTCGAAATGGGCTCCATCGGTGCTCGTTACGAGTTCGACGGCTTCGCAATCGGCGCTGGCTACGAGCTTGCAAACATCGGCGGCGACAACTTCGGCCACGTTGCTCTGGGCGGTGAAGCGAACATCGACATGTTCAGCGTCCGCGCAACCATCGGTCGCCTGGTGCAGGATGCACGCGGCACCAACACTTCCGATCACCAGATCGGTCTGTCGGGCAGCGCAGACATCGATGACATCACCGTGTCGGCCTTTGCTCGCCGTGACTTCGCACGCGATGTGCACGTCGGTGCTGGCGCCAGCTACAGCCTGGGCGGCGGTGCAAGCATCGTCGGCGGCGTCCGCTACACCAGCTTCGACGCTGGCGGCGGTCAGACCGTTGCAGACTTCGGTGTGAGCTTCAGCTTCTGAGCTGACATACCAGTCAAGATACGAGAGAGCGGGCCCGGTGCCCGCTCTTTTCGTTTCTGCGCGCTGCCACCGGACCGGTTGCAAAGCCGCAGCGAAACGGGCACATTCGCGCCATGCGTCCGCTGCAACTCATAACCGCCCTGTTCTTTCTCACGCCCATGGTCGGCGCAGCGCAACCGGGCTCTGGCATCACCTTCAGCGGCGATGCGCGCATGGGTGTGGTCTGGGAAAGCAACCCCTCCCTGGGGCCCGCAGAAAATGGCATGCGCCTGACGTCACGGACCCGCCTGCGCCTGCATTTCGAACGCCAGACAGACAGCGGCATGGCCTTCGGGAGCACGCTCCGGCTGGATGAAGCCACCGGCCGCCTTGACGGTGGGGCGGTTCACCTCGGCGCACCGCAGGGACCGCGGAACAACCCAAGGGATTGAACCATGTCGATTGCCGAGATTTCCGCGCGCATGGACCGCGCCCTGGCTGATGCGGGGCGCCCCAAAGGCGCGGTCACGCTGATCGCCGTGTCCAAACTGCAACCGCCCGAAAGGGTGAAAGCCGTATTGCAGCAGGGCCACCGCATCTTTGGCGAAAACCGCGTGCAGGAGGCCGCCGGAAAATGGCCGGAATGGTCGGCGCAGTTCGAAGGGGTGGATCTGCACCTGCTGGGCCCGCTACAGACGAACAAGGCCCGGCAGGCAATGGAACTTTTCTCGACCATCCATTCTCTGGACCGGCCGAAGCTCGCACGGACCCTGGCGCGGCTGGCCGATGAAACCGGCCACTGCCCGAAGCTGTTCGTCCAGATCAACACCGGGGCCGAGCCGCAAAAGGCGGGCGTCCTGCCCATCGATGCCGACAGCTTCATCGCCGACGCGCGCAGCCTGAACCTGCCGCTCGTCGGCGTGATGTGCATCCCGCCCGTGGACGAAGACCCCCTGCCCCACTTCCGGATGCTGCGTGAAATCGGCGGGCGCAATGACCTGCCGGGCCTGTCCATGGGCATGAGCGACGACTTCGAAACCGCCATCGCCGAAGGCGCAACCCATATCCGGGTCGGCTCGGCTCTCTTCGGCGCCCGGGATTACTGACCCCGCCAGCCACGAACCCCGCCCGGCGCGCCCGCGCCGGGCAGCGCCCCCGAGGCGCACAGGGTGGGTGGGCGGGTGCTCCGAGGGGGCGCTCCCCCGCCGCCACAAGCCCCCCCCTACTGATCGGCGCTCTGCGGCAACCCCTTGCGGCTGCGCTGTTCCAGCAGCTTTGTAAGCCAATCGGGATCCATCTCGGGCACCGAGGACAGCAGCAATTCGGTATAGGGCTCATGCGGTGGGGCGAACATCTCGGGCTTCGGCCCCTGCTCCACTACCCGGCCCTTCTGCATGACCACAACGTCATCGGCAATCGCCCGCACCGTCGCCAGATCATGGGTGATGAACATGTAGGCCAGGTTGAATTCCGACTGCAGCTTGTCCAGCAGCCGCAAGATCCCCTCGGCCACGATCTGGTCCAGCGCAGAGGTCACCTCGTCGCAGATGATGAACCGCGGCTCGGCGGCCAGCGCCCGGGCGATCCCGATGCGCTGCTTCTGCCCGCCCGAAAGCTCTGAGGGCAACCGGTCGATATACTGATCCGGCTCCAGTTCGATCAGGTCCAGCAACTCGCGGATTCGTTCGGTCAGTGCCCTCCCGCGCAGGCCCAGATACATCTGCGCCGGGCGCCCGATCAACCGCCGCAGCGTCAGCTTGGGGTTCAGCGCCGTATCCGCCATCTGATAGATCATCTGCGCATGGCGCAACTGGTCGCGGGTGCGCTTGCGGTAATCGGGGGGCAAGGCTTCGCCGTCGAACAGCACCTCGCCGCGTGTGGGCGGCAGCAGCCCGGTGATAACCCGCGCGGCGGTCGATTTCCCCGATCCCGACTCGCCCACCACCGCGACCGTCCGGCGCGGATGGATGTCAAAGCTGATGTCGTCCAGCACCTTGACCGGCCCGTATGCGGCCGAGATATTGCGCAGCGACACCACCGGCTTGTCCCTCGGCGCCGCCTGCTCGGCACGCTGAAAGCTGCGCACCGCCCAGAGCGACTTGGTATAGTCATCCTTCGGCGCGCTCAGCATGGTTTCGGTGTCGGCTTCCTCGACCTCATCCCCCTTGAGCAGGATCTTGATCCGGTCCGCCATCTGCGCCACCACCGCCAGGTCATGGGTGATGTAGATCGCCGCGGTGCCGAACTGCTCGACGATATCGCGGATCGCCGCCAGCACCTCGATCTGCGTGGTCACGTCCAGCGCGGTGGTGGGTTCGTCAAAGATGATCAGGTCCGGGCGGCAGGACATGGCCATCGCCGTCATCGCCCGCTGCAACTGCCCGCCCGAGACCTGATGCGGAAAGCGAAAACCGATCCCCTCGGGGTCCGGAAGCTGCATCTTGCGATAGAGTTCCACCGCGTCCTTCTCGGCCTGCGAGCGGGACATGACGCCGTGACGCACCGGGGCCTCGCAATACTGGTCCATCAGCTTGTGCGCCGGGTTGAAGCTGGCCGCCGCCGATTGCGCGACATAGGCGATGCGCTTGCCGCGCAGGCGGCGCAACTGATCCTGGCTTGCTTCGCGCAGGTCGGTCCCGTCGAATTCGATCACCCCGTCGCTGATCCGGCAGCCATCGCGCGCAAACCCCATGGCCGCCAACCCGATGGTGGACTTGCCCGCCCCCGATTCGCCGATCAGGCCCAGCACCTCACCGCGGTGCAGGGTCAGGTTGACCCCGTTCACAATCGCCAGCCAGTCATCGCCGGACTTGCCTTCGATCTTCAACCCGCGAATGTTCAGAAGCACATCCTTCTTGGTCATGCGCGTCACTCCTTCAACCCGCTGGCGCGGTAAAGCTGCCAATCCACCACGAAATTCACCGCCACCGTCAGCAGCGCGATCGCGCCCGCAGGCAGCAACGGCGTGATGTCGCCAAAGGTGATCAGCGTCGCGTTCTCGCGCACCATCGACCCCCAGTCGGCAGTGGGCGGCTGGATCCCCAGCCCCAGGAACGACAGCGCCGAGATCGACAGGAACACGAAGCAGAACCGCAGCCCGAACTCGGCCACCAGGGGTGCTGTGACATTGGGCAGGATCTCGCGCGTGATGAGATAGCCCAGCCCCTCGCCACGCAGGCGCGCGGCCTCGATGTAATCCATCACCACCACGCCTTCGGTCACCGCGCGGGCAAGACGAAAGACGCGGGTGGAATCGATCACCGCAATCACCAGGATCAGCGTCAGGATCGAGGTGCCGAAGATCGTCAGCAGCAGCAGCGCAAAGATGAGCGACGGAATCGCCATCATCACATCCACCAGCCGCGACAGGCCCTGATCCAGCCAGCCGCCCACCGTGGCCGCCAGCAGCCCGAAGACCGAGCCGATCAGAAACGCCAGCGCCGTGGTGGCGAATGCGATGCCCACCGTGTTGCGGGTGCCGTAGATCATGCGGCTGAACATGTCCCGGCCCAGCGCATCGGTGCCCAGCCAGTGCTCGGCGGACCAGGGGATGAACTGGCTGCCCACCACCGTGCGTTCAGGGAAAGGCGCGATCAGCGGCGCCAGGATCGCCACCACCAGATAGATGAAGATGACCAACATGCCGAAACTGGCGGTCAGCGGTGCGTTGCGCAGCGCGCGACGCATCTCACCCCGGGTGACGGCGGCGGCCACGGCGCGGAACCCCCAGGCGGCGGCTATCGCCACCCCCAGGGTGATTGCGGCCCAGAACAGGAAGATCAGAAAACCCATGTCCGCCCCCTCACGTGCGATGCATCAGGCGGGGATTCGACAGGGTCGAAATCACGTCCGCCGTGAGGTTGAGCAGCACATAGGCCGCGGCGAAGATCAGCGCGATGGCCTGCACCACCGGGATATCCCGGCGCGACACGCTGTCCACCATCAACTGCCCGAGGCCGGGGTAGACGAACACCACCTCGACCACCACGACCCCGGTGATCAGATAGGCCAGGTTGATCGCCACCACATTGGCGATGGGGGCAATGGCGTTGGGCAGCGCATGGCGGATGATCACCCGCGAAGGCCGCATCCCTTTCAGCCGCGCCATTTCGATATAGGGGCTGGCCAGCAGGTTGATGATCGCCGCACGGGTCATGCGCATCATATGCGCGGTGACCACCAGCGTCAGTGTCAGCGCCGGCAGGAAGGCGCGGTAGAGCTTTTCGCCCAGATCGGCACCGGCGGGCATTCGCGCCATGGACGGGAAATACCCGCTCTGCGCCAGCACGAAGATCAGGATATAGGCCACGAAGAACTCCGGGAAGGAGATCGCGCTGAGCGCCGTGGAATTGGCCACCCGGTCGAAGAGCGAATTGCGCCAGAGGGCGACCAGCACCCCCAGCGTCAGCGCAAGCGGCACGGCCATGGCGGCGGCATAGATCGCAAGGAAGAAGGTATTGCCCAGCCGGGACATGATCATTTCGGATACCGGGCGCCCGCGCTGCGCCAGCGAGGTGCCGAAATCCCCCTGCATCACCCCGAACAGCCAGTCGAAGTAACGCACGTAAACCGGCTGATCCAGGCCCAGTTCGCGCCGGATATTGGCCACCGCCTCGGGCGTGGCGGCCTGACCCAGAACCGCCTGCGCAAAGTCGCCCGGCAACAATTCCGTAGCCCCGAAAATGATGATTGAAACCACAAACAGCGTAAGCAGGCCAAAGCCCAGCCGCTGTGCAATCATGCGCCAGATATGCGCCATGTCGCTACCTTCCCATCGTTCTTGCTGCAATGTCTTGGCGCATTGCTGAGCGAAAGACCCCGGCGCCTTTGCGGGGCGCCGGGGTCAATGTCAGTCCCCGATCAGGCGAACCACCACCGTTCGGTGGCGCGCACCCCGTCAAGCGTTGTGTTGGCGCCGATCTGGTCCGGGGTCATGACGTTGTCCGCGGTGGCCATCACGTAATCCGAGAACATCGGAATGACGATCGCCCCCTCGTCGCGGACGATCTGCTGCATCTCGAAATACATCTCGGCGCGCAGATCCTCATCCAGTTCCGAGCGCGCGGCGCGCAGCAGTTCCTCGAAGCGCTCATGCTCCCAGAAGCCGTCATTCCAGGGCGCTCCGGCGGCAAAGGCGGTCGAGAACATCCAGTCCTCGGTCGGACGCCCGCCCCAATAGACGGCGCTGAACGGCTTGACCATCCAGACGTTGGACCAGTAGCCGTCCGAAGGCTCGCGCACCGGGTTGATGTTGATCCCCGCCTGCGCCGCGCTTTCGGAAAACAGCACCGCCGCGTCGACGGCACCGGCAAAGGCCGCATCCGCCGCCGACAGATCTACCGTCAGGCTGTCGAGCCCCGCCTCGCGCAGGTGGTGGCGGGCGCGGTCCGGGTCGAACTCGCGCTGTTCCAGATCGTCGGCATGGAAGCGGTTGGACCGTCCGATGGGGTGGTCATTCCCCACCACGCCAAAGCCCGACAGGATGGTGTCCACCATCTGCTGGCGGTTCACCCCATATTTCAGCGCCAGCCGCACATGGTTGTTCGAGAACGGATCGGCCCGGCTGTCCATGGCGAAGGTGTAGTGCTGCGTGCCCGAGACCGAGATGATATTGACGCCCGCGCGTTCCAGCATGTGAATGGTGTTCAGGTCCGGACGGTCGATCACATCCACCTCGCCCGTGATCAGCGCGTTCTGACGCGCCGCCGAATCGAGGATCGCATAAAGCTCCACCCGGTCGAACCAGGCGCGATCGGACTTCCAGTAATCGGGGTTGCGGGTGAAATGCGCGTCCACCCCAGGCTCGAAGCTTTCAAGGATATAGCCGCCGCAGCCGATCCCGTTGTCATAGTCGATCCGCCCGTCTTCAGCGGGCAGAATCGGCAGGTGATAATCCGACAGGATGAAGGGGAAGTCGGCATCGCCCGCTTGCAGGGTGATGACCACCACCTTGTCGCCATCGGCACGGATATCGGTGATGGCTTCGACGATCGGAGCTGCCGCCGAGGCGCTGTCCTCACCGCGATGATGGTTGAGCGAGGCGATCACATCCGCGGCCACAAGATCCTTGCCGTTGTGGAAGGTCACACCCTCGCGCAGCTTGAAGGTCCAGGTGGCGGCATCGGACGAGGCTTCCCAGCTTTCGGCCAGCTCCGGCTCCAGCTGGCCATCCGCGCCGATCACGGTCAGGTAGTTGTGCATGGTATTGCCCAGCACCTGCACAAAGGCCTGATCCCAAAGTGCGGGGTTGAGCGAGTCGGTGGTATTCCCGTGTCCGAAGCCGATGCGGAACGTGCCACCGCGCTTCGGCTCGGCCATGGCCTTGCGATAGCTGGCCGGCAGGATCAGCCCCGCGGCACCGATTGCGCCGGCGCTTTTCAACAATCCACGGCGTGTCAGCCCGGGGTTTCTGGTGCTTGCGTTCATGAAGACTCTCCTCTGTTGGTCTTTTGTTCTTGTCGGACATCAATGACATCCGCATGTCGTTTATATTGCACGGGTGGTCGCAGGTGTTGCAACCCTTCTGTGGGCCAGCGCCACCTGCAGCGGTAATTTATATGCTAGCCGGATTTTTATTGACCCGTCAATCAACAACCTGCGATATCGCCTGCAGGTTGTCGGCAATCTCGGTGGCGGCGCGCGCCAGCGTCTGCGGCTGCAGGTCCGGCAGATCAAGACAGCGCCCGGCAGTTACGGATCTGCGCGCGCGCCGATACCGCGGGTCATAGTGCTGCGCCAGCAAGCCACCCGCCAGTTCCGCCACCGCGCCCGCCCGGGCCTGTGCCGTCCATTCGGCAATCCGGTCGCGGCTGTGCCAGGGCCGCAGCGCCTCGATGCGCGTGGCCAGTGCTTCGGGGTCGGCGGCGATATCTGCATAGACCCGCGCCAGATACGCCGCCCGCGCGGACAGCGGCGCCTGCACCAGCACCCGCGGCGCGGTCTGCATGGCACTCCAGAGCGCGGGCGGCAGCATGATCCGCCCGATCCGGTGGGATTCACCCTCGACCACCACGGGCCGGGACGGGTCCAGCCCTGCGACCCCCATCGCCAGGGCCGACTCGAATCCCTTTTGCGATGGCTGCCCTCTGGGCTGTCGGCCAAAGAGCGACCCACGGTGCCGGGCCATGGCTTCCAGATCCAGCACCTGCACCCCGCGCGCGGCCAGAAGCTGCAGCAGGGCAGTCTTTGCCGTGCCGGTATCCCCATCCAGGACAATCACGGGCGCCGGAAAGGGATCATCATAGAGCGCACGCACCACCAGCCGCCGATAGGCGCGATACCCGCCTTCGATCACCCGCACCGGCCAACCGACCTGCTGCAGGATCAGCGCCAGCGACCCGGACCGCTGCCCGCCCCGCCAGCAATAGACCACCGGGCGCCAGTCACGCGGATAGGCGGCAAGCGGTCCCTCCAGCATCCGCGCAGCGTTGCGCGCCACCATGGCCGCACCGATCCGGCGTGCCTCGAACCGGCTGTGCTGGACATAGACACGCCCCACCTGCGCGCGCTCGGCATCATCCAGAACGGGCAGGTTGATCGCCCCGGGCAGGTGATCATGCGCGAACTCGGCACAGGCCCGGACATCGATCAGCGTGTCATACTCCAACCGATCCGGCGCGTGCAGCTGGGTCAGGTCATCGATCCGAAGCCGCATTCCAGGGCCACTGCCTCCGTAATCTCAACATATGCCCTACGCCGCCGAACGTGGCGACTCCGACAGGATTCGAACCTGTGACCTGCCCCTTAGGAGGGGGCCGCTCTATCCAGCTGAGCTACGGAGCCTGCGCCCCCGGATACAGGCTTTGGATGATCTTGTCACGCGGCACTTGGCCTGCACTGCAAAGCCCGCTATTGATTGGAAGATACCGCTATCAGCAACCAGGCAGCCCCAACCGTGACCCGGCCCATCCCCCCCTCCACCCGCCGCACACTGACCCTTCGGGATGTCTCCGAAGCCTGCGGCGTCAGCGAAATGACGGTCAGCCGCGTGCTGCGCAACCGCACCGATGTCTCGCCCGCAACGCGCGAAAAGGTGCTGGCCGCCGCCAAGGCGCTGGGCTACGTGCCTAACAAGATCGCCGGTGCCCTGGCCAGCCAGCGCGTCAATCTGGTGACGGTGGTGGTCCCCTCCCTGTCCAACATGGTCTTCCCCGAGGTACTGGGCGGCATCTCAGACGCGCTGGACGGCACCGGGCTGCAACCGGTCTTCGGCGTCACCAACTATCGGCCTGAGCGCGAGGAGAACGTGCTCTATGAAATGCTGTCCTGGCGTCCGACCGGGGTTATCCTGGCCGGGCTGGAACACAGCGACCCCTCGCGCGCCATGCTGGAAAGCGCCGGCATTCCAATTGTCGAGATCATGGATGTGGATGGCGAAGCCATCGATTCGGTCGTCGGCATCTCGCATCGACGCGCCGGGCGCGCAATGGCCGCGGCCATCATCGCCGCAGGCTATCGCCGCATCGGCTTTCTGGGCACGAAAATGCCCGATGATCACCGCGCGCGCAAACGGCTCGAAGGGTTTACCGAAGCCCTGCATGAGGCCGGGCTGGAGCTGGCAGATACCGAATACTACGCCGGTGGCTCGGCCCTGCTGAAGGGCCGGCAGATGACCGAGGCCATCCTGAAACGCACGCCGGAACTGGATTTTCTCTATTATTCCAACGACATGATCGGCGCAGGCGGGCTGTTGTGGTGCCTGGAGAACGGCATTGACGTGCCGGGCACACTGGGTCTGGCCGGGTTCAACGGCCTGGAGATCCTGGATGGCATGCCGATCCGGTTGGCCACCATGGATGCCTGCCGCCGGGATATCGGCGAACGCGCCGCCCGGATCGTCGCCGGAATGGGCGATGACGGCGTGATTGGCGGGGCGCGCATCGAACTGACCCCACGACTGGACCTTGGCGATACGATCCGCACGCCAGACCGCTGAGCCATGCCGGATTGACGCAGGCTCCGGTCAATTCTATTAACCTGTGAATTACCTCAGCGGAGCCTCTCCCATGCCATCCGATTTCCTGCCGTCCCTGGGCCAGGGGCGCCCCTATCTGGCCATCCCCGGCCCTTCGGTGGTGCCGGACCGGGTGCTGAACGCAATGCACAGCCCGGCGCCCAACATCTACGAAGGCGCCCTTCCCCAAATGATGCCGGACCTGCTGCGCGACCTGCGCGCCGCCGCCTGCACGCGCCAGCATGTGGCCATATACATATCGAACGGGCACGGCGCCTGGGAAGCCGCGCTGGCCAACATCTGCGCGCCGGGGGACCGGGTGCTATCACTGGTCACGGGCCGGTTCGGCACAGGCTGGGCCGAGATGGCGCGCGCCCTCGGAGTCAATTTGCAGACACTGGATTTCGGTCGCAGCGCACCGCTGGACCCGCAGCAGGTCGAAGACACCCTGCGCGCCGACCCCGAGCGCAAGATCCGCGCCGTGCTCGCCACCCATGTCGATACCGCCAGCACCGTGCGCAATGACATCCCCGCCCTGCGCGCCGCCATCGACGCCGCCGGACACCCCGCGCTCCTGCTGGTCGATGCCATCGCCTCGCTCGGCTGCGAGGAACTGCGCATGGATGCCTGGGGCGTGGATATCGTGGTCGCCGCCAGCCAGAAAGGCCTGATGACCCCGCCGGGCCTCAGCTTTCTCTGGGTAAGCGACAAGGCCCGCACGGCTGCAGATACCCGCTCCGGACCGCGCAGCCCCTACTGGAACTGGACCCCGCGGATCGACGCCCAGGCCTTCTACCAGTATTTCGGCGGCACGGCGCCAACCCACCACCTGCTGGGCCTGCGCGCAGCCCTCGACATGCTGATCCATGAAGAAGGGCTCGAAACCGCCTGGATCCGCCACGCACGCCTGGCCCGCGCCGTCTGGGCGGCGGCAGACGCCTGGGGCGCCGATAACGGCGACCTGCGGCTCAATATTGCCCGGCGCGATGCGCGCAGCCATGCCGTCACCTCCATGCGGCTGACCGCACCAGACGCCACCCGCCTGCGCCAATGGACGGAAACCCAGGCCGGGGTCACCCTCGGGATCGGCCTCGGCATGGCCGACCCCACAGACCCGGCGTGGCACGGCTACTTCCGGCTGGCCCATATGGGCCATGTGAATGCCCATATGGCTCTGGGCGCACTGGGCGTCATCGATACAGGGCTCAAGGCTCTCTCGATTCCCCACGGCCCGGGCGCCCTCGACGCCGCAACACAGGCCCTCCTGTCCCCCTGAGCCCGCGCATATCACCGCGCGCCTGGCATTCCCCGCAAGTCGCCACGCATGTTCGCCCCACACCCTGGCTTGATCCTGCCGAAAATACTCGAACCTGGCCCCACCACCCGCACGGACATCGAAGGCCAGATTCCCCGCCAAAACCAGGCCTGTGGCACCACACCGGACCGCAAAACGCATGACCAACGCTCCCGCCCCCCCGCGCCGCCGCGCGTTCCGCGCGACATCGCGGGCGTTGGGCCGGGCCGCTGCGCGGCGCGCAGCGGCCCGGCCCAACGGGAGGGGGCGGATTTCAATCCGTCCCCGACGGGCGGGAGCCTTGCCTTCCACCGAAGTGCCGCCGCCAGGTACCGGGCACATCGGCCAGCCTCGGCAGACGCGCTTCAGGGGATCAGGCGCGCGATGATCAGATCGGCCGCTTCCTCAACGCTCAGCGCCGAGGTGTCGATCCGGATTTCCGGGGTTTCCGGGGCTTCATAGGGCGAATCGATCCCGGTGAAATTCTTCAACTGCCCCGCACGCGCCTTGGCATAAAGCCCCTTCACGTCGCGCCGCTCGGCCTCCTCCAGGGGGGTGTCGATGAAGACCTCGATGAACTCGCCCGGCTGCATCATCGCGCGCACCATGTCACGCTCGGCCCGGAAGGGCGAGATGAACGCCGTGATCACGATCAGCCCCGCATCGGTCATCAGCCGCGCCACCTCGCCCACGCGGCGGATGTTCTCCACCCGGTCGGCATCGGTAAAGCCCAGATCCTTGTTCAGCCCGTGGCGCACATTGTCGCCATCCAGCAGGAAGGTGTGCCGGTTCATCCGCGCCAGCTTCTTTTCCACCATATTGGCGATGGTGGACTTGCCGGACCCCGAAAGCCCCGTCATCCACAGCACCGCGGGTTTCTGGTTCTTCATGCCCGCGTGATGGTCGCGCCCGATATCGGTGGCCTGCCAATGGATGTTCTGCGCGCGGCGTAGGGCGAAATGGATCATCCCCGCCGCCACGGTCTTGTTGGTCAGCTTGTCGATCAGGATGAACCCGCCCAGATCGCGGCTCTCGGCATAAGGGGCAAAGGGGATATCGCGGTCGGTGGTGACATTGGCCACACCGATCCCGTTCAGATCCAGCGTCTTGGCGGCCAGATGTTCCATGGTGTTCACGTTGACCGCGTATTTCGGCGCCGCCACCGTGGCCGAGACCGTCTGCGCCCCGGTCTTCAGCCAATAAGGCCGGCCGGGCAGCAGCTCGGTCTCGTCCATCCAGACGATGGTGGCCTCGAACTGATCCGCCACCTCCAGCGGCGCCTTTGCGGCGCAGATCACCTGCCCGCGCGAGCAGTCGATCTCATCCGCCAGCGTCAGCGTCACCGCCTCGCCCGCCACGGCGCGGTCACGGTCGCCATCGAATGTCACCACCCGCGCCACGCTGGAGGTCTTGCCCGAGGGCAGAACCCGCACCGCATCGCCCGGGGCGACCGCCCCGCCCGTCACCGTGCCCGCAAAGCCGCGAAAGGACTGATCGGGGCGGTTCACCCATTGCACGGGCATGGCGAAGGGCTTGTCCAGATCCGCCACCTGGTCCAGTTCCACCGTCTCCAGATGGTCCATCAGCGCCGGCCCACCATACCAGGGCATGTTCGCGCCCAGCCGGGTGATGTTGTCCCCTTCCAAGGCCGAGATCGGAATGGGGGTGAACGCTTCGACCCCGATGGAGCGCGCGAAGCTGCGGTAGTCATCGACGATGGCATCGAACACGCCCTGGTCATAGCCCACCAGATCCATCTTGTTCACCGCCAGAACGATGTGCCGGATCCCCAGCAGATGCACCAGATAGCTGTGCCGCCGGGTCTGGGTCAGCACGCCGCGGCGCGCATCCACCAGGATCACCGCCAGTTCGGCGGTGGAGGCGCCGGTGACCATGTTCCGCGTATACTGCTCATGCCCCGGGGTGTCGGCGACGATGAACTTGCGCTTTTCGGTGGCAAAGAAGCGATAGGCGACATCGATGGTGATGCCCTGTTCACGCTCGGCCGCCAGCCCGTCCACCAGCAGGGCGAAATCGATCTTTGTCCCTTGGGTGCCCAAACGGCGCGAATCCGCCTCCAGCGTGGCAAGCTGGTCCTCGAAGATCATCTTGGCGTCATACAGAAGCCGCCCGATCAGCGTGGATTTCCCGTCATCGACCGAGCCGCAGGTGATGAAGCGCAGCATGGTCTTGTGCTGGTGGGTGTCCAGATACGCGTCGATATCCCGGGCGATCAGAGCGTCGGTTTTGTAAATCTCGTTCATCAGAAATACCCTTCCTGCTTCTTCTTCTCCATGGATGCGGCGGCATCATGGTCGATGGCGCGGCCCTGGCGTTCGGATGTGGTGGTCAGCAGCATCTCCTGGATGATCGCGGGCAGGGTGTCGGCGGTGCTTTCGACCGCGCCGGTCAGCGGATAACACCCCAGCGTGCGGAAGCGGACGGAGCGCATCTGCGGCACCTCGCCCTCGCGCAGCGGAAAGCGGTCATCATCGACCATCAGCAGCAGCCCGTCGCGCTCCACCACCGGGCGCGGGGCGGCGAAATAGAGCGGCACAATCGCGATCCGCTGCAGGTGGATGTATTGCCAGATGTCCAGTTCCGTCCAGTTGGACAGCGGAAACACCCGCATGGATTCGCCCCGCGCCTTGCGGGCGTTATAGAGCCGCCAGAGCTCCGGGCGCTGGTTCTTGGGGTCCCAGCGGTGGCTGGCGGTGCGGAAGCTGAAGATACGCTCCTTGGCGCGGCTTTTCTCCTCATCGCGTCGGGCGCCGCCAAAGGCCGCGTCGAACCCGTGCAGGTCCAGCGCCTGTTTCAGCCCCTCGGTCTTCCACATGTCGGTATGCAGGCTGCCGTGGTCAAAGGGGTTGATGCCGCGCTCCAGCGCCTCGGGGTTCTGGTGGATCAGCAGCTCCATGCCGGCGGCCTTGGCGGCCGTTTCGCGCAGCTCATACATGGCGCGGAATTTCCAGGTGGTGTCCACATGCAGCAGCGGAAAGGGCGGCGGGGCGGGAAAGAAGGCTTTTTTCGCCAGATGCAGCATCACCGCGCTGTCCTTGCCGACACTATAAAGCATGACGGGGTTTTCGGCCTCGGCCGCGACCTCGCGCATGATGTGGATGCTTTCGGCCTCCAGCCGCTGCAAATGGGTCAATCGGTTGCTCATGGGGCTGCCCTGCGCTGCGAATCTGCTCGACAGGGTGGGTAGCGCGGGGATATTGCCAAAACACCCCCCATATGGGGGTGAGTTGGAGGCCCCATGCCCGCCACCCCCGAAGAAACCGAGCTTCTGCTGCAGCTTCATGCCGATGCGGGCGGGGGCGCGGGCTGGGGCGGGGTGCTGGGGCGGCTGGCGGCGCTGACTCGCGCGGGCACGGCGGCGCTGCTGGCGGCGCCTGCGGGCGGGCCGGTGGCGCCGCTGGGCCAGCACGGGCCCGCGCTGGCCGAGGCAACGGCCCCCGGCGATCCGCTGGGACTGCTGCGGATGCGGCCAGAGCGGGTCCATGCCGGGGGCGACCTGCCGGGCGGGGTGGTGCCGGACGCCCCCCTGCGGGCCATGGCCGTGCGCGCATCGGCGGGCGGGATGGCCTGGCTGCTGGTCGCGCGCACGCCCGGCGCGCCCGAGTTTCGCGCCGTCGATGGCGTGCTGCTCTCAACGCTCGCGCCGCATCTGCCGCAGGCGCTGGCGCTGGCCGACCGCTTGGCCCGCACCCGCGCCCATGCCGCGCTGCAAGACACCCTGGCCGCGCGGCTGGGGCTGGGCTGGCTGGCCTTCGACCCTGAGGGCCGCGTGCTGGCGCATGACCCCGCCGCCGCGCGCCTGCTGGACGGTGTGGCCCGCCTGCGCCCGGGCCAGCGGCTTGCCCTGCCGGATCAGGGCGCCGAGGCTGCACTGGCGCGCGCCCTTGAACGCGCCCGGACCAAAGGCGCGGCGGCGGCCGCCCTGCGCGGCGGGGCGCTAGGGCTGCTGGTCATGGCCGCCGACGGCATGGGGCCGCCGGGCGCCACCCTGATCGGCGCGCTGCGCGGCCCGCCGCCCCCCCCCCCTGACCCGGCACTGGTGGCCCAGACCTTCGGCCTGCCGCTGGCGCAGGCGCGGCTGGCGCTGGCCCTGGCGCAGGGGGCATCGCTGCGCGAAGCGGCACACACCCTGGGCGTGACCGAGGAAACCGCCCGCAGCTATTCGCGCGCGATCTTTGCGCGGACCGGATGGCGCGGCCAACCGGACCTGATGCGCGCCCTGCTGACCAGCGCGGTCTGGCTGGCGCCGCCGGGCGCTGGACCCTCCGCCAGCGCACGCTAGCTGATGCGCTGCACGAAAACGGAGGCACCATGCGGGCATTGGTCATCGGCGCATCAGGCGGCATCGGAACCGCGCTTTGCGCCGCGTTACAGGCACAGGGCGCCGAGGTCACGGCGCTGTCGCGCAGCCAGGACGGGCTGGACGTGACCGATGCGGATTCGGTCGCGCAGCATCTTGGCGCGCTGGAAGGGCCGTTTCACCGGGTGCTGGTGGTCACCGGCGCGCTGGAGATCGACGGCATGGGCCCGGAAAAGGCCCTCAAGCACCTGGAGCCCGAGGCGATGCTGGCGCAATTCAAGCTCAACGCCATGGGGCCGGCGCTGGTGCTGCGCCACGCCGCCGACCTGCTGCCGCGCGATAAGCCCGCCGTGCTGGGGGTGATGTCGGCGCGGGTGGGCTCCATCGGCGACAACCGCGCCGGGGGGTGGCACAGCTACCGCGCCGCCAAGGCCGCGCTGAACCAGTTTCTGCGCGGGGCGGCGATCGAACTGGGTCGGACGCATAAACAGACGATCTGCGTGGCGCTTCATCCCGGCACGGTGCAGACGGACCTGACGCGCAAATACCTGGGCCGCCACCCCGCAGTGCCCCCGGCCGAGGCCGCCGCCAACCTGCTGCGCGTGATCGACGGGCTGCGACCCGAAGATTCGGGCGGCTTCTTCGACTGGGCCGGAAAGCCGATCCCATGGTGAAGCTGGTTCTGGTGCTGGGCGATCAGCTGACCGAAACCCTCGCCGCCCTGCAAGCCGCCGAGAAATCGCGCGATCTGGTGGTCATGGCCGAGGTCGCCGACGAGGCCGCTTACGTCCCCCACCACCCCAAGAAGATCGCGTTCCTGTTTGCCGCCATGCGCAAATTCGCCGCGCGGCTGGAGGAAGACGGCTGGCGCGTCGCCTATACCCGGCTGGACGATCCGCAAAATACCGGCTCCATCCCCGGCGAGTTGCTGCGCCATGCGCAGGCCGAGGGCGCCAAGCGCGTCCTTGTCACCCAGCCCGGCGAATGGCGCCTGATCCAGGCGCTGGACGACATGCCGTTGCAGGTGGACACCCTGAACGATGACCGCTTCTTCTGTTCCGGCCGCCGCTTTGCCGATTGGGCCAAGGGGCGCAAATCCCTGCGGATGGAATATTTCTACCGCGAAATGCGGCGCGAGACGGGCCTGCTGATGGAGGGCGACAAACCCGCCGGGGGCAAGTGGAACTATGACCATGACAACCGCAAACCCGCCCGGGATGACCTGTTCCGCGAAGGCCCGCTGCACTTCACCCCCGATGCCACCACCGAAGAGGTGCTGAAGCTGGTCGAAGCCCGCTTCGGCGACAATTTCGGCGATCTGCACCCGTTCTGGCTGGCCACGGATCGCAAGGGCGCGCGCCAGGCGCTGGCCCATTTCATCCGCCACGCCCTGCCCCAGTTCGGCACCTATCAGGACGCCATGCTGCAGGGGGACAAGTTCCTCTATCACGCCATCATCTCGCCCTATCTGAACGCCGGGCTGCTGACCCCGCAGGAGGTCTGCGCGGCGGCCGAGGACGCCTGGAAGGCGGGCCGCGTCCCCATCAACTCGGCCGAAGGATTCATCCGCCAGATCCTGGGCTGGCGCGAGTTCATCCGCGGGGTCTATTTCCTGGAAGGGCCGGACTATTCCCGCCGCAACGCCCTGAACCACCAGCGCAAGCTGCCCGCCATGTATTGGGGCGCAAAGACGCGGATGAACTGCATGTCCCACGCGGTGGGCCAGACCCGCACCGACGCCTATGCCCACCATATCCAGCGGCTGATGGTTACCGGCAATTTCGCCCAGCTGGCCGGGGTCCGCCCGTGGGAGGTGCATGAATGGTATCTGGCCGTCTATGCCGATGCCTATGAATGGGTCGAAGCGCCCAACACCATCGGCATGTCGCAATTCGCCGATGGCGGGGTGGTGGGGTCGAAACCCTATGTGTCCTCGGGGGCGTATATCGACCGGATGTCGGATTACTGCGGCGCTTGCCACTACCGCGTGAAGGACAAGACCGGCGAGCGCGCCTGCCCGTTCAACCTGCTGTACTGGCATTTCCTGACCCGCCACCGCGACCGGTTCGAAGCCAACCCGCGCATGGCGCAGATGTATCGCAGCTGGGACCGGATGGACGCCACTCGGCGCGAGACCGTGCTGGCCGAGGCCGAGGCTCTGCTGACCCGCCTGAGCGATGGGCAGGTGATCTGACCACGTCCGGGCGGGCTTGTTCCGGGAGGGGCAAGGGGATAAGTCTGGGCCATGCCCGGTCCACGTTATACCCCGCTTGTCGCCGCCCTGCCCGCCACCGTCCCCTTTGTGGGGCCAGAGGCGCATATGCGCGCCTCGGGGCGGGAATTCCGGGCGCGGCTGGGGGCGAATGAAAGCGTCTTCGGCCCCTCGCCCATGGCGATCGAGGCCATGGAACGCGCCGCGCAAGATGGCTGGATGTATGGCGATTCCGAAAGCCATGATCTGCGCGCCGCCCTGGCTGCGCATCACGGTGTGGCGCCAGAAAATATCGTGGTGGGCGAAGGGATCGACGGGCTGCTGGGGACGCTGGTGCGGCTGCTGGTCGAGCCGGGCGACCCGGTGGTGACCTCGGACGGGGCTTACCCCACCTTCAACTACCATGTGGCGGGCTTTGGCGGGGTGCTGCACAAGGTCCCCTACCGCGACGACCGCGAGGACCCCGCCGCCCTGCTGACCCGGGCCGAGGAGGTCGGCGCCAAGCTGGTTTACCTGTCCAACCCCGACAACCCCATGGGCAGCTGGCACAGCGCGCGCGTGATCCAGCGCATGATCGACGCCCTGCCCGATGGCACGCTGCTGCTACTGGATGAGGCCTATGTGGATTTCGCCCCCGAGGAAGCCGCGCTGACCTTCGTGGCCGATGACCCGCGGGTGATCCGGATGCGGACCTTCTCCAAGGCTTACGGGCTGGCGGGGCTGCGGGTGGGCTATGCGGTGGGGGCGCCCGGGCTGATCGCCATGTTCGACCGCATCCGCAACCATTTCGGCGTCTCGCGCATCGCACAGGCGGGGGCGCTGGCGGCGCTGATGGATCAGGGCTGGCTGGAGGATGTGGTGGCCCAGGTCGCCGATGCCCGCGTCACCCTGGCCGAGATCGCCGAACGCAATGGCGCCTTCGCCCTGCCCTCGGCCACCAATTTCACCGCCATCGATTGCGGCGGCGACGGGGCGCTGGCGCGCAAGGTGCTGGAGGGGCTGATGGCGCGCGACATCTTTGTGCGGATGCCCGCTGTCGCCCCGCTGGACCGCTGCATCCGCGTGACCCTGGGCCGCCCGGAGGATCTGAAGGCGTTCGAACCCGCCTTTGCCGAAGCCCTGGCCGAGGCGCGCGCCGAAACCGCCGGGTGAACGCCAAGGTGCGGGCTTTCACGCGCTTGTGTCTTCCCTTCCAGTTGATGGAATCCTGCAGGTCATGCGCAATCACATGACCCGGAGGAAAATTTCATGCAGATCAAACCGAAAGCCGTTGGCGTATTTGCCGCCGGAGCGCTTGTCGGGGCCCTCGCCCTTGGCGGAATCGGCCTGGCCAGCAGCCATGGGCATGGCATGCATGGCGCCCATGGCCATATGGGTCACGGCGCGCATCATGGCGACGCCCACGGTGCCACACCCATCCCCGCAGACGCCACGGACGCCACCCGCGCCTATATCGCTGCCAATGATGCCATGCATGCCGATATGGCGATTGCGTTCACCAATGACCCGGATGTGGATTTCATCCTGGGCATGATCCCGCATCACGAAGGCGCGGTGGCCATGGCGCAGATCGTGCTGGAGTATGGCGAGGACGCAGCGGTGCGCGAACTGGCCGAAGAGATCATCGCCGCCCAGGAAGAGGAAATCGCCTGGATGCGCGCCTGGCTGGCAGACCGCGGGCATTGAGCACCCCGCAAGGGCTGACCGGCGCTGCGCCCGCACTCCCCGGGGGCGCAGCGCCGAACGTTTTCAGCCCACCCGCTCAGCGATAGACGTGGTCCTTGGCCGGGAAACTGCGGGCGCGGACTTCCTCGGCGTAGTCGGACACCGCGTGTTCGATGGCCGGGCCCAGATCACCGTATTTCTTGACGAATTTGGGCACCCAGGGGTTCAGGCCCAGCATGTCCTCCAGCACCAGGATCTGCCCGTCGCAATTGACCGAGGCACCGATGCCGATGGTGGGAATATCCACGGCGGCGGTGATCTTGTCGGCCAGCGGCTCCACCACGCCCTCGACCACCAGCGCGAAGGCGCCGGCCTCGGCCACGGCGCGGGCGTCATCGATGTGGCTGGCCCAGGTGTCTTCCTCACGGCCCTGGGTCTTGAACCCGCCCATCACATGGCTGGATTGCGGGGTCAGGCCGATATGGGCCATCACCGGGATGCCGCGTTCGGTCAGAAAGCGGATGGTCTCGGCCATGCGGGCGCCACCCTCCAGCTTGACGGCGCCGCATTGGGTTTCCTTCATCACCTTTGCGGCGTTGCGAAAGGCCATGTTGGGCGATTCCTCATAGGAGCCGAAGGGCATGTCCACCACGATCAGCGCGCGGCTGGTGCCGCGTACCACCGCGCGGCCATGCATGATCATCAGATCCAGCGGCACGCCGATGGTGCTGTCCATCCCGTGCATGACCATACCCAGACTGTCGCCCACCAGAATGAAATCGGCATAACGGTCCACGATCGCCGCCGTATGCGCGTGATAGGACGTGAGCGAGACGATCGGAGCGCCGCCCTTGCGGGCGCGAATCTGCGGGACGGTGGTACGGCGGACGGGGGATTGGGTGCTCATGGGGACTCCTCCTTCGAATGGGGCGGGGGTGCAAGGACGCGGTTGTCGATCAGCAGCACGGTGCCAAAGCGCACCGCCAGCAGCAGCACCGCCGGCGCGGCCAGCGGTCCGGACAGGGCGGCCAGGGTTTCGGCATCGCGGATATCCACCGATTGCACATCGGCGCGCGCTTCGCCATCCAGCCGCGCCCGGACATGCGAGCGGATGCGCGAGGCGGTGGTGCCTTCGGCCGCCAGCGCCTCGGCCTCGGTCAGGGCGGCATTCAGGACCGGAGCAGCGGCGCGGTCCGCGGGTGTCAGGCGGATATTGCGCGAGGACATGGCCAGCCCGTCAGCCTCACGCACGGTGGGCACACCGATCACATCCACGGGGATGTCCAGGTCGCGCACCATGGTGCGGATCACCGCCAGTTGCTGGTAGTCCTTTTCGCCGAAACAGGCGGCCTCGGGCTGGATGATGTTGAAGAGCTTTGTCACCACCGTGGCCACGCCGCGGAAATGGCCCGGGCGCAGCTTGCCGATCAGGATGCGGGACAGTTCCGAGGTGTCGACAATGGTCTGGGCGTTCGGGGCATAGACCTCGGAGACTTCGGGGATGAACAGCGCGTCCACCCCGGCGTCCCGCAGCATGGCGGTGTCGCGCTCAGGGTCGCGGGGATAGGTCGAAAGATCCTCGTTGGCGCCGAATTGCGTCGGGTTGACGAAGATCGAGGCGATCACGCGCCCCTCGGGGCCGGCATTGGCGCGGGCGGCGCGGACCAGCGACATGTGGCCTTCGTGCAGATAGCCCATGGTGGGCACCAGCACCACGCGCCGCCCCTGGTTGCGCCAGTCCTGCCGCTGCGCGCGGATCGCCGCCTTGGTGGTGCAGATTTCCATGGCCCCCTCCTGCGCCCTGCCACCGGGCGGTTCTAGTCATCGGCGCGACAATGGGCAAGCGGGCGCGCGACCGGGGGCGGGGCGCTCCCGCCCGTCGGCGCCGCATCGAAGATGCGCCCCCTCCCGTTGGGCCGGGCGCGCTGCGCGCCCGGCACTCATACGAAATCCGTTTGATCAGTTCGGTTGGACGCGGCCGGGCCACCAGTGGAAGCCGGATTGGGCTTTGATGCGTTCGCGGTTGGCGTGGAGTGCGATGCATTGCGCGGCCACGGTGGCATCGAGTTCGGAGAGGGTGTCGAAGTGTCTGTTGAAGATGGGCTCATCGACATGGATCCAGAGCGTTTCGGCGGGTTGCAGCTCGGGCGTGTAGGGCGGCAGATAGACGAGGCGGATACCTTCGGGCACCTTGAGGCCGGGCGCGGTATGCCAGCCGGCACCATCCAGTACGAGCACGATGACCCGGTCGCTCCCGGCCCCGGCTTCTCGGGCGAAGAGGGCGAGGGTTTCCTCAAACAGCCCCTTGTCGACGCCTGTCCCGAGATACCAGAAACTCTCGCCGGTTGCGGGCGAGACGAAGGCGGTGACGTAGAGCCATTCGAAGCGGTGGTGGCAGGGTGCGACCGGGCGGCTGCCGCGCGGTGCCCAGACCCGGCGGGTGATCGGCTTCAGCCCGATGCGATGCTCGTCGGTGGCGAATGCCTCTATGATCACCCCGGGGTTGCGTTCGGCCTCTTCGGCGACGATCTCGGCGAGTTTTTTTGAACGCCGCCTGCGCCTCGGGGCTGGCGGCCCGTACATGTCGGGGTCGCGGGCGCTGGATGGTCCAGCCGATGGGGGAGTGTCTGAAACTCTGTGTATCTGATCGGGCCCATGCGGTTTTCAGATACGTTCAGGCGTCGAAGCGCCCGGCG
>NZ_JACBXS010000038.1 GCF_013415485.1 Rhabdonatronobacter sediminivivens | reverse complement strand
CCATGAAAGCCGCAGGCATAACCGTCGCAGACAGCCCCGCAACCCTCGGAGAAGCCGTCCTCAAGGCAATGGGGAAGTAGCCCGCGCGGTCTTGTGCTAACCTAGGGGAGGGAGGAGACGCCATGAGCCCGGTTACCGCCGTCAAGTCCGGCTTTATCGAGGCCTTCAATTTTTCCGGGCGGGCGCGCCGTCCGGAATATTGGTGGTTCTTTGCCTTTGTCTTTGTCGGCGCGACCGTGATCGGTGCGCTGGAGACCGCTGTGCTGGGGCAATCCGGGCTGGTTTTGCGGTTTTTCCAGATCCTGATCTTCGTTCCGTTCCTTACCGTGGGCTGGCGGCGCTTGCAGGATACGGGCCGTCCGGGGTGGTATCTGCTGATCCCCGTGGCGGTCACCGTGCTGACCTGGGTGGTGATCGGATCGGCCCCGGCGCAGATCGCGCCCGAAGGTGCCTCGGTTGTCGCGCCGCCGCCCGGGCAGGGGCTGGGGGGTGACCTGTCCCCGGCGCTGATCGGCCTGTTCATGCTGGCACAGGTCATCGCCGGGGCGGTAATCGTCTGGTGGATGATCAAGCCAAGCCAGCGCGGCCCCAACCGCTACGGCCCGGAACCGCGTGTCCGATGATGGCGTTATCCTGTCCCTGTTTTCCGACCTCTGACTTCGTTTCCCGTACCGCAAGGGTGCATCCATGACCGAACAAAGCCCCAACGACCAGTTCCATGCTTCCAGCTTCCTGCAGGGCGCGAACGCGGCCTATGTGGATCAGCTTCATGCCCGCTATGCGCAGGATCCGTCTTCGGTAGACGCGGCCTGGGCAGCCTTCTTTGACAGCCTTGCCGAGGAAGATGCCGATGTGCGCGCCCAGGCCAGCGGTCCCAGCTGGGCGCGCCAGGACTGGCCGCCGACCCCTGCTGATGAGCTGACCTCGGCGCTGACCGGCGAATGGCCGCAACCCGTGCCCCGGGCCGAAGCGGTATCCGCGGCCGAGAAGCTGAAGGCCAAGGCCAGCGACAAGGGGGTGGAGCTGACCGAGGATCAGGTCCGCCGCGCGGTGCTCGATTCCGTGCGCGCGCTGATGGTCATCCGCGCCTATCGCATCCGCGGCCATCTGGTGGCCGAACTGGACCCGCTGGGCATGCGCGATGAAACCCCGCACCCAGAGCTGGATCCGAAATCCTACGGGTTTACCGATGCCGACATGGACCGGCCGATCTTCATCGACAATGTGCTGGGGCTGGAAATGGCCTCGATGCGCGAGATCGTGGATATCCTGAAACGCACCTATTGCGGCACTTTCGCGCTGCAGTTCATGCATATTTCCGATCCTGAGCAAGCCGCATGGCTGAAGGAGCGGATCGAAGGCTTTGGCAAGGAAATCCAGTTCACCAAGACCGGGCGCAAGGCGATCCTGAACAAGCTGGTCGAGGCCGAGGGATTCGAGAAATTCCTGCATGTCAAATACATGGGCACCAAGCGGTTTGGCCTTGACGGGGGCGAGGCGGTGATCCCCGCCATGGAGCAGATCATCAAGCGCGGCGGCGCCCTGGGGGTCAAGGAAATCGCCATCGGGATGCCGCATCGCGGGCGGCTGTCGGTGCTGGCGAATGTGATGAACAAGCCCTATCGCGCCATTTTCAACGAGTTCCAGGGCGGCAGCTTCAAGCCTGAGGATGTGGATGGTTCGGGCGATGTGAAATATCACCTTGGCGCCTCCAGCGACCGCGAATTTGATGGCAACAGCGTGCACCTGTCGCTGACCGCCAACCCCTCGCATCTGGAGGCGGTGAACCCGGTGGTGCTGGGCAAGGTGCGTGCCAAGCAGGATCAGATGGGCGACACCG
This sequence comes from Rhabdonatronobacter sediminivivens, assembly GCF_013415485.1. Taxonomy (GTDB): domain Bacteria; phylum Pseudomonadota; class Alphaproteobacteria; order Rhodobacterales; family Rhodobacteraceae; genus Rhabdonatronobacter; species Rhabdonatronobacter sediminivivens. The sequence continues at coordinate 31,031 of NZ_JACBXS010000038.1, read as the reverse complement.
AACGCCGTCAGGTGCTGGGCATCCTGTTGCACGGTGATGCGGCCTTTGCCGGGCAGGGTGTGGTGGCCGAGGGCCTGGGCCTTTCGGGGCTGAAGGGGCACCGCACCGGCGGCACCATCCATATCATCGTCAACAACCAGATCGGCTTTACCACGGCGCCGCATTTCAGCCGTTCCAGCCCGTATCCGACCGATATCGCGCTGATGGTCGAGGCACCGATCTTCCACGTCAATGGCGACGACCCCGAAGCGGTGGTCCATGCTGCCCGCGTGGCCACAGAGTTCCGGCAGAAATTCCTGAAGGACGTGGTGATCGATATCTTCTGTTATCGCCGCTTCGGCCATAACGAGGGCGATGAGCCCATGTTCACCAACCCGGTGATGTACAACCGGATCAAGAAGCACAAGACAACGCTGCAGCTTTACACCGAACGGCTGGTGCAGGACGGCCTGATCCCGGAGGGCGAGATCGAGGATATGAAGGCCGCCTTCCAGGCGCATCTGAACGAGGAATTCGAGTCCGGCAAGACCTTCAAGCCCAACAAGGCCGACTGGCTGGACGGGCGCTGGTCGCATCTGAACCGCAAGGGCGAGGAATACCAGCGCGGCGAGACCTGGATTTCAAAGGACACCATGGATGAGGTTGGCCGCGCGCTGACCGCTTATCCCGAAGGGTTCAACATCCACCGCACCGTGGCGCGGCTTCTGGAAACCAAGAAGACCATGTTCGAAACCGGCAAGGGCTTTGACTGGGCCACTGCCGAGGCGCTGGCCTTCGGCTCTTTGTTGACCGAGGGCTATCCGGTGCGCCTGTCCGGGCAGGACAGCACGCGGGGCACCTTCAGCCAGCGGCATTCGGCCCTGGTGGATCAGGAAACCGAGGAACGCTTCTACCCGCTCAACACTATCAAGCCCGGGCAGTCGCGCTATGAGGTGATCGACTCGATGCTGTCCGAATATGCGGTGCTGGGCTTCGAATACGGCTATTCGCTTGCCGAACCCAACGCGCTGGTGATGTGGGAAGCCCAGTTCGGCGATTTCGCCAATGGCGCGCAGATCATGTTCGACCAGTTCATCAGCTCGGGCGAAAGCAAATGGCTGCGGATGTCGGGGCTGGTGATGCTGCTGCCGCACGGGTTCGAAGGGCAGGGGCCGGAACATTCCAGCGCCCGGCTGGAGCGGTTCCTGCAGCAATGCGCGCAGGACAACTGGATCGTCGCCAATTGCACCACGCCGGCGAATTACTTCCACATCCTGCGCCGACAGGTGCACCGCAGCTATCGCAAGCCGCTGGTGCTGATGACGCCGAAGTCGCTGCTGCGCCACAAGCTGTGCATTTCCCAGGCCGACGATTTCATCGACGGTGCCAGCTTCCACCGGGTGCTGTGGGATGACGCCGAAAAGGGCAACAGCGACACCAAGCTGAAGGCCGATGACAAGATCCGCCGTGTGGTCTGCTGTTCCGGCAAGGTGTATTTCGACCTGCTGGAGGAGCGCGACGCCCGCGGGATCGATGACATCTATCTGCTGCGCGTGGAACAGTTCTATCCCTTCCCGGCCATGTCGATGCTCAAGGAACTGGAGCGCTTCGGCAATGCCGATGTGATCTGGTGCCAGGAAGAGCCGAAGAACCAGGGCGCCTGGAGCTATATCGAGCCGAATATCGAATGGGTGCTCAGCCGGATCGAAACCCGGTCGAAGCGCCCGTCCTATGTCGGCCGTCCGGCCACGGCCTCGCCCGCCACCGGGCTGGCCAGCCAGCACAAGAAACAGCAAGAGGCGCTTGTGAACGAAGCGCTGACGATCGAAGGGTAATCCGCATGTCCACCGAAGTCCGAGTGCCCACCCTGGGCGAAAGCGTCACCGAAGCCACTGTTGCAACCTGGTTCAAGAAGCCCGGGGATTCCGTGGCCGAAGACGAAATGCTGTGCGAGTTGGAGACCGACAAGGTGACGGTCGAAGTGCCATCGCCGGCTGCCGGGAAACTGGCCGATATCGTCGCCGCCGAAGGCGAGACCGTGGGGGTCGATGCGTTGCTGGCAGTGATTTCCGAAGCCGGGCAGGCCGGATCCGAAACGCCGCAGCCACGGCCGTCCGAAGAAAAGGCGGAAGCCGACGCAGAGGAAGCAGATACGGCCGGTGACGCGGTGGACGTCATGGTGCCCGCCCTGGGCGAAAGCGTGACCGAGGCCACGGTCGCCACCTGGTTCAAGAAGGTCGGCGACGCGGTCGAGGCTGACGAAATGCTGTGCGAACTGGAAACCGACAAGGTCAGCGTTGAAGTCCCGGCCCCCGCCGCCGGTACGTTGAGCGAGATCCTGGCCGAGGATGGGAGCACAGTCGCAGCCGGCGCAAGGCTGGCGGTCATTTCAGCCTCGGGCAAGGGTGCCGCGAAGGCCGGGAAACCGGCTTCGGAGGAAACGGCGCCCGCGGCACAGGGGAGCGGCAAGGATGTCGAGGACGCCCCTGCGGCCCGCAAGCTGATGGCAGAAAAGGGCATCGGCCGCGATCAGGTAACGGCCACCGGCCGCGACGGGCGGATCATGAAGGAAGACGTGCAAAAGGCCATCGCCAACGCGGACGCGGCCCCGGCGGCTCAGGCTGCGCCTGCCCCGACCGCGCCCGCCCCGCGTGCCCCCGCCGCCCGCGCCCCGGTCCCCGCCGAGGATGCCGCGCGCGAGGAACGGGTAAAGATGACCCGCCTGCGCCAGACCATCGCGCGCCGTCTGAAGGATGCGCAGAACACGGCCGCCATGCTGACCACCTATAACGAGGTGGACATGGGCGCGGTCATGGATTTGCGCAAGGAATACAAGGACCTGTTCGAGAAGAAACATGGCGTGAAATTGGGCTTCATGTCCTTTTTCGTAAAGGCCTGTTGCCACGCCCTGACCGAGGTGCCCGAGGTCAATGCCGAAATCGACGGGACCGATGTGGTGTACAAGAATTACGTCCATATGGGTGTGGCCGTGGGCACGCCGTCGGGGCTGGTGGTGCCGGTGGTCCGTGATGCCGACAAGATGGGTTTTGCGGCGATCGAGAAGAAGATCGCCGAACTGGGCCTGCGCGCCCGAGACGGAAAGCTGTCAATGGCCGAGATGCAGGGCGGCAGTTTCACCATCTCGAACGGGGGCGTCTATGGCTCGCTCATGTCCTCGCCCATCCTGAACCCCCCGCAGTCAGGCATTCTGGGCATGCACAAGATCCAGGAGCGCCCGATGGTGGTGAAGGGCCAGATCGTCGCCCGCCCGATGATGTATCTGGCGCTGTCTTATGACCACCGGATCGTGGATGGGAAAGGGGCCGTGACCTTCCTCGTGCGCGTGAAAGAGGCGCTGGAGGATCCCCGGCGGCTGCTGATGGATTTGTGATGGACAGGGAGCAGATATCCCTGAGCGAAGAGGTCATTGCACGGATACTGCAAGTTCTGTTGTCGCGTGGAATCCAAGGCGGTGATATGAAGTTCGCGACATTGGAATTGCCATCCGACCGACTGCGGTTCTTTGCTGCGTGTTTCAAGTGGCTGGTTGCAGAGGGAATTGTTCGTGCTGAACGGGTGACAGTTGATCCAATTGGAAGGGAGCCTGGCATTGATGATTTGTATATCTACAATCCCAGCCTAACAGCCTACGGCTTTCAGTTGATGGGTCAGGTAGTTTCGATTGGCGCGTCTGAGGATCGTCTTGGGGCCGCCCTGGTCAAATCAGACCCGTCTAACGGGTTTTGGAGGGCAGGCGAACTCGTTGGTGGTTTTCTCGGTGGATTCACCAAATCTGTTGGATCTTGACCATGACCCCCGAACTCACCGCTCTCACCCTCGCGCTGCTGTTGCAGGTCGTGCAATACGTCCTGCTCTCGGTCACCGCCAACCTGCAACTCGGCACCCGCTACACCACCTCGCCGCGTGACGAGCACAAACCGCTCACCGGCATCCCCGCCCGCCTGCTGCGCGCACTGAACAACCATTTCGAGGCGCTCATTCTCTTCACCCCCGCCGTCCTGATTGTCACCCTGACGGGCCAGTCCAGCGCCTTCACCGTTGCCTGCGCCTGGGCCTACCTGGGCGCCCGCGCCCTCTATATCCCGGCCTATGCCTTTGGCTGGGTGCCGGGGCGTTCCATTATCTGGGCGGTCGGCTTCTTCGCCACCCTTGCCATGCTCTTGTCCGCGCTGTTCTGATGCCTCATTTTCTTGCCCAAAATACTCTCGGGGGGAGCGCCCGGCACGGGCGCGGGGGGCGGACAGCCCCCATTGACCCCACCTGCAAAGGAGACCTCCATGTCCTATGATCTCATCGTCATCGGTTCAGGCCCCGGCGGCTATGTCTGTGCTATCCGCGCCGCGCAGCTTGGCTTGAAGGTCGCTTGCGTCGAAGGGCGCGAGACTCTGGGCGGCACCTGCCTGAATGTCGGCTGCATCCCCTCCAAGGCGCTGTTGCACGCCACCCATATGCTGCACGAGGCTGAGCATAATTTCGAGAAGATGGGGCTGGGCAGTGCGAAGCCCAAGGTCGATTGGAAAGGAATGCTGGCCTACAAGGATGACGTTATCGGCCAGAACACCAAGGGGATCGAATTCCTGTTCAAGAAGAACAAGGTGGACTGGATCAAGGGCTGGGCCTCCATCCCCGCGCCGGGCAAGGTCAAGGTGGGCGATGACACCCATGAGGCCAAGCATATCGTCATCGCCAGCGGGTCCGAATCCAGCCCGTTGAAGGGGGTGGAGGTCGATGAGAAAACCATCGTCACCTCGACCGGGGCATTGGAGCTGGGCAAGATCCCGAAAAGGATGATCGTCATTGGCGGTGGGGTGATCGGGCTGGAGATGGGCTCGGTCTATGCCCGTCTGGGCGCTGAGGTCACGGTGCTGGAGTATCTGGACCGGATCATTCCCGGCAGCGATGGTGAGGTCGCCAAGACCTTCCAGCGGCTGTTGAAGAAGCAGGGGATGGAGATCATAACCGGCGCCGCCGTGCAGGGCGCCGAGGCGTTGAAGACCAAGGCCAAGGTCACATATGCCCTGCGCAAGGATGACAGCGAACACACCATTGATGCCGATGTGGTTTTGCTGGCCACCGGGCGGCGGCCCTTCGTGGACGGGCTGGGGCTGACGGAGCTGGGCGTCAAGATGACGGAGCGCGGGCAGATCGCGACCGACCGGCAGTTCCGAACCAGCGTGGACGGCATCCATGCCATCGGCGATGCCATCGAAGGGCCGATGCTTGCCCACAAGGCGATGGATGACGGTCACGCCGTGGCGGAAATCATCGCCGGTCATGCGGGGCATGTTAATTATGATCTGGTCCCCGGTGTGATCTACACCGCGCCCGAGGTCGCCTCGGTCGGCGAAACCGAGGAGACCCTCAAGGACGCGGGCCGCGCCTACAAGGTGGGCAAGATCAGCTTCATGTCCAATGGCCGCGCCAAGGCCAACTTCCAGGCTGATGGCTTCGTCAAGCTGCTGGCCGACAAGGAGACCGACCGCCTGTTGGGCGCGCATATCATCGGGCCCTATGCCGGGGACATGATCCACGAGATCTGCGTGGCCATGCAGTTCGGTGCCTCGGCCGAGGATATCGCTCTGACCTGCCACGCGCATCCGACCTATTCCGAGGCCGTGCGCGAGGCCGCCTTTGCCTGCGGCGACGGGCCCATCCACGCCTGATCGGGCGTCATGGTGCCGGGGGCGAATTCCCGGCGCCGCCATCACAATATTGTAGCGTTTTGCCTGTACACCCACCATCGGTGGCCCAAAATACTTGACAGGCTTGCCTGACTGCGGGGACACCTTATAGTCAAGATGGCAAGGCGCTTGCCGATGCATGCCCCAAATCCGCATCGCGCCCGCGCCCCCCAGGCGAGGCGGTGCTATGGATGGTGCGTTCAGAGAAGCTTTTGTGCGGGATCCGGTGGGGATGCGTCATTTCCCGGCGCTTGTCCTGAACGCGGATTATCGCCCGCTCTCCTATTACCCGCTGTCGCTCTGGCCCTGGCAGGATGCGGTCAAGGCCGCGTTCCTGGACCGGGTGGATATCCTTGCGGAATATGATCATGTGGTGCGCAGCCAGCGGATGGAAATCCGCGTGCCTTCGGTGGTGGTGCTGCGCGAATATGTGCGCCCGCGCAAGCGTGCGGCCTTCACGCGCTTCAACCTGTTCCTGCGTGATGAATTTGCCTGCCAGTATTGCGGCGCCCGGCATGACCTGACCTTTGACCATGTGATTCCGCGCGCGCTGGGCGGGGTGACAAGCTGGGAGAATGTGGTCGCGGCCTGCGCCCCGTGCAACTTGCGCAAGGGCTCCAAGTCGTTGCGCAACTCGGGTTTGCGGCTGCGCAAGGCCCCGCGTGAGCCCGGGTCCGAAGAGCTGCGCAATATCGGCCGCCGTTTCCCGCCCAACCATCTGCATGAAAGCTGGCTGGATTACCTGTACTGGGACAGCGAGCTGGACGCCTGACCCTGCGGGTCCCGGCGCCGCCTTTCGCCCGCCGGGCACAGTTCAGGAACCGACCCGGGGCATTGAGCGCCATTCGCACCGAAAGCTTGTCTGCCAGCCGGTGCGGTTGGTCACGCCGACCTTGACCTGCTTTGACGCCAGGGGTGGGGTGGACACGGCGCCGATTTCCCACTATCGCATTGGCGAAAGTGCTGGTAGCGCTAACAGCGGCCCTGCTGGCGCTGTTTCGCCGGTTCGGGCCAGAGCGGCTGGTCAACTGCGGATGTTTCACCGATGCTGTCATGAGTCGCGGCGCCTGGGGAGAAAGAGGATCGAATGGTATCACGCGTCATTCCCGTCGATCGTTTTGACCTGGTGATCTTTGGGGCCACGGGGGATCTGGCACGCCGCAAGATTTTGCCCGGCTTGTACCGGCGCTGGCTGGACGGGCAGATCCCCGCGGGGTCGAAGATCATCGGGGCTGCGCGCAGCGATTTCGCGCCGGACGGCTTCGCCGGGTTTGTCCGCGAAGCCCTGGCCGAATTCGTGACCGAAGCGGAACTGCGCGATGATCGCCTGCCCGGTTTTCTGGACATGCTGGCCTATGTGCGCATTGAAGCCGCGGGCGCGGATGGCTGGCCTGAACTGGCCGCGCTGATCCGCGATGATACGGTGCGCGCCTTCTATTTCTCGGTCGGCCCGTCGCTCTTTGGCGATCTGGCCGAACGGCTGCACCATCACGGCATTGCCACGCCAGAAAGCCGGATCGTCATCGAAAAGCCATTTGGCCATGACCTTGCCTCGGCCCATGCGCTGAATGCCACGCTGGCGGCCTTTTTTGACGAAGGCCAGATCTACCGGATCGATCATTATCTGGGCAAGGAGACGGTTCAGAACCTGATGGCGGTGCGCTTTGCCAATATCCTGTTCGAGCCGCTCTGGAACGCGCAATTCATAGACCATGTGCAGATCACCGTGGCCGAAACCGTCGGCGTCAGCGGGCGCGGGGGATATTATGACCGCTCGGGCGCCATGCGGGACATGGTGCAGAACCATCTGATGCAGCTTCTGTGCCTGATCGCCATGGAACCGCCCCACAGGTTCGAACCCGATGCCATGCGCGACGAAAAGCTCAAGGTCATTCGCGCGCTGGATCCGGTGGGCCCTGGCGATGTGGTGCGCGGCCAGTATGGCGGCAATGGCGGGCAAGCCTATACCGACGAGGTCGAAAACCCCGACAGCCGGACCGAGACCTTTGTGGCCATGAAGTTGCACATCTCGAACTGGCGCTGGAAGGGGACGCCGTTTTTCGTGCGCACCGGCAAGCGTCTGCGGGCGCGGGCGTCCGAGATCGCGATTTTCTTCAAGGAGCCGCCCCATTCCATCTTTGGCGAGGCCGAGCGCTGGAAGGAAAACGTGCTGGTCATCCGCCTGCAACCGGATGAGGGCATGGACCTGCGGGTGATGATCAAGGAGCCTGGCCCGGGGGGGATGCGGCTGAAGGATGTGGCGCTGGACATGAGCTTCGCCGAGGCGCTGGGCGCCGATGCGCCCATCCCCGATGCCTATGAACGCTTGATCATGGACGTCATTCGCGGCAATCAGACCCTGTTCATGCGCGGCGATGAGGTCGAGGCCGCCTGGGCCTGGATTGACCCGGTGATCGAAGGATGGGAAAAACGCGCGGACGTGCCCCAACCCTATGACCCGGGAGGTTCCGGCCCCGAAGATGCGCTGATGCTGATGCACCGGGACGGACGCCGCTGGCGGGAGATCAAGTGATGGAGTTCATCGAATACCCGGACCGGGACATGCTGATGCTCAGCCTGGCTGACAAGCTGTCCTCGCAACTTGGCGCGGCCCTGCGCCGGCATGACACGGTCAGCCTGTCTGTGCCGGGTGGCACCACGCCGGGGCCGGTGTTCGACACGCTCAGCGGGGTGGATCTGGACTGGGACCGGGTGCATGTGGTGCTCAATGACGAACGCTGGGTGCCGGCGGATCATCCCCGGTCGAACACCGGGCTGCTGCGGGCGCGGCTGTTTCAGAACCACGCGGCGAAGGCGCATCTGATCCCGCTATACGCCGATACCCCCACGCCCGAGGACTCGCTTGATGCGCTTTCCGAGGGGCTGGCCCCGCATCTGCCGGTCTCGGTGGTGCTCTTGGGCATGGGGGCGGATATGCACACGGCCAGCCTCTTTCCCGGCGCCGACAACCTGGAGGCCGCGCTGGCCAGTGACGCGCCCCCCCTGATGGCCATGCGCGCCCCCGGCGCGTCTGAGCCGCGTATTACCCTGACCGCGCCCGTGCTGCGCGCTGCGCTCAACCTGCATATCCTGATCACCGGCGCCGAAAAGCGCGAGGCGCTGGAGCGCGCGCGCAAACTCTCGCCGTCCGAGGCCCCCGTGGCCGCGATCCTGTCCGAGGCGACTGTGCATTGGGCCGAATAGGCGGTTAGACTGCGCCCTTGGTCAGCCGGTCATACTCCTTCAGCCGCGCCAGCAGCGCCGGCATCTGGTCCAGCGGCACCATGTTCGGCCCGTCCGAAGGCGCGCTCTCTGGGTCCGGGTGGGTTTCGATGAAGAGCGCCGCGCAGCCCACCGCCAGTGCGGCGCGGGCCAGCGGGGCGACAAAGCGGCGATCCCCGCCCGAGGCGCCGCCCGCGCCCCCGGGAAATTGCACCGAATGGGTGGCGTCGAACACCACGGGCCAGCCGGTTTCCGCCATGATCGGCAGGGCGCGCATGTCCGACACCAGCATGTTGTAGCCAAAGCTGGCGCCACGCTCGCACAGCAATATCCGGTCATTCCCTGTGGATGCGATCTTGGCCGCCACATGCGCCATGTCCCCGGGCGCCAGGAACTGCCCCTTCTTCACCTGCACCGCCCGCCCGCTGCGGCCCGCCGCCAGCAGCAGGTCCGTCTGGCGGCACAGGAATGCGGGGATCTGGAGGATGTCGGCAACCTCGGCCACCGGGGCACATTGGGCGGGCTCATGCACATCGGTCAGCACCGGGCAGCCAATACGGTCGCGCAGCGCGGCCAGGATCTCCAGACCCGCCGCCAGCCCCGGGCCGCGCGGGGCGTTCAGGCTGGTGCGGTTGGCCTTGTCGAAACTGGCCTTGAAGATGAAGGGGATGCCCAGCCGCGCGCAGGCGGTGGCCAGCGCCTCGGCGATCTGCAGGGCGTGCTCGCGGGTTTCCAGTTGGCAGGGCCCGGCGATCAGCGCGAAGGGCAGGTCATTGCCCAGCCGCACGGGGCCGACCTGCACCGTCCGCGCCGTCATGCCAGTTCCAGCGCCCGCAGCCCGGCCTCAACCGTTGCGATATCGCCGGGGTTGTTGACCTCGTGGAAGCTGCGGCCGCGGGCATCGACGGTGACGCAATCGACGGGGATGGCGTGGTGCAGGAAGCGCAGCTGTTCCAGCCCTTCGGCCCGTTCGGTATTGCAGGGGCCGCTGCCAACATAGGCGGCCAGCGCGGCGGGGGTATAGGCATAGACGCCCACATGCAGCAGCACCTCCATCCGCCCGGCCTGGGCGCCATGGGGCAGCACCTCCTTGGAGAAATAGAGCGCCCGGCCCTGCGCATCGGTCACAGCCGTGGTGCCGCCGACGATCCCGGCGTGGCGGTCGGCGCGCAGGCGTTCGGCCTGGGCGTGGCTCAGCGGCAGCACCGGCGTGGCGACCTGCGCGCCCTGGGCCATGCGGTCCATCAGGGCCGAGACGAACCACGGTGGCGTCAGCGGCGCGTCGCCTTGCAGGTTGATGACCGTGCGCGGAGCGATGCCCAGCCGCGCCAGCGCATCGGCGCAGCGTTCGGTCCCGTTCTCGCAGGCCTCTGCGGTCATCACCACCTGCGCCCCGAAGCCCTGCGCCGCATTGGCGATGCGGTCATCGTCGGTGGCGATCCAGATCGCGTCCACCCCCGGCACCGCCCGCGCCGCGCGCCAGCACCATTCGATCAGGCTGCGGCTTTGCCCGCCCGGGCCGCGCAACGGGGCCAGCGCCTTGCCTGGAAAGCGGCTTGAGGCATAGCGCGCGGGGATGATGATGACGTTCTGGGGCGTGTGCATGGGTGATCCGTTGTCAGGCCTTGGGCATTTGCCGCGATCCTTGCATCTGAATATGGCATGCATGGGGCGATGGCCAGCGCGCCCCTGCGGGTGCGACACTGCGCGGCGGCTTCAGATCTTCCAGCGCCGATGTGTCCAGAGCCACTGGTCCATATGTCCGCGCACATGGCCCGCCAGATTGTCATTGAGCGCCTGGGTCATGGTCACCGGGTCGCTGTGGGGGATGGGCGGGTCGATGACGATGCGAAAGCTCAGCCCGTCAGGCTGGCGCAGCGCGTAGCCGGGCACCAAGAGCGCGTTGTGTTTCAGCGCGATCTCGGCCGCCGAAAGGGCCGTGCGGGCGGGTTTGCCCATGAAATCCAGCGCCGCGCCATGGGGCATGTCCTGATCGGTCAGGATGCCCACGGTGCCGCCCTGACGCAGGAAGCGCAGCATCCGCGCCAGCCCCTCGCGCCCGCGGGGAAAGGCCGGGTCCAGGAACAGCGACAGCGCGCGGACATAGCGGCGGTTCACGGCCGGGTTGGTCATGGGCATGTAAAGCCCCCCCGGCTGCAACCCCCGCGCGCGCAGGGCCGCAATTCCCGCCAAGTGGTTGCCCAGATGGCCCGTGGCCAGCACCACGGGGCGGCCTGCGGCATGGGCCTGCAGAAGCGCCTCCAGCCCCGCGCCGCCGATGGGCTGGGCGGCGGCGTGGGCCATGAACTCCGCCCCCGAGAATTGTTCGATCAGCGCCCGGCCCAGATTGTCCGGCACCTTGCGCACTAGGCGTTCGACATCGGCCGGGGGCAGGTCGGGGCAGATATGGGCGAGGTTCCGGCGAATGCGCCGCCGATAGCCGATCAGCGGCGCGATCACCCGGGCGGCGATCGCCCCCATCAGAGGCACCCGCCAGCGATAGGGCAGCCACAGCAGCACGCCGATCAGGCCGCCCATCACCGCATCCTCGGCCCGGTGGCGCAGGCGGATGCGGGCAGGAGGGGCGCTTAGGGGGCGGTCGGACATGGGCGGTCCTAGGGCTGGCGAGGGGTTTCTGGTCCTTAGCCTGCCGGGGTAGCGGGGTTCAAGCCTGCGCCCGACCTCGGCTTGCAGCCTCAACTGGCGGGCAGGATCCGCCCCCAGAGGTCATAGTCGCTGGCCTCTTCAACCTCGACCTGCAGGATATCGCCGGGGGTCAGCGTGTCGAAATCCTCATCGATGAACAGGTTGCCGTCGATCTCGGGGGCGTCGGCCATGGTGCGGCAGGTGGCGCCTTCATCATCCACGGCATCGACGATCACCTCCAGCCGCTGGCCGACCTTGGCGGCCAGCTTGGCGGCGGAAATCGCCTGCGCCTTTTGCATGAACCGGTCCCAGCGGTCCTGCTTGACCTCGTCCGGGACATGATCGGGCAGGGCATTGGCGCGGGCGCCGGCGACGTTTTCGTACTGAAAACAGCCGACCCGGTCCAGTTGCGCCTCATCGAGCCAGTCCAGAAGGGTCTGGAACTCGGCCTCGGTCTCGCCGGGGTAGCCGACGATGAAGGTGGAGCGCAGGGTGATTTCAGGGCAGATGGCGCGCCAGCGCGCGATCTCATCCAGGGTTTTGGCGCCGGCGGCAGGGCGGGCCATGCGTTTGAGCGTTTCCGGGTGGGCGTGCTGGAATGGGATGTCCAGATAGGGCAGCACCAGCCCGTCGGCCATGAGCGGGATCAGATCGCGCACATGGGGGTAGGGATAGACGTAATGCAGCCGCACCCAGGCGCCCAAGGCCCCGAGATCGCGCGCCAGATCGGTGATATGGGCGCGGTGGCCGCGCTCGGTGGCGTGGCGCAGGTCCAGCCCATAGGCACTGGTGTCCTGGCTGATCACCAGCAACTCGCGCACCCCGGCCTCGACCAGGCGCTCGGCCTCGCGCAGGATGGCGTGGGCGGGGCGGCTTTGCAGGCGGCCGCGCATGTCGGGGATAATGCAGAAGCGGCACTTGTGATTGCACCCTTCCGAGATCTTCAGATAACTGTAGTGTCGCGGCGTCAGACTGACGCCCGAGGCGGGCAGCAGGTCGATGAACGGGTCCGGGCTGGGGGGCACGGCGGCATGGACAGCATCGAGCACCTGTTCGTATTGGTGCGGGCCGGTGACGGCCAGAACCCTGGGGTGGGCGCCGGTGATATAGTCAGGCTCGGCGCCCAGGCAGCCGGTGACAATGACGCGGCCGTTTTCGCGCAGGGCCTCGCCGATGGCGTCCAGGCTTTCGGCCTTGGCGCTGTCCAGAAAGCCGCAGGTGTTGACGATCACCGCATCGGCGCCGCTGTAGTCGGGGCTGATGGCATAGCCTTCGGCGCGCAGGCGGGTGAGGATGCGCTCGCTGTCCACCAGCGCCTTCGGGCAGCCGAGGCTGACCATGCCGATGCGCGGCTGGCCGGGGCGGGCGGCATCGGGCAGACGCGCGGACGGGGCGAGATCGGGGCGCAGGCTGGGCGGGTTCTGGCTCATGGGCGGCATATAGGCGGTCCGCGGGCAGGGGGGAAGCCCCTTGCGGGCGCGACGGAGCGGCAAGGGTGGGCTCCCGCCCCCTGGCCCGCAGCGCGCGTTCCGCGCGCCACTGGCCAGGCGTTGGGCCGGGCCGCACGGGCAAGGCCCGTGCGGCTGTCACGCAGGCTGTCTGAGGCTGTGCTATCGCGGATAAGGTGCAACCGCAGCGCAGCCCGCCAGGGCTGCGCTGCCATGCCCAACGCCCGGGATGTGGCGCGGCACGCGCCGCGGACCGGGGGGCGGGAGCGCTCCCTTCCGGTGCTGTGCGTTTCGGCCCGGGCGTCCAGGGGCGGCCCTTGGCAGTGCGACAGCCCCCCGAGGCGTTTGGGCTGGGCCACAAAGCGCCTGCCACGCGGACAAAGGACCCCCGCGCCGCCCGGACCGAATAAGGCCCTATTCCTCGAACTCGATCAGCAGGTCCTTGGCGTCGATCTGGGCGCCGGGTTGGACATGCACGGCCTTGACCGTGCCTGCGCGTTCGGCGTGCAGGCCGGTTTCCATCTTCATCGCCTCGATCGTCAGCAGCAGATCGCCCGCATTCACCGTTTGCCCGGCGCTGACGGCGACGGTGGCCACCGCGCCCGGCATGGGGGCGCCCAGATGGGCCGGGTTGGCGGCATCGGCCTTCGCGCGCTGGGCGGTCTTGGCCTTGACCGTGCGGTTGGGCACGCGGACGGTGCGCGGCTGACCGTTCAACTCGAAGAACACGCGCACATCGCCGTCATCCTGGGTTTCGCCCAGGGTGATCAGCCGGATCTCCAGCGTCTTGCCCGGGTCGATCTCGGCCGAGATCTCCTCGCCCGGTTCCATCCCGTAGAAGAACGTTCGCGTCGGCAGGGTGCGGACCGGGCCATAGATGCGGTGGCGGCCCATGTAGTTCAGGAATACCTTCGGATACATCAGATAACCGCAGAGATCCTCGTCATCGATGCTCAGCCCTTCCAGTTCCTTTGAAAGCGCCGCGCGGGTTTCTTCCAGGTCCACCGGTTCCACATGCTTGCCGGGCCGGTCGGTGATCGGGGCGCGGCCTTTCAGGATGCGCTTCTGGATGCCCTCGGGCCAGCCGCCGGGGGGCTGGCCAAGCTGGCCGCTCATCAGCTCGATCACCGAATCGGGGAAGCTCATGTCCTTGTCGGGGTTTTCGACATCCGCACGGGTCAGCCCCTGACTGACCATCATCAGCGCCATGTCGCCGATCACCTTGGAACTGGGCGTGACCTTGGTGATATCACCGAACATCATGTTCACGTCACGATAGGTGCGCGCGACCTCATGCCAGCGGTCTTCCAGCCCCAGACTGCGGGCCTGCGCCTTGAGGTTGGTGAACTGCCCGCCCGGCATCTCGTGCAGATAGACTTCGGAGCTTGGCGCCTGCTGGCCGGTTTCAAAGGCCGCGTAATGGGCGCGCACCTCCTCCCAATAGTCCGAGATCGCTCGGATGGCGTTGATGTCCAGCCCGGTGTCGCGCTCGGTCCGGCGCAGGGCCTCGACGATGGAGCCCAGGGTTGGCTGGCTGGTGTTGCCGGAAAACGCATCCATGGCGCAATCGACGGCATCCACCCCGGCCTCGGCCGCGGCCAGAATGGACGCGCCGCCCAGCCCGCTGGTGTCATGGGTGTGGAAATGGACCGGCAGGCCGACCTCCTCCTTCAGCGCCTTCACCAGCACGCGGGCGGCGGCGGGCTTCAAGAGCCCAGCCATGTCCTTCAGCCCCAGCACATGGGCGCCTGCGTCGCGCAGTTCCTTGCCCATGGCAACGTAGTATTTCAGGTCATATTTGGCGCGCTCCGGGTCCAGCACATCGCCGGTGTAGCAGATGCTGCCCTCCAGCACCTTGCCGGTCTCCAGTACCGCATCCATGGCCAAGCGCATGTTTTCGACCCAGTTGAGGCTGTCGAACACGCGGAACACATCGACGCCCGTGTCGGCGGCCTGACGCACGAAGGCCTGCACCACATTGTCCGGGTAGTTGGTGTAGCCCACGCCATTGGCCCCGCGCAGCAGCATCTGGGTCATCACATTGGGCAGCCGCGCGCGAATGTCGCGCAGGCGCTGCCAGGGGCATTCCTGCAGGAAGCGGTAAGCCACATCGAAAGTGGCCCCGCCCCAGCATTCGACACTGAACAGCCCCGGCAGATTGGCGGCATAGGCGGGCGTCACCCGGATCATGTCGATCGAGCGCATACGCGTGGCCAGGAGCGATTGCGGCGCATCGCGCATGGTGGTGTCGGTGATCAGCAGCCGGTCCTGCGCCAGCATCCAGTCGGCCACGGCCTTGGGGCCTTCGCGCTCCAGCAGAGTGCGGGTGCCGTCAGTGGGCGTGCCCTGCGCCGCCGGAGGCTGCGGCAATTTCAGGTCCGAGCGCGGCAGGGCGCGGCCTGCGGTCTCCGGGTGCCCGTTCACGGTGATATCGGCGATATAGGTCAGGATCTTGGTCGCCCGGTCGCGCCGCTTGCGGAAGTTGAACAGCTCGGGCGTGCTGTCGATGAAGCGGGTGGTGTAGCTGTAGTCCAGAAACGCCGGGTGTTTCAGCAGGTTGATGACAAAGTCGATATTGGTGCTGACGCCGCGGATGCGGAATTCGCGCAGCGCCCGGTCCATGCGGATAATCGATTCCTCGGGCGTCGGTGCCCAGGCGGTGACCTTGACCAGCAGCGAATCGTAATAGCGGGTGATGACGCCCCCGGCATAGGCGGTGCCCCCGTCCAGCCGGATGCCCATTCCGGTGGCCGAGCGATAGGCAGTCAGGCGGCCATAGTCGGGGATGAAGTTGTTGAGCGGGTCCTCGGTCGTCACCCGGCACTGCACGGCATGGCCCGAGAGTGTCACATCGCCCTGGCTGGGCGCGCCGGTGGCGTCGGACAGGGTGGCGCCCTCGGCGATGCGGATCTGCGCCTTGACGATGTCGATGCCCGTAACCTCCTCGGTCACGGTGTGTTCGACCTGGATGCGGGGGTTGACCTCGATGAAGTAGAACTCGGCCGTGTCCATATCCATCAGGAATTCGACCGTGCCCGCATTCTGATAGCCCACGGCGCGGCCGATCTTGAGCGCGAGTTCGCAGACCTCGGCGCGCTGGGCGTCGGAGAGATACGGCGCGGGGGCGCGTTCGACGACCTTCTGGTTGCGCCGCTGCACGGTGCAGTCGCGCTCATAAAGGTGATAAAGGCTGCCATGCGTGTCGCCCAGCAGCTGCACCTCCACATGGCGGGCGCGCAGGATCATCTTTTCCAGATAGCCCTCGCCATTGCCAAAGGCGGCCTCGGCCTCGCGCCGGCCTTCGCGGACCTTGGCTTCCAGCTCGTCGGCGCCGTTGATGGGGCGCATCCCGCGCCCGCCGCCGCCATGGCTGGCCTTGAGCATAAGGGGAAAGCCGATGGCCTCGGCCTGCGCGCGGATGGCGTCCATATCCTCGCCCAGCACTTCGGTGGCGGGGATCACCGGCACGCCCGCGTCAATCGCCACGCGCCGGGCGCTGGCCTTGTCCCCCAGGGCGCGCATGGTATCGGCGCGCGGGCCGATGAAGGCGATCCCGGCGGCGTCACAGGCATCCACCAGTGCGGGGTTTTCCGACAGCAACCCATAGCCCGGATGGATCGCATCGGCGCCGCTTTCGCGGGCCACGCGGATGATCTCGTCGATCGAGAGATAGGCCTGCACCGGCCCCAGCCCGGCGCCGATGCGATACGCCTCGTCGGCCTTGAACCGGTGGAGGCCCAGCTTGTCCTCCTCGGCATAGACGGCGACGGTGCGCTTGCCCAGCTCATTGGCGGCGCGCAGCACGCGGATGGCGATCTCACCGCGGTTGGCGACCAGGATCTTGTTGAAAGCGGCCATGTGTGGTCCTTTCGCATGGGTAGGGGCGGATACTGGACAGGTTTCTAGACCACATTCCGCGCTGCAGCAAAAGCTTTGTAAGGTTCTGTTACAATTCGCGCAAAAGGCGCCGCCCTGCAGCATCCGCCGGGCGGCTGATCCCCATCTGCACCATGTTGGCGACCATGTCCTCGCGCAGGATATGCAGCAGATGCGACGGTCCGCGCGCGCCCAGCGCCCCCAGCGCATAGTGCCAGGCCCGGCCCAGCATGACGAAATCCGCCCCCAGCGCCAGCCCGCGCAGCACGTCCAGCCCGGTTTCCACGCCACTGTCGAAGATCACCGGAAAATCCGGGCCAAGGGCTGCGCGCACTCCGGGCAGCATCTCCAGCGCCGCGGGCGCGGCATCGAACTGGCGCCCGGTATGGTTGGACACCCAGATGGCATCGACCCCGGCATCGCGCAGACGCGGGGCGTCTTCGGCGTTCAGCACGCCCTTGACGATCAGGTGCCCGTCCCATTCGCGGCGCAGGGCGTGCAGATAGTCCCAGTCCGGCGCCGCGCGCAGCAGATAGCCCGCATGCGCAGTCGAGGGCGCGTTGCCGTCCAGTTTCAGATAGCCCTCCATCAGCCGCAGCCTTGGCGTGCCGTTGCGCAACGTGCGCAACGCCCATTCAGGCCGAAGGGCAGTCTGCCAGAGGATCCGCAGCGTGGTCTTTGGCGGGATGGCCAGGTCCGCGCGGCGCTGGCGTTCACGGCGTGAGGGGCCGGGCACGTCCACCGTCAGCACCAGCGTGTCGAACCCGGCCTTCTGCGCGCGGGTCAGCAGGTCACGCCGGATATCAGGGTCACGCGGGGGATAGAGCTGGAACCAGCCCATGTCACCGGCCAGCGGGCCGATTTCCTCGGGCAGGCGGGTGGCAACAGTGCTGAGCCCGTAGGGCAGGCGGGCGCCCTGGGCAAACCGGGCCAGCGTCTGTTCCGCACCGGGCCAGATCAGCCCGGACATGCCCAGCGGCGCAATCCCGAAGGGCACGGCATAGTCCTTGCCCAGAAAGCGGGTGCGCAAGTCGGGTGTGACCTCGCCGCCCAGAATGGCGGGGCGAAAGCGCACGGTATCCAGCGCGGCGCGGTTCGCGGCCTTGACCGCTTCACGCCCGGTGGCGCTGTCCACATATTCCCAGACGAAATGCGGCACCCGGCGGCGGCACCGGGCGCGCAGGTCCGACAGTTCCGGGTAGCGCAGGTCAGGGTCCATCCCCGGGACTATACCGTGTGATGGCAGCGCGGCAAGCCGCCCCAGGGTGCGAAATTCTCCGGGAGAAGGGACTCCTTAACGTTCCGGTCCTAAGCTGCGGATGATGTGCTTCAATCCCCGGAACCCCGATGCGCCGCATAACCTATATCAGTGCTGCCAAAGGCCTGCTCTCGCAGGATGAAATCCGCAAGATCCTCGAGGTCTCGCGCCGCAACAACCAGCGCGATGGGATCAGCGGGATGCTCGCCTATCATGATGGCAGTTTCTTCCAGGTGATCGAAGGCCCCGAACCAGAGATTGATGCGCTGCTGAGGCGGATTGCGCGGGACCCGCGCCACAGCGCGATTCTGCAGCTTCTCTCGGCCGAGGTCAGCAGCCGCGCCTTTCCTGAATGGCGCATGGCTTATGTGGACCTCAGCCAGGCGCCCGATACGCCCGGGATCGTGCAATTGCGCCAGATTGCGCAAGAGGCGCAGACCCTGACCGAGGATCGTCGCATCAATACGCTTCTGGCCAGTTTCGTGCGGGGATTCCGGGATCTGGCGACGGATCATGCCATGCCGTGATCGGTCATTCCGTGCCCGGCCCAAACCGGGGCGGAGCGCTGCGCGGGGCGTCCTGGTGTTGCGCGGCCCGTCCGATCTGGACGGGGGTGACCGGAAGGCACCGGCGAAAACGCGGAAGGTTCGCGCCCAGCGCTGGCCTGCCCCGCCCGAGATGCCTTCCCGGGGGGGCGCACCCGGGGCTCTGATCGATTGACAGCCCTTGGCATGTTCAGCATGATTTCAGGCGATGGATTTTCTGGTGATCGCATATTATGCGGCGGTTTGTTCTGCCTTGGCGGGTATTTCCCCCCGCGTTCCCGGGCGTGTCATGCGCTACCTTGTCGGTGCGATGGTGGGGGGTATTTCAGCGATCATGCTGCCGACAATCCGGGCGGCACTGGGTATCTGAGCCGCTGTTGCGGGTCCGCGCCCCTTGAAGATGTGCCATACGGGTCTGGGGGGATGATGCCTTCGAGCTCACAGCTTCGGGCGTGATGCTCAGGTTCCGGGGCATATGTTGCGGCTGGCGGGAGAGGCAGCGCCTGTGTGATGTCGCAACGGGCAGGAAATTCGCCGCGCGCCAGGAACAAGCCGTGAACACAACTTTTCATTCCGTATGGGGCGCGTTATGGTGCCGGGCATGAACCATTCCGACGATCCCGGCGCCTTTGCGCAACCCTCGCTTTCGGCCCGCGCCATGGCAGCCCGTCCGGCCCCGTATCTGGATGGCCTGAACGCGGCACAGCGGCAGGCGGTGGAAACCCTGGACGGTCCGGTGCTGATGCTGGCCGGCGCGGGCACCGGCAAGACCCGCGCGCTGACCGCGCGGATCGCGCATCTGCTCAACACCGCCCGCGCGCGCCCGAATGAAATACTGGCCGTGACCTTCACCAACAAGGCCGCGCGCGAGATGAAGGCCCGCGTGGGCCAGTTTCTGGGTGAGGCGGTGGAGGGGCTGCCCTGGATGGGCACCTTCCACTCCATCGGCGTCAAGCTGTTGCGCCGCCATGCGGAACTGGTGGGGTTGAAGCAGGGGTTCACGATCTTGGACACCGATGATCAGCAACGGCTGATGAAACAGCTGATCGTGGCCGAGAATATCGACGAAAAGCGCTGGCCTGCCCGGATGCTGGCGGGGATCATCGACAACTGGAAGAACCGCGCCTGGCGACCGGATATTGTCCCCGCCTCGGAATCGGATGCCTTCAACGGCCGGGGGGTGGAGCTTTACGCCGCCTATCAGGAGCGGTTGCGCACACTCAACGCCTGTGATTTCGGTGACCTGCTGCTGCACTGCGTGACGATCTTTCAGCAGCACCCGGATGTGCTGGAGAAATATCAGCGCTGGTTCCGCTACATCCTGGTGGATGAATATCAGGACACCAATGTGGCGCAGTATCTGTGGCTGCGGCTGCTGGCGGCGGGGCATCGCAATATCTGTTGCGTGGGCGATGATGACCAGTCGATCTATGGCTGGCGCGGGGCCGAGGTTGGCAACATCCTGCGATTCGAGCGCGATTTCCCCGGCGCCGCCGTGATCCGGCTGGAGCAGAATTACCGCTCGACCCCGCATATCCTGGCGGCTGCGGGGGCGGTGATCGCGGAGAATCAGGACCGGTTGGGCAAGGAGCTGTGGACCGAGGCCGAGGAGGGTGAGAAGGTCCGCCTGATCGGCCATTGGGATGGCGAGGAAGAGGCCCGCTGGGTGGGCGAGGAGATCGAGGCGCTGCAGGCGGGCACGCGCGGGCTGGACCCGGTCGGCCTGAACCAGATCGCGGTGCTGGTGCGCGCCAGCCACCAGATGCGCGCCTTCGAGGATCGGTTCCTGACCATCGGCATGCCCTATCGCGTGATCGGCGGGCCGCGATTCTATGAACGGATGGAAATTCGCGATGCCATGGCCTATTTCCGGCTGGCCGTCAGCCCCGCCGATGATCTGGCCTTCGAGCGGATCGTGAACACCCCGCGCCGGGGGCTGGGCGACAAGGCGCAGCAGAAGATCCAGCGCGCGGCGCGCGATGCCGGGGTGCCGCTGACCGAAGGCGCCCGCAGGTTGCTGGACGCGGGTGACCTGGGCGGGAAGGGCGCGCGCGAGCTGCGCCTGTTGCTGGATGCCATCGCGCGCTGGCATGCCATTGCCAGCGGACCGACGCCGGAGCCGGGCAGTGATCTGATCGAACCGCTGGAGGCGCCGCAGGGCATCAGCCATATCGAGCTGGCCGAGCGGATCCTGGACGACTCCGGCTATACCGCCATGTGGCAGGCCGACAAGACGCCCGAGGCGCCGGGCCGGCTGGAGAACCTCAAGGAGCTGGTCAAGGCGCTGGAAGAATTCGACAATCTGCAGGGGTTTCTGGAGCATGTCTCGCTCATCATGGAGAATGACTCGGAAGAAGCCACCGAAAAGGTGACCATCATGACCCTGCATGGGGCCAAGGGGCTGGAGTTTCCGGTTGTGTTCCTGCCCGGGTGGGAGGACGGGCTGTTCCCCTCGCAGCGCACGATGGATGAGAGCGGGATCAAGGGCCTGGAGGAAGAGCGCCGTCTGGCCTATGTGGGCATCACCCGGGCCGAGGCGATCTGCACCATCAGCTTTGCCGCCAATCGCCGGGTATACGGGCAATGGCAGTCGCAGCTTCCCTCGCGCTTTGTGGATGAACTGCCCGCGGCGCATGTAGAGGTGCTGACCGCGCCCGGCCTGCATGGCGGCGCGATGGCCCCACCCGCGGCGGCGCAGGGGTTGGAAAGCCGCGCAGCCGGGGCGAATGTCTATAATTCACCCGGCTGGAAGCGCTTGCAGGCGCGTAGCGGCCGGGCCTCGGGGACACCCCGCGATGCGCGCGACATGGTGATCAATGCCACCGCCGAACCGGCTTTCGATCCGGGCGCGCGCGTGTTCCACCAGAAATTCGGCTATGGCCGGGTGAGCGCGATCGAAGGCGACAAGGCGCATGTGGACTTCGAAAAGGCCGGCGCGCGCCATGTGGTTGCCCGTTTCCTGGTTCCTGCGGCGCAGGCCGATGATGTGCCGTTCTAGCAAGCCGTATGCCGGGGCGCGGTGGGCAGACGGGGCTGCGTTGATGCCGCCTTGCAGATTGTCCGGCTGCGGGATCGTGGTGCAGGACGCTTGCGGCGCGCCCGTTGTTTGGCCATATGGCCGGAACGACGTGCTGCACCTTGTTGCAGCGCCGGGGGCCAGCCCCCGGATCCCCGGAGTATTTCTGGCAAGATGAAGGCATCCATGCAGGACAAGACAGAGCACCCTGAGCAGCCAAGGCAGCGCGGCCTGACGGCCCGGGAAAAGGTGGCGGCGTTTCTGGATCAACGCTGGGTGCAGAACGGGATCATCGGGGTGATCCTGTTCAACGCCGTGATCCTGGGGATGGAGACATCGCGGGACATCATGGCTGCCGCAGGCCCGCTGATCATGTCGCTGGACCGGTTGTGTCTGACGATATTCGTGATCGAGATCGCGCTGAAGCTTTATGCGCAGCGGTTCGGATTCTTTCGGTCCGGCTGGAACCTGTTCGATTTCGTCATTGTGGGTATTTCGCTGGTGCCCGGGGCGGGGGCGTACACGGTTCTGCGCGCGCTGCGGATCCTGCGATTGCTGCGGGTGGTGTCCGTGACGCCCAGCCTGCGGCGGGTGGTCGAAGGGTTTCTGAAGGCCCTGCCGGGGATGGGCTCGGTCTTTCTGCTGATGAGCATGATTTTCTACATCGGATCGGTCATGGCCACGAAACTGTTCCAGGACAGTTTCCCCGAGTGGTTCGGGACAATCGGGGCCTCGGCCTATTCGCTGTTCCAGATCATGACGCTGGAAAGCTGGTCCATGGGCATCGTGCGCCCGGTGATGGAGATCTACCCTTACGCCTGGGTGTTCTTTGTTCCCTTCATCATGATGACCACTTTCGCGGTGGTGAACCTTCTGGTCGGTTTGATCGTGAACTCGATGCAGGATGCCCATGCCGAAGAAAGCAATCAGCAGACCAGCGACTATCGGGATGAGGTTCTGTCACGATTGCGCGCAATCGAAGCGCGGCTGGAGGCCGAGAAAGCCGAGGACGAAAGGGCGACTGTGGCCCGGAACACGCGGAAGTGATCGCAGAAGCGCGCTCCGGGCGCCCCGGGCTACGGTTTTTGTAGCCGAAATTACCGCAATCCGGCATCGTCGGAAAAAATTGCTTGGGGCAGAGCATGATTCTTTCGCGTCTTGTGACCCTGTTTGCAGCTGTGCTCATTCTGGCGAGTTGTGGCAGCCCGTCGAAGTTCCGGACCTACAACGGGCCGGAAGTCACCCAGATCCGGGTCTACAAGGCGGAGCGCCGGATGGAGCTCTGGCACCATGACCGGATGCTGCGCACATTCCGTGTGGACCTGGGTAATCCCAATGGCCACAAGCAGCAGGAAGGCGACCGTCGCACGCCCGAGGGGCGCTATTTCATCGACCGGCGCAACCCCGACAGCCGGTTTCACCTGTCGATCGGCATCTCCTATCCCAATGCCGCAGACCGCGCCTCGGCCGCGGCGCGTGGTGTGTCTCCCGGCGGCGATATCTTTATCCATGGCCGCGGGCCACGGTTTCAGAACGTCCGCGGCGACTGGACGGATGGCTGCATCGCCGTCACCGACAGGCAGATGGAAGACATCTATGCGATGGTGCGCAATGGTACCCCCATCGACATATTCGCATCGCGCGCGGCGTCACGCCAGGGCAAGCGCCCTGTCGCGGTCAACCTTCCGCGGCCGGAACCGGTCAATTACGGGGGTGCGGTGCCGGGCCCGGAAACCGGTCCTGCTCGGGCGTCAGCGGTCGTGTCTCCGGTGTCGGGCCCTCCCGGGATCATGCCTCCGCCGCGGCCGATGCCACAAGGTACTGCCCCCTGAGAGCAGAACTCCGCTTCAGCTTCTGTGCCGGGCATGGAGTGGCGTCGAGCCTGTCTGGCCAGGTGTGAACAGGGGGCAAAATGCCCCCTGACGCCGCACGAAGTGCCAGAAGGCGCGCGCGCGGGACGCGCGCTCCGCTTGGCTGGTATCGGGCTCAGAGGTCGAACTTGACGCCCTGTGCCAGAGGCAGCTCGCGCGAATAGTTGATGGTGTTCGTCGCCCGCCGCATGTAGCCTTTCCACGCGTCCGAGCCGCTTTCGCGCCCGCCGCCGGTTTCCTTCTCGCCGCCGAACGCGCCGCCGATCTCGGCCCCTGAGGGTCCGATGTTTACATTGGCGATCCCGCAATCCGATCCTGCATCGGACAGGAAAGTTTCGGCCTCGCGCAGGTCGGTGGTGAAGATGCAGGATGACAGGCCCTGCGGCACATCGTTCTGCATTGCAATCGCGTCGGACAGCTCCGTATAGCCCATGACATAGAGGATCGGTGCAAAGGTCTCGGTCCGCACAATGTCGGTCTGGGCGGGCATTTCGACAATCGCCGGGCTGACATAGGCGCCGCCCGTCACCGCCTCGACCGCTTCACCACCATGGACCGTGCCGCCTTCACCGCGCGCGATCTGCAGCGCGGCCAGCATGCGGTCGCGGGCCGCGCTGTCGATGATGGGGCCGACCAGCGTGCCGGGTGCGCGCGGGTCGCCTATGGGCAGGGTGGCATAGGCCTTGGCCAGACGTTCGACCAGTTCCGCGCGGATGCTGTCATGTGCGATCACCCGGCGCAGGCTGGTGCAGCGTTGTCCGCAGGTTCCAACGGCCGAAAACACGATCGCGCGCACCGCCATGTCCAGATCCGCCGAGGGCGCGACGATCATGGCGTTGTTCCCGCCCAGTTCCAGGATGCAGCGCCCGAAGCGTTCGGCGACTTTCGGTCCGACCTTGCGCCCCATGGCGGTGGACCCGGTGGCCGAGACGATGGCGACATCCTTGTGCCCGACCATCGCGGCCCCGACATCGGCGCCGCCGATGACCAGTTGCACCAATCCGTCGGGCGCGTCATCGCCAAAGCGCTCCAGCGCGCGATCCAGGATCTTCATGCAGGTCATGGCCGTCAGCGGCGATTTCTCGGACGGTTTCCAGATCACAGGATTGCCGCAGACCAGCGCAATGGCCGTGTTCCAGGACCAGACGGCCACGGGGAAGTTGAAGGCGGTGATCACGCCGCAGGGGCCCATGGGGTGCCAGGTTTCCATCATCCGGTGGCCGGGCCGTTCGCTGGCGATGGTCAGCCCGTAAAGCTGCCGGCTCAGGCCCACGGCAAAGTCGCAGATGTCGATCATCTCCTGCACCTCGCCCAGACCTTCGGACGTGATCTTTCCCGCCTCCAGCGTGACCACGGCGCCCAGTTCGTCCTTGGCCGCGCGCAACTCCTCGCCCAGCAGGCGCACCAGCTCGCCCCGGCGCGGGGCGGGCAGGTCGCGCCAGCTCTGGAACGCGGTCCGGGACCGGGCCACAATGGCGTCCATATCGGCGGCGGATGTCTCGGTCAGCCGCGCCACCTCGGCGCCGTCGATGGGTGAGTGCACGGCCAGCGTGCCGCCGCTCAGCTCATCCGCGCTCAGGCCTGCGGCCTTCAGAACATCTGCATGGGTCATTCCTGTATCTCCCTTTCGGTTGTGCCCGTGGCAAGGCCGCGCTGCTCGTCCAGTCCCATCGAGACCAGCATCGGCGCCGCGGCCTGCCGGGCCTTGAAATCATCCTTCGATCCCATGCCGTCCCAGCCGGACAGGATCAGCGATTGCGCCACCGCGCCCCCCAGCGTGGTGCCGGGGCCGGTGACAATGAACAGATCGGGGGCGAATTCCCGCGCCGCCGTGCGGATGGCGGCGGTGAAATCATAGCTCTGGGTGACCTGATGGCCCAGCGTATAGTCCCAAAGCGCCTGCGGATCGCTGGCCCCCGGCCACCAGATGGCCCCGCGCCCGTCCACCAGCGGCAGGCGCGGTTGGCCGAACAAGGCGGGCGCCAGCGCGGCGCGGCCCTGCCGGGCCACCGGCGCCTGCAGGTCGGTGTGAAACGCCGCATGGTTGCCCAGCCGCAGGGGAAAGCGCCCTTCGGTGGGCGGCGCCTCGGCCTCGAAGGCTGCCAGCCCGGCCTCATTCCCCGCCAGCACCAGCATCCCGCCCAGGTCGATGGACAGCGCCAGCCGATGGCCGTCGCGCGCGTCGATCTCGGCCACCTGATGCAGCAGCGCGGCCTTGCGGTCCGGGTCCGGGCGCCAGTCCGCGCCCATATGCGGATAGACCAGTTGCCCGCCGATCAGCGCGTCTTGCATCAGCCGGCCCATGGTGTTGACCACCGTGAATCCGTCCTCGGGGCTCAGGGCGTCCGCGCAGGCCAGGGCCGAATACCAGCCCATGGAGTTGCCGGTGACGGCCACCACCTGCACCGCGTCGCCGTCGATAGACAGGAAATCCCCCAGCGCGGCCGCATAGATCAGCGCCGAGGCATTGTCCCCCCGCGTGTGCTTCGCCCCCGAAAACCGCGCCGCGCCATCGAGCGCCGAGAGTGTCTCCTGCCCCTCGGCCACGCGCATGGCATCGAATCGCGCCATCAGCCTTGCATCCGGGAAATGACGCCCCAGTGTGCCCAGTTCAGCCTTGTTATAGGTCCCCCGTCCGGGGCAGATGACCACCGCCGTTTTCATTCCGTGCCCTCCAATCGGACCGCGCCAGCGGTCCGGCCCGCGCCCGGGGCGCAAGGGTGGGTGGGTGGGGCGCCCCGGGCGCGGGCACCGTTGAGCAGGCGCGCAACGCTCATCGCCCGCGCTCCATCAGGTCGCGCGCCACCGCCACGATGCCCTCGGCCGACGGCATCGTCGCCGCATAGGCCGGGCCGGTGGCGATGAAACTGTCCTCGGCCGTCAGCCGCGCGAAGGGCACATCCAGATGCTCTGCCCCCCAGGCCATGAGCGCCTCGGCCACCCCGCCCGAGCGCCGGGTTTCATCCACGAACAGCACACGCTCCACCCCGTCCAGCGCCGCCGCCAGCCCGGCCCCGGGCAGCGGCGAAAGCCAGCGCAGATCCACCACCCGCGCGGCCACACCGTCCTGCGCCAGCGCCGCCTGTGCCTGATGCGACAGGTATCGCCCGTTGCCGAAACTCACCAGCGCCAGATCGCGGCCCTCGCCATGCACACCGACTTCGCCCAGCCCGATCCGCCGGTCCGGCGCCGGGTAGCGGTCCATCCAGCCGCCATCCCCGGCCGCGTGCAGGTCACGCATCGGATAGAGCGCGATGGGCTCCAGAAACACCACCACGCGGGCCTCTTCGCGCGCCAGCCGCACGGATTCGCGCAGCATCATCGCGGCATCCGCGCCCCCGGACGGGCAGGCCAGCACCACACCGGGAATATCGCGCAGCACCGCCACCGAATTGTCATTGTGGAAATGCCCGCCAAACCCCTTCTGATAGCCCAACCCGGCAATGCGGATCACCATGGGGTTGGAAAACTGCCCGTTCGAGAAGAAGGGCAGCGTCGCCGCCTCGCCGCGCAACTGATCTTCGGCATTGTGCAGATAGGCCAGGAACTGGATTTCCGGCACCGGGATGAACCCGTTATGCGCCATGCCAATAGCCAGGCCCAGGATGGATTGCTCATCCAGCAGCGTGTCGATCACGCGGGACGCGCCGAACCGGCCATGCAGCTTCTGCGTCACGCCATAGACGCCGCCCTTGCGCCCCACATCCTCGCCCATCAGCGCGATTTCAGGATGGGCCAGCATCAGGTCGGTCAGCGCCCAGTTGATCAGCCGCGCCATGGGCTGCGGGCTGTCCATGGCCTTCAGGTCGGCGCCGAACGCCGCTTCGCGGGCCTCCGCCGATGGCCCGTTGGTGGGGCGGCAGGGGCGCGGCGGCGGGATCAGGCTGGCTATGACCTGCGCGGCGGTCTTAAGCCGCGGGCGCTCGGCGGCGGCATCGGCCACACGCTCCACCCGCGCGCAGGTGTTGGTGTATATATCCAGCGCCGCCGCGGGCTCCAGCGCGCCGGCGTCGCGCAGCAGGCGGACGGAATGGAGCAGCGGGTCGTTGGCTTCCTCGGCCTCGACCTCGGCGCGGGACAGGTAGCTGGTGGGCACATCGGCGCCGGCATGGCCATAAAGCCGTACCGTGCGGATATGCAGGAAGGCGGGCTTGCGGCGGCGGCGGACATAGGCGGCGGCCTCCTGCGCCACGCGGGAGGTCTCATAGAGGTCCAGCCCGTCGGCGCTGAAGTATTTCATCCCCGGACGGTCGCGGAATGTGGCCTCGATCCAGCCGCGCGGGGTCTTGACGGAAATGCCGATGCCGTTGTCCTCGCAGCAGAACAGGAGCGGCATGGGGATGGATTGGAACGCCGTCCATTGCGCGGTGTTGAACGCGCCCTGCGCCGTGGAATGGTTGGCCGAGGCATCGCCGAAGCTGCAATAGACGATGGCATCCTCGGGCAGCACGGCATGTTCCGGGCGCGCCCGCCGCGCCGCGCCGATGCTGTAGGCCGCGCCTACCGCCTTTGGCAGGTGGCTGGCGATGGTCGAGGTCTGTGGCGGGATCATCAGCGCGCGCGACCCCAGCACCTTGTGACGCCCGCCCGAGGTCGGATCCTCGACCGAACAGGCGAAGCTCAGCGCCATGTCCCAGGCGATGGTCTGGCCCGGCACCTGATCGGCCCGCGCGATCTGGAAGGCCGCATCGCGGTAATGCAGGAAGGCCATGTCCGTGGGCCGCAGCGCATGGGCCACCGCCGCCAGCCCCTCATGCCCCGAGGACCCGATGGTATAGAACCCGGTGCCCGCCTTCTGCATTGCACGGCTTTTGCGGTCCAGCGCGCGGCTGAGGCAGCCTGCGCGGAACAGGCGCACGGCCTCGGGGCCCTGCAGCGGCCCCGAAGGTGCTCGGCCCGGCGGCAGGTCATCCTCTGCCACCCGGCGCAGGAAATTGTCATGTACGATCTGCGCGCGATCCATGGTCCCTCCGTTCCGGGTGCCAGAATGCCGCCCCGCCGCGCCGGTTGCAATCGGTTCCGGGGCGGCAGGGCAGGGGTTGTGATATGCTCTATGCGCCAGTTTCGACCCGGGTTATACGCCTCTTTAGGCGTATTCATATGAGCAAAGCACATACCATGGCCCATCCAAGGCGGTTCCTGCCCTCGATCAGCCTGCTGGCGGCCTTCGATGCGGTCATGCGCACGGGGTCCACCCTGGCGGCGGCGCATGACCTGGACCTGACCCAGGGCGCGGTCAGCCGGTTGATCCGCGCGCTGGAAGATCAGCTTGGCCGGCAATTGTTCCTGCGCGAGGGGCGGCGGCTGAAACCCACCGACCATGCCCGCGCCTATGCCCGCGACGTGGCGCGCGTGCTGGATCTGCTGGGCCAGGCGAGCCAGCGGGTGCAGGCCGATACCGGCGCGGGCACCCTGGCGCTGGCCATCCTGCCCAGCTTTGGCAGCCACTGGCTGATGCCGCGCCTGCCGCGGTTCCTGTCGGCGCATCCCGGCCTGCGGCTCAGCCTGGGCACGCGGCTGAGGCCGTTTGATTTCGACAGCGAAGGGTTTGACGCGGCCATCCATTTTGGCACGCCGGACTGGCCCGGGGTGGCCTCGGCGGAGCTGTTCGGGGAAAGCCTGGTGCCGGTTTGCGCGCCGGGGCTGGCGCCGGAACCTGCGGATATGGCGGCACTGCTGGCGCTGCCTCTGCTGGGCCTGGACACACGCCCGCGCGCCTGGGCCGAATGGTGCGCCGCCCAAGGGCTGGATGCCGCGCCCGCCATGACCCTGCAGTGCGACCAGTTCGCCCCCCTGACCGAGGCCGCCATCCACGGCCTGGGCGTTGCCCTTCTGCCCGATTTTCTGGCCCGTCCGGCGCTTGCTGCCGGGCATCTGGTGGCCCCTTGGGGGGGCGCCACGCCTGCCAGCGGCGCCTATTACCTTGTCTGGCCTGAAGTCGGTGCCTGGTATCCCCCCTTGCGTGCCTTTCGTGACTGGCTGCGGGCCGAGGCCGCGCCCCCTCAGGCCACCCGCGCCTGATCTGCCCCGAAGGCTGCCGCCTGCAGCCGCGTGCTCCAGTCCGTGACATTGGGCAGGCGGCGCGCGTGGGTGGCCACGGGCGTTGCCATGGGCCAGTGCAGAAGCGGCGCCACCTGGCCCCAGACCGCAAAATCCACCACCCCCGGTTCGGCGCCGTTCAGCCAGCCCGTCCCCTCTGCCAGCACGGTATCCAGCCCGTCCAGATGCCGTTTGCCAAGGGCCGCAATCTCGGTCGCCTCCAGCCGGGCGATCCCGCGGGCGTGCAACTGCCGTGCGAAATGGCGTTGCATCTGCCGCGCGATCAGGGGCGCCAGCAGGGGCGGCGCGGCCTCGGCCAGCAGCGCACGAAACCCGGCAAAGCCTTCGGGGTGGAGGAACAGCTCCCATTCCAGGATCTGGTGGAAGCGTTCCTCGAACGCGGTCTTCAGCGCATCGCGCATGACCGCAGCCGCATCCGGCTGCGCCATCGGGTCGCCCAGTCCATGCCGCGCGGCCAGATGGCGGATGATGCGGTCGCTGTCGCCCATGCGCAACCCGTCCTGTTCGATCCAGGGGCTTTTGCCCAGCGGCCCGTTTGCGGGGCGATTGTCCACCACCCCGCGCCAGGGGATCCCGGCATGGGACAGCCAGGCCATGAGCTTGAGTGCAAACGGTCCGCTGGAGGGCAGCCCCCAGGCCGGAGCGAAGGCATGGACATGCAGATCGGACATGATGGTGGTTTCCCTGTTCAGAAGGCGCTTGCTTACCAATGGTAAGGAGGTTAACTTACCATTGGTAAGCAAGCAAGGATTTTCCCCCATGTCCGAGCGCAAGGCCCGTATCACCGCCGAGGCACTGGCCTTGCTGCGCGATGGCGGGATGGGGGCTGTGACCTTCGATGCCCTCGCCGCACGGCTGGGGATCAGCAAGCAGGCGGTCATCTACTGGTTCCCCAACAAGGCCCAGCTTCTGGGGGCTGTCGCACTCGGCTGCCTGCGCGAAGAGGCCGCAGTGGCTATCGCCGCCGCCCGGGACGCCCCCGGCCCCGAGGCGGCGCGGCGCAATGTGGTGCAGGCGTTGATCGGCTTTCACCTGGCGGATCTTGCGCGGTTTCGGCTGATGTATGCCGCCCCGCAGATCGGCGCCCGTCCGACCTGGGCGCCCGATATCCTGGACCGGGTCCATGCCATCACCACGGAACAGTATGGCACCGTCGCCCGCGCCCTGGGCGGTGACACGGAGGAAGCCCGCCGCCAGGCCGTGGCCCTGCACATGGCAGCCCTTGGCCACGTGCTGCTGGTGGGGCTGACCGATGCCGTGGGCGACCCCATGCGCCACAGCCCGCAGACGCTGGCACGGACCCTCGCCGGTCTGCTTGCCCCGCACCCGCCCTGATACGGTTTCCGGCTGATTGACTCGCGTTGGCAGGTATTCCCAGCGAGAATCGAGTGTTTTACTGTCTGCCCAA